>NZ_JBEXTS010000006.1:0-433202 GCF_040628815.1 Streptomyces sp. NPDC006140 | reverse complement strand
TGCGTTTCCGACTCTATCAGATCTTTTCTCGATCCGATTTCCTCGGTGCTTTCCAGGTTCCCGCTTCCGCGTTTCCCTTTCCGGCGGTTCCGACTTTATCAGAGGTTCTGAGTCGGATTTCCCGGCCCGGCCGGGCATGGCCCCTGGTGCCTGAGTTGGCCCGGGTGCCCCGTCGGGAGGAGTTGTAAACCTAGTGGAGCGGGGCGCCTCGATGCAAATCGAGGCGCCCCGCTCCCAGTTGGCACTGGCTCAGACCCGACAGGTCGTCAGACCTCCACCACCACGGGCAGGATCATCGGCCGGCGCCGGTACGTGTCCGAGACCCACTTGCCCAGGGTGCGGCGTACGAGCTGCTGCATCTGGTGGGGTTCGACCACGCCGTCCTGCGCGGAGCGTTCGAGTACCTCGGTGATCCGGGGAATCACATCGCCGAAGGCGGAATCCTCGATGCCCGAGCCGCGGGCCTGGATGTGCGGGCCGCCGGTGATCTTCCCGGTGGACGAGTCGATGACCACGAAGACCGAAATGATGCCCTCGTCGCCGAGGATCTTGCGGTCCTTGAGGGCCGGCTCGCCGACGTCACCGACCGAGAGGCCGTCGACGTAGACGTAGCCCGCCTGGACCTTGCCCGAGATCTTCGCCTTGCCCTCGATGAGGTCCACGGCGACGCCGTCCTCGGCGATGACGATGCGGTCGTGCGGGACGCCGGTCAGGGCGCCCAGCTCGGCGTTGGCGCGCAGGTGGCGCCATTCGCCGTGGACCGGCATCAGGTTCCTCGGGCGGCAGATGTTGTAGAAGTACAGCAGCTCGCCCGCGGAGGCGTGGCCGGAGACGTGGACCTTGGCGTTGCCCTTGTGGACCACGTTGGCACCCCAGCGGGTGAGGCCGTTGATCACGCGGTAGACCGCGTTCTCGTTGCCCGGGATCAGGGACGACGCCAGGATCACCGTGTCGCCCTGGACGATGCGGATCTGGTGGTCGCGGTTGGCCATGCGGGACAGGGCGGCCATCGGTTCGCCCTGGGAGCCCGTGCAGACCAGGACCACCTCGCTGTCCGGGAGGTCGTCGAGCGTCTTGACGTCCACGACCAGACCCGGCGGGACCTTCAGATAGCCGAGGTCCCGGGCGATGCCCATGTTGCGGACCATGGAGCGGCCGACGAAGGCGACCCGGCGGCCGTACTCGTACGCCGCGTCCAGGATCTGCTGGATGCGGTGCACGTGGCTGGCGAAGCTCGCGACGATGATGCGCTTGCGGGCGCCCGCGAAGACCTGCCGCAGGACGTTGGAGATCTCCCGCTCGGGCGGGACGAAGCCCGGCACCTCGGCGTTCGTCGAGTCCGAGAGGAGGAGGTCGATGCCCTCCTCGCTCAGGCGTGCGAATGCGTGGAGGTCCGTGAGGCGGCTGTCCAGCGGGAGCTGGTCCATCTTGAAGTCGCCGGTGTGCACCACCATGCCCGCGGGGGTGCGGATGGCCACGGCCAGCGCGTCCGGGATGGAGTGGTTGACCGCGACGAACTCGCAGTCGAAGGGGCCGATGCGCTCGCGGTGCCCCTCCGCCACCTCCAGGGTGTAGGGGCGGATGCGGTGTTCCTGGAGCTTGGCCTCGATGAGGGCGAGGGTCAGCTTGGAGCCGATCAGCGGGATGTCCGGCTTCTCGCGCAGGAGGAAGGGGACGCCGCCGATGTGGTCCTCGTGGCCGTGCGTGAGGACGATGCCCTCGATGTCGTCGAGACGGTCCCTGATGGACGAGAAGTCCGGCAGGATCAGGTCGATTCCGGGCTGCTCCTCCTCGGGGAAGAGCACTCCGCAGTCGACGATCAGCAGGCGGCCGTCGTATTCGAAGACCGTCATGTTGCGGCCGATCTCGCCGAGGCCGCCGAGCGGGGTGACTCGCAGGCCGCCTTCGGGGAGCGGCGGGGGCGAGCTGAGTTCGGGATGCGGATGACTCAAAAGACTCTCCTCACCACACGCGCCACGTACCGGTGGGGCACGTGGCGCGCGTGACGTTCGTGCATGAGCAGTTGTGTGTGGGGTGGTGCGGGCACCGGTGGCCCGCTTATTCAGTTGTGAAGCACATGCGCGGGGGGCCGCGCGAAGTCTGATGTCAGAGCTGTACCCCGCCGGCGGCAAGATCGATCTTGAGTTGCTCGATCTCCTCGGGCGCGCACTCGACCATGGGGGCGCGCAGAGGTCCGCCGGGCAGGCCCTGGAGGGCGAGCGCCGCCTTGGTGGTCATCACGCCCTGCGTGCGGAACATGCCCGTGTAGACCGGGAGCAGCTTCTGGTGGATCTCGGTGGCCTTCTGGACGTCGCCCGAGGTGTACGCCTCGACCAGGGCGCGCAGCTCGGGGGTGACCACGTGGCCGACGACGGAGACGAAGCCGACCGCGCCGACGGAGAGCAGGGGCAGGTTCAGCATGTCGTCGCCGGAGTACCAGGCGAGGCCGGAGCGGGCGATGGCCCAGCTGGCGCGGCCGAGGTCGCCCTTGGCGTCCTTGTTGGCGACGATCCGCGGGTGCTCGGCGAGGCGGACGAGCGTCTCGGTGTTGATCGGGACGCCGCTGCGGCCGGGGATGTCATAGAGCATGACCGGCAGGCCGGTGGCGTCGGCGACGGCCCTGAAGTGCCGGTAGAGGCCCTCCTGCGGGGGCTTGTTGTAGTACGGGGTCACGACGAGCAGGCCGTGTGCGCCGGTGCGCTCCGCCGCACGGGCCAGTTCGACGCTGTGGTGGGTGTCGTTGGTGCCGACTCCGGCCACGACGTGGGCGCGGTCGCCGACGGCGTCCAGGACGGCCCGAACGAGATCCGCTTTCTCCGCATCGCTGGTGGTGGGCGACTCGCCGGTGGTGCCGTTGATGATCAGGCCGTCGTTGCCTGCGTCCACCAAGTGGGTGGCGAGCCGCTGCGCGCCGTCGAGGTCGAGTGCGCCGTCCGCCGTGAAGGGCGTGACCATGGCGGTGAGGACCCGCCCGAAGGGGGTCTGCGGAGTCGAGGTCGGAGCCATGGGTTACACGCTACTCGTTGCTCAGGACCGGGTCTGCCCTCGGGGCAGGCGACAAGTCGTGACAAAGGTGGAGCCCGGCACTGCCTGCTCGGGGGTTCAAGCAGTGCCGGACCCGTTTGATCAGGCTAGATGAACTTCTCCAAATGCCGCAATACGGACACTTCGCGCGGCTGAACCGTACATCTGTACCTGGCCGGGGAACGGGAGCGCGTTACGGCGCCACGCGCCCGTTCGCGTTGAAGGCGGCGTACGTGAGCGGCATGAGCCGGGCCCACTCGGCCTCCATCTTCTCGCCGACCATCTCGATCTCGCGCTGCGGGAAGGACGGGACCTTGGCCAGCTCGTGCTGGGTGCGCAGGCCGAGGAAGTGCATCAGCGAGCGGGCGTTGCAGGTGGCGTACATCGAGGAGTACAGGCCGACCGGGAGGACCGCGCGGGCGACCTCGCGGGCGACGCCGGCGGCGAGCATCTCCTGGTAGGCCTCGTACGCCTGGCGGTAGGAGTCCTCCATGACCCGGCCGACCAGTTCCTGCTGGGCCCGGGTGCCCTCCACGAAGACGTACTTGCCCGGGCGGCCCTCCTGGACGAGCTTGCGGGACTCGTCGGGGACGTAGAAGACCGGCTGGAGCTCGCGGTAGCGGCCGCTCTCCTCGTTGTACGACCAGCCGACGCGGTGCCGCATGAACTCGCGGAAGACGAAGATCGGGGCGCTGATCAGGAAGGTCATCGAGTTGTGCTCGAAGGGGCTGCCGTGCCGGTCCCGCATCAGGTAGTTGATCAGGCCCTTGGAACGCTCGGGGTCCTTCTTCAGCTCGTCCAGGGACTGCTCGCCGAGGGTCGAGACGCGGGCGGCGAAGAGGACGTCCGCGTCGGACGCGGTGTGCTTGACCAGCTCGACGGTGACATCGCTGCGGTAGCTGGGCTTGAGGTCGTCGGCGGGGGTGTCGGTCACGGTTGGCAGGGCCTTCCCATCTCGTCGTGTGGCGACGCCACTCTACGGCCCGGCCAATTCAGTGCGATCGGTGGCGTGCCGCAATGAAGTCGGTGAAACAGGGCACCTCTGAGGGAGTTCGTTCGTCTCTACAGATGAAAGTGATCCGTTCCACCTCCGAAGGGAGACGCACCCCTGATGTCCGGTCGGCGTGAACCCGTACCGTTCGCCTTCGTTGCCGAGGCCGACAGGTTCCGCAGCAATGTCACTCCCCCGCCGCGTGAGCGGCTGTCCGTCGGCCAGATGGCCGGCCGATGGCTCATGGGGCTCACCATCGTGGCGGGACTCGTGGGGTCCCTGGTCATCGGGACGCCCGCGCTGTCGCCCGACCACTCGGCCAACCAGCCTCAGCAGTCGCAGGCGTCCGAGAGGCGCTGAAGCACCCCCGGGTCGGCCGTGACTCCATCCGGCCCCCCGCCGGTGGTGACCGGGGACACAGATCGGTAGCCTCACCGGGCACAGCCCACGCATGGATCGAGTGAGGACCAGCCGTGCCCCTGCCCTTCCTGACGGCCGACCGCGTTTTCGAGGCGGCGGACGACGTTCCGCTCCCTTACGACGACCGTGACCGGTGGCGGCGGCCGTACCGGCCCGGGCCCTGGCGGGTGGGGGTGGCGGCGCTGGCGCTGCTGCTCGCCTCGTTCGTGCTCTTCGCCGCCGTCATCATCGCGGCGACGGCCGAACCAGCCTCCGCCGGGCTGGTCTTCGCTCTCGCGCTGCTCGTCATCGCCGCGGCGCTGCGGCTGCTGCGCATGGGCGTGTGGGTGAGCGCGCGCGGGCTGCGGCACGTCGGGTTCCTCACGACGCGTACGGCCCCCTGGGAGCAGGTCGCCTCGGTGCGTACGGTGCAGCAGCCCGTGCGCTGGCTGGGACTGCCCCGGAGGGTGCAGGGTCAGGCGCTGCTGCTCGTGCGGCAGGGGCGGCCGGCGGACGGTCTGCCGGCGCTGCTGACCACGCACAACGCGGACTTCCTGGGCCGCACGGAGGCCTTCGACCGGGCGGCCGACTCGGTGGAGGCGTGGGCCGGGGAGTACGGTCCGCGCTGATCTGCTCGTTCTCATGCCGGCGGGGCCGGACCGTACGTGGTCCGGCCCCGCCGGCATGAGGGGACGGAAGTTCAGGCGGCCTCGGGCTGCTTGCCGTCGTGCAGGGCGATCGCGCGTTGCATCGCCTTGCGGGCGCGCGGGGTGTCGCGGGCGTCGTGGTAGGCGACGGCGAGGCGGAACCAGGTGCGCCAGTCGTCGGGAGCGGCCTCCGTCTCGGCCTTGCGCCTGGCGAAGACCTCGTCGGCGGAGTCGCGGTCGATGCGGCCGCTTGGGGTGCGCTTCAACTCGTCCACGGGCAGACCGCCCTCGGCGTCGAGTTCCGCGGCGAGGGCGTTGGCCCTGCGGACGAACTGGGTGTTCTTCCACAGGAACCACACGCCGATGGCCGGCAGGATCAGCACCGCGACACCGAAGGTGACGGTGAGGGGCGTGCCGGCCTCGATGAGCAGGACGCCGCGGCTGCCGACCAGGACGAAGTAGACGACCAGGACGGCGGCCGTGAGGGCGTAGGAGAGCTTCGCGCGCATGACGGTCAGGGGCTCAGTTCAGGTCCAGGAAGTGTTCCAGGCCGAAGGTCAGGCCCGGGGTGCTCACCACGCGGCGGGCGCCGAGCAGGATGCCCGGCATGAAGCTGCTGTGGTGGAGCGAGTCGTGCCGGACCGTCAGGGTCTCGCCCTCGCCGCCGAGCAGGACCTCCTGGTGGGCGAGGAGTCCGCGCAGCCGGACCGCGTGGACCGGGACGCCGTCGACGTCGGCACCGCGGGCGCCGTCGAGGGCGGTGGCCGTGGCGTCGGGGGCGGGGGCGGTGCCGGCGGCGCGGCGGGCCTCGGCGATGAGCTGGGCGGTGCGCGTGGCGGTGCCGGAGGGGGCGTCCACCTTGTTCGGGTGGTGCAGCTCGACGACCTCGACGGACTCGAAGTACGGGGCGGCGATCTGCGCGAACTTCATGGTGAGGACGGCCCCGATGGAGAAGTTCGGCGCGATGAGCACGCCCGTCTCCGGGGACTTCGTCAGCCAGCCGTTCAGCTGCGCGAGGCGCTCCTCGGTCCAGCCGGTGGTGCCGACGACCGCGTGGATGCCGTGGCCGACGCAGAAATCGAGGTTGGCCATGACCGAATCGGGCGTGGTCAGCTCGACCGCGACCTGGGCGCCGGCCTCGGTCAGCGTCTCCAGCTTGTCGCCCCGGCCGAGGGCGGCGACCAGCTCCATGTCCTCGGCGGCTTCGACGGCCCGGACGGCTTCGGAGCCGATCCGGCCCTTGGCGCCGAGGACCGCCACGCGCAGCTTGCTCATCTCTTGTGCTTCCTTCACCAGGGGGATTGTCAGGCGACGGCGTCGTGCAGGCGGGCCGCCTGTTTGTCCTTCAGCGGGCCGATGACCGACAGGGAGGGCCGCCGTCCCAGGATCTCGCGGGCGACCGAGCGGACGTCGTCCGGGGTGACCGAGGCTATCCGGGACAGCATGTCGTCGACGGACATCTGCTCGCCCCAGCACAGCTCGCTCTTGCCGATACGGTTCATCAGCGCGCCGGTGTCCTCCAGGCCGAGGACCGTGGAGCCCTGGAGCTGGCCGATCGCGCGCCCGATCTCGTCGTCCGAGAGGCCGTGCTCGGCGACGTGGTCCAGCTCGTCGCGGCAGATCTTCAGCACGTCGTGCACCTGGGAGGGCCGGCAGCCCGCGTACACGCCGAACAGGCCGCAGTCGGCGAAGCCGGAGGTGTACGAGTAGACGCTGTAGGCCAGGCCGCGCTTCTCCCGGACCTCCTGGAAGAGGCGGGAGGACATGCCGCCGCCGAGGGCGGTGTTCAGCACGCCGAGGGCCCAGCGGCGCTCGTCGGTGCGGGACAGGCCCGGCATGCCGAGCACGACATGGGCCTGCTCGGTCTTGCGGTCGATCAGCTCGACGCGGCCCGCGGTGCGCAGGGCGCGCTTGCCGTCGCGCGGGGCGACGGGCTCGGCGGTGAGGTCCTTGAAGGCGCCGGCCTTCTCGAAGGCGGCGCGGACCTGCCTCACGACCTTGCCGTGGTCGATGTTGCCCGCGCAGGCGACGACCAGGTGGGTCGGGTCGTAGTGCTTCTTGTAGAAGCGGCGGATGCGATCGGCGGTGAGGGAGTTGACCGTGTCGACCGTTCCGAGGACGGGGCGGCCGAGGGGGTTGTCGCCGAACATCGTGTGCGCGAAGAGGTCGTGCACGCAGTCGCCCGGGTCGTCCTCGGTCATGGCGATCTCTTCGAGGATGGCGCCGCGCTCGACGTCGACGTCCTCCTCGAGGATGAGCGAGCCGGTCAGCATGTCGCAGACGACGTCGATGGCGAGCGGCAGGTCGCTGTCGAGCACGCGTGCGTAGTAGCACGTGTACTCCTTCGCCGTGAACGCGTTCATCTCGCCGCCGACCGCGTCGATGGCGGAGGAGATGTCCAGGGCGGACCTGCGGTGCGTGCCCTTGAAGAGCAGGTGCTCCAGGTAGTGCGTGGCGCCGTTCAGCGCGGGCGTCTCGTCGCGGGAGCCGACGTGCGCCCAGATGCCGAAGGTCGCGGAGCGGACCGAGGGCAGGGTCTCGGTGACGATGCGCAGGCCGCCCGGGAGGGTGGTTTTGCGGACCGTGCCGATGCCGTTCTGGCCCTTGATGAGGGTTTGGGTACGGGCGACGGCCCGCGCCTCGGAGGAGGTGCGGGCCGTCGCCTTGGAGCTACTCGACGTCACTTGTCGGTGTCGTCCTTCGTCTCATCGTTGTCTTCGCCCTCGATGACCGGGATCAGGGAGAGCTTGCCGCGGGAGTCGATCTCGGCGATCTCGACCTGGACCTTGGCGCCCACACCGAGGACGTCCTCGACGTTCTCCACGCGCTTGCCGCCGGCCAGCTTGCGGATCTGCGAGATGTGCAGCAGACCGTCCTTGCCGGGGAGCAGGGAGACGAACGCGCCGAAGGTGGTCGTCTTCACGACCGTGCCCAGGTAGCGCTCGCCGACCTCGGGCATCGTCGGGTTGGCGATGCCGTTGATCGTGGCGCGGGCGGCCTCGGCGGCGGGGCCGTCGGCGGCACCGATGTAGATCGTGCCGTCGTCCTCGATGGTGATCTCGGCGCCCGTGTCCTCCTGGATCTGGTTGATCATCTTGCCCTTGGGGCCGATGACCTCGCCGATCTTGTCCACGGGGATCTTGACGGTGATGATCCGCGGGGCGTTCGGGGACATCTCGTCCGGCGTGTCGATCGCTTCCATCATCACGTCGAGGATGTGGAGGCGGGCGTCACGGGCCTGCTTGAGGGCAGCGCCGAGGACGGAGGCGGGGATGCCGTCCAGCTTGGTGTCGAGCTGAAGGGCGGTGACGAACTCCTTGGTGCCGGCGACCTTGAAGTCCATGTCGCCGAAGGCGTCCTCCGCACCGAGGATGTCGGTGAGGGTGACGTAGTGCGTCTCGCCCTCGATCTCCTGGGAGATCAGGCCCATGGCGATACCGGCGACCGGGGCCTTCAGGGGCACACCGGCGTTCAGCAGCGACATGGTGGAGGCGCAGACCGAGCCCATCGACGTCGAGCCGTTGGAGCTGAGCGCCTCGGAGACCTGGCGGATCGCGTAGGGGAACTCCTCGCGCGTCGGCAGGACCGGGATCAGGGCGCGCTCGGCGAGGGCGCCGTGGCCGATCTCGCGGCGCTTGGGGGAGCCGACGCGGCCGGTCTCGCCGGTGGAGTACGGCGGGAAGTTGTAGTTGTGCATGTAGCGCTTGCGCGTCACCGGCGACAGCGTGTCCAGCTGCTGCTCCATGCGGAGCATGTTCAGGGTGGTGACGCCCAGGATCTGGGTCTCGCCGCGCTCGAACACGGCGGAGCCGTGGACCCGCGGGATGGCCTCGACCTCGGCGGCCAGGGTGCGGATGTCGGTGAGTCCGCGCCCGTCGATGCGCTTCTTCTCCTTGATCACGCGCTCGCGGACCAGCTGCTTGGTGAGCGAGCGGTACGCGGCGGAGATCTCCTTCTCGCGGCCCTCGAACTCCGGCAGGAGCTTCTCGGCGGCGAGCGCCTTGACGCGGTCCAGTTCGGCCTCGCGCTCCTGCTTGCCGGCGATGGTCAGCGCGGAGGCGAGCTCGGGCTTGACGGCGGCGGTGAGGGCCTCCAGGACGTCGTCCTGGTAGTCGAGGAAGATCGGGAACTCGCCGGTGGGCTTGGCGGCCTTGGAGGCGAGGTCGGCCTGGGCCTTGCAGAGGACCTTGATGAAGGGCTTCGCGGCCTCGAGACCGGCGGCGACGACCTCCTCGGTCGGGGCCTCGGCGCCGCCCTTGACCAGCTGGATCGTCTTCTCGGTGGCCTCGGCCTCGACCATCATGATCGCGACGTCGCCGTCCTCCAGGGTGCGGCCCGCGACGACCATGTCGAAGACGGCGTCCTCGAGCTCGGTGTGCGTCGGGAAGGCCACCCACTGGCCGTTGATCAGCGCGACGCGGACGCCGCCGATCGGGCCGGAGAAGGGCAGGCCGGCCAGCTGCGTGGACGCGGAGGCGGCGTTGATCGCCACGACGTCGTACAGGTGGTCGGGGTTGAGCGCCATGATCGTGGCCACGACCTGGATCTCGTTGCGCAGGCCCTTCTTGAAGGACGGGCGCAGCGGGCGGTCGATCAGGCGGCAGGTGAGGATCGCGTCCTCGGAGGGACGGCCCTCGCGGCGGAAGAAGCTGCCGGGAATCTTGCCGGCGGCGTACATCCGCTCCTCGACGTCCACCGTGAGCGGGAAGAAGTCGAGCTGGTCCTTGGGGTTCTTGGAGGCGGTGGTGGCCGACAGCACCATGGTGTCGTCGTCCAGGTACGCCACGGCGGAGCCGGCGGCCTGCTTGGCCAGGCGGCCCGTCTCGAAGCGGATGGTGCGGGTGCCGAAGGCGCCGTTGTCGATGACGGCCTCGGCGTAGTGGGTCTCGTTCTCCACTAGCGTTTTCTCCTCGTCTTCGTCCCGGCTGCCCGTGTGGCAGGGGGACGGTTGCGGAGATGCGCGCCGTGCTGTGCGGGCCGGTCTTCGATCGAAGCACCCGGGGCTCACTTCCCCCGGGGGCCACTACCGAGGACCGGCGGCGGCTTGGAGCGCCTCTCCTCTTCTTGTCGTGCTGTGTCGTCCGTATTGCGTTGTGCTACCACACTACAAAGGGGTGGTGACACTCCGCACGTACAGTCCCGTGCGTACAGCAAAGGGAGCGGTCCCGATTCTCCCGGGAACCGCTCCCTTCACGGCGTCTTACTTGGCGCCCGCCGCACCGCGGCGGATGCCGAGGCGGTCGACCAGCGTACGGAAGCGCTGGATGTCCTTCTTCGCCAGGTACTGGAGAAGGCGGCGACGCTGACCCACCAGGATCAGCAGGCCACGGCGGGAGTGGTGGTCGTGCTTGTGGGTCTTGAGGTGCTCGGTCAGGTCGGAGATCCGACGCGACAGCAGAGCGACCTGGACCTCGGGGGAGCCGGTGTCACCCTCCTTGGTACCGAACTCGGCCATGATCTGCTTCTTCGTAGCGGCGTCGAGCGACACGCGTACTCCTCATAATCTGTGGATAGCCACCGAGTGCCCCCGGTCTGCTTCTCGGGGGAGCTTCCCTGACTCGGAAGGCGGGGATCCGCTGGGCGCGGCCTCCAGAGCGATCGGCTCCGGGGGTGCGTACACAAACGGCCGTCGACCAGGGTACCAGGTGGTCGGGGGCGTCTTTGCCCTGGTCCCCGAACCTCCCGGGCGGGGCCGGGGCGGCCACTAGGGTGGGCGGGCTCGGATCGTTCGTATGTCGGGAAGGGGTCGCTGCGAGATGGCGGAGACGGCTGAGGAGATCAAGGCACGCAAGGAGCGGGAGCGGGACGAGCTCTACGCCCTCGACATCTCCGGTGTCGAGTGGCACTGCGCGCCGGGCACCGAGGAGCACGAGGAGCGGGTCGAGATCGCGTACCTGCCCGAGGGGGCGGTGGCCATGCGGTCCTCGCTGGACCCGGAGACGGTGCTGCGCTACACGGAGGCGGAGTGGCGGGCGTTCGTGTTGGGGGCGCGGGACGGGGAGTTCGATCTGGAACCGGCGCCCCGCAATGGGGGGCTTGCCCCTGAGTGACGGGTGGGTGACGGAAGGTCTGACCGGGTCGACGGGCACTCGTCGCTGACCAGTGACGAGTGCCCGTCGAATCCGCAGGGCTCTGCGTCGTGGCGGTCGACGGCGTGTCCGACTGAGCGGGAAACTGGTCCCGCAGCAGCCCGGCGCCCGCGGCCGCCGCCATCCGATGGACGAAGGAAGCGGGTCGGGACTCAGCCGGTCATCGAGCGGACCGTCGCGTACACGTCGAACACAGCCAGGGTCAGCGGCACCAGGGTCAGCAGCACGAAGCCCTCGGCGATCTCGAGGAAGCGCCCCCAGAACGGGGTGAGGCCGCCGCGCGAGACGATCAGGCCGATCGCCGTGACGAGCGCGGCCATCGCGGCGATCGCCGCGACGAGCCAGATGGTCCGGATGTCGAGGTCGGTGCGGTCGCCCGTGAGAGCCTCGCGGACCATCGAGTGCGGCGGATTGAGCGCCAGCCCGAGGCCGAGCAGTACGAGAGAGGCGAGACCGGCGGCCAGGACGGGGGCCACCTGGCCGGTGTACCGGAAGAGGTGGGCGCGCATCAGCAGGGCCAGGCCGGTCGCGAGGGCGAGGAGCTGGGCCCAGACGTTCGAGGAGAACCCGAGGACCGCCGATGAGTTCACGGCAATCAGCGCGCAGCCGCCCACCAGGCCGACCAGGAGTTCGTGTCCGCGCCGCGCCTTGGCGGTGACCCGCTCGGCGTCGACCGGCTCGTGGGGGGTGGGGTCGGTGTCGTACGCGCTGCGCGGGGCGGTGTTCGGGATGTCGAAGCCGATCGGGAGCCGGGCGAAGCGCATCGACAGGCCCGGCAGGAAGGCCAGGCCTCCGACGGCGATCGGGGCGCACAGCGCTGCGGTCTCGGAAGGCGTCCAGTCGGCGAGGATCGCCGCGAACACGGCGAGCAGGCCGATGGCGGAGGCGACGACGAAGCTGACGAACGGGCCGTCCCCACTCGGCGAGCACAGGGTGAGCACGACCGAGGCCAGCAGCACCGCCGCGCAGGCGAGAAGGAACTGGAGCCTGCCGATCCCCTGCCCGTCGGCGAGCGGCAGAAGACCCGAGCCGGCCACGCCGACGTTGGGGAGGGCGCCGAGACCCAAGGCGATGGCCGAGGCCCGGTCGTCGTAGACCCGGGCGCGCACGCAGGCGAGGACGACCAGGAGGACACCGGCGACGCCGGCGAGGATGCCGGGCAGGCTGTTCATGTCGTGGAGTGGGTCGCCCGTCCAGGCGACGAAGGCGAGCAGAGCCGGCAGTACACCTCCCCCGACGAGGCCCGCCGCACGCGTCAAGTCACCGCTCCACAAGGTGCGTTCGCTGGTCACGGCGGAGGCGACCGCTTCGGAGACGTCGTCGAAGACGGCGGGCGGCAGCGACTCGGAGAACGGGCGCAGCGCGAGGAGTTCGCCGTCGAGGATGCGCTGGGCGGCGAAGGAGCGGGCGCTGTCGAGGACGGTGCCGTCCCGGCGGACCAGGTGGTAGCCGACGGGTGCGCCCTCGGCAGGACGCTGCTGGGAGAGCCTGAGGATCTCCGGATAGATGTCGGCGACCGGGATGTCGTCGGGCAGCGCCACGTCGATCCGACTGTCGGGCGCGACGATGGTGACGCGGCAGAAACCGAGACCCGTGCCCGCCCCGGCGGGAGTTCCCGTACCGGGTGCCCCTCCGGTGGCTGCCGCGGAGGCCGTCATGCTCACCTGCTGCTCCCCCTCAGTGATGATTCCGTACCAACGGGATGGAAGTCCTACGCGTATTCCCCGTCCCCTGTGACCGACCGTGCGGCGAGGTCATGGGAACAGGGCCTTCGTGCCGTCGCCGGGGGTTCCGCGACTCGCCGGATCGCGCGCTATGCCCCATTGCTCCAGCTCAACTCGCGTGTGCCGATGCGAACTCCGGAACCCTATCGCCCCCTTGTCCCCACTGAGGTCAGTAGGATCACGCGGCGGCCTGCGTCCGCCTGACACGGGGCGGCGGACGGACTCTCGGGCCGGCCGAGGGAATGGATGACAGTGAGCCACATCGTCGTGAAGCGCCCGCCTCGGGTGCTGCCGTCCGAAGTGCCCACACAGGAGATCGTTCTGCAGCCTCCGCCCGAACTGCCGCGGGGACACCGGGAGAGCGTGCTGATGCAACTCCTGCCGACGTTGGGCATGGGTGGCTCGGTGGTCTTCTTCTTCACGAGCGGGCAGCCGTTCATGAGGATCATGGGCATGATCATGATCGCCTCGACGATCGCCATGTCCGTCGCGATGGTGATCCGCTTCCGCCGCGGCTCGCAGGGGGAGTTGGCGGACATGCGCCGCGACTACCTGAGCTACCTGGCGCAGATCCGGCGCACGGTCGTCGACACGGCGAAGACACAGCGTGACGCGCAGTACTTCCTCCACCCCTCCCCCGAACAGCTGTGGGCCCTGGTCGCCGAGGGCAGCCGAGTGTGGGAACGACGCCCCGGTGACGAGGACTTCGCCCAGGTCCGCATCGGTCTCGGCGCGCAGGCCCTCGCCAGCGCCCTCGTCGCCCCCGAGACCGCCCCCGTCACGCAGCTGGAGCCACTGACCGCGGGTGCGATGCAGCGCTTCCTCGCCGTCCACAGCACCCTGGACGACCTGCCCATGGCGGTTTCGCTGCGGGCGTTCTACCACGTCACGATCAGCGGCGATCCGCAGTCCGTACGGTCCTCCGTCCGGGCCATGACCGGCTCGCTGGCAGCACTGCACTCTCCGGAGGATCTGCTCATCGTGGTGGCGGCGGGCCGCGAGGCCCTGCCCCACTGGGAGTGGGCCAAGTGGCTGCCGCACGTCCAGGCGCCCGGTGCCGTGGACGGAGCGGGCAGCCGCAGGCTGATCAACAGCGACAGCCGCGAACTGGAGAACCTGCTCGCCGCCCGGCTGACCGGCCGCCCGCGCTTCCACCCGAACGCGGCACCCCTGCCGGAGGAGCCCCACATCGTCGTCGTACTCGACGGTCTCTCCCTGCCGCCGGACTCGGTCCTGGCCAACCCCGAAGGGCTCCAGGGCGTCACCGTCCTCGAGGTGGTTCCCGGCGATCTGACCACGGGCGGCGGCGAGCTCTCCATCGTCGTACAGCCCGAGGCGCTTCACCTGGAGTCGGGTCACGGTGTCGTCTACGAAGGAACTCCGGACGTCCTCTCGTACGAGTCCGCCGAGGCCTTGGCCCGGCAGCTGGCCCCGCTGCGGATGGCATCGGGCGGGGACGACGACGAACCGCTGCTCGCCAACCTGGAGTTCACCGACCTGCTGAACCTCGGTGACGCGGCGTCGATCGACACCCAGCGCACGTGGCGGCCGCGTTCGCTGGCCGAGCGGCTGCGGGTGCCGATCGGTGTCGGCGAGGACGGCCGCCCCGTGATGCTCGACCTCAAGGAGGCCGCGCAGGAGGGCATGGGCCCGCACGGCCTGTGCGTGGGCGCCACCGGCTCCGGCAAGTCGGAGCTGCTGCGCACTCTGGTACTGGGCCTGGCGGTCACCCATTCGTCGGAGACGCTCAACTTCGTCCTGGCGGACTTCAAGGGCGGCGCGACCTTCGCCGGTATGGCGCGGATGCCGCACGTTGCGGCCGTCATCACCAACCTCGCGGACGACCTCACCCTGGTCGACCGCATGGGCGACTCCATCCGCGGCGAACTCAACCGCCGCCAGGAGATGCTGCGTGACGCGGGCAACTACGCCAACATCCACGACTACGAGAAAGCCCGCGCGGCTGGTGCGGCCCTGCAGCCCATTCCGTCGTTGGTGTTGGTCATCGACGAGTTCAGTGAGCTGCTGACGGCGAAACCCGACTTCATCGAGATGTTCGTGCAGATCGGCCGCATCGGCCGGTCGCTCGGCGTGCATCTGCTGCTCGCGTCGCAGCGACTGGAGGAGGGCCGTCTGCGCGGTCTGGAGACCTACCTGTCCTACCGCGTCGGTCTGCGTACCTTCTCCGCCGCGGAGTCCCGCGCGGCGATCGGCGTACCGGACGCCTATGAGCTGCCGAACGTCCCGGGCTCCGGCCTTCTGAAGTTCGGCACGGGCGAGATGGTGCGTTTCAAGGCGGCGTACGTCTCCGGCGTGTACCGCTCGGGCACGCAGCGGGCGACGCTGGGTGGCGGCCCGCTGCCGGTGGACCGGCGTCCGGTGCTGTTCACGGCGGCCGAGGTGCCGGTGCAGTACGTGGCTGTGCCGCAACAGCGCCCTTTCGCTTCGGACGGTCCGGAGATCGACGACGCGCTCGCCGACACCGTGCTCGACGTGATCGTGCGCCGGCTGGAGGCGCAGGGTCCGGCGGCTCACCAGGTATGGCTGCCGCCGCTGGACAGCCCGCCGCCGCTCGACGGGCTCCTGCCCGGCCTCACGGCGGTGCAGGGCCGCGGCCTCACACAGCCGGGCTACGAGGGTGCCGGCCGCCTGATCGTACCGGCGGGCCTGGTGGACAAGCCGTACGAACAGCGCCGCGACCCGCTCTGGGTCGACTTCTCCGGCGCGGCCGGCCACATGCAGATCATCGGCGGCCCGCAGTCCGGCAAGTCGACGCTGCTGCGCACCCTGATCTCGGCGTTCGCGCTCACGCACACGCCGTACGAAGTGCAGTTCTACGGCCTCGACTTCGGCGGTGGCGGCATGGCGGCGGTGGCCGGACTGCCGCACGTGGGCGGGGTCGCCTCGCGCTTGGATCCGGAGCGGGTGCGGCGCACGGTGGCCGAGGTGTACGGCGTGCTGACCCGCCGCGAGGAGTACTTCCGCTCCGCGGGCATCGCGTCGATCGCGGACTTCCGGGCCAGGCGGGCCCGGGGCGAGATCTCGGTCACGGATCAGCCCTGGGGTGATGTTTTCCTGGTCATCGACGGCTGGGGCAACTTCCGCGCGGAATACGAGGCGATGGACCAGGTGATCCACGACATCGCCGCGCGGGGTCTCGGTTACGGCGTCCACCTGATCCTGACGGCCTCACGCTCGATGGAGGTCAGGGCCAACCTCAAGGACCACCTGATGAACCGCCTGGAGCTGCGGCTCGGCGACACGATGGATTCCGAGCTGGACCGCAAGGTGGCCGCGAACGTCCCGGCGGGTGTGCCCGGCCGCGGACAGGCGCCACAGAAGCTGCACTTCATGGCGGCGGTGCCGCGCATCGACGGTCTGACCTCCGACACGGACCTGGCGGACGCCACGGCGGCCCTCGCAACCGAGGTCGCCCGGCACTGGCAGGCCCCCGGCGCCCCCGAAGTCCGCCTGCTGCCCCGCGAGTTCTCGGCCGACCAACTGCCTCCGGGCGATCGCTTCCCGCGCCGCGGCGTCGCCTTCGCCCTCGACGAGGACAACCTCGAACCGGTCTTCGTCGACTTCGAGCAGGACCCGTTCTTCCTCGTCTTCGGCGAAAGCGAGTCGGGCAAGTCGAACCTGCTGCGGCTGCTGATCAAGCAGGTGACGCAGCGGTACTCGGGCGACGAGGCCAAGTTGTTCGTCGTCGACAACCGGCGCTCGCTGCTGGACGTGACACCTTCGTCCCACCTCGCCGAGTACATCCCCATGTCCAACTCCATGGACCACCACATGGCCGCCCTGGCCGACCTGATGAAGCGCCGCACACCGACAGCCGACGTCACCGCCCAGCAACTGCGGGACCGGAGCTGGTGGCGCGGGCCCACGGTGTACGTCGTCATCGACGACTACGACCTCGTGGCCACGTCGAGCGGGAACCCCCTGGCGGGACTGACAGAGCTGTTGCCGTTCGCCCGGGATGTGGGGGTGCGATTCATCATCGCGCGGTCGACAGCCGGCGCGGGGCGGGCGTCGTATGAGGCGTTCATGCAGCGAGTGAAGGAGCTGGGCGCGCAGGGGGTCGTGCTGGCCGGCGACCCGAGTGAAGGTGACCTGCTCGGTGGGGTACGGCCGCGGCCCATGCCTGCGGGGCGGGGGGTCTTCGTGTCTCGGCGGAGGGGGAAGCCGTTGGTGCAGATCGGGTTGAGTCCGGAGGGGACGTTCTGATGGTCGGGGTAGGAATCTTCATGCTTCTGCTCGCCCTCTGGCTCGGCGGGATGGGCCTGGTCGACCAGAAGGCGCTCTGGTGGCGTTTCCAGGCACGCCGTTTCAGTGATCCAGAGGCGAACGAACCGTCAGAGGCGGGGTACAGAGCCCGACGGATTCTCCTGCTCTCGCTCGCGGCGCTGATGGTCGTGATGGCCGTGTGGTGGTTCACCAGCATTGACTACATCGAGTCGGGTGGGCTTGAGGATTGAGGGGGACGAGTGGCGCCTCCGGGGGCCGACCAGCAGGCGCTGTGCTGGTGATCCAGGCGCGTCAGTCCGGGATCCTGAAGCGAACGAGTCGTCGGGCTCGGGGTATCGGTCGAAGCGGATCCTGGCGTTCGTCTGGGCTGGCGACTCGTTTTGAACTGGGTCACGGACCTGGCCTGGTACTGGTTCGGCAGAATGGTCCGTCCATCGGACGGCTTTACGGGGACACGGGGAAGGGGTCCGCGCGATGGCGTGGGATGAATGGGAGCAGCTGAAGTCGCAGGCAGCTCAGGACGGCTCAACCCGGATGCATCTGAACCAGCTGGACCCCGGCAACGGCGGTCGGCCCGCGCCGGATCCGAGCCAGTACGGCGACCTGAAGGTCAGCCAGAAGGATCTGGCGAAGATCGGCCAGAACGCCTTCGACCTGTACGACGACCTGTGGAACAAGGGGCGCAGAGCGGTCCCCACCAGCGAGAGCGCCGCTGGAGCCCTGACAAAGGGCGGATTCGCCCTCGGCAGCGCGCTCCAACACGTGGCGCTCCGATGGGACCAGCAGCTGTCCTCCCTGCGGGACGCGTGCGCACACATCTCGAACCACATGAGGGTCACCAAGAACCTGCATGCCGATGACGACGACTACATCCGCCGGCAGATGAGCAGCATCGACCTGCTGGACGCGGGCTTCGACGAGCGTGTCGGTCCTCCGGGCAGGCAGAACTCGGTCTACGGCGAACCGGATGACAAGAAGGGCAAGAACTGATGGATCTCGACGCCCTTCGGAATGCCGACTTCAGTTTGCTCGACGATGCCATCGACGACTGGTCGACGATGGTCAAGGACCTGGAGACCCTGAAGGAGGAAGCCGAGAAGGGCCTCAGAGGCACCGCCAATAAGGCCGAATGGGCGGGTTACAACGCCGACGTCTCCAAGGAATTCATCGGTAAGACGACCGAGGAGTTCAAGGACGCACATGGCCAGGCCGACTCCATCTACAAGATCCTCAGGGATACCCGGGACGAGCTGAAGGGCTACAAGGGGCAGCTCGTCGACGCCATCGAACGCGGCCGTCAGAAGAAGCTGACGGTGATCGGTTACGAAGGCGGCTTCACCGTCACCACGGATATCCCGCCGGAAGGCCGCGCGCAGGAGGACAAGGACAACAAGGGCGAGATCACCGCGCTTCGAGACGAGCTCCAGAAGATCCTCGACAAAGCCACCGAGAGCGACAAGACAGCCAGCACGGTTCTCACGGCCATTGCCGACCAGAGCAGGCTGGGCTTCTCGGACGCCGACTACAACAGTCGGGACGAGGCGGCCGACGCGATCAAGAAAGCCGACGAGCTGGCCAGGCTGGCGAAGAAGAAGCCCGAGGACCTCACCCCTGCGGAGTTCGACCGGCTCAACAAGGGGCTGAAGGACTACGCGGACGACGAACTGTTCGCGGAACGCTTCGCCACGAGCCTCGGACCGAACGGGACGCTCAACTTCTGGACCGGTGTCAACGATCCGAACAGCGCTTGGGAACTGGGCCATAAGCGGTCGGACAAGTTCGACGACCTGCAGAAGAACCTCAGTCTCACGCTTGCTACGGCATCGCAGAGCGACAGCGCCGACATGTCGGACTGGAAGTACAGAATGACCGACCTGGCCGACAAGCCCGTGGGCCGCAACGGCGGTTTCCCCCTCGGGGCGCAGGTCATGACCAACCTGATGCGGTTCGGCAATTACGACGACCGATTCCTCGCCGACTACGGCAACAAGCTGATCGAGACGGAGAAGAAGTTCACGGACAACGGCCGCCACGGAGCGTGGACCCGTACGGGTGGCGACCCGCTCCTCAACCGCACCGGTACCGACTCGGGCTGGGACCCGATGACTGGGTACCTCAAGGGGCTGTCCAATAACCCGGATGCGGCAACGGAGTTCTTCAACGGCACCTTCGTCACGAAGGACGAGGAACATGACTTCACGCACGACACTGACGGTGACGGGAAGGAGGGGAAGCGGACTCTCAGCAACTTCGACTACCTGTTCGAGGAGCGCGACTGGCCGCAGGACACGGACGACAAGGGCGAGGACAGCATCGCCGGAAGGAACAACTTGGCGTTGGCGTTGGAGGCGGCTACTACGGGGCATCCGGCCGGAGAAATCCCTACGGTTGATACGCTGGCACACAATGCTGACCAGGCCAGGCTGACACAGAGGCTCGTGGCTTCCATCTCCGAAGATCCGAGCCGTCTCACTAAGAACAGCTATATGTCGGACAGCATGGGCCAGATTGCCGCTGAATACATGCCTGATATTCATCGCGGACTTCATGCCGGGACTGAGGGCGAGGAGCAACTCTTCCCCATTTCAGGCACAGCGGCAGATTTGACGGAAAGGGACACCACGCGATTCCTGTATACACTCGGGCGAAATCCTGAAAGTTACGCAGCTGTGAATCTGGGGCAGACCAGCTATACGACACAGTTGATGCACTACCACTTCGAGAATCCCGAGGTGTATGCTTACGACCCTGCGTTTGATCAGCAAGATCGCCTCAAGCAAGGAATTGACGATATCGCCCGAACCGCCGGGCAGATCGAGGGCATGATCGGCGCAGGTCGCGCCTACGAGAGCGAGCTCGAAGACGGCGCCAAAGATGCCGACTACAACGCCAAGATCGAGAGTGTCGGCACTTGGGGCGGCGCCATTGTCGGCATTGGGATCGGTATGGCCGCAACACCAGCCACTGGCCCTGGTGGCGCTATCATCGGGGATTTGGCCGGCACAGCTGCCGACGAAATCATCAGCGGCATCACCGAGGGCTCTCTGAAGGACAGCTCGGGAGAGGTCGTTTACCGCAACGGTGAAAAGGTCGAGGACACCAAGTCATCGACCTACGCCGCCGTCGAAGCAGCAGCTCAAAAAGCAGGAAAGAATTCCGGCCACAGCTACCCACTCATCGAGGCCTCCGTGGGAACCTCAGCAGAAGATGGATTCGACAGCGCTCGCACGAAGATTCATGACTATTTCGATGGCGAGGGAATTCCCCGGCAACTCGATTCGGAAGGTTGAAAATTGAGACTCACTCACCCAAAGATGATTCTCGTCGTCGGAACTGTGGTCGCTTTGGCTCTCTTCGCAGGCCTTGCGTACACTTACAAAGTCTGGCCCTTCAGGGAGAAGGGTAAGATTGAAGCGGGAGAGGTATGTTCCTCACTGGGCCCCTCGTCCAGCGTGGTCAACGCTTTGACGAAGGTGCTGCCGGAGGAACCCTCGTACTCCTTCGACGAAAATACGAGCCTTCGCGCTGGCGTCACGGACACCAACTATGAGTCCTCATGCTTCGTCTCCGGTGGCGACAAACAGCTACTGGTCGTGAAAGCACGCTTGATGGAAGACGAGTCGGCAAAAAGCTGGACTCAGTGGGTCAAAGGAACAGCTGCGAACGAGGAATCCATCAAATCACTCACACCCTTCACGGCCGGAGATAAAGCCGTCGCCTCCAGTAGGTTCGTGGCCATCTTCGTACCATGCACTTCACCCGGGAAGGCTCCAGGTGGACAATACAATCTCAGCGTTTCTACTGAGCTGAAGCAGGCGGGAAACTCCAGCGATGACGCGGTGCGCGAGGAGCTGATCAAGCTCACAAAGACTGCCTCTTCATATACTCACGCCAAAGCGAAGTGTGACATGCCGTCAAAGATCGACGAGTAGCCCCAGGCACGACAAGACTTCGCCGTGATGACACGCAATCATGATGGGCCTTTTCGACAAACTGACAGGAACCAAGCGCCCAGACAGCGGTGTCACCCCGCGTTCTATCGACGAGGTTCGGACCGCACTGCTCGCGCTCAACCGGGCGGACGCGCCGTACCGCGTGCGCAATGCTCTCCCTGGCGAGAAGGCCGACCTAGTGGCAGAGTGCAATATCCGGCGGGTGGGCGTGACCCTCAAGACCCGGATGCGCCTGATCCCGGAGAAGCGCGAGGTACGTTTCCTCGATGAGCGGTGGGAGAACCGTTCGCCTGACAACGCCAATGCGAAGTATGGACGTGGGCACGCGCCCGCGGTGTACCGCCAGTGGGAGACGAAGGAGGGTCCCGACGGCCGTCGGCACAGGGTCGAGGCGTTCCGCTTCGACACGCGGGAGATGACGGACCCCTTGCGGGACGTAGTCCTCGGTCTCGGATGGACCTGGCGGGGTGTGTTCAAGCTCTGATCGTCGAAGACTGACCGTGATCGCCTGCTCCTCCGGGTCGCCAGAGGAGCAGGCGATCACTTTGTTCCGTTGCTGCGGCAGAACGTTCTCAAGATCATCGCAGACTGCTACTGAGGTCTGAACGTTATTGCCCGGGTTCGATGAAAAAGGTGCACCAGACCTGCTTCTCGTGGAAGCCCGTGCGATGCCAGCCCCACCGCAGGGTACCGGAACTGCCGGGCGGCCGATCAAGGCAGGATACCTTGGAACAGGTTCCCACCAGAATGACTACCGCGGGCGCCCTGCCTACAAGGAAGACTGACGCAGTGAACCAGATGCCGCCTCTCGGAAATCAAGTCAGCCAAAAAATAGGCTCCTTTTGTGGACGCTTTCTAGTGCTTCGGCTGTCGCTGCACTGTCCGGTTGCAATAAGCACACCACCTCGGAAGCGGACGGGGTTCCCACCACTCAGGTCTGTGCATCAACTCTCAATACCTCAGCGGCAGCTGCACTGAAAAGGATTTCAGGAACGGATAAATTCGCAGAGCTTGAGGGGCGGAGCACTGCCGACGGCGCCTCACAAAAGAAGTTCTCACTAAGCAGTGCAGTCGAGGGACTTCATGGCACCGCCTCCGAAACCAGTGCACCATCTACGCAGCTGGTGACAAGAGCGCGCACCCCTTGATCGAGGTTGACTTCGAAGTGGCTATTAGCCACCCAGATAAACGCACTTCCTTACAGAGAGACTCACCGAAGACAACCGTTTACTCGATGGGCGCTTACGCGGCCACGAATGCGAACTTCGGGGCATCACTTTTCTTCGCTTGTCCGACAGAGAGCCCCGAGGGAACCAAGCCATACGTGAAAGCGAGTATGTACAGCTCGGGCGATCAATTCAAAGAGGAGGGGACAAGCAAGGACAGGATGATCATACTGAACTCCATCTCGCGTCGGCTCGCAGAAAAACTGGGGTGCGTTAAGGATGCGAATCTACCTATTAAGGTCCCAGCCCCTATGACGGAGTAGTCGCGATCGTGGAGCCGACATTCACGCGCGGCCGACGCATAGTCGGAATAGAGCAATGATGGAAACAAAAATACCGGCTAAAGAAACCTACGCTGAGTCGGATCAGTTGTGGGATCGCCGGGAGCCGTTGCTTCCACAGCGTGAACGCAGGTTCCGGTATCCCGGCCGCAAGCCGATGCCAGACCGGGATGTGCTGCGCGGGATCTTGTACGTGCTGCACACCAGGATCCAGTGGGAGTACCTGCCGCAGGGCCTCGGTTTCGGCTCGGGCATGACGTGCCGGCGGCGGCTGCGGGACTGGAACGAGGCCGGCGTGTGGCAAAGGCTGCACGTGGTCTTGTCGGCCGAGCTAAACGCTGCCTCGCGGCTGGACTGGTCCCGTTGCGTGGTCGACTCCTCCCACGTCAGGGCCGTAAAAGGGGGATCAACACGGGGCCCTCGCCGGTCGACCGGGGCCGGGCCGGCTCGAAAACACCATCTGATCACCGACGGGCACGGCACTCCGCTCGCGGTCCTGCTGACCGGCGGCAACCGCAACGACGTCACGCAGCTGCTGCCTCTGCTCAACGCGGTCCCACCGGTCCGCGGCCGGGGCGGCCGCCCCCGCCGCGGAGCCCGGCACAGTACAGGACTGGGAACCTACCGCTGGGTCGTGGAAAGGACCTTCGCGTGGCTGCACGGCTTCTGACGCCTGCGGATCCGCTGGGAACGGCGAGCCGACTTCCACGAAGCGTTCCTCAAACTCGCCTGCTGTCATTACCCATCGACAACTCGGCTCATTGTGTTAGCTGCTGTTAGTACGGAGTTGCTTTGTGGTTGCCGACTTTTCCGGGAGTGGAGTCAAATGAAGGACGACGAGATACGCGCGCACCTTGATGGCCGTGGCCGCGTCGAGCTGTTGCCCGGCCATACCACAGCCTCGAAGCAGCACCGCATCAGGGAGATTGCCCCGCGCGCTCGGCTACCGGTTGCTCACCACCCAGAGCCTTGGCCCTATCGGCGTCCGCATTGTCTACGAACGCGACAACGCCCCGCACGCGCGTCGCCGAGCTGAACAGACCATCGAACGGCTGCGCCCCCGCCACCACCGGCCCCGCCCCTCCTCACACCCCGGCAGCCTTCACCCCGCCCCCAGCGATCGTTGGAATGACGGTCGAAGATCGGCCCTGAGTCGGATCGCTCAGGACCCCGGCCGGGCTGGCCGGTAAGAGATGTTCCGTTGCCCGCGTTGAACTGACTCAAGTCCTCGTACTCGGAGACGTCAGACAACGCCTACATCGAGGTCACCCAGCCATCGCTGTACGCGACTCCAAGCACCCGGAGTTGTCATACAACAAGACATCTGAACTTCTTCATCGTATCCGGCTGCTACCAGGTTCCACAGGGCAAGAAAATTTCCTGGTCTGCTGGGAGAGGCCCACGCAGGGGCGGCTGGCCTCACAGCTTGCCGAAGATCACTCCGCGCCAGGTCCAGCCCGACTTGAGGACGATGTCCTGCAGAGGGTTGCGCAGCTCCGAGGCATCGAAACGGAAAGTCTCTGTCGCTTGGAGGCGGCCACTCTCCCCGCGTTGGATCCTGTAGTGGCGGGAAACGGTCCTGTCGGGCCCGCGCGTGTACTGCTTGGAAACCGCAAGCCTCGGCGGATTCCCGACTCGGGTGACCTCGCGCCCTTCCTCAAGGACACGCACCTCGTGGTTCTCCTCGACCAGACGCATCCGGATCTGGACGGCGCGAGTCAGCTGGGACTGAATGAAGAACGTCTGCCAGGCGGGCTCCGCCATCCGCCACTCAGCAACCAGGTCGGCGCCTTCCGCGGCGCCGTTACGGATGATGTACGGGGCATCAGACCGGTTGAAGCCGAGTAGGGCTGACCGCACCTCCCCGGCTGGGCGCGGCGCGACACCGTCCTCGGGGTGCTCGGTTCCGGTCAGTTTGTCGAAGAGGCCCATGAGGCCAACTTACGACGATCCAGGTTGCCGGTGCCATATGTGCCGCCTCCGGGACGCCTATGAAGCCGTGCCGGCATCCAGGCGGACCGTGCGCAGGAAGTCCTGGAAGTCACCGAGCACATAGGGATGTTGGAATGCGGTAGCGGTCAGGACCAGGCGGATCACTGCCCGCTTACGCGGATCGTCGACGTCCAGTACGGAAAGGTACACCTGCGACTGCACGAGGTCGCGAGCCACACCCCCGACGACGGTCGAGACCGCCAGCGTCTGCGTGAAGCCCGGTGCGTCCGCTGAGCCGATCTCGCGGTGGCTGGTGACTTTGACCGACGTGGCGGCCTGGCTCAAGCGCTCCACCGAGTCGTGGGCGATCGCGGACAGCCTCGCCGCGTCCGGGTGGTACTCGCCATCGATCAAGATGTTAGCGGTGAATCGGGCATCCGGTTGCGGGTGCAGTGCGACGAACGCGGCCTCCGGTGCGCCCACCGTATCCGGCGGTGCGGCGCGCCAGCCTTCCGGCAGTTCGAACTGAATCGGTACGGGCAGAGCCGTGGGCATATCGGGCCATCCTTACTGCGGCAGCGGGTCTGCGGTGGCGTGCGTCAGAACAGGCTGCCGATCCCGCCGGCGACCCATCCGGCGGCATCCCCCACGGCGTCGGCCGCATCGCCCGCAGTATTGGCGATCTTCCCCGGATCTGCGGTGACCTCAAGACCTACGGCTCCACCGAGAAGGGGAGAGAGACCGACTTCGGGGGCCCAGTGCCATGTGCCGTTGGCGTCCTTGCTGAAGTTCAGGGTTGCCTCGGCGCCAGGACCGGCCCATCCCTCGGCTGTGGTGCCCACTCCGATTCCCCCGATGTCCACACCTCCGAAGGCGCCTGCCTTCGCCCCCGCGAACGCCTCACCGCCCAGCTGCACGCCATCGAGACCGGCCCCCGCGTTGGCACCGACCTCTGCGCCGGCCATGCTTTCCGCCCGTCCATACACCCCGACGGGGCCGAGATCGGCGCGTCCCTTGGCAGAGGCTTCGCCACCGGCGAAGGCGCCGGCTTCGCCCTGGATCCCCTCGTTGGTGATGCCCCCAGCCGCGGAGACCTTGGCGCCCGCGTAGGCTTCGGCCTCCCCGGCGAGCTTCATCGGACCGTTGGCGAGTGCGCCCTCCGCGCTCGCGCGGCCCAAGTCGGCATGGGCCTCCGCCTCACCCAACTTACCGGCCCCGGTGTCGGGCCCGGTGACCGATGTTCCGACGCCGGGGCCAGAGGCTTCGGACTCGCCTTCGGAGACCCATCCCCCTGGTTTCTTTTTGGGGTCGGGCTTACCCGCCTTCGCCAGATCTCCTACTGCCTGCGCGTTAAATCCGCCGATTCCGACGCCGTCCGCCGAACCATCACTCGTCGCGCGGGTCAGTGCCCGCCTCACGCTCTGGTCGGCCTCGTCCACGGCCTTGACCGCCTTGGCGATCTCCTCAGTCCAGCCCTGTGCCTTCTCACGCGCGTCGGCCAGCAGCAGGGGGTAGTCGGGGTCGTGATGGAGGGCGTACTTCTCCTGTTCGGAGAGGTTGTCATACCCGATATAGGTCGCCTTGCCGGAGCTGTCGACCGTGTAGTCCTTCTTCTCCGCGTCTTGTACCAGGGCCTTGACCGACTTCTGCAGGCGGGTCAGCTCGGTGTGTGCGTCCGCGAGAAGACTGGCGATGGCCAGCGCTTCCGCCTGGGCCGCTCCAAACTCGAAAGCAGTGGCCGAGGCGTACTGCTGCTGCGTGCCGTACGCGAGCCCCTGCCAGTTCCCATTGCCAAGAACACTCTGCACATGCTTCTTGTAGTCGGTCTTCAGCTCATCGAAGCGATCGCTCATCTTCCTCCACGCCTCGGACACGTCAGCGAGCGGAGATAGATCGATCGTCATCACGTCGTGGTAGTTCAGCGCCATGGCCGGCCGTGTCACATCCCGTCGAGACTGCTGGGGAGCCGTACCCCGGTCACCTGCGCGCCGACGGTTGTGTCCTGGCTCTGCAAGATGTTCTTCGTACCGTGCAGCCCGTTCAACTCCTGCTGCAACCGCCCCATCAGCCGGTTCGCCTGCCCCTGCCAGACGGTCAGCGCATCGGAGAGACCCTGCTCCAAGGCCCAGCCGGAGAACCCCTTCAGTCCGGTGTCCGGCTTGATCAGGAGGCTGGTGGAGGGCGTCGGGGCGACGTAGAGCGGCTGCACCGCTCCACCGCCCTCCGCGATGCGGGCAGCAGCCTGGGTGTCCGGCAGCAGTTCCTCTTCCAAGAATTTCGCCGCGCGACTCTTGTCGCCCGGCGAACTCGCAAGTGTTGGCTCGCCACTGGCTCCGGATCCCATGGACAACCCCCGTCGTATTCGCGCATCCTATGATTCAAACCAATGGGTGCACTGCGCAAGCTACTTGTGCACCTTACCGGTTCACCGCAGATCCCTGCGCCCACCCCTGGGCCCGAAAGAGCTCCTTAACGCGTACAAGTGAGAGCTCTTGAGCGGACAGTCAAAGGGAGGTGGTTTGACAATACGGACGACGGACGATGAGCGGGCGCTGCTCCACCGATCACATCAAGCACCGCATGGCCAGGACTCATCCGAGAATTCTTCTCATCTCAGCACTCCAGAACACGCCTGCGAGCCGGTGGAGTACGGCACGCTCGTCAGTTTGCAGCCGGGGAAGCCGTTTCGTCAGCCTTGATGTCGAAGTTGATCTGATCTCCCTCGACGGACGTCACCTTGACCGTTACGCCCAATGTGCTGCCATCCTTCGCTGTGAGCTTGCACCGGGTGGTGGTACCGACCTTGGCGGCGAGGTTCTCGGGGCAGGTGATGTCCGGCTTGGGCTTGCCCGTTGTTGCGGCGAGCCTTTCGGCAACGATGGTGGCCAGCTTGTCCGCAGACATTTGTGGCGTGGCGGACTTTCCGGCGTCGACCGATACCGAGCACCCTGCGAGCAGCGTGCAGGCGGCTACGGCTGAGAGACTCCATGTAGCTGCGGACGAGCGGGCTTTGGGCATCGTAAACTCCGTAGCACTGATCAAGACAAGAAGACGCCGAAAGCATACTTGGCAAGGCTGTTCGGCATGTCGCTTATTCTTCGTGAGCTGAACTCCGCTGCGGAGGTGACCTTCCCAAGTTCCCTTCGTGCAACGTCGCTTCGATGTGCCGACAGTCTGCCAGCGTCTGTCTCATCAAGTCGCCCACCCGTCAGCACCGAGCGACGGGTCTGTTCACCGAGCGGCTGGCCACAGGGGCCGATCCACGATGGCCGGCGCGGGAAGCGTCACCCCTTCGTGGCAGTGCTGTTGACTGCCAGTTCCGCCGCGGCATGCGGGGCGAGGAGCTTCGCGGGAGTCAACGAGTGGGCGGCTGATGCGCTGCAGGACATCGTGGCCCGGCTCGACGTCGCCCGTACCGCGACCGCCCTGGCCGGGTATTGTCCCGCCCAGTGGCGCGACTGTCTGCCGGGTCATCAACTACACCTGCCCCGGCGGCCTGGCCGACCTCTTCGGACACGACCCGGTCGGTACTGTCACCCTCGCCCTCGATGGCAAGAGCGCCCGCGGCGCGCGGCCGGGGGCGCAACCCCGGGCCGCGCACCTGGACTGAGGCGCCTACTGGAAGTAGCTGGCGCCCTTCAGGTCGCCGCCCCGGTAGTCACCGCCGGCGGCGTGGACACGCTGGGAGATCTGGACCAGCGCCGTGTGGATGCCCCGCGCGTGCGTGTCCCACTGCTTGGACTTCTTCTGGAACTCCTCGTACGCCTCGCCGCCCCAGCCCGAGGACACGTTGAGCACGGCCTGCTTCAGGGCCTCGAGGTCCTCCTCGAGCTTCTTGGCCTGGTTGCCGAGCTCGGTGGCGAGCGCATCCATGGTGCCGTACGTGACGGCCAGTTCGTCGTAATGAGCTCCGGACATGTTTCCCTCGTTTCTATGCAGATTTCAGCCGGACTGCGCTGCCCGGACCACGGTGCGGCCCATTGCCGCCGATGGCTCGTCCGTAGCTTCAGTAGCTGTTGAGCGCCGAAGTCTTTCCACCGAGATCGTCCACCGCGATTTGCTTGAGGTCGGCCTCGATCTGGTCTTCGAGGTTGCGCTTGTCGATCTTGTTCAGGTTGATGCCCTCGAGGAAGTCGTCGAGCATCTTGCCGATCGCGACCATGTGCTGGTTGATTTCCGTCTGCTTCACGTTGAACGCCTGGGCACCCTGTCCCCTCCAGGCCTTCTCGATCATGTCGATCGTGCCCTGCAGCTTCGCGAGCGATCCCCTGATGTTGTCGTACCGATCGACGACCTCGGTCTGAAGCCTCTGTACATCGCTTTCATTAAGCTTGCGGTCGACCATTTCGGCACTCCCCTTCGTAAGAGCTGTGGTTCACTTCCGGACGCGTCACCGCGCCGGAGAGGTCGTGTGTGACCGGTTGACGTGTGTGAGTCGTCATGCTTTTCGCCGCGAGCGGATGACCGCGAAGGCACCGCCCCCGATGACCAGGACGGCCCCTGCGGCTCCGAGGGCGACCCACATCGTGGTGTTGTCGGACGACTCCGAGGTCGAGCCTGCCGCCGAAATCTGGCCGCCAGAAGTGTTCTTGGGGGCCTGTGACGAGGTTGATGCGGGAGCGGAGGGTGAGGCGTTGACTCCCGTGACGCCGGTTCCGTTCTCGAAGCTGAGAGGGTCGGTGGCGGCTGACCCCGGGTTGATGTTGCTGTTCTCCAGCACCTTGCGGGGGCGGACCAAGCCATAGCCCAGGTAGTTGCTCGGCTTATTCTTCGGCCAGTCGCGGCTCGCTGTGTCGATCAAGCTGCGAAGAACCTGGTTGGCGGTCCAGTTGGGGTGGGCGGACCAGATGAGAGCGGCGGAGGCGGAGGCGATGGCGGTTGCCATACTTGTTCCATCTCCCTCGGGGCAGTACGAGCGAAATGTTGCGTCGCACCATGTGGGCACCTTGAGGCCGGGAGCACTCAGATCGACATAATTGCCATGCTCGGAGAAGTCGCCCACTTTCCCCTTCTCGTCCGCAGCAGCCACTCCGACGACATAAGGGTAGGCGGCCGGATAGCCGATGAAGTTTTTTGATTCGGCATCGTTGCCTGTGCCGGCGAACATCAGCTTGCCCTTGGAATGGGCGTACTTGACGGCTTTCTCCTCATCCGGATCCACGATGTCACCAGCGAACGACATACTGATGATCTGAGCATCACTGTCAGCCGCAGCCTTGATCGCATCACTGACTGAGGGGGTTTTTTCCTTATCGGCGCCGTTCACGCCTTTGGAGAGCACTCGATAGGGGACGATCTTCGCGCCGGGGGCCAAGCCCTGTATACCGCCTCCGGCGCCAGTACCGGCAATCAGCTCCGCCATGCTGGTGCCGTGGCCGTCGTAATCTTCGGTGGCGTTGTACGAGACCACCTCCGGTACCTCGCCCCCGAGCACCTGGCCCTTCAGGGATGAGGTATTCGGATTCACACCGGTGTCCAGCACAGCAACTTTGACGCCTTTGCCTGTGCTGATCTTCCACATGCCTTCAGCGTCCATCGCGTCCAAGTACCACTGCTTCGGCTGAACGTCTGCGGCGACCGCACTTGGAGCCAGCCCCGAAGACACGATTACGAAAGCACCGAGTGCCGCACACACGGTGGACACCTGTCTCCCGGCACGGCCTGCGAAGAACGCAGGCAATCCGCGACGTGGACTGGTCCCTGTCATGCCTCTGGAGATCCTCACTCTTATCAGTCAGTCACTGGTGGCGTGTTGCGTCGCGGGGTCTCCGGTTGACCCTCACCCTTACGAGCTTTGCGGTTCGTGTTTTGTCGATTCCCCGTCCGGCCGTGCGGGGCGCCTGCGCCGCCTCCGGCCAGTCCACCGCTTCTCCCTGCTGGGGCTCGCCCCTTGGGTGCACCGACGACGCCGTCGGCATTGCCCGCGGCGGGACGGGCAGTCTGGCCCGGACGAGCACCAGGGGTCGAGTTCGGCGCCCCGATCACTCCGCGCTGCCCGATTTGGCCGGCGGGCGCACGAGAGCCAGGGTTGCCCTCGGCGCCGACGACCGTACCGCGCGGGACCCTGGAACCGGTCGCCCCTTGAGGACCTGTGGCGGGCCTTCCTCCGACAACTCCATTACCGCGCGCCGCACCTGTGGAACTCGCACCGCCCGCGCGGTCGCTCGCCGGTCCACCGACGGTGCGTGGCATTCCGCCGGAGACACCTCTGCCCATGGGTGCAGCGCTGCCACCTCGAGTACCCGACTGCCCGGTTGTGGTGGCGTGCCCCATCGGGCCTGAGGTGCCGCGGCCGCCGACGGTCCCACTCGAAGCGCCTGTACGGCCCTGAGCCGAGATCGGGGCCTTATTGCCGTTCGCTCCGCTGAAGGCTGAGGTTCGGCCAGCCTTACCGCCAAGCGTAGGAGGAACCGGGCCCGAGGTGAAGGGAGGTACTGGCCCACCGTTCCCTCCACCCGGGCTGGGCGCCGACGACGGCCCATTCATCGCCGGCCTCGTGGTCTCCTGGGGCGGGAGGGTGCCTACGCTGTCGATCTTGGTACCGACGTTCACATCTGACTGAACGGTCGGCGCCTCCACACGATTGAGCGGCGCCGTGGTGTTCCCCGAGCCCTGTTGTCCTGTGCTCCTGCTCGAAGCGTCGTGCTGGCCCGTCACGGACTCGCGCGCGGCTCCAACACCCTCTGCGCCCAGCACTTCGCCGCGCTCGATCGGCGCCTTATAGGTCGGATCCGGCTTAGGCACCCCCACATCCGGCATAGGCTCGAACGTCGGCGGCTCCTGCCCCGCCATGATCTCTTCCGACACCGCATAGAAGGACGCCAGCCGGTTCATCTGGTTGATCGCCTCTTGGCGGTCCTTCTCGGCCTTGACCGCAGCCGCGTACTCCGCGTTGCTTTCGACTTGCTTGGGCGGCGGAATGTCCGCGACCGCCTTGGGGTCCTCTCGGGTGTCGCGGGGCGGCATCGCGCTACGGACGGAGGCGAGGCCCGTGGCCGCTGCCGTTACCTGGGTGCCGGCGACGTCGGCGAAGGCGGCGAGTTTGCGGGCGTGGATGACGAGATTGGCGCCCCACTTACGGAAAGCCTCGCCTGACTCGCCCTCCCAGTCGACCCGGCTGATGTGGCCCTCGAGTTCCTCGGCGGCATCTTCGATGGCGGTCCGGGCGTTCAACAGAGCAGTGCCCGCAGCTTCCAAGTCCTCCGGTTTTGCGGACTCGACCATGTCGATCATGGCGTTCAGGGCATGGCCCTCGAAGTTCGTCTTGCCGAAGACACGGGGGACCTTCCAGCCGAAGGGGAGGAGCTGAGCTATCCCCGTCGCACCGCTCACCATGTCGATCGCGCCGAGCTGCGCCGCGGCCTGCTCCCTCTCCGCCTGGTGCGGTACCGGGTGCTCCTGCTCTTCGCTCATCAGTACAGGTCACCTGCCTGGTCGTCATCAGAACGTTCTGGCGCGGACTCGCCCCGCTTCGCAGCCTCCGCCGCTGCCCTCTCCTGCTTCGCTTCAAGCTGCTGACGGCCGATATCAGTCCTGATCTCCCAGAACCGCCGCCGCTCCTCCTCGTCGATGTTGCTGAAGTTTCCGCCCGCGCCCATGACGGCGATCTGCATCGCCTCGATCTGAAGGCCCAGGTTCTTCGAGAGTGCGGTGAGACGTTCGTGGACGCGCTCGTACTGGCTGTGGAGGCCCTTGGCCTCGGCGAAACCGCCCGAACCGCTGAAAGAGGCCTCGGAGAGGGCGTGCGCCGCGATCTTCTGAGGGCTGCCGGGTGAGCCCTCGAATGTGGAGAGCACGGCATCGACACGCTTCTTGAAGGTTCCCAGCGCCTCCAAGCCGACCTTGAAACCCTCCGCAGGCAGCATGCCTTCCCTCCCCGTTCCCCGTTGAAAAGTCGTCGAGCGGTGCACAGGTGTTGATCCGATCGGCACACTCGATGACCACTGTAGTCATAGTGCGAGATGCGGCCAACTGAACTTCGTGGTATGCGAGTTACCAGGGGGGACCAGACCCGGCCGAGCCACGAAGTCAGCAACCCCCCTTGCGCGTCGTCACCGCGAAGTCGTACGAAGGGACCGTCACCGTCCCCTGACCTCCCGCGATCCCCGGCGGCTCATAGTCTCCGTCCTTCGACCGGGTGCGGGTGACCCGCATGCAGAAGGCCGAGTCGCCGCCGGTGACCGTGTAGCGCGCCTCGGATGCCGTGTTCGAGGCGGCGGGCGTCGCGTTCACCCCGTACTGCGGGGCGTCGCCGCCGCCGTGCTCCACTACCTCTTGCTCGATTGTTGTCGCGTATTCGTCGATCCAGCCGGTGTCGTTGTCCTCGGCATAGATGTCGCCGAAACCGGAACTGCCGTCCAAGGCGTCGGTGGCCCCCTGCACCGCGCTGGTCAGCTCGCTGTCGTCCCACGCTGTGTCGTCGGAGACGCCGAAGCCCTGCACGCTCACGTAGATGCCGGCGCCGGCCAAGGCGACGAAGGTGACGCGAGCGGCGACGAAGAAGGCGTCGGGCAGTTCCTCGGCCGACGGGTTGATGCCGGCGCGCCACGCCCGGATGCGGTCGGCCTTGATGCAGGCCATGGCCAGCAGCACGGCGGACAGGACAAGGCTCAGCACACTCAGTTTGGTCAGCGCGTCCATGATCCGCCCTCCACCCGTCGCTGCTGCCTGCGCCGAGCGTCCCGGAGCGCCACCGCCGTGCCGCCCAGCGCCGCGACGAGGACCGCCGCGCCCACGGTCACGTACGTGGCGAGGCGGGCGTTGCGTTCCTCGGCGGTTTCGCCGATCTGGAACTCGGCCGGGGTGGGGGCTTCCGGTTTGCCCAGGCCTGCCTGGGGGTCGGGAGACTCGATGGGGTGTTCGTCCTGCGTCAGGGCGCGTACGGGGTCGACCACTCCCCAGCCGACCAGGCGGTCGTGGCCCGCGACGGTGCGCTCCGCGGTCTGTTCGATCTGGGCGACGATCTGCCGGGCCGTCCAGTCGGGGTGTTTCGCCTTGATCAGCGCCGCGACGCCGGCGACGTACGGCGCCGAGAAGCTCGTACCGTTGTCGGAGCAGTGGCCGCCCTTGGGAACGGTGGAGATCATGTCGACACCGGGGGCCGCGACGCCGACGAACTCGCCGGACTGGGAGAAGGAGGCGCGCTCGTTGTTGCGGTCCGACGCTGCGACCGCGAGGACGCCCTTGTAGGAAGCCGGGTACGTCTCCTTGACGTTGCCGCCGAGGCCGTCATTGCCCGCCGAGGCCACGACCACGATCTTCCGGGCCAGGGCCTGGTCGATCGCCAGCGCCAGATCGGACGTCGACTTCACCGGTTTCGAGGTGTCCTGGGAGATGTTGATGACGTCGGCCTCGGCCTGGATGGCGTAGCGGATCGCGTCGGTCAGGGTGTCGACGTCGCCGTGGCCCTCCGCGTCGTTCTGCTGGATCGGGATGATCGTCGCCTCGGGGGCCAGGCCCACGAAGCCGGTGCCCTCGGCGGGCCGGGCCGCGATGATGCCGGCGACCTTGGTGCCGTGGCCGACCGTGTCCGTGGTGCCGTTCTCCTTGCCCCGCTCGATCGGGTTGCCGTCGTCGTCCTTGAGGTTCCTGGGCAGGAAGTTGCGGCCGCTCTTCACGTCGACAGCGTCGGTGAGCTGCGGATTCGTCACGTCGACGCCGGTGTCGATCACCGCCACCCGCACGCCCTTGCCCTTGGACTGGCTCCACAGCTCGTCCAGGAGGACGCGCTGCAGGGACCAGGGCCGGCCCGGGTACTTGCCGTTGGGGAACGCGCACTGGTCCGAGTACGGGAGGTCGGCCGCCGCCGCGGGGGGCGCGAGGAGGACGGGGGCGGTCGTGAGCAGGGTCGCGGCCACCACCGTGGTCGCGGCGCGGAGGAAGGAGGGCACGTGTGGCATGTCCGGCCCCCTCAGGAACCCTGCGGCTGGCGTGCCGCCGTCGTCGACAGGCGTGGGCCGGTGGGCAGGAACTCCGACCAGGCGGCGGGGATCGGCGCGGGATCCACATCCTTGTAGCCGAGCCGGGTCTGGGCCTGTTGGGCCTCCTGCTGGGCCTGCCGGCGGTCCTTGGCCGTCGTGCCGATACCGGCGTCGTCCGCGCCGCTGTCGGCGTTGGACTGCAGGACGTAGCGCAGGCCCGTGTCGGTGACGAGGAAGACGGGGCCGGCCTTGGTCTCCTTGCCCTGGAACTGGCGGTAGAGCTGGCCGGAGCCGGGCGTGACGTAGGCGCTGGAGGAGCCGGCGGGGAGCTTGGCCGGGAAGTCCGTGCCGGCCCAGGTGCTCAGGGTCGTGGCGCCGGAGCCGGCGTTGACGCCGCGCAGGACGTTGCAGACGGTGCTGCGGCTTCCTGCTGTGCCGGAGGCGTCGTTGACGGGCTGGGGGTCCTCCGTCGGCCAGCGGTGCTCGGTGCCGAACGGCTTGCCGGGGACGATCGCACCCGGGCTCATGTCCTTGGCTTCACCGGCCTGGCCGAGGGAGACCAGGTCCTCGCTGAACAGCAGGAGTTGGGCGACGAAGGCCGAGACGGGGGCGACTCGGCCGGGCAGTACCACGTAGTACTGGTCGCTGTTGAGGTCGGACGCCTTGAGCACCATGCCGACCCTGTTGGTCTTCTCGTCCAGTTGGCCTGGGGCGTCGGCCGCGATGCCGACCTGGCCGGGGATCTTGGGAAAGGAGATCGGGTCGCCGGTGTGCAGGGTCTCCAGCCACTCCTCGGACACCTTCTGGGGCTTGCGTCCGGAGCCGACGACGGCGCGCAACAGCAGTTCGTCGCTCTTGTCAATGGGGTACGAGCGTCCGCTCGCGTCCACCACATAGCGGCTCCCGTCCGGGGCCGCGACGTAGAGCAGTTGACCCGCCGTCAGCTTTTCGCCCCTGCCCTCGGTCGCCTTCATGTCGCGGGAGGCGAGGACCAGGGCCGCCTTCTGGATCGACTCGCCGCCCGCGCTGGGGCGTTCGCAGACTGCCCAGCGTTTCTCGCTGCCCGCCTCGGACGCCGAGGGAAGGCGGTCGGGCGCGTACGGGATGCCGATGGTGACGCCGTGCGGGATCTTGCCGTTGTCGAGGACGGACTCGGCGACGGTCACCACCTCGCCCTGGCCCTCGTTGAGGAGCAGCTTGGCGGACGCCATGTTGAGGACCGGGTGCAGCTGGACCTGTTCGCCGGTCTTCAGGACGACGTAGCGCGTGGTCGAGTCGCTGGCGACGATCACCTTGGCGTTGGGCTCGTTCCAGCCCTTGGGCGCGGTGGGCTTGAACATGCCCCAGGCCCCGAACACGGCCATGACGACCACACCCACGATGACGCCGGGGATGACCGCGCGCAGCGGACGAGGCGCCCCTTCCTCCGAACCGTCGGGCGACGACTGCAGGAAGGCCGCGAGCATGCGGCGTTTCGCGAAGGTGTAGGCATTGAGCTGGTCGCGCCGAGATGCCATCTGTGCCTGTCTCTCCCCGTGTTCACGTGTGTCGCGCTCGCCAGGCGTGACATGGTCCCGCCCCCGGTGTCAGAGCGGCCCCCTACTATGCCTGGTATCCGCGGGGACTTGCGGAGCGAGTAGGGTACCTGGGCCATCAAAGGCCTTGTGCGGTGCTGAAGTACCGGCGGTTGCCGGCGAAACGGGGGGATGGAGTGATGGCATCCGGAACGCGCGCCCGGTCCCGTGACCGATCGCGGACACGGGGCGCCGCGGCGCCCCCACAAGGGCCGGCGCAGCGGCCGGCCTCGCCGGGCGCACTCCAGTCCAAGATGCGTTCGGGGCGGGTCGGGGCATTCCGGTTGCAACGCCTTGTCCTGTTCGAGATCGCGGCCGCCGTCCTGCTCGTCGGATGGGTGATCGATCCCTTGGCTCTGGTGCCTGCGGCTGCCCTCGCCGTCTGTCTGGTGCTGGTCTCCTTCCTCCGTCGCCGCGGCCGTTCCCTGCCCGAATGGCTGGCCACGGCACAGGCGTTGCGTGCGCGGCAGCGGCGGGCGGCGAGTACGCCGATTCCGGAGGGCGCCGAGCCCGGGTTGGTGCCGGCCCTGGAGTGCGACCCGAGTCTGCGGACGTACACGTACACCGGCCGTGACCGCCGGTCTGTCGGAATCGTCGGGGACGGTACGTTCGTCACCGCGGTCCTGCAGGTCGAGGCCGACGCCACCGCACTGCGGGCCGAGCGGAACAGACAGCCGTTGCCGCTCTCCCTGGTGTACGGCGCCCTGGATGTGGACGGTATCCGGCTGGAGTCGGCGCAGGTCGTGCTCCACACCCAGCCCGCGCCCGCGATCCATCTGCCCCAGCAGTCCGTGGCCGTCGCCAACTACGCGCCCCTGCAGGAGCAGACAGGTGCGCCGGCCGTACGCATCACCTGGATCGCTTTGAAGCTCGACCCGGAACTGTGCCCGGAAGCCGTGGCCGCGCGCGGGGGCGGTCTGGTCGGAGCGCAGAAGTGTGTTGTGCGTGCCGCCGACCATCTCGCGAGCCGACTCACCGGAGCCGGATTCCGGGCGACCCTCCTCGACGAGGAGCATCTGATCTCCGCGATCGCCACTTCGGCCTGTGCCAACCCGCTGGTGACGGCGGAGGCGGGGCGGACGGACGCGCGGGAGCGGCGGACCGAGGAGTCAGGCCGGAACTGGCGCTGTGACAACCGCAGACACACCACGTACTGGATCCGTCGGTGGCCCGTGCTGGGTGGCGAGAGGGCACCGTCGCTGCCGCAGCTCGTCGCTCTGGTCACTGCCGTCCCCACCCTCGCCACCACCTTCAGCCTCACGCTCAGGCGCGGGGAGCGGAAGGAGGTGTCCGTGTGCGGGCACGTGCGGGTGACCGGGCGCAGCGACGACGAACTCGTCGCCGCCCGGCGCGCAGTGCAGGCCGCGGCCCGGCACACGGGCATGGGGCTCGCCCGCCTCGACCGGGAACAGGTACCCGGCATGCTCGCCACTCTGCCCCTCGGAGGTGCCCGGTGACGGCAACGCCCCGGCGCGTGGGACAGGCGGCGGCCACCGGCCGGAGCGAGCCGCAGCCCTCTGCCCCCGGGCAGGCGCGTGAACTGCTGCGTCGTGGCTTCGGGTTGATCGGCCCGAGACACCCGCGGCACTCCGTGACCGTCGACCAACTGGACACCCTCGCCCTCCCCGTCGCCGACGACGGCGTCGTCATCGGCTTGGACGCGGAGAGCCGGCCCGCGGTACTCGGGCTCAATCGGCCGATGCCGTACGACGTCGTCCTCATCGGTGGGCTGTGGACCGTGCAGGTCATCGCGCTCAGGGCGGCGGCGACGGGGGCGCGGGTCGCCGTGGAGACGGGGCGGGCGCAGGCCTGGATGCGGATGGTGCACGCCATGGGGGGTGGGCAGAACGGGATGGCCGTGTACGACGTGGGGCGGGTGCCCCCGCTGGGTGCCTCAGCCGGTACGCCGGTGTTGGTGGTGCGGGACTGCGGGATGCGGCCACCTCGCGGTCGGGTCGTCTCCGGGGCCTGGCAGTCGGTGCTGACCCTGCTGCCGTACGTCAGCCCGGTCGCTCCGCGGCTCGTGCGGCAGGCGCGGCTGGTCGGGATTCAGAGGGTATCGCCGGACGAGGCCACGGAGCTGGGCCGCACGATGGCGCTCACCCGAGCCGAGATCGACTCCCTGCCGGGGCTCTCCGACGGTCTCACCCTGTGGTGTACCGATCGCGATCGGCAGTACGTCATGACACAGCCCACGGACACGGAGACCGGGCTGTTGGGTGCGCCACGTCGGATGGACTGACGGACCTCGTATCGGAAGCGCCCGTAACACGCCGTTTCGTCAACTTCTGCGCCAGGAATTACATCGCATTTGCGTGGTTTTCACGGTCCAGCGTTGTTATGGAGGGGCAGATGGGCCTGCCGAGGCGGACCTCGTGGTGATTAGGCTGGTACCGGGCGCGACGTCAGAACCCCGTGGACCGGGCGTCCGCGTCCCAGAAGGAGAGCGGGGAAGCCGGTGCGGTGTATCGGACGACCTCGGACGGCCTCGGAGACGCCATTGACCGACTTCGGACGAGGTCGGACGACAAGCAAGGGTCGCCCCAGCACGGCATGAGGGTGCTCGACCACACCAGGAGGAACACTGTGAGCAGCGATCGGGACGGGATCCGCGGGGGCTGGGCGACACCCGGCGATGACCAGCCCGACGCGGAGTCCGACGTCGAGATGACCGGCGAGTTCACCATCGACTACGCGCCCCCGGCCTGGTACACGCAGAACGCTTCGGGGAGTTCAATTTCGAGTTCGGGGCAGGGGGCGGGGGCGTCCGAGGACTCCGGTGCGTCCGATGCGCCGTCCCAGGAGGGCCGGGGGCCCGGTGACTCCGGTGGCTCCGGCGCTTCCGGTACCTCCGGTGCCCCGAGCGGACCGGTTCCTCCGCTGCCGGGGCTGACTCCGCCGCCGCATGCCAATCCTTCCGGTGGTCAGCCGTCCGTTCCGCCGCAGGCTCCGGCTCCGGGGCCTGCTCCGGGGGCGCCTTTCACGCCTCCCGTGCCGCCGCCCGCGGCGGGCGCTCCGTTCACGCCTCCCCCGCCGGCGCCGGGTGTGCCCTTCACGCCTCCCACGCCTTCCTCGGGTGGGGGCTCCGCCGTGCCCAAGCTGCCCATGGGGTTCGAGCCGCAGGGGCGGACCGAGGCGCCCGAGGCGGACACAGCCTCTCCTTCGGCCGTACCGGGCACCCCCGGCGGCGGGTTCCCGGCGCAGTGGACGCCGCCGGTTCCGGCGGCTACTCCTGCCGCTGCTCCGGATGTTCCGGCCGGCCCCGCCACCCCGGCCACCCCGGCCTCCGGGGAACCGGAGTCGGGGGACGGTGATCTGGAGAGCGGTGCCACCATGCGGTTCTCCGCCGTCGCCCTGAAGCGGGAGATCGCCGAGCGTGCCGCGGCGACCGAGGCGCGGCTGGAGTCGGCCGACGACGAACAGGGCGAAGCCGAGGCCAAGGACGAGGACCAGGGCGACTCGGGCGGTGACGCCGGGAGCGCGCCCGCCGACGCCGACGCCGACGGTGACCGCTCGGCGGATGCGGCCGACGCGTCCGGGACGGACGACAGCGCGGACGGCCCGGCTTCTGACGATGCCGAAGCCGGGGGCGTGAACGCGCACGCCGAGGTGACGGCACCGGACGAGGGGGCTCCGGAGAACGGGGCTTCAGGGGGCACGACACCAAAGGACACGGCTGCCGAGGACAGGACCTCCGAAGCCGAGATGCCCGGCGCCGTGGCCGCGGATGCGGCCCCGGCCGGACCCGAGCCGGTCGACGACCCGCCCGCCGAGGCCGATCCCTCCGACGCCAGGGCTGAGGACAGCGCCCCGCGGGGCGCCGCCGTTCCGGGCGTGCCGCCGCTGCCGCCGTCGTACCAGCCGGCCGCCCCGGCGCCGGCCAACCAGTGGCCCGCGCAGCATCAGCCCCAGCCGCAGGCCCAGCCCGCGGACCCGAACGCGCAACCGCAGCCGCCGTTCCAGCCGCAGGCGCCGCAGCCCACGCCCGCCGCGTGGAACCAGCCGGGCGCACCGACGCCGCCGAACCAGCCGCCCGCCCAGCCCGCCCCGCAGCCCGGTGGCTACGGCTTCCCGCAGCCGGGAGGCCCGGTCCCGGCCGCGCCCGACGCGCACGGCGGCTACGGCTTCCCGCACCCCGGCGCACCCGCCCAGCCCCCGGTCCAGCAGCAGCCGGACGGCCCGCCCGCCCCGGCACCCAACGCCCAGGGCGGCTACGGCTTCCCCCACCCCGGCACCCCGGCCGCACAGCAGCCCCCGGCCCAGCAGCCCGGCGCCCCGCAGGGCGGCTACGGCTTCCCGCAGCAGGGCGCTCCCGTCCCCCAGGGCGGATACGGCTTCCCGCACCCCGGTGCCCCCAGTGCCCAAGGCGGTTACGGCTTCCCCCAGCCGCCCGCGCAGCAGGCCCAGCCCGGGGTGCCCCCGCAGGGCCAGCCGCAGCCAGGGGGGCAGCCCCAGCAGCCCGTGGATCCCCGTACCGGCGCCGCCTGGCCGCAGCCCATGCAGCACGACCAGCGGCAGCCGACCAACCCCGGTGCCGCGCCGCTCGGTTACACCGCCGCGGTGGAGCTGTCGTCCGACCGGCTGCTCAACAGCAAGAAGCAGAAGGCGAAGAGCAGCCGTCCGGCGGCCGGCGGTGGCCGGTTCAAGCTCGGTGGGAAGAAGGAGGAGGCCGAGCGGCAGCGGAAGCTGGAGCTGATCCGTACGCCCGTGCTGTCCTGCTACCGGATCGCCGTGATCAGCCTCAAGGGCGGTGTCGGCAAGACGACCACGACCACCGCGCTGGGCTCCACGCTCGCCACCGAGCGGCAGGACAAGATCCTCGCGATCGACGCCAACCCGGACGCGGGCACCCTCGGGCGCCGCGTGCGGCGGGAGACCGGGGCCACCATCCGTGACCTCGTGCAGGCGATCCCGTACCTCAACTCGTACATGGACATCCGGCGGTTCACGTCGCAGGCGCCGTCCGGGCTGGAGATCATCGCCAACGACGTCGACCCGGCCGTGTCCACGACGTTCAACGACGAGGACTACCGGCGCGCGATCGACGTGCTGGGCAAGCAGTACCCGGTGATCCTCACCGACTCGGGTACCGGTCTGCTCTACAGCGCCATGCGCGGTGTGCTGGACCTCGCCGACCAGCTCATCATCATCTCGACGCCGTCCGTGGACGGTGCGAGCAGCGCGAGCACGACCCTGGACTGGCTGTCGGCGCACGGGTACTCCGACCTCGTCTCGCGGTCCATCACCGTCATCTCCGGTGTGCGCGAGACCGGCAAGATGATCAAGGTCGAGGACATCGTGTCGCACTTCGAGACGCGCTGCCGGGGCGTCATCGTCGTGCCGTTCGACGAGCATCTGGCCGCCGGTGCCGAGGTCGACCTCGACATGATGCGGCCGAAGGTGCGGGAGGCGTACTTCAACCTCGCGGCGATGGTCGCCGAGGACTTCACCCGCCACCAGCAGGCGCACGGCCTGTGGACCTCCGACGGCAACCCGCCGCCGGTGGCCGCCCCGCCGCTGCCCGGCCAGCCCGTCCCGGGCCAGCCCCAGCCTCCGTACCCCGGACAGCAGCCGGCCCCCGGCCAGCAGATCCCCGGGCAGCCCGGACCGTACCCGCAGCATCCGCAGCCGCACCCCGGCCAGCCGTACGCCCAGCCGGGCCAGCCCCCGGCCCAGCCGGGGCAGCCGTACCCGCAGGCCGCGGGCCAGCCCCCCTACCCGCAGCCGGGCCAGCCCCCGGCCGCGCCCCCGCAGCCGGGCTACGGCTACCCCCATCCCGGTCAGCCGGGTCAGCCCGGTCGGCCGGGATATCCGGCGCAGCCCGACGGGCAGAATCCGCCGCCCCCGCCCGCGCCCCCGACGCAGTAATCAGCTCACCCGATCGGCCCCTTTCGAGGGGCCGATCCCCTTTCCGGCCCGTGCCGTCCCGACCGGTGCGGGCCTCGGCGCGTCCAGGGGCGAAATCCGTTGCCAGGCCCTGGCCAGGAGCGCGTCAGTGGTCTCGACCAATGGGCACGAAAAGCTCGCCAATTCGTTATTTCCGCAGGCCACAAGGGGTGAACGCGCCGTTGACGGCTGGGAACGGCCGCTGATACACACTCAGCATCCACTGACAGCTGATCAACCCGTCCTTCCCGTCCGAGCGATGACGCGAGGTCCGACCATGGGCACGAACGATCAGACACGCAGCCTCCCGCGCGGCCTCCGGCTCGTCGCCGCGGCCGGGGCGGTCGCGCTCACCCTCACCGCCGGTCTCGCGACCCCGCTCGACCCGGCGCCCCAGCAGGCCCGGGCGGCCGACGACGGCAAGAAGGTGCTCACCGTCGCAGTGGCGCAGAGCGTGGACTCGCTCAGCCCGTTCCTGGCGGTCCGGCTGCTCAGCACGAGCATCCACCGGCTCATGTACGAGTACCTGACGAACTACGACCCCAAGGACAACCACGCCGTCCCGGGCCTGGCCACCAAGTGGGAGCCGTCGCCGGACAAGCTCACCTGGACGTACACGATCCGCACGAACTCCGCGTGGTCGGACGGCAGGCAGGCCACCGCCGAGGACGCGGCGTGGACGTTCAACAAGATGATGACCGACTCCGGCGCGGCCACGGCGAACGGCAGCTACGTCGGGAACTTCCGGAAGGTGACGGCGCCGAGCCCCACCAAGCTGGTCATCGAGCTGAAGAAGCCGCAGGCCACGATGACCGCGCTCGACGTGCCGATCGTGCCGAAGCACGTGTGGGAGAAGGTCTCGGACTTCTCGGAGTTCAACAACGACAAGAGCTTCCCGGTGGTGGGCAACGGGCCGTTCGTGCTGACCGGGTACAAGGCCGACAGCTATGTGCGGCTCAAGGCGAACAAGAGCTTCTGGCGCGGGGCGCCCAAGTTCGACGAGCTGGTCTTCCGCTACTACAAGGACCAGGACGCGGCCGTGTCGGCGCTGCGCAAGGGCGAGGTGTCCTTCGTCGCCGGGTCGCCGTCGCTGACGCCCGCGCAGGCGGAATCCCTGGAGGGCGCGGAGAACATCAAGGTCAACGACGCCCCCGGCCGTCGCTTCTACGCCCTCGCCACCAACCCGGGCGCGAAGGCGAAGAACGGCGAGAAGTTCGGCGACGGCCACCCCTCCCTGCTGGACCAGCGGGTGCGCCACGCGCTGTTCATGGCCGTGGACCGCGAGGCCATCATCGACAAGGTGTTCCGTGGGCACGCCGTCGAGGGCGAGGGCTACATCCCGCCGCGCTTCTCGCAGTACTTCTGGAAGCCGTCCGCGAGCCAGAAGCTGGCGTACGACCCGGCGAAGGCCGCGCAGCTGCTCGACCGGGCCGGGTACCGGAAGAACGGCGACGGCAAGCGCGTCGGCAAGGACGGCAAGCCGATCACCTACCGCGTCCTGTGCCACGCCACCGACCCGAACGACAAGGCGGTCGGCAAGTACCTTCAGGAGTGGTGGGGCGACCTCGGCATCGGCGTCCGGCTGGACTGCCTGGACAACGTGACCGACCCCTGGCTCGCCGGCACGTACGACCTGGCGTTCGACGGCTGGTCCGTGAACCCCGACCCGGACTTCGTGCTGTCCATCCACACCTGCGGCGCGCTCCCGGCGACCCCGAAGGACACGGGCGCGACGGACAACTTCATCTGCGACAAGAAGTACGACGAGCTCTACGCCCGGCAGCTCGCGGAGTACGACCCCGCCAAACGGGCGGACCTCGTCCAGCAGATGGAGTCGCGGCTGTACGACCTCGGGTACATGAACGTCATGGCGTACCCGAACGCGGTCGAGGCCTACCGGACGGACCAGATCAAGTCGATCACGACGATGCCGGCGAAGGCGGGCAACATCTACGGCCAGGACGGCTACTGGAGCTGGTGGTCGGCGGTGCCGGCGGACTCCGGCGACTCCTCCGGCGGTTCGTCCACGGCCGTCGTGGCCGTCATCGCCACGAGCCTCGTCCTGCTGATCGGCCTCGGCACGGTCGTGGCGGTGCGGCGCCGGGCCGGTGCCGACGACCGTGAGTGACCGGGCGCCCATGACCGCCGACGCGACCTCCACGCTGGTCGAGGACAGGCAGCCGGCGGCCGGGCCGCGGGTACGCAAGCGCTCCGCGTACCCGCGGTACCTGGCCGGGAAGGTGGCCGGTGCGGCCGTCTCGCTGCTGGCCGTCCTCGTCACCAGTTTCTTCCTCTTCCGGCTGATCCCCGGTGACCCGGTGAAGACCATGACCGGCGGCCGCCAGGTCTCCGCCGAGCAGCTGGCCGCGTACCGCGAGGAGTTCGGGCTCGATCTGCCGCTGTGGCGGCAGTTCACCGACTACTGCGGCAAGGCCCTCACCGGCGACTTCGGCACGTCGTACCAGTTCCGCGCGCCCGTGGTCGACAAGATCACCGAGGCGCTGCCGAACACCCTGCTGCTCACCGGCACGGCCTTCGTCCTCTACACCGTGCTCGGCATCTTCCTGGGCACGCGCTCGGCGTGGCGGCGCGGCGGGCTCGGCGACCGGGTCAACACCGGCCTCGCGCTGACCCTGTACTCGATCCCGTCCTTCTGGCTGGGGCTGCTGCTGATCATCGTGCTGTCGGTGGGCATCGGCCCGCTGCCGGGCCTGTTCCCGACCGGCGGCATGGAGTCGGGCGGCGAGGAGGGCTTCGCCTACGTGCTCGACGTGGCGCACCATCTGGTGCTGCCGGTGGTGACGCTGGTGGCGGTGGAGTACGGGCAGACGCTGCTGGTCACGCGGTCGGCGCTGCTGGACGAGATGGGCAGCGACTATCTGACGACCGCCCGGGCCAAGGGCCTGCGCGACGACCTCGTGCGCCGCCGGCACGCCGTGCCGAACGCGCTGCTGCCGACCGTGACGCTGATCTTCATCAACCTGGGACGGACGGTGGCGGGCGTGATCCTGGTGGAGACCGTGTTCTCCTGGCCGGGCCTCGGCGGGCTGTTCTACCAGGCGCTGAGCGTGCCCGACCTGCCGCTGGTGCAGGGCCTGTTCTTCGTGTTCGCCGCCGCGGTGATCCTGATGAACACCCTCGCCGACCTGGTCTATCCGCTGCTCGACCCCCGGGTGGCCCGATGACGACGTCGACCGGCACGGCCCCGGGCCCGCGCGCCCTGGCCCGGCAGCGCCGCCGGGCCTCCGTCGCCCGCTTCTGGCGGCAGTACCGCGCCGAACGGGCGGGGCTGTACGGCCTGGCCGTGCTCGCCCTGTGCGCGCTGCTGGCGCTGTTCGCACCCCTGTTCGTGGGCTCCGACGTGAGCAGCGTGACCGACGCTCCGGGGCGTCCGATGCAGAGCCCGAGCGCCGAGTTCCCGCTCGGTACCGACCAGTTCGGGCGGGACCTGCTGGGGCTGGTGGTCTGGGGCTCGCGGGTGTCGCTGCTGGTGGGGCTGCTCGCGGCCGTGCTGTCAGTCGCGATCGGCACCCTGATCGGGGTGACGGCCGGTCACTTCAAGGGCTGGTACGCGACGGTGATGATGCGCATCACCGACTGGTTCCTGGTCATGCCGACGCTGGTGCTGGCGATCGCCCTGGCGACCGTGATGTCCCGCTCCCTGACCACGACCGTCGTCGCGATCGGCGTCACCACCTGGCCGACCACCGCGCGCCTGGTGCGCGCGCAGACCCTCGCGGTGGAGACCCGGCCGTACATCGAGCGGGCGAGGGCGCTCGGCGGCGGCCACTGGCACATCATGTCCCGGCACGTCCTGCCCAACGTGATGCCGCTGGTGCTGGCCCAGACGACCCTGATCATCTCCTCGGCCATCCTCGCCGAGGCGACCCTGGCCTTCCTCGGCCTCGGCGACCCGACGGTCGTGTCGTGGGGCGGGCTGCTCCAGGACGCCCGGGAGGCGGGCGCGGTCAGTGCCGGGGACTGGTGGTACCTGGTGCCGCCGGGCATCGCCATCGCCGTGGTGGCGCTGGCGTTCACGCTGTGCGGACGGGCCGTGGAGTCCGTCCTCAACCCCAGGCTGGGGGTGTCGCGTTGAGTCTGCTCGACGTCAGGAACCTGACCGTGACGTACCCGGGCGGCGCGGCCGCCGTGCGCGGGGTGGACCTGCGCCTGGACGCGGGGCGCAAGCTCGGCCTGGCCGGGGAGTCCGGCTGCGGCAAGTCCACGCTGGCGCTGGCCCTGCTGCGGCTGCTGCCGTCCGGGACGCGCATCACCGGGGAGGTCCTGCTCGACGGCGAGGACGTGCTGACGATGAAGTGGGGCCGGGTGCGGGCGGTGCGCTGGGCCGGGGCCTCGGTCGTCTTCCAGGGCGCGATGCACTCCCTGAACGCCGTGCACCGCATCGGCGACCAGATCGCCGAGCCGATCCTGCTGCACCGGAAGGCGACCCCGGCCGGGGCGAAGAAGAAGACCGGCGAGCTGCTGGAGCAGGTCGGCCTCCCCGCCGCCCGCGCCGACGCCTACCCGCACGAGCTGTCCGGCGGCCAGCGCCAGCGCGTCATGATCGCCATGGCCCTGGCCTGCGACCCGCGCCTGGTCATCGCCGACGAGCCGACCACCGCGCTGGACGTGATGATCCAGGCCCAGATCCTCCGGCTCATCGAGCAGCTGGTCGCGGACCAGGACCTCGGCCTGATCATGATCAGCCACGACCTGGCCGTCCTGGCCGACACCTGTGACCGGCTGGCGGTGATGTACGCGGGCCGGGTGGTCGAGGAGGGCCCGGCGGCGCAGGTGTACGAGGACGCCCGGCACCCGTACGCCCGGGCCCTGTCGGCCGCGTTCCCGCGCATCGGCGACCCGGCCTCCCGGTTCGCGCCGCAGGGGCTGGCGGGCGACCCGCCGGACCCGGCCGCGCTGCCGTCCGGGTGCACGTTCCACCCCCGCTGCCCGGTGGCGCTGGAGGCGTGCGCCGAGGAGGATCCGGTACTGCGGGAGGCGGGGGCGGAGCGACGGGCGGCGTGCGTGCTGGTGGGTGCGCCGGTGGACGGAACGGACGGCATCCGTGACGCGTCGGAGGCATGTGAGACGCCGGTGGCCAGTGGCACGTCGGAGGCCCATGAGACGCAGGTGGCCCGTGACACGCCGGAAACCCGCTACGCGCCGGAGGCCCGTGACGCCTCGGAGGCCCATGACGGGCGCCGAGCACCGGAGGGCCCCGAGCCCCTGGAGGAAGCGAGGCCCGGCACGCCATGACCCTCTCCCCCACGGCCCCCGACGTCACCACGGCGCCCCTGCTGAGCGCCCAGGGCCTCCACGTCACCTTCCCCGGCCGGCACGGCGGCCCCCGGGCCCGCGCCGTCGACGGGGTCGACCTCGACATCCGGCCCGGCGAGATCGTCGCGCTGGTCGGCGAGTCCGGCTGCGGCAAGACGACCCTGGCCCGCGCCCTGCTGGGCCTGGTCGAGCCCACGGCGGGCCGGGTCGCCTTCGACGGCCGCCCGCTGGACTACTCCGGCCGCTCCCTGAAGGCCTACCGCAAGCGCGTCCAACTGGTCCTGCAGGACCCGAGCGGCTCGCTCAACCCCCGGCACACGGTGTACGACGCGGTCGCCGAGGGCCTGCGCATCCACGGTTACGGAGGCGACGAGCGGACAGCGGTCGCCGAGGCACTGTCCCGGGCCGGCCTGCGCCCTCCGGAGCGCTTCTTCCTGCGCTACCCCCACGAACTGTCCGGCGGGCAGCGCCAGCGGGTCGTCATCGCGGGCGCGCTCGTCCTGGAACCCGAACTCCTCGTCGCCGACGAGCCGGTGGCCTCCCTCGACGCCTCGGTACGCGGCGAGATCCTCGCCCTGCTGCTCCGGCTGCGCGCCGGCCTCGGCCTGTCCGCGCTGGTCGTCACCCACGACCTCGGCCTGGCCTGGAACATCGCCGACCGGGTGGCCGTGATGTACCTGGGCCGGATCGTGGAGACCGGCGCGGTGGAACAGGTCCTCACGGCCCCCGTGCACCCGTACACCCAGGCCCTGCTGTCGGTGCTCCCCGAAGCTCCTGGCGCCCCGGTGATCCTCACCGGCGAACCCCCGGACCCGTCCCGCGTGCCGTCAGGCTGCCGCTTCCACGCACGCTGCCAGATCCTGGCGAGCGGCGAGGCGGAGCGGGCGGGCGTGGGCGACGCGTGCAGACACCAGGACTTGGAAGTGCTGAGCGGGGGCGGCCAGTCACAGGTCGCCTGCCACTGGGCAACGTCCCTCAGGGGCGCGGAGAACTGCGCGACAAGCCCCCACCCACCCGCACCCGGCCCTCAGGAGGACTAGGCGGCCTCGTCAGCCGCCACCAGCTCCCGGCACTTCTGCACGTCCCGCCCGATCTGCTCCAGCAACGCGTCCAGCGTGTCGAACTTCGCCTGCCCCCGCACGAACGCCAGGAAGTCGACCGCGACGTGCAGCCCGTACAGATCCAGCCCGACCCGGTCGATGGCGTACGCCTCCACCGTCCGCTCGGTCCCCTCGAACTGCGGGTTCGTGCCGACGGAGATCGCCGCCGGCATCGCCTCCCCCTGCGCGTGCAGCCACCCGGCGTACACACCGTCGGCCGGGATGGCCGTGTGCGGCAGCGTCTCCACGTTGGCCGTCGGGAAGCCCATTTCGCGCCCGCGCTGGGCGCCCCGGACGACGACGCCCTCCACCCGGTGCGGCCGGCCCAGGATCTCGGCGGCGCCCTGGACGTCGCCCTCGGCGACCAGACGCCGCGTCAGCGTGGAGGAGAACGGCTCCCCGCCGCCCGCCTCTCCGGTCACGTACAGGTCGACGACCTCGACCTCGAAGTCGTAGGTCTTGCCCTGCGTGGCGAGGAACTCCACGTTGCCCGCGGCCTTGTGGCCGAAGCGGAAGTTGGGGCCCTCGACGACCGCCTTGGCGTGCAGCTTGTCGACGAGCACCTTGACGACGAAGTCGGCCGGCGACAGCTTCGAGAACTCGGTCGTGAAGGGCAGGATGAGCACCGCGTCCACGCCCAGGTCCGCCATGAGTTCGGCGCGGCGGTGGTGCGGGGCGAGCAGGGGCGGGTGGCTGCCGGGGCGGACGACCTCGCTGGGGTGCGGGTCGAAGGTGACGACGACGGCGGGCACGCCCAGCTCCCGGGCGCGGTCCACGGCATGCCGGATGATCAGCTGGTGTCCGCGGTGCACTCCGTCGTAGGAGCCGATGGTGACGACGCTGCGCCCCCAGTCCTGGGGGATGTCCTCCAAGCCACGCCAGCGCTGCACTGTGCCTGCTCCTTGTCGAAAGCTCGTCGAACCCGTGTCCGGTCGGTTGTCCGTGGTGACGCGTACGCAGGTCTAAGGGTGCCATGCCGGGTCCCCGCCGCCCGCATCGGCATGGGCGCTGTGACCGGGCGCACGACACCCCGCGCCGGTCAGGCGGGGACGCGCACGCCCGCACCGGCCGGGCGGGAACGCGGACGCCCGCGCCGGTCAGGCCGGGACGCGGACGCCCGCCAGGTTCTCGATCGTCCGGTGGCAGCTCGGGCCGACCAGGGCCGCCCACTCCCCCGGCGCGTCGGCCAGCCAGCCGGCCAGGCGGGCGGCGAAGCCGGGCACGTGCCGGCCGAGGTCGACCAGGGCGCGGTCGAAGCGGCTCGCGCCCTCCGGGGTGCGGGCCAGGAGCAGGCCGATGCGGCGGACGAGGTCGCGCAGGTCGTCGCCGCCGTTCCGGGCGGCGGCGTGCAGCAGCGCGTCCAGCACGTCGGTGTCGTGCTCGCGTGCCAGGAGCGCGTCGCGCAGTTCGCGGCGGAGCGGGCGGGAGGCGGGGATGCCGGGCGGGGTGAGGACGGTGGCGAGGGCACACCGCAGCCGGATGGGGCCGCCCTCGAGCAGGCCGCTGACCAGCGGCAGGAGCACGGCCCGGGCGGCGGGGCCCCGGTCGAGCCGCTGGTCCACGTATGCGGCCGCGTGCCCGGCGAGTTCCGGCCGTCGCTCCGCCGCCTCCCGGAGCAGCGCGGCGACCCGGTGGGCCAGGCCGGGCGGGGTGGCGTCGGCGAGCGCCCGCAGGGCGTCCTCCGGGTCCGGCCGCTCCAGCCGCGCGGCGAAGGCGCCGAGGACCGGCTCGGGGCAGACCGGGAGGGCACGGGCCAGTGCGTCCGGCGGGAGCTGCGGGTCGCCCGCCGCGAAGTGCTCCAGCGCGCGGGGGAGGTACCGGGCGCGGGTGTGCGGGTCCTGGACGAGGAGGGCGAGCGCTCCGCCGTGCAGGGCGCGGTCGGCGGGGCGGGCGAGCAGGGTGAGGGCCGCGTAGCGCAGGAGGGCCCGGTCGCCTCCGGCGGTCACGTGCGGCGCGACGCGCAGTCCGTGCTCCATCGCGGCGTGCCGGCGCGCCGGCCGCTCGTCGCGTGCCCATCGGTCGACGGCCCGGCACACCGCCGACGGTTCCTCCTCGGCCAGCACGGCCAGCAGTTCCCGGGCCCGCCGGTGCGCGCGGTCGACGAGCACGTCCACGAGGTCGTCCAGGGCGGCGTGGCGGTGGGTGTGCAGCAGCGCCTGCGCGGCCGTGGCCACGGTCGCGTGCGGGGTGGCGGGCAGGGGCTGCTCGTCGTCGAACCAGTCGGCGAGCAGGGGCTGGACGGCGGCGGGGTCGGTGGCGAGCAGACCGGCGACGGCGTCCAGGAAACGGGGGCCGGCCTCGCACGGCGGGCCGTCGGCGTGGACCAGCCGCCTGAGCAGCGCGCAGCGCACGCCCTCCGGCAGCCGCAACCCGGTCCAGAAGGCGGGCCCCGCCTCCTCGGGCACCGGATGCCCGAGCCGCCGCCAGGCCACGACCCGGTCGGCGAGCAGCCGCAGCACCTCGCTGTACGGCGTCGCGTCGGGCACGGCGGCCAGGGTGCCGGTGAGCAGCCGGGCGGCCCACCAGGACCGCGGGTCGGCGTCCAGGGCGTGCACCAGGTCGGTGAGACGGGCCGCCAGCCGTTCCGTGCCGTGCTGGCGCGCGAGGCACAGCAGGGCCTGGACGACGGGTCCGATGCGGTGGTGCGGGACGGGGTCGGGCTGTGGGGCACCGCGGCGGTGGACGAGGGCGTGCAGAGCCTCGTCGAGGTCGAGGTGCATGCCTTGGAGCCAGTCGGCGAGTTCCTCGTGGGCGAAGCGGTAGCCGGGCCCGGCGGGCACGAGCAGGCCCTCGGCGAGGACGGCCGACGCCCAGCCGGTGCCGCCGCCGAGCCGCGCCGGGGCGGGCCCCCACGGGAACACCTCCTCGAAGGCCGCACGGTCCAGGTCCCCCGGCCCGGGGCCGAGGCTGCGCCGGGCGGCCTCGTGCACCTGCCCGGCGACCTTGGCGGCCAGCCGCCGTACGGCCGTGCCGTGCAGGCCGTTCCCGGCGGCCAGGCGGAGGGCGATGCGCAGGGACATCAGGTCCAGGTAGGCGCAGAGGACGCCGTCCCGGTCGGTGGTGGCGGCGTGCGGGGCTTCGGGGGCGTCGGCGAGGGCGGCCCTGACCTCGGCGAGCAGACCGAGGGTGAGGGGGTGCCGGGCGTCGGCGGGGACGAGGGCGCTCTCCGGGATGCCGTGGCGCAGGCGGGCCTGGCTCGCCTCGTCCTCGGTGAGGTCGCCGAGCCGCAGGCACGCGGGCCGGTCCAGGAGGTCCGACACCTCCTCCCAGTACTCCGTCCGGCACGCCACGACCAGGCGCACTCCCGTCTCCCGCAGCCACCGCACCGTCCCGTCGGTCCAGTCGGCCAGGCGGCGGGCCAGGGCCGGCGGCATCTCCTCGGGGTTGTCGAGGAGGAGCAGCAGGGGGCGGCCGAGGGAGCCGGCGAAACGGGCGAGGCGCTCGGGCGTGGTGTCGCCCGGGTCGGCGGGGAAGGGGGCGCGGGCGGCCGCCACGACGGGCAGGGCCCGGGTCAGCGCCCGGCGGGCCGCGTCCGCCACGGAGGTGTCGTCGGCGCGCAGTTCGCAGCCGCGCAGCCACAGGGTGGGGTGCCCGCCGCGGCCGCGGCGGGCGGCGAGCGCCGCGAGTTCCGTGGTGCGGCCGCTGCCGGGCGGCCCGACGAGGCCGAGTACGGCCCCCGGGCCCGCCGTGAAGGCGTCGAGTCCGGCGACCACGGCGGCCCGTTCGACCGGTTCCGGGAGGCCGGTGCCGCCGGGCGGGCCGTCCAGCCCGGCCGATGTGCCGGTCAGCTCCAGCACCCCGGCGAGGTTGAGGTCGGCGCCGTAGGCGGGCACCGTCGCCGCGTTCTCGGCGAGCAGGTCGGCGAGCGGTCCCGCCGCGCCGGCCGGCCCGGCGTGCAGGGGTACGGCGAAGCCGACGTCGCGGTGGCCGGAGCTGAGCGCGGTGCCGAGCACGCCGACGACGGCGCCCGTCCCGGCGTCGAGCACGGGGCCGCCGGCCGCTCCGCCGCCCAGTCGCAGCGCGTCCCGCCCTGCCGTGCCGACCGCGAGTTCCAGCGCGCCGTCGAGGCGGTGGAAGCGGTCCGTGGCCGCGTAGGTCACGGCGGTCGTGCCCAGCACCCGCGCCTCCCGCCAGCCCCCGGCGGCGATCCGTACGTAGGCGCCGGTTTCCGCCCCGCCCCGCACGGTGACGGGCAGCGGCGGCACGCCGAGCCCCTCGGTGCGGACGAGGGCGAGGTCGAGGTCGGGCAGCGGGGTGACCGCCTCGGCGGTCACGACCCGGCTGCGGTCCCCGGCGCCGTACAGGACGAGCCGGGGCAGTCCGTCGACGGCCTCGTGGCTGGTGACGAGCGTGCCGTGCCGGTCGGCCAGGAAGCCGGTGCCGCGGGGCCGGCCGGCCAGGTCGTGGATGCGGACGAGAGCCTCGCCGGGGATCGCCCGGTCTGCGTACTCCGCCGTACCGCTGGTCTGTTGCGCTGTTCCGGGGCGGTCCTGGGAGCCTGCTGTGCTGTCGTGTGTCTCCCGGGACCGGTTCCGCGACGTCATCGTCGAGCCTCCCCGCCGTACACCCGTGCCCTTGTGTTCGACAGTAGGGGCGGGATGATCAGCGGGACAGATCGCTCTGCGAAAGCGCCCCCTTCCGCTCCCCCGGTTCACTCCGAGCGCCCGCACAGACGGGTGAAGGAACGGGGGCGGCTGGATACACCCTAGGGGTGGGGGAACCGAGGGGGGACCGTGGAGCGGCGGCAGTGGAGGTACCCCGTGGTCGCCGCTCCACGGGCGGACCGCCCCGGGCGGGCGGTCAGCCGAAGACGGCCAGGCTCTTGGCCTTGCCCCGCTGCTCCTCGACGAGGGCGAGGAAGCGTCCCTCCGGGTCGAAGACGGCGACCGGGCCGGAGCCCGCGTACTGGTCGGGCATCTCCAGCCGTACGCCGTTGGTGAGCAGCTTGGCGCGGCGGGCGTCGACGTCCCAGCGGGGGAACGCGGCCGCGGCGGCTTCGGCGACGGGCATCACGGTCAGCTCCTGCTGGAGCTGGTCGAGGGTGCGGGCGGCGTCCAGCTTGTAGGGGCCGACGCGGGTGCGGCGCAGGGCGGTGAGGTGACCGCCGACGCCGAGGTCGGCGCCCAGGTCGCGGGCGAGGGCCCGGATGTACGTGCCGGAGGAGCAGACGACCGACACGACCAGGTCGAGCACGGGCGTGCCGTCCTCGGCGACGGCGTCCCGGACGTCGTGCACGCCGAAGGAGGAGACCGTCACGGGGCGGGCGGGGATCTCGAACTCCTCGCCCTCCCGGGCGCGCTTGTAGGAGCGCACGCCGTTGATCTTGATGGCGCTGACCTTGGACGGCACCTGCATGATGTCGCCGGTCAGCTTGGCGATGCCGGCGTCGATGGCCTCGCGGGTGACCTTGGAGGCGTCGGCGGAGGAGGTGATCTCCCCCTCGGCGTCGTCCGTGAGGGTGTTCTGTCCCAGGCGGATGGTGCCCAGGTACTCCTTCTCGGTCAGCGCGAGGTGGCCGAGGAGTTTGGTGGCCTTCTCGACGCCGAGGACGAGGACGCCCGTGGCCATCGGGTCGAGGGTGCCGGCGTGCCCGACGCGTCGGGTCCGGGCGATGCCGCGCATCTTGGCGACGACGTCGTGCGAAGTGAAGCCCGACGGCTTGTCGACGATGACGAGGCCGTCGGGCGTGGTGTGCTTCTGGGTCATTCGGCGGTGTCGTCCGTCTCGTCGTCCTCGTCCGGCTTGCGGTACGGGTCGGCGTCGCCGGCGTACTTGGCGCCGGCCGAGACCTCGCGCACCTTCTCGTCGGACTGGCGGGCCTTGTCGAGGAGGTCCTCGATGGTCCGGGCGGTGTCGGGCAGCGCGTCGGCGACGAAGGTCAGCGTCGGCGTGAACTTCACGCCCGCCGCCGCGCCGACCGCGGAACGGAGCACGCCCTTGGCGCTCTCCAGACCGGCGGCCGCGGCCGCCCGCTCCTCGTCGTCCCCGTACACCGTGTAGAAGACGGTCGCCTCCCTGAGGTCACCCGTGACCCGGGTGTCCGTGATGGTGACGTGCGAGCCGAGCCGCGGGTCCTTGATCCCGCGCTGCAGCTTCTGGGCCACCACCTCTCGGATGAGGTCCGCCAGCCTTTTAGCCCGCGCGTTGTCGGCCACTGGTCCGTCTCCCGTTCTTTCCTGTCCGGTTCGTTCTTGGGGTCGTCAGTCGTCTTCACCGTGGAAGCGCCGTCTGACGGACAGCAGCTCCACTTCGGGGCGGGCGGCGACCAGCCGTTCGCACCGGTCGAGCACCTCGCTCAGGTGCCCCGCGTCGCCGGACACCAACGCGAGACCGATGACGGCCCTGCGGTGGAGGTCCATGTGGTCCACCTCGGCCGCGCTCACCGCGTACTTGCGCTGGAGCTCGGCGACGATGGGGCGGACGACGGAGCGCTTCTCCTTCAGCGACCGTACGTCGCCGAGAAGCAGGTCGAAGGACAGAGTCCCCACGTACATGTGTGTATCCGGATGACCCGCCGGTACGGGATCGATGGCCCTGCCGGTAGGGGTGGCAGGGACACCAGGAACGTTACCGCGAACGGGGCGGGTGCTCGATCGGGTTTTCCCGTGCGCACCGCGCCCCAACGGCCAGCCGGCCGACGCGGCGGGTGCCGCGTCGGCCGGCTGGGAAACCGTGGGTGTTACACCCGCGGCTTCTCGCGCATCTCGTACGTCGCGATGACGTCGTCGACCTTGATGTCGTTGAAGTTGCCGAGGTTGATACCGCCCTCGAACCCTTCGCGGATCTCGGTGACGTCGTCCTTGAAGCGACGCAGGCCCTCGATGTTGAGGTTCTCCGCGACCACCTTGCCGTCGCGGATGAGGCGGGCCTTGGTGTTCCGCTTGACCTCGCCGGAGCGGATGAGAACACCCGCGATGTTGCCCAGCTTGGACGACTTGAAGACCTCGCGGATCTCCGCCGTACCGAGCTCGACCTCTTCGTACTCCGGCTTGAGCATGCCCTTGAGGGCCGCCTCGATCTCCTCGATCGCCTGGTAGATGACCGAGTAGTACCGGACGTCCACGCCTTCGCGCTCGGCCATCTGCTGCGCACGCCCGGCGGCGCGCACGTTGAAGCCGATGACGATGGCGTCGGAGCCCATGGCCAGGTCGATGTCGGACTCCGTGACCGCACCGACGCCGCGGTGCAGGACGCGGATGTCGACCTCTTCGCCGACGTCCAGCTGGAGCAGGGAGGACTCCAGAGCCTCGACCGATCCGGACGCGTCGCCCTTGATGATCAGGTTCAGCTGCTGGACCTCGCCGGCCTTCAGCACCTTGTCCAGGTCCTCCAGCGACACGCGGCGCGTGCGCTTGGCGAACGCGGCGTTCCGCTCGCGGGCGGCGCGCTTCTCCGCGATCTGGCGGGCCGTACGGTCCTCGTCGACGACGAGGAAGTTGTCGCCCGCACCCGGGACGTTGGTCAGGCCCAGGACCTGGACCGGCGTCGACGGGCCCGCCTCGGTGACGAGGTTGCCGTTGTCGTCGTGCATCGCCCGGACTCGGCCGTACGCGTCGCCGACCACCATGGTGTCGCCGACCCGCAGCGTGCCGCGCTGGACGAGGACCGTCGACACGGCACCGCGGCCGCGGTCGAGACGGGACTCGATCGCGATGCCCTGCGCGTCCTGGTTCGGGTTGGCCCGCAGGTCGAGCGAGGCGTCGGCCGTGAGGATCACGGCCTCCAGCAGGGAGTCGATGTGCAGACCCTGCTTGGCGGAGATGTCGACGAACATCGTGTCGCCGCCGTACTCCTCGGCCACCAGCCCGTACTCGGTGAGCTGACCGCGCACCTTGGTCGGGTCGGCGCCCTCGACGTCGATCTTGTTGACCGCGACGACGATCGGGACGTCGGCCGCCTTGGCGTGGTTGAGCGCCTCGACCGTCTGCGGCATGACGCCGTCGTTGGCCGCGACGACCAGGATCGCGATGTCGGTCGACCGCGCACCACGGGCACGCATGGCGGTGAACGCCTCGTGACCCGGGGTGTCGATGAAGGTGATCTTGCGCTCTTCGTCGTTGACCTCGGTCGCGACCTGGTAGGCACCGATGTGCTGGGTGATGCCGCCGGCCTCGCCCGCGATGACGTTCGTCTTGCGGATGGCGTCGAGGAGCCGGGTCTTACCGTGGTCGACGTGACCCATGACGGTGACGACCGGCGGGCGGACCATCAGGTCCTCCTCGTCGCCCTCGTCCTCGCCGAACTCGATGTCGAAGGACTCGAGGAGCTCGCGGTCCTCCTCCTCCGGGCTGACGATCTGAACCGTGTAGTTCATCTCGTCGGCGAGGAGCTGCAGCGTCTCGTCGGAGACGGACTGCGTGGCCGTGACCATCTCGCCGAGGTTCATCATGACCGCGACGAGCGACGCCGGGTTGGCGTTGATCTTCTCCGCGAAGTCGGTGAGGGAGGCACCGCGCGACAGGCGAACGGTCTCGCCGTTGCCGCGAGGCAGCATCACGCCGCCGACCGACGGGGCCTGCATGGCCTCGTACTCCTGGCGCCTCTGCCGCTTCGACTTGCGGCCACGACGCGCGGGACCGCCGGGACGGCCGAAGGCGCCCTGCGTGCCACCACGGCCACCGGGACCACCGGGACGACCGCCGAAGCCGGGACGGCCACCGCCGCCACCGGGACCACCGGGACGACCGGCGAAACCGCCACCGCCGCCACCGGGACCGCCGGGACGACCGGCGAAGCCGCCACCGCCGCCACCGGGACGGCCGGCGAAGCCGCCGCCACCGGGACGACCGCCGCCGCCACCCGGACGACCGCCGCCACCCGGACCGCGGCCACCGGGGCCACCGCCACCGGGACGCGGGCCGGCAGCCGGACGCTGCGGCATCATGCCGGGGTTCGGACGCGGACCGCCGGGACCGCCACCGGGACGCGGGGCGCCGCCCTGCGGACGAGGCATGCCGCCCGGCGTGGGACGCGCGCCGCCCGGAGCCTGCGGACGGGGACCGCCCGCCGCACCCTGGGGACGGGGACCGCCCTGGCCCTGGCCCTGCGGACGCGGGGCACCGCCGGGGGCACCGGGGCCGCCCGGACGCGGGGCGCCGCCCGGACGGGGCGCCTGCGGGCGCGCCATGCCGGTGGAGCCACCAGAGGTGAACGGGTTGTTGCCCGGACGGGGACCCGCCGGACGGGCACCGGGACGCGGGGCGCCGCCACCCGGACGCGGAGCGCCGGGACGGTCGCCACGGTCACCGCGGCCCTGGCCACCCTGGCCCGGGCCACCCGGACGGGGAGCACCCGGACGCGGCGCCTGGCCGGCCGGACGCGGGGCGCCCGGACGCGGGCCGGAGCCCTGGGACGAGGCGGGCGCGGCGGGAGCCGACGGCGGCGCCGTGAACTCGGGCGTCGTCGGAGCCGGGGACGCCGGGGCGGGCCGCGGCGCGGGCTTCGGGCCCGGGGTGGGACGGGGGCCGGGAGTGGCCGGCGCGGCGGGAGCCGCGGGCTTCTCGGCAGCCGGCTTGGGGGCCGACGGGCGCGGGGCGGCCGGACGGGCGGCCTGCGCCGGGGAGGGGGCTGCCGGCTTCGCCGGGGCAGCCTTGCGTGCGGGGGCGGGCTTGCCGCCTCCGTTGCCCTGCTGGAGGGCGTCCGTCAGCTTGCGTACAACGGGCGCTTCGATCGTCGAAGACGCCGAACGGACGAATTCACCGAGTTCCTGGAGCTTGGCCATGACGACCTTGCTCTCGACACCGAACTCCTTGGCGAGTTCGTAGACCCGGACCTTAGCCACTTCGCTCCTTTGAGGTCCGGGTTACGTCCGGACCGTCGCTAGTTCATGGGCGTACTCATCGCGTACTCATCGAGTGCTCATCGCAATCTCGACCTGCTTTCGACTCGCGAGGTACCTAAGCCACACGGGGTTCCGTGCGGCACGTCTTACGGTGTTGCCTGCTCGGCAACTGTTGTCTGCTCGACGTGTCGGCGCAACGCCTTTGTGTCGAGCGCTCCCGGGGCGCGCAGTGCCCTCGTGAACGCCCGGCGGCGTACCGCCTGGTCGAGACAGACCAGTGCGGGGTGAACGTACGCACCCCGGCCGGGCAGCGTACCGCGAGGATCAGGGACGCATGCGTCCTCGATCGCCACGATCCGCAGCAGTTCGGCCTTGGCCGCTCGCTCCCGACACCCCACACAGGTGCGTTCAGGGCATGCGCGGGCGCGCGTCCGGCCAGACACTGTTAAGTCTACCTCCCCGTACGCACCTCACCCCTGTGGGGCAGGTTTCGAACAGTTGCCGCGCGTGAACCTGTCGTGATCTGAACGGCCCGCGGCTTGGATCTATTCCCCGGAGCGGTCCCGGGTCTGTTCCCCGGACGATTCCGTGTCCGGGCGGATGTCGATCCGCCATCCGGTGAGCCGGGCCGCGAGGCGGGCGTTCTGGCCCTCCTTGCCGATGGCCAGGGACAGCTGGTAGTCGGGGACGGTCACCCGGGCGGACCGGGTTGACATGTCCACGATCTCGACCTTGGAGACACGGGCCGGGGAGAGCGCGTTCGCCACCATCTCGGCCGGGTCCTCGGACCAGTCGACGATGTCGATCTTCTCACCGTTCAGCTCGCCCATCACGTTGCGCACCCGGCCGCCCATGGGGCCGATGCAGGCGCCCTTGGCGTTCAGGCCGGACCGGGTGGACCGTACGGCGATCTTGGTGCGGTGACCGGCCTCGCGGGCGATCGCGGCGATCTCCACGGATCCGTCGGCGATCTCCGGCACCTCCAGGGCGAACAGCTTCTTCACCAGGTTGGGGTGCGTGCGCGACAGCGTCACGGACGGGCCGCGGACGCCCTTGGCCACCCGGACGACGTACGACCGCAGCCGCATGCCGTGCGGGTAGGTCTCGCCGGGCACCTGCTCCTGCACCGGCAGGATGGCCTCCAGCTTGCCGATGTCCACGAGCACGTTCTTCGGGTCGCGGCCCTGCTGGACCACGCCGGTGACGATGTCGCCCTCGCGGCCGGCGTACTCGCCGAGCGTCGCGTCGTCCTCGGCGTCGCGCAGGCGCTGCAGGATGACCTGCTTGGCCGTGGTGGCGGCGATACGGCCGAAACCGGACGGTGTGTCGTCGAACTCGCGGGGCTCCTGGCCCTCCTCGAGGTCGTCGGGGTCCTCCTTCGCCCACACGGTCACATGGCCGGTCTCCCGGTTGAGCTCCACGCGCGCGTGGCGGCGGCTTCCCTCGGTGCGGTGGTAGGCGATGAGGAGGGCCGACTCGATCGCCTCGACCAGCAGGTCGAAGGAGATCTCCTTCTCCCGAACCAAGCCCCGCAGGGCACTCATGTCGATGTCCACGGCTACGCCTCCTCTTCCTTCTTGTTGTCCTTGCGGCTGAACTCGACCTGGACGCGTGCCCGGACGATGTCGTCGAAGGCGAGTCTGCGCGCGGTGGCCTTGCGGCCCTTGACCCCGGGCACCTCGGTGTCGACGCCGTCGTCGTCGACCTTCAGGATCCTGGCGACCAGCTCGCCGCCCTCGGCCAGCTGGAACTTCACCAGCCGGTCCGTGGCCCGGACGTAGTGCCGGTGTTCCGTGAGGAGGCGCTCCGCGCCCGGGGTGCCGACCTCGAGGGTGTACTCCCCCTCGCCCATCGCGTCCGTCTCGTCGAGCTTCGCCGAGAGCGCGCGGCTCACATCGGCGATCTGGTCCAGGTCCGCACCGGTGTCCGAGTCGACGACGACGCGCAGTACACGCTTGCGGCCGACGGAGTCCACTTCGATCTCTTCGAGATCCAGGCCCTGGGAGGTGACGAGCGGTTCCAGCAGTTCTCGCAGCCTCTCGCTCTGGGTGGTGCTCATCCGGGTGACTCCTCGGCCGCGTGTGCTGTTGTGGGATGGGTCGCGTGTCTGGTCAAAGGGTATCCGGTCGCGGGGAGTGTTGCCGTCCACCCGGTCACGAACGGTGCCGCTGAGTGGTCCCGGGCGGGGGCCCGGGTACCGTGATCACGGGCGTGCAGCCCTGCCATGCGCTTCTTTCTCGCAACGAGCCCCCGAGGACGTCTGACGTGCCGTTCCCCCCATCGCCGCGCGCCCGTTCGGGGCCGCGCAGAAGGAGTCTGCTCGCCCTGGGCCCGGCGGCCGTCGCCGTGGCCGGATGCACCGCCGGCGGGGCGGACCCGGCCGACCCGGGCGACGGCCCGTCGGCGGCGGAGCGCCGGGCACGCGCGCGTGCGGCGCGGGACAGCGAGGGGCTGGTGGAGCGGTACGACGCGGTGATCGCCGCCCGGCCGGGGCTCGCGGGGCGCCTGGGGCCGCTGCGGGAGAACGTCGTACGGCACGCGCAGGCGTTCGGGGGTGGCCGAAAAGCATCCCCCTCGGGGTCGGGCTCGGTCACGCCCTCGGCCTCGCCGAGTGCCGCGGTGCCGGGGAACGACAAGGACGCCCTGGCCGGGCTCGCCGCCGCGGAGCGGGAACTCGCCGACCGGCGGTCCAAGGAGCTGCTCGGGGTGCCGGGCGAGCTGGCGCGGCTGCTGGCGTCGGTGGCGGCGGCCGGGGCGGCGCACGTGTATCTGCTGACGGAGGGGGACGCGTGAGCGAGGCGAAGGACCGGGAGCTGCGGGCCCTGCAGGCGGCGCTGGCGGCCGAGCACGCGGCGGTGTACGGGTACGGCGTCGTGGGCGGGCGGATCGGCGAGGGGCAGCGCGTCGAGGCGCGGACGGCGTACGACGCGCACCGGGCGCGCCGGGACGCGCTGGTGCGCGAGGTGAAGGACCTGGGCGGCCGGCCCGTGGCGGCGGCCGCCGGGTACGCCCTGCCGTTCCCGGTGCCGGACGCGGCGGCCGCCGTGCGGCTCGCCGCGGAGCTGGAGGACCGGGTGGCCGGGGTGTACTCCGATCTGGTGCGCGCGGCGGGCGGCGGGCGGCGGGCCCTGGCCGCCGAGGCGCTGCGGGAGGCGGCGGTGCGGGCGGTGCGCTGGCGCGGGGAGAGCGTAGCCTTCCCTGGGCTCGCCGAGCGGGCCGGCACGGCTCCGCCCTCGGCGGCGCCGACGGCGTGACCCGCGCGGGGCACGCACCGCGGACAGTACGAAGGGAACGACTCGCGCATGGTTTTCGAACCGCCGAAGCGCCTGGTCAGGGCGCTCGGTGAGACGGCGCCGGAGGGTGACGACTGGCTGGAGAGGCTGCCCGAGACGGCGCAGCGTGCCGTCGCGCTACGCGAGTTGACCGTGGAGCGGGTGCAGGTGCCGGGCGGGCGCAGCAGCCTGGTCGTGCTGGTGCGGAGGGCCGACGGGACGCCCGCCGTGCTGAAGCTGGCGCCGGAGCGGGCCCGGCCGGAGGCGGAGCGGGCCGCGCTCGCGCACTGGGCCGGGCGGGGTGCCGTACAGCTGCTCGACGCCCACGCTTCCGAGGGTGTGCTGCTGCTGGAGCGGCTGCACCCGGACGTGTCGGTGCGGTCCCTGCCGGAGGCGAAGGCGCTGCTGGAGGCGGCGGGGACGCTGCGGCGGCTGTGGGTCGAGCCGCCCGCCGGTTTCCCCTTCGAGACGGTGGCCGAGCGGACCGGGCGGCAGGCCGAGGCGATGCGGGCCCGGGCGCAGGCCGATCCCGAGGTGGCCCCGCTGGTGGACCTGGCGCTCGCGGCGCGCGAGGAGCTGCTGGCGGCGCCGCCCGAACACCGGTTGCTGCACGGCACGTTCCGGCAGAGCAAGGTGCTCGCCGGGGAGCGGATGCCGTGGCTGGCCGTGGGGCCCGACCCGGTGGTCGGCGAGTGCGCGTTCGATCTGGCCCGGCTGGTCCGCGACCGGGTGGAGGACCTGATCGCCCAGCCGTCCGGCGCGGCGACGACCCGGCGCCGGGTGAAGCGGCTGGCGGAGTCCCTGGACGTGGACCAGGAGCGGCTGCGGGGCTGGACGCTGTTCCGGGCCGTGGAGTCGGGGGTGCGGGCGGGACGCGTGGGGCGGCCCCGGGACGCGGAGCTGCTGCTGGAGTTCGCGGGCTGGCTGTGAGCGCCCGGTCGCCCGGAGCGCTCACAGCCGCTGTCGTCGCGACCCTCAGGCGGTGAGGCGGGCCACGGCCTCCTCGACCGTCATCTCCTCGCGCTCGCCGGTGCGGCGGTCCTTCAGCTCGACCACGCCCTCGGCGGCGCGGCGGCCCGCCACCAGGATCTGCGGGACGCCGATCAGCTCGGAGTCCGTGAACTTCACGCCCGGGGAGACGCCGGCGCGGTCGTCGACCAGGACGCGGACACCGGCCGCGGCCAGCTTCTGCGAGATGTCGAGGGCCAGTTCGGTCTGGAGGGCCTTGCCGGCGGCGACCACGTGGACGTCGGCCGGGGCGACCTCCTTGGGCCAGCACAGGCCCTTGTCGTCGGCGCTCTGCTCGGCGAGGGCGGCGACCGCGCGGGAGACGCCGATGCCGTAGGAGCCCATGGTGACGCGGACCGGCTTGCCGTTCTGGCCGAGGACGTCGAGCTTGAGGGCGTCGGCGTACTTGCGGCCCAGCTGGAAGATGTGGCCGATCTCGATGGCGCGGTCGAGGACGAGGCCCGTGCCGCACTTGGGGCAGGGGTCGCCCTCCTGCACGACGACGACGTCCACGTAGGCGTCGACCTCGAAGTCACGGCCCGCGACGACGTTCTTGGTGTGCGTGCCGGCCTTGTTGGCGCCGGTGATCCAGGACGTGCCGGGGGCGACGCGCGGGTCGGCGATGTAGGTGACCTTGTCCAGGCCCTGCGGTCCGACGTAGCCGCGGACCAGGTCGGGGCGGGCCGCGAAGTCCGTCTCGGTGACCAGCTCGACGGTGGCCGGGGCGAAGTGCGCCTCGACCTTGTCCATGTCGACCTCGCGGTCCCCGGGGACGCCGACGGCGACGATCTCGCCGTCGACCTTCACGAGGAGGTTCTTCAGCGTGGCCGAGGCCGGGACGCCGAGGGAGGCGGCGAGGGTCTCGATGGTCGGCGTGTCCGGGGTGGGGATGTCCTCGGCGGCCGGCACGTCGGCGGCGTCGACGGGCTTCAGCTCGTACGTGATCGCCTCGGTGTTGGCGGCGAAGTCGCAGTTCGGGCAGTCGGCGAAGGTGTCCTCGCCGGCCTCGGCCGGGGCCAGGAACTCCTCGGACTTGGAGCCGCCCATCGCACCGGCGGTCGCGGCGCAGATGCGGTAGTCCAGGCCGAGCCGCGCGAAGATCTTCTGGTAGGCCTCGCGGTGCAGGGCGTAGGACTGAGCGAGGCCCTCGTCCTCGGTGTCGAAGGAGTAGGAGTCCTTCATCAGGAACTCGCGGCCGCGCAGGATGCCGGCGCGGGGCCGGGCCTCGTCGCGGTACTTGCTCTGGATCTGGTAGAGGATCACGGGCAGGTCCTTGTAGGAGGACGCCTGGTCCTTCACCAGCAGGGTGAAGATCTCCTCGTGGGTGGGGCCGAGGAGGTAGTCGCCGCCCTTGCGGTCCTGGAGGCGGAACAGTTCGGGGCCGTACTCGTCCCAGCGGCCGGTGGCGTCGTAGGGCTCACGCGGCAGGATGGCGGGGAGCAGCACCTCCTGGGCGCCGATGGCGTCCATCTCCTCGCGGACGATCCGCTCGACGTTGGCCAGCACCTTCTTGCCGAGCGGCAGCCAGCTCCAGATGCCGGCGGCGGTGCGGCGCACGTACCCGGCGCGGACGAGGAGCTTGTGGCTGAGGACCTCGGCGTCGGCCGGGTCGTCGCGCAACGTCTTCGCCATCAACTGGGACATGCGCTGGACCGGTGCGTTCGCCATGGTTCTGCTCCTGCTGCGTGTGGGTGATGGCAGGAGGTTATCCGGGGGGTGCTGGGCGGTGGAAATCGGTTAGCGGCGCAGCAGTGGGAGCGGGGCGCCCATCACCGCGTACGGCTTCGGGGCGCTCGGGAAGAGCACCTGGCGGGCCAGGTCCCGGTAGCCGAGGGAGCGGTAGAGGGCGCGGGCGGGGCTGTCGGTGTCGATCGCGGAGAGGATCGAGCGGGGTTCGGCGGCGCCGTCGGTGATCGTGGTGATCAGGGAGCGGCCGATGCCGCGGTTCTGGTGGTCGGGGTGGACGTGCAGCTCGGTGATCACGAAGGAGTCGTCGAGCCAGGTGTCGCGGCCCTGGGCGCGGAGGTAGGGCTCCACGACGGTGGACCACCAGTGGGTGCGGTCGTTGGGCATGCCGTAGACGAAGCCGACGAGGCGTCCGCCGGTGGTCGCGCCGAGGGCGCGGGCGCCGGGGTAGGTCATGTGGCGCAGGACGATCTGGCGGCGGACGGCGACTTCGTCGGAACCGAGGCCGAAGGCCACGGCCTGGACGGCCAGGGCCTCGTCCACGTGGGCGGAGAGGTCGAGTGGGCCGATCACGAGGTCCATGGCGGGAGCCTACAGGGGGGTCTCCGTTGTCAGAACAGCACGCTCATGAAGGCGCCGACCTCCTGGAAGCCCACCCTTTGGTACGTCCTGCGGGCCGCCGTGTTGAAGTCGTTGACGTAGAGGCTGACGACCGGGGCGACGTCGGCCAGGGCGTAGCGCAGCACCGCCGCCATGCCGGGGGCGGCCAGGCCGGTCCCCCGGTATTCGGGGGCCACCCACACGCCCTGGATCTGGCAGGCGTGGTCCGTCGCGGCGCCGATCTCGGCCTTGAAGACGACCTTGCCGTCCGCGTCGAAGCGGGCGAAGGAGCGGCCGGAGCCGACGAGTTCGGCGACGCGGGCCTGGTAGAGGAGTCCGCCGTCGCCGGCCAGCGGGGAGACGCCGACCTCCTCGGTGAACATCGCCACGCACGCCGGCATGATCGTCTCCATCTCGTCCTTGCGGACGCGGCGGACGTAGGGGTCCGGGGCGATGCCGGCCGGCAGCCGGTCGGTGACCATGAGCGGCTGGTGGCGGCGGACCTCGCGGGCCGGGCCCCAGTGGGGTTCCAGCAGTCGCCACAGGTCGGCGGTGGCGCCCGAGGGTCCGACGATGGAGGAGCAGCGGCGGCCGGCCCGGCGGGCACGGTCGGCGAAGGCGCGGACGGCGCGCGGGCCGGCGCAGATGGGGACCAGGTTGGCGCCCGCGTAGCACAGGGACGTCAGCATGCCGTCCTCGTACCAGCCCCACATCTCGCCGCCGAGCCGCCACGGGTCGAGACCGGCGATCCGCACCCGGGACGTCACGAAGGCGTTCGCGACCGGCTCGCGGTCGAGGACGGCGAGCGCGGCGTCCAGGTCGCTCGGTTCGAGGACCCGTGAGGTGGTCTGCGTCAACACGTGGCGGGGCCTCACACACTCGGGTCTGTTGGTCTCCGCACTATAGCTGCGCTGCTGGGGCGGGGCGCCTCGGAGCTCGGGAGTGACGGTTTGCCGGCGGGTGCGGGTGCGTTGGGGCGCGTCGCGCAGTTCCCCGCGCCCCCAAGGAGCCCGGCCCCGCCGGCGTCATGGGAAGGATCAGCCCGCGACCGCCACCGACGGCTCGCCGGAAGCGACGCCGTCCGCCTCCATCTGCTCGGCCAGCTTCATGGCCTCCTCGATGAGGGTCTCCACGATCTTGGACTCGGGGACGGTCTTGATGACCTCGCCCTTGACGAAGATCTGGCCCTTGCCGTTGCCGGAGGCGACGCCGAGGTCGGCCTCGCGGGCCTCGCCGGGGCCGTTGACGACGCAGCCCATGACGGCGACGCGGAGCGGGACCTCCATGCCGGTCAGGCCGGCGGTGACCTCTTCGGCCAGCTTGTAGACGTCGACCTGGGCGCGGCCGCAGGACGGGCAGGAGACGATCTCCAGGCCGCGCTCCTTGAGGCCCAGCGACTCCAGGATCTGGAGGCCGACCTTGACCTCCTCGGCGGGCGGCGCGGAGAGGGAGACGCGGATCGTGTCGCCGATGCCCTGGGAGAGCAGGGCGCCGAAGGCGACCGCCGACTTGATGGTGCCCTGGAAGGCGGGACCGGCCTCGGTGACGCCGAGGTGCAGCGGGTAGTCGCACTGCTCGGCGAGCTGCTTGTACGCCTCGATCATGATGACCGGGTCGTTGTGCTTGACGGAGATCTTGATGTCGCGGAAGTCGTGCTCCTCGAAGAGGGACGCCTCCCACAGGGCCGACTCGACCAGGGCCTCGGGAGTCGCCTTGCCGTACTTCTGCAGCAGGCGCTTGTCGAGGGAGCCGGCGTTGACGCCGATGCGGATCGGGGTGCCGTGGTCGCGGGCCGCCTTGGCGATCTCCTTGACCTTGTCGTCGAACTGCTTGATGTTGCCGGGGTTGACGCGGACCGCCGCGCAGCCGGCCTCGATCGCGGCGAAGACGTACTTCGGCTGGAAGTGGATGTCGGCGATGACCGGGATCTGCGACTTGCGGGCGATCGTGGCGAGGGCGTCGGCGTCGTCCTGGGTGGGGCAGGCGACGCGGACGATCTGGCAGCCGGAGGCGGTCAGTTCGGCGATCTGCTGGAGGGTCGCGCCGATGTCGGAGGTGCGCGTGGTGGTCATCGACTGCACCGAGACGGGGGCGTCTCCGCCGACGGCCACGGACCCGACCTGGATCTGGCGGCTCTTCCGGCGCTCGGCGAGCTTGGTCGGAACGGACGGCATGCCGAGAGAAATCGCAGTCATCTGCTGTGCAACCCCAAGTCGTGGATCAAGGTCCGGTCCCGTGAGCAGCGGGCTCCGAGCTTCGAGATTACGGCACATGCCCCGGCGCGGGCACATCCCACCCGCGTGGCCACTCGATGGGAGGCGGCCCGGCAGAAAGTATGCCGAGCCGCCACGAACGCCATATGACTAGGAGATTCTCACCGGGTTAACCACGTCCGCGATCAGGACGAGGATCGTGAAGCAGATGAAGATCCCCGCGACCACGTAGGCGACCGGCATGAGCTTCGCCACGTCGAAGGGGCCCGGGTCCGGCCGGCGGAGCACCTTGGCCGTGTTGCGGCGCAGCGACTCCCACAGGGCGCCCGCGATGTGGCCGCCGTCGAGCGGCAGCAGCGGGAGCATGTTGAACAGGAACAGGGAGAGGTTGAAGCCGGCGACCAGCATGAGGGCCATGGCCAGTTGCTGGGTGGGCGGGATGTCGAGGGTGAAGATCTCGCCGCCGACGCGGGCCGCGCCGACCACGCCCATCGGGGAGTCGGCCTCGCGCGGGGCGCCGTCGAAGGCCGCGTTCCACAGGGCCGGGATCTTGCCGGGGAGGGCGGCGAGGGAGTCGACGGCCTCGCCGATCCGGTCGCCCATCCAGGTCACGGACTCGCCGAAGTCCTGCTTGACCACGCCCGTGGCGGCGCTGAAGCCGAGGAAGCCGGCCCGGACGTACTGGTTCTCGATGATCTGGCCGCTGGAGTCCTTCTTGGCGACCATGTTGGGGGCGATCTTCGCGTGCAGGGTGACGTCCTGGCCCTTGCGCTCGACGACGATCGGCACCTCCTTGCCGGGGCTGGAGCGGATGAGGTCCGACAGCTGGTTCCAGTCGTCGGTCTTCACCCCGTCGAAGGAGACGATCTTGTCGCCGGCCTTGAGGCCCGCCGCGGCGGCCGGGGAGGCCGGGTCGCCCTTCTCGCACTTGTCGCGGTTCTCGCTCTGCGAGATGACGCACTGGGAGACCGAGCTGACCGTGGTGGTCTGCTGGCTGATGCCGAAGCCCATCAGGACGGTGAGGAACAGCGCCACCGCCAGGACCAGGTTCATGAAGGGGCCGGCGAACATGACGATCACGCGCTTCCAGGGGGCGCGCGTGTAGAACATGCGGTTCTCGTCGCCCGGCCGGAGCTCCTCGTACGCGGCGGAGCGGGCGTCCTCGATCATGCCGCGCCACGGGGAGGTGGAGCGGGACTCCAGACGGCCGTCGGCGCCCGGCGGGAACATGCCGATCATGCGGATGTAGCCACCGAACGGGATCGCCTTGATGCCGTACTCGGTCTCGCCCTTCTTGCGCGAGAAGATCGTCGGGCCGAAGCCGACCATGTACTGCGGCACGCGGATGCCGAACAGCTTGGCCGTGGACAGGTGCCCCAGCTCGTGCCACGCGATCGAGAACAGCAGGCCGACCACGAAGAGACCTATGCCGAGGATGAACATCAGAGTCGTCATGCACGGGCCTCCGCCGTCTGTGCCGCCAGTTCCCGGGCCCGGGTCCGCGCCCAGGTCTCCGCTTCGAGGACGTCCGACACGGTGAGTGAGGTTCCCGTACGCGGGGTGCCGTGCTCCTCGACGACCCGGGTGACGGTCTCCATGATCCCGTTGAAGGGCAGCGCGCCCTGGCGGAACGCCTCCACGCACTCCTCGTTGGCCGCATTGAACACCGCCGGGGCGGTGCCCGCGAGCTCGCCGACGTGCCGGGCGAGGTTCACCGAGGGGAAGGCCTCGTTGTCGAGCGGGAAGAACTCCCAGGTCGAGGCCTTGCTCCAGTCGAAGGTGGGGGCGGCGTCGGGGACGCGCTCGGGCCAGCCGAGGCCGATGGCGATGGGCCCGCGCATGTCGGGCGGGGTCGCCTGGGCCAGTGTCGATCCATCCGTGAACTCAACCATCGAGTGGACATACGACTGGGGATGCACGACCACCTCAATGCGGTCGAAGGGAATGTCGTAGAGGAGGTGTGCCTCGATGACCTCCAGGCCCTTGTTGACGAGGGTCGCGGAGTTGATCGTGATGACCGGGCCCATGGCCCAGGTGGGGTGGGCGAGGGCGTCCTCGACGGTGACGTGCGCCAGCTCCTCCTTGCTGCGGCCGCGGAAGGGGCCGCCGGAGGCGGTGACGACCAGCTTGCGGACGTCGGCGCGGGTGCCGGCGGCCAGGGCCTGGAAGAGGGCCGCGTGCTCGGAGTCGACCGGGATGATCTGCCCGGGCTTGGCGAGGGCCTTGACCAGCGGGCCGCCCACGATGAGCGACTCCTTGTTGGCGAGCGCGAGGGTGCGGCCCGCCTCCAGGGCGGCGAGGGTCGGGGCGAGTCCGATGGAGCCGGTGATGCCGTTCAGGACGGTGTGGCAGTCGGAGGCGGCGAGCTGGGTGGCCGCGTCCGGGCCGGTGAGGATCTCGGGGAACGGCTCGCCGGTGCCGTACTGCGCGGTGAGCGCCTCGCGCAGGGCCGGTACGACGTCCTCGCGGGCCACGGCGACCGTCCGCACCCGGAGCCGGTACGCCTGCTCGGCGAGGAGGGCGACCCGGCCGCCGTTGGCGGAGAGGCCGGTGACCCGGAACCGGTCGGGGTTGCGCAGCACGAGGTCGATGGCCTGGGTGCCGATGGACCCGGTGGAGCCGAGGATCACCACGTCCTTGGGGCCGTCGCCCGCTACGGGGTCGTAGACGAGGTGCGGGTCGGCGAGGGGGGCTGGACTGTCGCTCATTGCTCCATTGTTGCCGTAAGGGCCGTGTGTGAGGACAGCGCATCCCCTTCGCGGGGGCGCGCGCCACAGCGGCGCACGCCCCCATGAGGGCCGGGGCTACCGGATCGGCCGGTGGACGTTCTCCTTCTGCGACGGTCCCGGTGTCGCGTCGGCGATCCAGGGGCCGTCGCCCGACGGGTCGACGATGCCCCGCTCCAGCCACTCGTACGTGCCGGACAGGACGCCCTTGACCACCTTGCGGTCGAGGTCGTCGGTGTTGGTCCACAGGCGGGTGAAGAGTTCCTCGATCCGGATGCGGGCCTGGCGGCAGAAGACGTCGGCGAGCTGGTAGGCCTCGCGGCCGTGGTCGCCCTGGCTGCGCAGCATTTCGGCGCGGACGCAGGCCGCGCTCATGGCGAACAGCTCGGCGCCGATGTCGACGATCCGGCCGAGGAAGCCCTGCTTGGACTCCATGCGGCCCTGCCAGCGAGACATGGCGTAGAACGTGGAGCGGGCGAGCTTGCGGGAGGTGCGCTCGACGTAGCGCAGGTGGCCGGAGAGGTCGACCTCGTGCTTGAACTCGGCGTAGGAGGTGGGGAGCTGGCCCGGTCCCGCGACCAGCTTGGGCAGCCACTTGGCGTAGAAGGCGCCCGCGTTGGCGCCCGCCTTGGCCTTGTCGCCGAGGGACTTCTCGGGGTCGATGAGGTCGCCGGCGACCGAGAGGTGGGCGTCGACGGCCTCGCGGGCGATGAGGAGGTGCATGATCTCCGTCGAGCCCTCGAAGATGCGGTTGATGCGCAGGTCGCGCAGCAGTTGCTCGGCGGGGACGCCGCGTTCGCCGCGGGCCCGCAGGGACTCGGCCGTCTCGAAGCCGCGGCCGCCGCGGATCTGGACGAGTTCGTCGGCCATCGTCCAGGCCATCTCGGAGGCGTACAGCTTGGCGAGGGCGCCTTCGATGCGGATGTCGTTGCGGTCCTCGTCGGCCATCTGGGAGGCCAGGTCCGTCACGGCCTCCAGGGCGAAGGTGGTGGCCGCGATGAAGGAGATCTTGGAGCCGACCGCCTCGTGGTGCGCGACGGGCTTGCCCCACTGCTCGCGGGCCGCCGACCACTCCCGGGCGATCTTCAGGCACCACTTGCCGGCCGCCACGCAGGACGCGGGCAGGGACAGCCGCCCGGTGTTGAGGGTGGTCAGGGCGATCTTCAGGCCCTGGCCCTCCTCGCCGACGCGGTTGGCGGCGGGGACGCGGACCTGGTGGAAGCGGGTGACGCCGTTCTCGATGCCGCGCAGGCCCATGAAGGCGTTGCGGTTCTCGACCGTGACACCCGGCGAGTTCGTCTCCACGACGAAGGCGGTGATGCCGCCCCGGTGACCCTCGGACTTCGGCACCCGGGCCATGACGACCAGCAGGTCGGCGACCACGCCGTTGGTGGTCCACAGCTTCACGCCGTCGAGGACGTATTCGTCGCCGTCGGGCACGGCCGTGGTGGCGAGGCGGGCCGGGTCGGAGCCGACGTCGGGCTCGGTGAGCAGGAAGGCGCTGATGTCCGTGCGGGCGCAGCGGGGCAGGAAGCGCTCGCGCTGCTCCTCGGTGCCGAACAGCTTCAGCGGCTGGGGCACGCCGATCGACTGGTGCGCGGAGAGCAGCACGCCGATCGCGGGGCTGGCGGAGCCGGCCAGAGCGAGTGCCTTGTTGTAATACACCTGTGTGAGGCCGAGACCGCCGTACTTGGTGCCGATCTTCATGCCGAAGGCGCCGAGCTCCTTCAGCCCGTCGATCACCTCGTCGGGGATCCGGGCCTCGCGCTCGATGAGGGCCGGGTCGACCTTCGTCTCGACGAAGTCGCGGAGCTTGGCGAGGAACTCCTCGCCGCGCTGGGCCGCCTCGTCCTCGGGGACGGGGTGGGGGTGGATGAGGTCGAGCCGGAAGCGGCCGAGGAACAGCTCCTTGGCGAAGCTGGGCTTGCGCCAGTGCTGTTCCCGGGCGGCCTCCGCCACCTCACGGGCCTCCCGCTCGGTGACGGCGGGACGGGAAGAGGGGGTGGTGGACGCGGACATGAGGGGCACCTCGCCGCAACTAGGGAGATTGAGGACCGTTTCGTTACCGACCAGTGCTACTGGATCGTTGGTACCCGAAACCGGACGCTCCCACCAGTCCTCGCGCGTCCGTTCAGCCGAAGGGGGCGGATCGCGCGCGGCACTTGTCGCGCGCCTGACGACGGTGTTGCATCGAGGTGCCCCCCAGGAGACCGATTCGCGCCGCCGGAATTCGGTATCGAAGCGCTTCGACAACCTATGGACACCCAGGACCGCTGGAGCTACTGTCGAACCACCCTCACTCGTCGTTATCAGCAATGCGCACTGTCGAAGCGCTTCACAAACTTGGAGAGCTGGATGGTCACCCTCGCCGAGGTCGCCCAGCACGCCGGAGTCTCGGCGAGCACGGTGAGCTATGTCCTCAGCGGCAAGCGGTCCATCTCCGCGACCACCCGGCAGCGGGTCGAGCGGAGCATCCGCGAGCTCGGGTACCACCCGAACGCCGGGGCCCGGGCCCTGGCGAGCAACAAGTCGAACATCATCGCGCTGATGATCCCGCTGCGCACGGACATGTACGTCCCCGTGATGATGGAGATCGCCATCGCGGTGGCGACCTGCGCGCGCACGCACGGGTACGACGTGCTGCTGCTCACCGGCGAGGAGGGGCCGGACGCGGTGCGCCGCGTCGCGGGCAGCGGGCTCGCCGACGGGATGATCCTGATGGACGTCGAACTCGACGACGAGCGGCTGCCGCTGCTGCGCGCGACGGACCAGCCGTCCGTGCTGATCGGGCTGCCCGCCGACACCACCGGCCTGACCTGCGTCGACCTGGACTTCCGGGCGACGGGCGCGCTGTGCGTGGAGCACCTGGCGAAGCAGGGGCACCAGGACATCGCCGTCGTCGGAGAGGCCCCGGCCGTCTACGAGCGGCACACGGGCTTCGCCGAACGCACCCTCGACGGGCTGCGGTCCCGCGCGCGGGAACTGGGCGTGCGGCTGCTGCACCGGCCGTGCGAGGGCGGGTACGACGCCATGGCGGTGACGCTCGCCCGGATCCTCGACGAACGCCCGGACACCTCGGGGATCATCGTGCAGAACGAGTCGGCGGTCGAGCCGCTGCTCGCGCTGCTGCGGCAGCAGGGCCGGGCCGTGCCGGAGGACATGTCGGTGGTCGCGATCTGCCCCGACCAGGTCGCGATGCAGGCCTCGGTGCGGCTGACGTCGGTCGCCATCCCCGCGCAGGAGATGGGCCGGCACGCGGTGGAGCACCTGGTCGCCAAGCTCGAGGGGCGCGGCCGCGACGAGGTCGTGCTGATCGCGCCCGAGCTGACCGTACGGACGAGCACGGGCCCGGCGCCGAGCCGCTCGTAGGCGCCGCTGCGCCCCGCCTCCCCCGCATCACCGCCCACCTCCCTCGCAACCACCGCCCACCTCCCAGGGCACCCCCATGTCTGCACTCCTCCAGGAGCACAGGAGCACGCCACGTGAATCAGCCCGCTGAAACCCAGCCCCAGGTGAGCCTGGCGCAGTCCTCCCCCACGGTCGGCACGTTCCGCGAGCGCGGCGGCGCGCTGGAGTGGAGCGGCCGCCAGGAGACCGTACGGATCGAGCCGTGGGGTCCGGACGCGGTCCGGGTGCGTGCCCGGCTCGGCGGCCCGGTCCTCGAAGGGCTGCCGGGCGCCCTGCTCGACGAGGCTCCCGCGACGCCGTCCACGGTGAAGATCGAGGACGGCAGCGGCCGGCTGACCGTCGGCACGCTCACCGTCGAGGTGAACGCCGAGGGCCTCATCCGCTTCCTGCGGACGGACGACTCCGCCGAGCTGCTCGCCGAGGACCGCGCCCACTTCTGGTGGCCCGGCTCCCGCCTCTACACGGCCGTCGGCAACGGCCACCACCGCCTGGAGCAGCGCTTCGCCGCCTACGACGACGAGAAGCTCTACGGCCTCGGCCAGCACCAGCACGGGCGCCTGGACCAGAAGGGCCTGGTGCTGGACCTGGTCCAGCGCAACGCCGAGGTCGGCATCCCGGTGCTGACCTCCAGCCGGGGCTACACGCTGCTGTGGAACAACCCGGCGATCGGCCGCGTGGAGCTGGCGCACAACGGCACCCGGTGGGTCGCCGACTCGGCCCGGCAGATCGACTACTGGATCACGGCGGGCGACCCGGCCGGGGCCCAGCGCCGGTACAGCGCGGTGACCGGCCGGACGCCGATGCTGCCTCAGTGGGCGGCGGGCTTCTGGCAGTGCAAGCTGCGCTACCGCACCCAGGACGAACTGATGGCGGTGGCCCGGGAGTACAAGCGGCGGGGGCTGCCCATCTCGGCGATCGTCTGCGACTTCTTCCACTGGACGCACCTCGGCGACTGGAAGTTCGACCCGAAGGAGTGGCCGGACCCGGCGGCGATGGTGCGGGAGCTGGAGGAGCTCGGCATCAAGCTGGTGGTGAGCGTCTGGCCGTCGGTGTCGCCGCTGAGCGAGAACCACCCGGTCCTGGAGCAGCGCGGCTGGTTCATCGGCACCCAGTACGGGCCGATGGCACACGCCGACTGGCCCGACAAGGAGGTCGCCTCCACGGTCCAGGTCGCCTTCTACGACGCCACGAACCCGGACGCCCGGGAGTTCGTGTGGTCGAGGGTGAAGGAGAACTACCTGGACCCGTACGGCATCACGGCGTTCTGGCTGGACGCCTGCGAGCCGGAGCTGAAGCCGGGCTTCCAGGAGAACCTGCGCTACTGGGCGGGCCCGGGCCTGGAGGTCGGCAACATCTACCCGGCCGAGAACGCCCGGACGTTCTACGAGGGCCTTCTCGCCACCGGCGAGGAGGAGGTCGTCACCCTCAACCGCTCGGCGTGGGCGGGCAGTCAGCGCTACGGCGCCGCCCTGTGGTCCGGGGACATCGGCACGGACTTCCCGACGCTGCGCCGCCAGATCGCGGCCGGGCTCAACACGGCCCTGTCGGGCATCCCGTGGTGGAACACCGACATCGGCGGCTTCCACGGCGGCGACCCGGACGACCCGGCGTACCGGGAGGTGATGGTGCGCTGGTTCCAGTTCGGCGCGCTGTCCCCGCTGATGCGCCTGCACGGCTTCCGCGACCCGGGCATGCCGCTGGGCCCGGAGATGACCGGCGGCCCCAACGAGGTGTGGTCGTACGGCGAGGAGGCCGGGGCCGTCCTGGAGAAGTACCTGCGGCTGCGCGAGCGCCTGAAGCCGTACGTCCTGCGCGTCATGCGGGAAGCGCACGAGGAGGGCCTGCCGGTGATGCGGCCGCTGTTCCTGGAGTTCCCGGACGACCAGGCCACCTGGTCGGTCGACGACTCCTACCTCTTCGGCCCGGATCTGCTGGTCGCCCCGGTGCTGACGGCCGGCGCCACGGCCCGTACGGCGTACCTGCCGGCGGGGGCGACGTGGACGGACGCGTGGACGGGCGAGACGTACGAGGGCGGTCAGGCCGTGACGGTCGACGCCCCGCTGGACCGGATCCCGCTGTTCCTGCGGGACGGGGCTCGGCTGCCTGTAGCGGAGTAGCCGTGCCGGACGGGTGGCCGGATCGATGGAGGTCTTCCGGCCACCCCGTCCGCTTCTTCGGCCAACTTCCCACCAGCGCCGGTGGGTTGGAAGGGGTAGGTTCCCTGCGTGTCCTCGTCTCCGCTCGCCCTCACCGCCGCCAACCTGCTGCTGCGGCCCGCCTTCGGCTCCCGCCGGAACCCCGGCCGGGTCTTCGACCGCATCGCGGTGGAGGCCGGTCGGGCGCCGGGTGACCAGGAGTTCACCGACGGCTTCCGGTCCCTGCTGGGCTGGTGGGCGAAGGCCGAGAACCTCACGCCGGTCGGCTGGCAGTCGGCGCAGGCGCACGTCCGGCGGCACCTGGCCAACCGGGCCCGGGTGCGGCGGCTGATCGCCGAGCACCCGGAGATCGAGCGGGAGCCGATCGAGAAGCCGGTGTTCGTCGTGGGGCTACCGCGCACGGCGACCACTGTCACGCACTCGGTGCTGTCGATCTCGGACGGGCACCGCTGTCCGCTGCTGTGGGAACTGCTCGCACCCGACCTGGAGTTGCCGCCCCGGCAGCGGCGCAGGGCGGTCGCGGCCGGGCGCCGGCTGGTCCAGGGCACGGACCTGTTCGCGCCGCGCTTCCGCGACATCCACGCGATGGCCGCCGAGGGCCCCGAGGAGTGCACGTTCGCGCTGCCGCACGCCCTGATGCCGTTCTCCCAGGCCCGGATCCCCGAGTACCTGGCGTGGCACTGCGCGCGGGACTTCACCGCCGACTACCGGTACCTCAAGCAGGTGTACCAGGTGCTGCAGTACGGCCGTCCGCGGCGGCGCTGGATGCTGAAGTCGCCCATGCACCTGGAGAACCTGGACGCGCTGCTGAGGGTCTTCCCCGACGCCACACTCGTGTGGTGCCACCGCGACCCGGTCACCGTCGTGGCGTCGTTCTGCAGCCTGATCGAGCACGGCATGGCCGTCAGCACCCGCCCCCTCGATCCGGCCGGCATCGGCACCACCTGGCTGGGTCTGCTGAGCCGGGCCATGACGCGCGGTCTCGCGGCCCGGGCCGCCGTCCCGGCGGAGCAGTTGGTGGACGCCCCGTACTCCTGGCTCGGCTCCGACCCCGCGACCGGCGCCCCGAAGCTGTACGCGGCCGTCGGCGCCCCTTGGACCGAGGCCGACGCGGCCCGGCTGCCCGCGGCCGTGGCCCGCCCCAGGGGCGCCCGCAAGCACACGTACGACCTGGCCCGCTACGGCCTGACCCGGGACGAGGTCGAGTCGGCCTTCGCCGCGTACAACGCGCTGCGGGCCGAGGTCGACCGCGCCTGACGGCACGGCCGGCCCCGGCCCCGGAGGTCAGCTGCTGCTGACCGTGAGGTTGTTGGTGGTGAAGTTCAGACCGCCGGACGACGAGGTGATCTCGTAGCCGAACTGCACGTCACCGATGGTCTCGTTGCCCATCCACTTCTTGGTGTCCTTGATCCACTTCAGGATCGGCAGGATGTTCACGGTGCCGGAGTTGGAGTTGGAGGTGCGGATGAACGAGAACACCTCGTTGGCGCCGTTGGTGCCCTTGAAGACGTTCCAGGTGTGGCCGCCGAGCGTCACGCTGCCCTGCGAGCTGCCGATCGGGCCGACGGGTCCGGTCTTGTTGACCCAGAGCATGATCTCGTAGTCGTGGTCCGTGTCCCAGATGTCGTACGACGTGTTGTACGCGCCGGACGACGGGACGCTGACGTTGTAGCTGCTGGTCAGCGAACCCAGGGAGGTGATCGACTTGTTGATCGCCTTCGTCTGGTTCGGGTAGGACTTGATGCCGCCGGTGTTGGGGTGGTTGGCCCAGACGCCCCAGTTGGTGCCGGAGTTGGCCCAGATGCACTGGCTGCCGGCGCCGGAGCCCCAGATGTTGTTGTAGAGCGTGTAGCCGTTCAGGTTGGTCTGGCCCCACTGGTCGCAGGAGTTCCAGACCGCGGCGGAGGCGGGGGCGGAGGCGAGGCCGACGGTGACGCCGAGGGCCAGAGCGGGGGCCAGCAGGGCCTTGGTGACCCTGCTCAGCGTGCGTGATGCCATGGTGTCCCTTCCATGGGTGGGGGGGGTGGGGGGAACTACCACGCCCTCAGGGTGAGGACGTGGTCTTCTCCGGCGACCAGGTGGAGGGATTCTGCGCCGGAGGAAGTCCGGAGTTCGACGCGGTGGGTGCGGCCCGGCCTGATGACCGCGGTGGCGCGGTCCCGCGTCCAGGTGAGGTCGATCTCGGCCCCGAACCGGGTGCGCACACCGCGCAGCGCACCGCTGGGGTACGCCGCCGGGAGCGCGGGGAGCAGCACCAGCCGGTCGGGGGTGGACTGCACGAGCATCTCGATCAGCACGGCCGGCAGGGTGTGCGCCGCGTCGGCGTTGTAGACGTCGCGCTTGGGGTAGTGCGCGCTCATCAGGGAGGCGTGGAAGAAGTCGCCGTCCAGGACCTGGCCGAGGGCGTGGGCGACGCGGTCGGCGTCCCCGAGCCTGGCCGCGATGAGCGCGTGGTGCAGGTGGCCGTGGGCGGAGTCGTTCTCGGCGCCGCGCAGTTCGAGGGCGCGGTGGGCGGCGGCCGCGAGCTCGGGGGTGTCGTAGGGGGTGATCTCGTCGAGTGGCCAGACGCCGTAGAGGTGGCTGAGGTGGCGGTGGTCGTAGGAGTCCGCCAGGCCCGGCCAGGCCCATTCGGCCAGGGCCCCGTCCTCGTTGATCCGGTGCGGCGGCAGCCGGTCGGCGAGGGCGTGCCAGCGGTCGGCGTCGGGGCCGGGGTGGTAGGCGGCGGCCGTGCGCAGGGCGTGGCGGGCCGCGGAGAGGTCCATGGCCGCGTTGAGGGTGCCCCAGCTCGCGTTGGCGGGGCGGTTCTCGGGTGAGTAGGACGGGACGACGACGAGGTGGCCGTGCTCGTCCGTCCTGGTGAGGAAGTCCTCGTAGAACACGGCGACTTCGGCGAGTGCGGCGGCGGTGCGCGGGTCGCGGGTGCCGTGGGTCTCGTCGTGGTCGACGAGCGGTTTGAGCAGCCAGTCGGCGCCGGCGGTCCACAGGTGCAGCGGGTACTCGCGGTTGTAGTGGTACACGTGGCCGGACTCGCCGTCGGTGTGGGCGGGGGCGACGACGCCCCTCGTGCCGAAGATCGCGCGGGCGTTCTCGCGCCAGTCGGGCAGCTGGCGGTGGATCAGGTTCGCGTGGGCCTCGGTGACCTCGGGGAGGGCGGCGGCAGCGGCGGAGGCCGTCTGGAGGTTGAGGTTGGCGTCGTTGGTGAAGGCGCCCGACCAGGCGGTGTTCCAGTCGCCGGTCCACAGTCCGGTCAGGCGGGGCGGGAAGAGGCCGCTCGCGGAGAGCAGGTGGTAGCGGCCGGCGGCGAAGAGGCGCTCCAGCAGGGCGGCGCTGCGCGGCCGGGTCAGCAGCTCGGAGCCGGGCAGGGCGCGTTCGGCGGGGTCGGCGGCGAGGTCGAGGGTGACGCGTTCGTAGGCGGTGCGGTGCAGGGCGGTGTGGCGGTCGAGGAGCTCGTCGTACTCCTGGGGCAGGTCGCGCAGGGCCCGGCCCTCGGCGACCACGTCGAGTTCGCCGGTGTGCCGGTGCACCCGGGTGAGGACCAGCACGGACCGGGCGCCCTCGACGCGCACGCCGGGGGGCACCAGGGTGGTGGTGCCGCCGGTGACGGTGACCTGGGTGACGCCGGTGCAGGCCCGGTCGCCGTCCGGGTAGCGGGCGCGCAGGCTGAGCAGGGCGCCCTCGGGGGTGAGGACGGCTCCGTGGCCGATGCCCAGTCCGGCGGGGGCGCCGGGCAGCCGGTGGTCCAGGTCGATGTCGAGGGTGAGGCCGGGTCCGGTGAGGTGGTGGACGATCACGTCGTCGGCGCGGGAGACGAAGACGCGGCCGGTCCAGCCGGCGCAGGTCGCGCTGACCACGCCGGTGGTGAAGTCGACGTCGCGCCGGTAGTCGGGGCAGTCGGCCGGCGGCCGGCGCAGCCGGACCTGGAAGGCGGGGTGGAAGGGCTGCACCCACTGGAGCGGGCGGCTGTCCGTGAAGCTCTCGGCGGCCGTCCGGTCGCCCGCCAGGAGGCGGTCCTGGAGGGCGGGGAGGGCGTCGGCGAGCTGCGGGGGCCTCGGGTCCCGGCCGTTGGGCCGCACCAGGGTGTGGTGCGTGACGATGACCCGCTCGTGGTCCGGGTCGCCGAACACCAGGGCGCCGTGGTGGCCGTTGCCGCTGAGGAAGGCGTCCTCCCAGCGGGCGGCCGGACGCGGTTCCCAGGTGCCGTGGACGGGTGCGGTGGCGGTCATGACCGGAGCACCGCCGCCTCGTAGCGGCCGAGGGTGACCCGGTCGGTGACGGCCTTGTCCGTCAGCAGGTCGTGGTGGGTGCCGGGCACCTCGACGGTCACCGGCTCGCGGCCGTGGTTGAGCACGAACAGCAGCTCGCCCCGGCGTACGGCCTCGACCTGCTCGGGGAGGCCGTCCAGCACCGGGCGGACGCCCGCGCCCTCGGCGATCCGGGCCAGCAGGTCGCGCAGCGCCTCGGGTTCCGGGAGCGTGGAGAGGTACCAGGCGGGGCCCTTGCGCAGGACGGCGGGCATGCCGTCCAGTTCGCCGCCCTTGTAGGGGATCGTGTGGTCCGGGTCGGCGGGCTCGATCTCCTCGGACCACAGGGTGCCCCGGAAGCCCTCGCACGCGGCGGTCTCCCCCGCCTCCAGCGGCCACCACTCGTGCAGCGTGCGGATGCCGAACAGCTCCCGCAGCCGGGCGTCCATGCCGCCGGGCCGTACCCGGTCGTCCTCGTCGGCGACGCCGGTCAGGAAGCCGCAGACGAGGGTGCCGCCCTGCCGGACGTAGGCGAGGAGGTTGTCGATCGCCGCGTCGGTGAGCGCGTACAGCTGGGGCACGACGACCACCGAGTACGGCGTGAGGTCGTGCTCGGGGTGGGCGAAGTCGGTGGTGAGGTGCGCCTGCCACAGGGCGCGGTGCCAGGCGCGCAGCACGTCCGGGTACTCCACCTGGCTGGACAGGCGGCCGTCGTGGGCGCCGGCCCACCAGGCGTGCCAGTCGTGCAGGACGGCGATGTTCGCGGTGAGGTGCCGTCCGGTCACCTGCGGGGCGATCCGCGCCAGGTCGGCGCCGAGCTGCTTGACCTCCTGGTACGTCCGGCCGTCCTCACCGGCGTGGCTGACCATGCCGGAGTGGAACTTCTCCGCGCCCTGCCGGGACTGCCGCCACTGGAAGTAGCAGACGGCGTCGGCGCCCCGGGCCACGGCCTGCAGCGACCACAGCCGGTTCATCCCCCGGGGCTTGGGGTGGTTCACACCCCGCCAGTTGACCGGCCCGGCCGCCTGCTCCATCAGCATCCACGGCCCGCGTGCCTGGGAGCGGGTCATGTCCTGGACCAGGGCGCCCTGCTGGGCGCCGAGCGGGTCGCGCGGGTCGGGGTAGAGGTCGACGGAGACGACGTCCTCCTCCTCGGCCCAGCGCCAGGCGTCCTGCCCGAACCACAGCGGCATGAAGTTGCTGGTCACCGGCAGGTGCGGGGTGTGCCGCCGGACGATGTCCCGCTCGGCGGTGTAGCACTCCAGGAGCATGTCGGAGGTGAAGCGGCGGAAGTCCAGGACCTGGCCGGGGTTGCGCAGATAGTGCGGCAGGCGGGGCGGCAGGATGCCGTCCCAGGTGTCGTAGCCCTGGCTCCAGAAGGCCGTGCCCCAGGCCTCGTTGAGTGCCTCCAGGGTGCCGTACTTCTCCCGCAGCCAGCGGCGGAAGGCGGCCGCGGCCTCGTCGCCGTAGTCGTAGGTGCAGTACTCGTTGTTGATGTGCCACATCGTCAGGGCCGGGTGGCCGCCGTAGCGGGCGGCCAGGTCCTCGGTGATGGCGGCGGCGTAGCGCCGGTAGGTGGCGCTGGAGTGGGAGAAGTGCTGCCGGCCGCCCCACCACTCGGTGCGGCCGTCCTCGGTGACGGGCAGGGTGTCGGGGTGCAGCCGGCCCATCCAGGGCGGGGGCGCGGAGGTGGGGGTGGCGAGGACGACGCCGATGCCGTTGTCGTGCATCAGGTCCATCAGCGTGTCCAGCCAGCCGAACTCCCGTGCGCCCGGCTCGGGTTCCAGCGTCGACCAGGAGAAGACGCCGAGGGTGACGGAGTTGACGCCGGCGGCCTTCATCAGCCGGACGTCCTCGTGCCAGGTCTCCTCGGGCCACTGCTCGGGGTTGTAGTCGCCGCCGAAGAGGAGGCGCCCCCTCGTCGCATCACTCAGGCCGGGCATCAGGCGGGCTCCCCGTACTGGACGCCGCGTCCGTTGGTGGCGATGTAGACCCGGCCGTACACACGCGGGTCGCCGGTGATGGCGGCGCCGATCCAGCCCCACTGGTGCTGGTCGTCGTTGACGCGCACCCAGGTCTTCGCCTCGTCGTCCGAGCGGTACACGGCGGTGATCGTCTCGGTGGCGCCGACCATGTAGAGCGCCGGGTAGGAGGCGCCCGCGGCGGCCTTGCCGAAGCCGAGGGTGTACGAGGCCCAGCAACTGTCGACCTTGGCGAAGGTCGCGCCGCCGTCCGTGGAGCGGTACAGCCCGTTCCACTTCAGGCTCAGCCACAGGTCGCCCGAGCGGCCCGGGGCGGCGACGAGCTGGAACTCGGTGTCGCCCGAGTTCAGGCCGCCGGCCCGCGCGGTGAAGGTCAGGCCGCCGTCCGTGCTGGCGAAGAGCGTGCCGGTGGTGGTGTCGAAGGCGTAGAAGCGCTTGTCGTCGACCGGGTCGGCGACCGGGGCGGCGCCCTTGGGGAAGGAGGAGACCTCGGACCAGGTGGTGCCGTTGTCGGCCGAGCGGAAGCCCGGGTTGCTCGTGCCGAAGGACCACAGCAGCACGCTGCCGTCGGCGTTGGTGGCGATCGGCCCCGGCGCGCTCTTGGCCATGCTCGGCTGGGCCTTGAACGGGGCCCACGTCCTGCCGCCGTCGTTCGACCAGGCTCCGTTGCCGTTGTCGCCCCAGCCCGCCCGGACCACGTACGAGGGCTTGGCCGCGGCCAGCGAGAGGCCGGTCGACGTGCCGAACACCGGGTTCGACGCCATGCCGCGCGAGGGCGACGCCGTGAGCCGCTCGTGGTACATCACGCCGATGTCCCCCGAGCCGCTGAGCAGGTGTGCCTCGCCGGTCGGGGGCGAGACCAGCTGACGGATGGAGGCCTCCTCCAGGCCGCGGATCTGCGGCGCCCAGTGCCTGAGGTCGCGGGTGCCGTAGAGGGTCGCGCCCGTGCCGTAGACGACGTGCTTCGAGTCGTACGGGTCGAGGGCGAGGGCCTGGATCCACCAGCCGAACTTGGGCTGGTCACCGCCCCACTTGAGGAACGGCGTCTCGGAGACGTCGAAGACGGCCGTGTCCTTCAGGGACGTCCAGGTGCGGCCGCCGTTCGTGGAGCGGAACACGGTGTCGATCTCGGCCCAGCGGTTGTTGGTGGAGACGACGAGCGTGCCCGGGCGGCGGGCGTCGACGGCGACGCCGCCGTAGCCGAAGGAGTCGGTCCCGCCGTCGCTCGTGGTCCCGCCGGGCTTCACCGGTGTGACCTCGGTCCACTTCCCGCTGCTGGTGCGCAGCTTGTGCACGCTGCCGTCGGACTGGCCGTTCGGGCCGGGGGCGTTGGCGTACGTCACGTACAGCTCGCGGGTGTGCCGGTCGTACGCGGCGCGGATCGGCACCTTGGCGGCGGTGCCCGCGGGCTGCCCGGGGACGGCCTCCCAGGTGGTGCCGTCGGCGGTGCGGTAGAGGTTCGCGGTGGTGCCGTCGGAGTCGCCCCAGCCGGCGTAGACGGTACGGCCGGCCGCGACCAGGAGCGTGACGCCCTGGCCGGTGGCGCTGGGTGCGGCCGGGAAGCTCACGGCTTTCCAGGTGGCGCCCCGGTCGGTCGACTTGAGCAGCCCGTCGTGCCGGGTGCCGAGCCAGAGCGTGTCGCTGTCGCGCGGGTCGACGAGCAGCCGCTCACCGCATCCGCGCCCGTCCTCGTTGGCCCCGAGCTTCACGGTGAGGTCGGTGCGCTTCCAGGTGGCCCCGCGGTCCTCGGAGCGCAGCACGGCCCCGTTGCCGGCCCAGGACTGGGCGTACGTGCCGAGGGCGAGGTAGACCCGGTTGGGGTGGGCCGGGTCGACGGCCATGGCCTCCACGCCGAGCAGGTTCCAGTCGTCCCAGCCGAGGTGGTCGGTGAGCGGGACCCACCGGCCGGTGCGGTCGTCCCAGCGGTAGGCGCCGCCGATGTCGGTACGGGCGTAGGCGAGGCCGCGGACGGTGGGGTGGAACAGCACGCCGGTGATGAATCCGGTGCCGCCCTGGACGACGTTGCGCCAGCGGTACGCCTGCCCGGCGGAGACAGCCGCCCCGGCGGCGTGCGCCGGCCCGGGCAGGAAGGGGACGGTGGTGAGCGCGGCGGCGGCCGCGGTCCCGGCGAGGACGGTTCTTCTGCTGAGGCGAGACGCGCGCATGACACATACCTCGATCTACGAGAAAGGGTGGGGAGACGCACTTCAGGGGCGCGGGGCACTGCTTGATATGCGGCTCCGCCGCGTGGGCGCGATCGACCACGGCGCAGCCGCAGACGACGACGGTCGACAGCCCTGCGGCGAGAGGGCGTTGTCAGCCCTTGACGGCGCCGGTGAGCATGCCCTTCTTGAAGTGCTTCTGGACGAACGGGGAGAGGACGGCCACGGGCAGCAGGGCCAGCACCATCACCGCCATCTGGATCGCGAGCGGCGAGAGCTGGCCGGTGTTGATCTGCGCCTGGAGCCCCACCGGACGCTGCTGCATCTGCACCAGCTGGATCATCACGTTCTGCAACGGCATCATGTCCTGGTCGGTCAGGTAGATCGACGCGTTGAACCAGGCACTCCAGTAGCCCACGGCGTAGAAGAGGGCGATCACCGCGAGGACCGCGCGGGAGAGCGGCAGAACGATCTTCCACAGGATCCGCCAGTCGCCGGCGCCGTCGATGCGGGCGCTGTCGATCAGCTCCTGGGAGATGTTCATGAAGAAGGCGCGCAGCACGAGGATGTTGAAGACGCTCACGGCACTGGGCAGGATCAGCGCCAGATAGGTGTCCGTCAGGCCGAGGGCCTGCACCAGCAGATAGGTGGGGATGAGACCGGCCCCGAAGAACATCGTCGCCAGCAGGAGCATCAGGATCCAGCGGTGGCCGAGCGAGCCGCTGCGCGACAGGCCATAGGCGCACAGCACCGACACCGTCATGCTGAACAGCGTGCCGACCAGGGTCACACCGATGCTCACCAGGGTGGCTCTCTGGACCTGGCCGCCGCTGAGGAGTTCCTGGTAGGCGACGAAGGTGATGCCCTTGGGGATCACCACCAGACCGCCGGCCTCGTCGATGGTCTCCTTCGACTGGAGGCTGGTGACGATGACGATCCACAGCGGGAAGAGGATGGACAGGCAGGCCAGGGACAGGGCGATGCCCTTGCCGGCCAGCCCGGCCTTGGAGGGCGGCTCCTCCCAGACGGGGCGGGGCGGGGCGGCCCAGCGGCTCGGTTTCCTGACCCGCGGCGCGTCGCCGGGCGGAGTGTCGAGGACGGCGGTCACTTCTTGTACACCCCCTGCTCGCCCATGAGATGGGCCACCTTGTTGGCGATCAGCACGAGCGCCAGACCGACCACGCCCTTGACGAGCCCGGCAGCGGCGGCGTAGCTGAAGTCCTGGTTGCGGATGCCGTTCCACCACACGTAGGTGTCGAGGACCTCGGAGGCGTCGACACCCACGGCTTGTCGTTGGAGGAGCAGTTGTTCGAAGCCGACGGTGAGGGCGTCGCCGACGCGCAGCACGAGCAGCAGGGCGATCACCGGGCGCAGGGCGGGCAGCGTGATGTGCCAGATGCGCCGCCAGCGTCCGGCGCCGTCCATGGCGGCGGCCTCGTACAGGTCGTTGGAGACCGAGGAGAGCGCGGCGAGGAAGACGATGATGCCCCAGCCGGCGTCCTTCCAGACGGTCTGGGCCGTGACCAGGTACTTGAAGACCTCCGGGTCGGTCATCACGTCGAAGCCCTCGTAGCCGTGCTGGCGCAGGGTCTGGGCGATGATCCCGGCGCCGCCGAAGATCTGCATGAAGACGGTGACGACGAGGACCCAGGAGAAGAAGTGCGGCAGGTACATGACCGCCTGGGCGACCGCCCGGACCCGTGGCCTGACGACGCTGTTGATGAGCAGCGCGAGCAGGATGGGGATCGGGAAGTAGAGCACCAGCTGAAGGAAGAACAGCACCAGGGTGTTCTGCACCGCGTGCCAGAAGGCCGAGTCGGCGAAGATCCGCTCGAACTGCTCGAAGCCGATCCAGGGACTGTTGAGGATGGCGACGAAACCGTTGTCGCCCGCGTACGGGTCGTAGTCCTGGAAGGCCACCACATTGCCGAGGATCGGTATGTAGTTGAAGACCAGGATCAGCAGGACCGCCGGCAGCACCATGAAAAGCAGCGCGCGGTCACGCCTGAATCTGAGCCTCAGGCTCAGTTTTCCCGCGTTCTTCCTGCCGCGGGCCCGGTCTCCGGCGCCGCCGCCGGACTTCGCCGGAGTGCTCGCGGGGGTCTTCGCCTCGGTCGTCGCCTGAGGCACCGTGCTGTGGGACACGGCCTTCTCCTTGCTTGAGCCCCGGATCAGTTCGCCGAGCCGTTGTCGTCGAGCAGCTTCTTGTACCAGTCGCGCAGGTCGTCGCCGCCCTTCTTCTTCCAGTCGGCCACCGCCTGCTGCACATCGCTGATCTTCTTGCGGCCGCGCACGACGTCGTCCTCGAGCTGCTCGAAGTCGTCGGCGAGGTTGGCCCAGCGGGTGGGCTCGGTGACGGTCAGCCCGTAGAAGGTGGTCTTCTTGGTGAAGGCGCCCATGCGCTGCTGCCACTCGACGATGCCCCGGGTGATGTCGGGGAAGTCGGGGTAGGCGACGTACGGCGCCGGGTTGCCCGTGAGGTCATAGGTGCTGCTGACCTCGTTGATGCCCTGCTGCGTCTTGACCGGCAGGCCGCCCTTCACCGTGTAGTCGGTGCCCTCGACGCCGTAGGCGGTGAGCATGAACTCCTTGGTGCCGTAGGGAGCGGCGCAGTAGTTGCAGAGCGCGAGGAAGTCCTTGATCTGCTGCTTGCTCGCCTTCTTGCTGATGAAGGTGAACATGCCGCCCGGCTGACTGGCCCACAGCGTGGGGTCACCGCCGTCGGGCCCGAAGATGTCGAACACGCCCATCTCGAATTCGGGGTTCTGGGTCCGCTGTTCGGCGGTCTTGCCCCACCAGTCGGAAATGTTGTTGTTGTAGACCAGGACCTGTCCGGCGGTGAAGCGGTTGGCCGCCATGCCGCCCGCCTTGCCCGACACGGCGTCCGGGTGGACCACCTTCGCCGCGTAGAGCTTGCGCACCCACTCCAGGGCTTCCAGGTACTGCTCGGTCTCGATGCGGTTGACGAGCTTGCCGTCCTCCAGGTTCCACCACAGCGCCTTGTCGCCGCCCGGCGGGACACCGAAGATCTGCAGGGCCGACCACTTCATGTCGTCGCAGGCCCAGAGCTTCGCCCTGGGCTCGGCCGCCTCCTTCGCCCAGGACAGGAACTCGTCGGGGCTCTTCGGGAGGGAGTAGCCCTTCTTCGCGAAGAGGTCCTTGCGGTACATGGTCGCCATGCTGGTGACGCGGGAGTTCGGCATCGGGATCGCGCGGAGCTGGCCGCCGAAGATGCCTCGCTGCCAGGCGTCGGTGGGCACGGCCGCGAGGTTCGGGTAGTCCTTGACCTTGTCGCCGGACAGGTACGGGCCGAGGTCGGCGAACTTGGCGTTGATCGCGCTGGGTATCCGGCCCGTCAGGTTCCAGTCGGGCACCACCACGGCGTCGGGGATGTCACTGGAGGCGAGGATCGCGCCGAGCTTCTGGTCGTAGGTGGCGCCGTCCTGGTTCTGCCAGGTGATGTCCACGCCGATGGCCTTGTTCATGGCCGTGTAGTAGGGGTTGCTGCCCTTCGGCGGGGTGCCCCAGTAGGGGGCCATGATGGTCAGCCGGCCGCCGCTGCCGAGCTTCTGCGGCACCGAGGTCTTCAGCTCGGCCGCCGGGATCGCCTTGGTGAAGCCGACGGGCGAGCCGTTCTTCGAAGGGATGTCGGGGGTCGCGACGTTCGACGCGACGTAGGCCGGCAGGATCTTCGCGGCGTCCTTGCCCGACGTGGCCCCCTCCTTCTGGCCCTCTTTCCCGCCACCACAGGCGGAGAGCAGCGGCATCCCGCCCGCCACGGCTGCGGTGGCGACCGCGGTGGAGGCGAGGAAGCTTCTCCGGCTCGGTCCGGAGGAGGCGGAGGCGGCGTTCGGCGTCATTGCGTCAACCCTTCATGGCGCACCAGGACACCCGGCGGAGGCCGTCGGCTGCGGTGTCTCGAGTGGAACTGGCTGAGCTGAAGCGAGCCTTCGACCCATGCAACCGGGGTTCCCGTAGTCGAAGCGCTTCGATGTTGCTGTGAGGTTAAGTGAACGCCCCAGGGTGCACAAGGGTCGTTCCCAAACTTCCTGCCGGGCGCGAGAAGGGACCATTCCTCATGCACCGCTTGAAGTGATGGCGTCGGTCTCTTGACACCCGACCCGTCGTCGAATCAGCATCGAAGCGCTTCGAAAGCGCCTCGCCGATCCAGTGCAAGGGATCCCCACGTGACCGCACACACGCCGCCCACCGAACCGTTCCGCGATCCGCAGCTTCCGTTCGCGGAGCGCGTCGACGATCTGCTGGGGCGGCTCACCCTCGACGAGAAGATCTCCTTTCTGCACCAGTTCACGCCCGCCGTCGAGCGCCTCGGCGTCGCCGCCTTCCGCACGGGCCAGGAGGCCCTGCACGGCGTGGCGTGGATGGGCCCGGCGACGATGTTCCCGCAGGCGGTGGGCCTCGGCGCCACCTGGAACCCGGAGCTGGTGCGGCGCGTCGGCGACGCGGTGTCCAAGGAGGTCCGCGCGATGCGCGCCCGGGACGACCGGGTCGGCCTCAACGTCTGGGCGCCGGTCGTCAACCTGCTGCGCCACCCGCTGTGGGGCCGCAACGAGGAGGGCTACGCGGAGGACCCGAGGCTCACCTCGGCGATCGCCACGGCCTACACGCACGGCCTGCGCGGCGACCACCCCGCCTACTGGCGCACCGCACCCGTGCTGAAGCACTGGCTCGCCCACAACAACGAGACGGACCGGGCCACGACGTCGAGCTCGGTGCGCCCGCGGGTGCTGCACGAGTACGACCTGCGGGCCTTCCGCGCGACGGTCGAGGCGGGCGCGGTGGCCGGGGTGATGCCGGCGTACAACCTGGTCAACGGCCGCCCCAACCACGTCTCCCCGCTCCTCGCCGAGCACCTGCGCACCTGGACCGACCAGGAGCTGCTGGTCTGCTCGGACGCGGGCGCGCCGAGCAACCTGGTCGACTCCGAGCACTACTTCGACACCCATGAGGAGGCCATCGCGGCCTCGCTCGTGGCGGGCGTCGACAGCTTCACCGACCACGGCACGGACTCCTCGCAGATCACCGGGCGGCTGCGCGGCGCCCTGGAGCGCGGTCTGCTGACGGAGGCCGACATCGACACGGCCGTCCGCCGCCAGCTCTCGGTCCGCTTCCGGCTCGGCGAGTTCGACCCGGAGCACGACCCGCACGACGCGACCGGCGAGTTCGACACCCCGGCGCACCGCGCCCTCGCGCAGGAGGCCGCCGAGCAGGCGATCGTGCTGCTGAAGAACGACGGGGTGCTGCCGCTGGCCCCCGACACCCGTGTCGCGGTGGTCGGGCTGCTCGCCGACGAGTGCAAGCTCGACTGGTACAGCGGCACGTTCCTGCACCGCTCGACCCCGCTGGAGGGCCTGTACGAGCGGTTCGGCGCGGAGCGGGTGGAGTTCGCCGAGGGCGTCGACCGGGTCCGGCTGAAGACCGCCGCGGGCGCGTTCGTGCACGTGCCGGTGGCCGAGGACGCCGCCGAGGAGGTGCGCGGCGCCGAGGGCGCGCTCGACCCGGCGCTGCTCGCGGGCCGCACCGACCTGCCCGCGCTCACGACCGACGCGACCGGCACCGAACTGGCGCTGGCCGACTGGGGCGAGGGCGTGCTGACCCTGCGGGCGCCCGACGGCCGCTACCTCTCGGTCGCCGAGGACGGGTACGTCCGCGCCGCCGCGGACCAGCCGGGCGGCTGGGTCGTCCAGGAGACGTTCAGCCTGGAACCGCACGGGAACGGGCACCTCCTGAAGCACCTGGGAACGGGTCGCCATGTCTGTGTCTCCGCCGACGGCCTGAAGGTTGCCGACGAAGATCCCGAGGTGTTCGAGCTGGTCGTCACCGAGCGGGGCGAGGAGGCGGTGGCGCGTGCCGCCGCGGCGGCCGACGTGGTCGTGGTGGTCGCGGGCAACGACCCGCACATCAACGGCCGTGAGACGGAGGACCGGACGACCCTGCGGCTGCCCGGGCAGCAGGAGCGGCTGCTGCGGGCCGCCCGGGCGGCGAACCCGGCGACGGTGCTGGCGCTGGTCTCGGCCTATCCGTACGCCGTCGACCCGGCGGACCTCCCGGCCGTGCTGTGGACCGCGCACGGCGGCCAGGCGGCCGGCACCGCCCTGGCCCGCGTGCTGGCCGGTGACGTCTCCCCCGCCGGCCGCCTGCCGCAGACCTGGTACGCCGACGACGCCGACCTGCCGGACCTGCTCGACTACGACGTGATCGGCGGCCGCCAGACGTACCTGTACTTCGAGGGCACGCCCCTGTTCCCCTTCGGACACGGCCTGTCGTACACGTCGTTCACGTACGGCGGCCTCACGGCCCGGGTCGAGGACGGGGCGGTGCGGGTCTCCTTCTCCGTCACCAACTCCGGCGAGGTCACGGCCGACGAGGTCGCCCAGCTCTACGGCCGGGCCGTGGGGGCGTCCGTGCCGCGTCCGCGCCGGGAGCTGCTGGACCACCGCCGCGTCACCCTGGCCCCGGGCGCGACGGCCGAGCTGAGCTTCGAGATCCCGCTGTCCGCCTTCGCGTTCTGGGATGTGGCGCAGGACCGGTGGCGCGTCGAGCCGGGGGCGTACGAGCTGCTGGCCGGGGCCTCCAGCGAGGACGTCCGGCTGCGGACGACCGTCACGCTCGACGGCGAGCCCACCCTGCCCCGCGCCGTCGTCGCGAACGGCCTGGCCGCCGCCGGCTTCGACGAGCAGCGCGGCATCGACATCGTCGACCGGACGAAGGTGTCGGGCGACGCGGTGACGCCGGCGGACGCGGCCTCCGGTGAACTGGTCTACCGCGCCTGTGACTTCGGGCCCGGCATCACCGAGGTGACGGTGGAGGTGGCCGGCGAGGGCACGGTCGAGCTGTCCCTCGACGGCGGTCCGGCGCTCGCGGTGCTGTCGCCCGCGAAGCCCACCTCGGGCCCGTACGACTACGTCTCCGTCGCCGCGCCCGTCGTCGCCGCGGGCGTGCACGACGTGCACCTCAGGCTGCGCGGCCCGCTGCGGCTCGCGCACGTCGGCTTCTCCGGTTGAGGGTCCGGAGCAGCTCGGCGTAAAGAAGAGGCCCGGCACCGGAAGGCATCGGTGCCGGGCCTCTTCGCAGAGCCTATATGAAAATGGTTCCCATAAGCTAGAGGGGGTCAGAGAGGGTCAGAGAGTGATGCCGGTGAGGACCATCACGCGCTCGTAGGTGTAGTCCTCCATCGCGAACCGCACGCCCTCACGGCCCACGCCGGACTGCTTGACGCCGCCGTAGGGCATCTGGTCGGCGCGGTAGGACGGCACGTCGCCGATGACGACACCGCCGACCTCCAGGGCCCGGTGGGCGCGGAAGGCGGTCTGCAGGTCGTGGGTGAACACACCCGCCTGGAGGCCGTACTTGGAGTCGTTGACGGCGGCGAACGCCTCGGCCTCGCCGTCCGCCTTCTGCACGGTGAGGACGGGCCCGAAGACCTCCTCGCAGGAGATCGTCACGTCGGCCGGGACCTCGGCCAGCACGGTCGGCGCGTACGAGGCGCCGTCGCGCTTGCCGCCGGTGAGCAGCCGGGCGCCGGCGTCCACGGCCTCCTGCACCCACGCCTCGACGCGCTTCGCGGCGTCCTCGCTGACCAGCGGGCCGACGTCGGTGGCGTCGTCGCTCGGGTCGCCGGTGACCTGGGCCTCGACGGCGGCGACGATGCGCGGCAGCAGCCGGTCGTAGACGGAGGCGTCGGCGATGACCCGCTGGACGGAGATGCAGGACTGGCCGCCCTGGTAGTTGGAGAAGGTGGCGATGCGGTTCGCCGCCCACTCCAGGTCCTCGTCGCTCGCCCAGTCGGCGAGGACGACGGCCGCGCCGTTGCCGCCCAGCTCCAGGGTGCAGTGCTTGCGCGGCACCGAGTCCATGATCGCGTAGCCGACCTTCTCGGAGCCGGTGAAGGAGATCACGGGCAGGCGCTCGTCCTGCACCAGGACGGGCATCTTGTCGTTGGCGACCGGCAGGATGCTCCAGGAACCCGCGGGCAGCTCCGTCTCGGCCAGCAGCTCGCCGATGATCAGGCCGGACAGCGGAGTCGCCGGGGCAGGCTTGAGGATGATCGGGGCGCCGGCGGCGATGGCCGGGGCGACCTTGTGGGCGCACAGGTTCAGCGGGAAGTTGAAGGGCGCGATGCCCAGCACGACGCCCTTCGGGAACCGCCGCGTGAGCGCGAGCCGCCCCTGCCCGCCGAGGTCGGTGTCCAGCCGCTGGGCCTCACCGCCGTTGAACCGCCGGGCCTCCTCGGCCGCGAACCGGAACACGGACACGGCACGCCCCACCTCGCCGCGCGCCCACTTGACCGGCTTGCCGTTCTCGGCGGAGATCAGCCGCGCGATCTCCTCGGTGCGCTCGACCAGGCGCTTGCTGACGTGGTCGAGGGCGGCGGCCCGCACGTGGGCCGGGGTGGCGGCGAACTCGTCCCGCACGGCGTACGCGGCGGCCACGGCCTCCTCGACCTGAGCGTCCGTCGGCACGCTCACCGTGCCCACGAGCCGTCCGTCCCACGGGGAGCTGACGTCGAAGGTGTCCTCGCCGGTGGCCTGGCGGCCGGCGAGCCAGAAGGCGTGGGTGGAGGTCATGTTCGTTCCGGCCCTTCGGCGTTGGGGGTGATCCACTGCTACGGGACCAACGGTAGGGGCGGAGTGGCCGAAGGGCGTTTGTCCGGGGTGTAGCAGTGACGGCCGGGGACACTACGGTTTGGCTAGTCGGTGTTGGTCGCCTTCAGGGCCAGCCACAGTTCCATCCGGGCGTCCGGGTCGTCCAGGGAGCGGCCGAGGATCTCCTCGACGCGGCGCATGCGGTAGCGGAGCGTGTGGCGGTGGACGCCGAGGTCGGCCGCCGCCGCGTCCCACTGGCCGTGCTTGGACAGCCAGGCGCGCAGGGAGGCGACCAGGTCGCCGCGGCCCGTGGCGTCGTGCTCGTACAGGGGGCGCAGCATGCCGTCGGCGAACGCCCGAACGGCGTCGTCCGCGAGCAGCGGCAGTACGGATCCGGCCGCCATCTGCTCGTGCTCCACCAGGACGCGTCCGCGCCGCCGGGCCACCGACAGGGCCTGCTCGGCCTGTTTGTACGCGGCGGACGCGGCGATGGGGCCGGCCGGTGCCGACAGGCCCACGACCAGTTCGTCCTCCTCGCCGCCGGGCACCTTCTCGCGGACGCCGGCCCGGGCCGTCTCCAGGGCGGCCGCGTACTCGGCGCAGGCCGCCGCGGCGGCGCCGCCGTCCGCGGCGAGCACCACCAGCCGCTCCCCCTCCGGCACCACCAGCACGGCCTCGCCCGCCCGGGCCGCCGCGGACTCCATGACGTCGGCGAGCGCCGCGAGCGGGTCGCCGTTCGCGTCGGCCGCGGCGAGCGCGGCGGCCGAGGGCCGGTCCGCGGCGCGGGCGGGCGTCCCGGACTCCGCGCGGGCCAGGGCGGCCGAGGCCGACACCGGCACGCGCTCGGCGACCAGCATCCGGAACGGCGCGTCCAGCAGCCCGCCGTACAGGTCCCCGGCGACGGCGCGGGCGTGGTCCGGCTCCCCGGCCAGCAGCATGCGCAGCACCGCCGAGCCGATCCGCTGCTCGGCCGCCTGGAGGGACCGGGAGCGTTCCGTGGTCAGGGTCAGCAGCGCGATGGCGGAGTGGACGGCGTACCGCTCGGCCGTACCCGGGGCGGCGGCCGTGCCGACGGCGAGGGCCGCCCGGGGGCGCCGGCCGGTGCCGATGGTGTGCAGTTCGACGCGGTCCTCGTTCTCCGGCCCGCCGGCCACCGACGAGGCGGGCGCGGGCCGCTCCCGCAGCCGCTGCACGTCGCCGGTGAGCCGCGCGGCGCGCCGCCCCGCCCACTCCGGTGCCGTGGCGACGACGGCTCCCGAGGCGTCGTACAGCGCCGCCCAGCCGTCGACCTGTGCGGCGAGCGCGGCCAGCAGCCCCTCCGGACCGCCGGTCTGGGCCTGCCGGGTCAGCTCGCGCTGGGCGGCGAACCCGGCGGTGACGGCCCGGTACTGGTCGGCGGCGATCGCCGCCGACACGGCCTTGCTGATGGCGAGGAAGGGGGTGCGGCGCGGCACCTCCAGCAGGGGCAGGCCCTCCTCCTCGGCCGCGTCGACGAGCGCCTTGGGGATCTCCTCGTAGTTGACGCCGACGGCGAAGCCGAGCCCGACCACTCCCGCCCCGGCCAGCCGCCGCACGTAGCGGCGCATGGCCTCCGGGTCCTCGGCGTCCAGCTTGAGCGCGGTGATCAGCAGCAGTTCCCCGCCCTCCATGTAGGGCACGGGGTCGGCGAGCTCGCTCACGTGGGCCCAGCGGACCGGCACGTCGAGGCGGTCCGCGCCCGCTCGCACGGTCAGTTTCAGCGCGGAGTGGTGGACGAGCGAGGCGAGCGTCGGGGGCATGAGGCCTTCTGCGTCAGGGCTGTGTGATCTTTGTGGTCTTTTGGCCGCCGCGTATGAACGACCTGTGACGATTCTGCCTCACCGTACGGTCCCCGCGTACCCGCACCGGCGGGAAGCCGTCAGCCCCGGAGGTCCACCAGCAGCGGCGGCGCGTGCTCTCCCTTCACATTGGTCAGCGACAGCACCGCGTGCCCCGCCGGAACGCCGTGCGCCAGCTCGGACGCGGACCAGCGCTCCCGCTCGACCTGCCGCACGGTCACCGCCCGCGCGGTCGGCGCCTTGCCGGTGATCACCCGCCGTACCGCGTGCAGCGCCTTGCCCGCCGGGGTCTCGGCGATGATCTGCCGGTCGGTGACGTCCCGGGCCTCGGTCCACTCCTTGCCCCACACCTCGGCGAAATCCTGCCCGTCCCAGGGCGTGACGCCCGACAGCGCCATCCGGCAGCCGGTGGCCCCGAGCAGCGGCCCGCGCAGGGGCCGGGCCACGTCGTCCAGGGTGCGCAGGGTCAGCACGACTCCGGCGTTGCCGGACCGCAGCCGCTGGATGCCGCGCACGGACTCGGGCGTGACCACGCCGGTCGCGTCGTCGAGCACCAGGCAGGCGAACAGCGACCGGTCCTCCCGTACGGCGACACTCGCCGTGAACTGGGCGAGCACCAGCCGCGCCAGCATCCGGGAGGCGTCGGCGTGCCCGCGCTCGGGCAGGTCGATGCGCACCCGCACGGGATGGTCGAGGGCCTTCAGCGTGAACGGCCGCGACCGGCCGGAGGTGTCGAAGAACCCGGCGAACGCGGGCCGGTCGAGCAGCGCGACCCGGTCGGCGAGCACCCCGCCCACGTCACCCGGCTGCCCCATCTGCCGCTCCCGGGCGTCGAGCTCCCGCAGCAGCGAGTCCTGCCCGGCGTCCAGCAGGCCCTGCCGCAGCGTGGCGAACGGCCCCGGCGCCCCGTCCAGCAGCTGCCGCAGCTCCGGTACGGAGGGGAAGCGCCCGTGGACGGCCCGGAACGGTCCGAGCAGCTGCGCGAGGACGGTGGTGGACCGGCGGCTGTCGCTGCCCGGGTGCGGATCGGCGAGATCCCCGACGAGCGCCTCGGCGAGCACGGCCGCGGCCTCGTCCGGATCGGCGGTCCCGCCGTAGAGGTCGAGGTCGTACTCGGACTCCTGGTTCCCGATCCGTACGACGACGTCGTACGCGTCGGCCGGCCCGAGCCCCGCCCCGGCCGCCCCGACGACGACCACGGCGGCCCGCCCGGCGAGCGCGTGCAGACACAGCGACTCGGCGAGGGGCCGGACGACGGCACCGGTCTTGCCGGAACCGGCGGGGCCGACGGCGACGAGCGAGGTGCCGAGGAGGTCGGGGCCGAGGGCCAGCCCGGCCCCGCGGTAGGCGTAGGGGTTGCGGACGTCGTCCACGGTGGTGCCCAGCCGGACCTGCCCGGTGACCAGGTCGTGCCGGGCCAGCCGGGCGGGCAGGTCGCGCTCCCCGGAGGGGTGCAGGCAGGCGGCGGCGCCGTCCTTGAGCACGGCACCGCTGAAGGTGGCCAGGCTGTGCCGTCCGGTGCGCACGCCCTGCCAGGCGCGGAGGATCCGGGCGTGGTCGACGTCCCGCATCAGCCCGGAGCGGGCGTCGGCGGCGAGCCGCTCGGCGGCGTCGGCGGCCCCGGCGGCGCGGAGCTCGTTCCACTGGGCCGGGTCGTCCTCGGGGGCCGGTTGCGCGGCCTGGGGGTCCGGCCTGCGGAAGCGGGGGGCCACGAAGCGGCGCCACACCTCGCCCCAGCGGCCGAGCCGCGCCACCCCGACCATGATCGCCAGGGCGACCAGCAACTCGTACCCCCGGTACACCAGGAACGTGCCGGTCTCGCCGAGATCGCTGTCGGCGCCGCGCCAGGCGTCGGGGACGATCAGGTCGAACGGCACCCACCACCAGTTGCCGAGGTAGCCGTTCTGCAGCAGCGACCAGATCAGCCAGCCCACGAGGAAGGCGATCAGCGCCCCGCTCAGCAGCTGCCGGGTGGGGACCGTCTCGGGCTCCTCCGCGGGCCGCGGCCGGTGCCCGAAGCGCCATACGCCCGGCGCCGCGTCGGGGCGGGGCGCGCGCAGCCAGGCGAGGAAGGCCGACCCGTCCGGCAGCGGGGGCGCCTCCGGTGCCCGTGGCGGCCTCGGCGGCATCGCGGGCACCTCCGCCGGCCCCCCCGGGCGCGGCACGGGATGCGCGTGCGTACCCCGGGCCTCCTGCGTCCCGTCGCTGTCCATCGCCCTTGCCCCCTGACCAGCCGCTCCGTCCACCATCAGCGAGCCAATCTAACGCCCTCCCCTGGGGAGTTCACCGCTTACGCGGCCGGGTCGTGGGCAGCAGCCCATCAGGCCGCCATGTCCACCCCGGACAAGCCGCCGCGCCGACAACGCCCACATGGAGCATGCCCACCCTCCTTTCCCCGCCCTAGCCTGCGAGAAAAGAAGCCAAGCGTCCGTATGTCACCCTCCGCACCACCCCAGGAGCCCCGCATGACCGCACTTCCGCAGGAGCGTCGCGTCGTCACCGCCATCCCCGGACCGAAGTCCCAGGAGCTGCAGGCCCGCCGTACCGCCGCGGTCGCGCAGGGTGTGGGCTCGGTGCTGCCCGTGTTCACGGCGCGTGCGGGCGGCGGCATCATCGAGGACGTCGACGGCAACCGGCTCATCGACTTCGGCTCGGGCATCGCCGTGACCTCCGTCGGCGCCTCCGCCGAGGCCGTCGTACGGCGGGCGTCCGCGCAGCTCGCCGACTTCACCCACACCTGTTTCATGGTCACGCCCTACGAGGGGTACGTCGAGGTCGCCGAGGCGCTCGCCGAGCTGACCCCCGGTGACCACGCCAAGAAGAGCGCGCTGTTCAACTCCGGCGCCGAGGCCGTCGAGAACGCCGTGAAGATCGCGCGGGCGTACACCAAGCGGCAGGCCGTCGTCGTGTTCGACCACGGGTACCACGGGCGGACCAACCTGACGATGGCGCTCACCGCGAAGAACATGCCGTACAAGCACGGCTTCGGGCCGTTCGCGCCCGAGGTGTACCGGGTGCCGGTGGCGTACGGCTACCGCTGGCCGACCGGCCCCGAGAACGCGGGCCCCGAGGCCGCCGCCCAGGCGATCGACCAGATCAGCAAGCAGGTCGGCGCCGAGAACGTGGCCGCGATCATCATCGAGCCGGTGCTCGGCGAGGGCGGCTTCATCGAGCCGGCCAAGGGCTTCCTGCCGGCGATCCGGAAGTTCGCCTCCGACCACGGCATCGTCTTCGTGGCCGACGAGATCCAGTCGGGCTTCTGCCGCACGGGCCAGTGGTTCGCGTGCGAGGACGAGGGGATCGTCCCGGACCTGATCACCACGGCCAAGGGCATCGCCGGTGGTCTGCCGCTGGCGGCCGTGACCGGTCGCGCCGAGATCATGGACGCCGCGCACGCCGGCGGTCTGGGCGGCACCTACGGCGGCAACCCGGTCGCCTGCGCCGGTGCGCTCGGCTCCATCGAGACGATGAAGGAGCTCGACCTCAACGCCCGGGCGCAGCACATCGAGGCCGTCATGAAGGCCCGCCTGTCCGCCATGCAGGAGAAGTTCGACGTCATCGGCGATGTCCGCGGACGCGGCGCGATGATCGCCATCGAGCTGGTCAAGGACCGGGCCACCAAGGAGCCGAATCCGGAGGCGACCGCCGCACTTGCCAAGGCCTGCCACGCCGAGGGGCTGCTGGTCCTGACCTGTGGCACCTACGGCAACGTGCTCCGTTTCCTGCCGCCGCTGGTGATCGGCGAGGACCTGCTGAACGAGGGCCTCGACATCATCGAGCAGGCCTTCTCCCGCATCTGACCCGGTGTTGCCCGCACCCTGCCCCGTCGGTCCGCGCATCCGAGCCGCCGTCGGGGCAGATGAGCCGCCGTCGGGGCAGGTGAGCCGCCCGGGTTCCGCTACCGCGGCGGCGAGCGGCAGAGCGTGTGAAGAAGGTGTGCGAGGTGGATGACAGGGGGCCCTGCGGCCTGTCCTGCGCCCTGCCCCTGTCGTAGGTTCTACCCAGATGAGAGATACACCCCGCCCACAGGGGACTGTGGGTGACATCAGGCCGGGGCCTCCCCAGCTTCGACCTGGTCGTGCCCTCGCGCACACAACCGGAGCCTGAGGCTCTGGATCTCCTCACCGATCGGACAGTCGCCCGCCCCAAACCCCCCGGGGCGGCGACGTTCCGGTCCGGACGGCCGCCTCGGAACCACCCCCCCTGTTCCGGGGCGGCCGACCTCCCTCTACGCCCCCTTCCTGAGCACTTCGGTCAGTGCCGCGATGCTGTGCCGCCCGTGGCCCGCCTCGGCCGCCCGCCGCAGCAGGTCGTGCAGGGGAGCCAGCCAGGCGGTGTCGACGTTCGTCTCCTCGGCCAGGTCGTGGTCGTGGGCCGCGCCCGCGAGGAAGAGGTCCACCGAGCTGGCGGCGTCGCCGTAGTCACCGCTGTCGATCTCCGCGGCGTAGACCGGCAGCAGCGTCTTGATCATGTCGAGCCACTTGCCGGCGAACCGCACCGTCGACTCCGCCCGCAGTCCTCGCGCCTGGACGGCGGCGGCCCCCTGGAAGAACCCGACGAGCGCGGGCAGCAGCATCGCGCCCACCGCCATCTCGTACAACGCGGCGAGATCGGGCTCCTCCCCGAGGTGGACGGTGTCGCCTCCCAGCACCCTGAGGGTCGTCTCGTGCGCGTCGAAGACGGCCCGGTCGCCGCTGTAGTAGAGCAGGGTGTCCGGTGCTCCCACGGCCGCCGGCACGTTCTTGACCGCTCCGGCGAGCAGGCGGGCGCCGTGCGCGGTGGCCCACGCGGCGGTCTCGCGCGCGCCGGACGGGGAGCCGCTGTTCAGGGTGACGACGTCCCGGCCCCGTAACGCCCCGGCGGCCGGTTCCAGTACCGCGCGGGTGTCCTCGAAGGTGGTCAGGCACGTGACGACCAGTCCGCTTGCCGCGACGGCGTCCGCGACCGACTCCGCGTGCACGGCCCCCTTCTCCACCAGCGGCCCGGCTCGGCCCGGGGTGCGGTTCCAGACGGTGGTCGGGTGTCCTGCCGCCAGGAACGCCCCGGCGAGGGCCCGGCCCATCGACCCCAGTCCGATGACGGTCACGGGCGCGGGGTGGTCTCCAGCCATGTTTTCTCTCCCTTGTTTTCTTTTACGGGAGTCCATGCTGGGTGGTCGCGTACATTCCCTCAAGTACCTACATTTTTCTCGGGTACTGACAGTTTTGTTCGTGGGGAGGGCCGGATGGCGAAGCGTACGTTCACCTGCGGGCTGGATGCCGCCATAGCCGTGATGGGCGGAAAGTGGAAGGGCCTGATTCTGTTCTCGCTGGGGGAAGGCCCTTTGCGCTTCGGCGAGTTGCGGCGCGCGGTGGCCGGAATCAGCGAACGGATGCTCATCCTTCAGCTGCGGGAGATGGAGAACAGCGGTCTGGTGCACCGCGAGGTGCACCAGCAGGTTCCGCCGAAGGTGGAGTACTCGCTGACGGAATTCGGCCGTTCCCTCAATGCCGCGATGGCACCGCTCGGGGAATGGGGCGAGGAGAATCTGGAACGGATCGAGGCCATTCCGTGAGCCGGGGTCAGGACGGTTTCGCGGCGGCCGGGGCCGGTTCCGGGCGGTGGATGCCGCGGGGGCGGTAGCCCAGGACGTCGGCGAGGCCGAGTACGTCCGCGAGCAGCCAGATGATGGCGAGCCACATCTCCGTGCCCTGGAGGCCGGGTTCGCGGCCCGGGCCGCTGCCGTCGAGGGTGGGGCCGAAGGCGAAGCCGTGGCCCGGGTGCCAGCGGCGCAGGGCGGCGGTGAGCCGGTCCGCCGCCCAGGCCCGGGTCTCCTGGGAGCGGTGGCCGGTCTGCCGGGCGCAGAGCCACAGGGGGTGGATGACGTCCAGGACGTTGCAGGCGTTCTCGCGGCCCGGGGCGAAGTGGCGGGGGTCGCGGGCGTGATCCAGGACGGTGTCGATCGCGCGCTCCGCGTACGGCACGGGCAGGCCGAACTGGGCGAAGGAGCCGCGGGTGAGCCGGTAGTAGCCGTTGACCATCTGCAGGCGTCCGGCCTCGGGGGTGGGCGAGCCCCACATGCCGGTCCAGGGATCGGCGTGGGTGTGCAGCCAGCCGAACAGTGCCTCCAGCGCGCCGGGCGCGGCCGCCTCCGCCCCGAGGCGCAGGTTCCAGTGCGCGGCGGTGGCCCAGGAGTCGACCCAGGCCCCGGCGTGCCAGGCGCGGTCGCGCCAGGGCAGTGCGGCCAGGTGCCGGATCAGCCGGTCCGCGGTCGTGCCGCGCACCGCGTGCACCGGGTGGGCGAAGGAACTGCCGAGCAGGTCGAGCGCGTAGCCCACGCACAGCACGTGGTAGGCCGCGGCACCGTCGTCGTCCGGCAGCCCGGCCGGGCCGGGGAGCGGCGGCGCCGCGCCGTGTTCGGGGACCAGCCCGGTGGCGGGGTCCTGCAACGTCCGCAGCCGCTCCACGTGCTCGGCGGCGGACAGTTGGGGCGGCACGTCCCGGAGCAGCAGGTCGGCGATCTCGACGGCGTCGCAGTGGGCCCGCACGGTCGGCTGGACACCGGGCCGGTCGACGTAGCGGCCGGTGCCGGGTTGCCGGCAGCGGTCGAGCAGGTCGGGGGCCTGGGCCCGGGCGGTTCCTGCGAACGCGGCGAGTTCCTCGGCGAGAGCAGCGAGGGCGGGACGCCGGTCCGCGCTGTCGTGCGGATCGTGGTGGGCCTTGCCGAGGACGTGGGCAGGGCCTGGCCCCTCACCCCTCGGATCCCGCCGGTCCCGGATGCGCCGGGCCGGGTTGCCCGCCGCCACCGTCCACGCCGGCAGGTCCTTCGTCACCACCGCTCCCGCCCCGACGACGCAGTGGTCCCCGATCGTCACGCCGTCCAGCACCACCACGTGCGAGCCGATCCACACGTCGTCGCCGACCGTGATCCCACGGCTGGTGACGGGCTGCCGGTGGACCGGCAGGTCGGGCACGGTCCCGTGGTTGAAGCCGAGCAGGGAGGTGTGGGCGCCGACGCGCACCCCGTCCCCCAGGGTGACGGTCCCGCGCACCACCGTGAACGGGTTGATCGTGCAGTCGGCGCCGGTGCGTATGTCGCCGGTGACATAGGCGTGGGCCGCGATGTAGGAGCGGTCGCCCAGGTGCAGGACGTCCGGGTGCACGGCCGCCGTCTCCGCGACGAAGCAGTCCGCCCCGAGCCGCACCGGCCCCGGCCCCGCGAGCAGCCGCCGCTGCCGCTGCTCCTGTGCCGCGCGCTGCCCGTCGGACGCCTGCGCGGCGAAGAGCCACGGGCAGTGCTCGAAGAGGCCGTCGTCGTTCGCCGGCTGGTTCACGTGATCCTCCGAGGGGGCCGCGAGTGGGCGTCTGTGCTCGTGCCAAGCTGTGCCCCATGCCGATCCCCGCGAACCAGGAGCGCGCCACGTCCCCCACGCGGGGCAGGAGAACACACCCGGGCCTCCTGACCCTCCTGTTCGGCCTCCCCGCCCTGCTCTTCGCCCTGATCACCTGGCAGGTCGTCGCCGACGGCCCGCTGATCCGGCTCGACGAACGCGTCAGCCGCGGCCTCGTCGCCCCCGACCGCGCGTCCGAACTCCTCGCCGACCTCGGGAACATCCAGGTCGCGGTCCCCGTCCTCGCCGTCGTCCTCGGGTACGTCGCCGTACGCGCCCGCCGCTCCGGCGGCGACCGCTGGTGGCTGCCGGTGGCCGCCGCGGCCCTGCTCATGACCCTGGTCCCGGCGCTGGTCGTCCCGCTCAAGGAACTCACGGACCGCCCGGGCACCCCGGTCGTCCCGCCCGGCACCGGCTACTACCCCTCGGGCCACACCGCCACGGCCGCCATCGCCTACGGCTCCGCGACCCTGCTCCTGCTCCCCCGGCTCCGCACGCCCCTGGCCCGCCGCGCGCTGGTCGCCATCTGCGCCCTGCTGGTGCTCGGTGTCAGCTACGGCCTGGTCCGCCGGGGTTACCACTGGCCGCTGGACGTGGTGGCGAGCTGGTGTCTGTGCGCGGTGCTGCTGTCGTCGCTGTGGCTGTTCCTCGGGCGGACCGGGCCGTCCGAGCAGCCCCGGTAGGGCTTAGGGCCCTTCTGATGGATCTCCGCGGCGTCGCGACGCCGGCACGCCCGCTCGCCGATCGCACGCACCGAACGCCGCTCCTTCTCCCACGGAGATCCATCAGAAGGGCCCTAATCGTCGTGCTCCGTGGCCAGCCCCGCCGCCGCCTCGTGCATCGCCAGTTCCAGCAGCGCCGGGTCCGTCAGCGTGCCCGAGCCGTCCGGGGGGACCAGCCAGCGGACGCCGCCGGGTGAGGAACGGCCCGGGTACGGCACGACGATCCAGGTGCCGGCGCCGGCCGTGCGGATGCCCGTGCCGAGCCAGCGGGCCGCGGTGCCCGGCGGCACGAAGAAGCCCATGCGCGCGTCGCCGAAGTCGACGAGCACGGGCCCCGGCTGGTCGAGGACGCGGCTCAGCACGTCGAGCGTGGCGTAGCCGAGTTCGCCGGGCAGGATGAGCACGTCCCAGGCGCTGCCCGCGGGCAGCAGCGCCACCCCGAGCGGGTTGCGCTCCCATTCCCAGCGGCAGGCCTCGGGGTCGGGTGCGACGGATGCGAGCCACTCGACGGCCGTCTTCGCACCGGTCATCGGGAGGACCTCCTTCTCTCTCGTGGATCCCGTGGACCTCGTGGATCCCGTGGTCCTCGTGGACGCGCGGCGCGTCCCGAGGGCGTCACGAGGGAGAAGGGGGTCTCTCGCCGTCATTACGCGGCTTCCGGCTCCTCGTTGGAGTGAACCGGCTCACAGCCCACCGGCTCAGCTGTCGAAGCCCAGCCCCAGCCGGTCCATCGTCCGCAGCCACAGGTTGCGGCGTCCGCCCTGTGCGTCCGCCCTCGCCAGGGACCACTTGGTGAGGGCGATGCCCGTCCAGGCGAACGGCTCGGGCGGGAACGGCAGCGGCTTCCTGCGGACCATCTCCAGTTCGGTCCGCTCGGTGCGCTCCCCCGCCAGCAGGTCCAGCATCACCTCGGCGCCGAACCGGGTGGCGCCGACGCCGAGCCCCGTGTACCCGGCCGCGTAGGCCACCCTGCCCTGGTGGGCGGTGCCGAAGAACGCCGAGAAGCGGGAGCAGGTGTCGATCGCGCCGCCCCAGGCGTGGGAGAAGCGGACGCCCTCCAGCTGCGGGAAGCAGGTGAAGAAGTGCCCGGCGAGCTTGGCGTAGGTCTCGGGCCGGTCGTCGTACTCGGCGCGGACGCGGCCGCCGTAGGGGTAGATCGCGTCGTAGCCGCCCCAGAGGATCCGGTTGTCGGCGGAGAGGCGGAAGTAGTGGAACTGGTTGGCGCTGTCGCCGAGGCCCTGGCGGTTCTTCCAGCCGATCGAGGCCAGTTGGCCGGCGGTGAGCGGCTCGGTCATGAGGGCGTAGTCGTAGACGGGGACGGTGTAGGAGCGGACGCGTCTGACCAGGTTGGGGAAGATGTTGGTGCCGAGGGCGACCCGGCGGGCGCGGACCCGGCCGTAGGGGGTGCGTACGGCCATGCCGGCGCCGTAGGGCTTCAGGTTCAGCGCGGGGGTGTGCTCGTAGACGCGCACGCCCGATCGAATGCACGCCCGCTTCAGGCCCCACGCGAGCTTCGCCGGGTGCAGCATGGCGACGCCCCTGCGGTCCCACAGGCCCGCCTGGAAGGTGGGTGAGTTCACCTGTTCCCGTACGGCGTCGGCGTCCAGGTACTCGACGCCGTCGGCGAGGCCGCGGCGGGACATCTCCTCGTGCCAGTCGCGCAGTTCCCACGCCTGGTACGGCTCGGTGGCGACGTCGATCTCGCCGGTGCGTTCGAAGTCGCAGTCGATGGAGTGCCGGGCGACGGCCGCCTCGATCGCGTCGAGGTTGCGGGCGCCCAGCTCCTGGAGCGTGTGGATCTCGTCCGGCCAGCGGGCGAGGCCGTTGGGCAGGCCGTGGGTGAGGGAGGCGGCGCAGAATCCGCCGTTGCGGCCCGAGGCGGCCCAGCCCGCCTCGCGGCCCTCCACCAGCACCACGTCCCGCCGCGGGTCGCGCTCCTTGGCGATCAGCGCCGTCCACAGTCCGCTGTAGCCGCCCCCGACGACCAGCAGGTCGCAGGTCTCGGAGGTGGTGAGGGCGGGTTCGGGACGGGGCCGGCCGGGGTCGTCCAGCCAGTACGGGACCGGCTGGGCGTCGGAAAGCGATCGGATCCACTGATTCATGGCGCTCGGGGCCATGATGTCAACTCCCTACGGTTATGCCTTTTGTCTGTTGCGGCGATTGCCGACGGCCATGGAAACGAGGACGAACAGTACGGCGACGACGAACATGGCCGTGCCGATGACATTGATCTGGACGGGCGTTCCGCGCTGTGCCGAGCCCCAGACGAACATGGGGAAGGTGACGGTCGAGCCCGCGTTGAAATTGGTGATGATGAAGTCGTCGAAGGAGAGCGCGAAGGCGAGCAGCGCGCCCGCCGCGATTCCCGGGGCGGCTATCGGCAGGGTGACGCGGAGGAACGTCTGGAACGGGCCCGCGTACAGGTCCCGTGCCGCCTCCTCCAGTTTCGGGTCCATCGACATCACGCGTGCTTTCACGGCCGTGACCACGAAACTCAGGCAGAACATGATGTGCGCGATGAGGATCGTCCAGAAACCGAGCTGTGCGCCCATGTTGAGGAACAGGGTGAGCAGCGAGGCGGCCATGACGACCTCGGGCATCGCCATCGGCAGGAAGATCAGCGAGTTCACGGCGCCGCGGGCGCGGAACCGATAGCGGACCAGGGCGAAGGCGATCAGCGTGCCCAGGAGGGTGGCGCCGAGGGTCGCCCAGAACGCGATCTGGAGGCTGACCGACAGCGAGCCGCACAGGTCGGAGACCCCGCACGGGTCTTTCCAGGCGTCCAGGGAGAACTGCTGCCACTCGTAGTTGAAGCGCCCCTTCGGTTTGTTGAAGGAGAACACCGTCACGACGATGTTCGGCAGCAGCAGATAGGCGAGCGTCAGCAGTCCCGCGATGACGACGAGATTTCTCTTGAGCCAGTTGACGAAGGGCATGTCAGACCAGATCCTCCGTCCCGGACCTGCGGATGTAGAGGGTGACCATGAGGAGGATGGCCGCCATGAGGATGAAGGAGAGTGCCGCGGCCGTCGGATAGTCGAGCACTCTGAGGAATTGCGTCTGGATGACGTTGCCGACCATGCGGGTGTCCGTGGAGCCGAGCAGATCGGCGTTGACGTAGTCACCGGCCGCCGGGATGAAGGTCAGCAGCGTGCCGGAGACGACACCCGGCATCGACAGCGGGAAGGTCACCTTGCGGAACGTCGTCCACGGGCGGGCGTACAGGTCCCCCGCCGCCTCGTGCAGCCGGCCGTCGATGCGCTCCAGCGAGGTGTAGAGCGGCAGGATCATGAACGGCAGGAAGTTGTACGTCAGGCCGCACACCACCGCGAGCGGCGTCGCGAGGACGCGGTCGCCGGCGGTCCAGCCGAGCCAGTTGGTGACGTCCAGGACGTGCAGCGTGTTGAGCGCGCCGACGACCGGGCCGCCGTCCGCGAGGATCGTCTTCCAGGCCAGGGTGCGGATCAGGAAGCTGGTGAAGAACGGCGCGATCACCAGGATCATGATCAGGTTCCGCCAGCGGCCCGCCCGGAAGGCGATCAGATACGCCAGCGGGTAGCCCAGCAGCAGGCACAGGATCGTCGCCGTGCCCGCGTAGAGCACCGAGCGGACGAACTGCGGCCAGTACGCCGACAGGGCGTCCCAATAGGTGGCGAAGTGCCAGGTGACCTTGTAGCCCGTCTCCAGTGAGCCCGTCTGCACGGACGTGGAGGCCTGGTAGATCATCGGCAGCGCGAAGAACAGCAGCAGCCAGAGGATGCCGGGCAGCAGCAGCCAGTACGGCGTGAAGCGGCCTCTGCGCTTCGGCGGCTTCGGTTCGGGCGCCTCGGGCGCGAGCGGCGGTGGCGCCTCGGTGAGTGTGCTCATCAGACCGCCTCTTCCACTCCGGCCTCGGCGTCCTGGGCGGCGTCCAGGCCGAAGGTGTGGGCCGGGTTCCAGTGCAGGACGACCTCGGCGCCCGGCACCAGCCGCGGGTCGCGGTCGATGTTCTGGGCGTAGACCTCGAAGTCGGCGCAGACCGGGCTGTCGACTACGTACTGCGTCGAGACGCCGATGAAGCTGGAGTCCGCGATCCGGCCGGTGATGCGGTTGCGGCCCGCCGGGATCTCGCCGGCGTCGTCGGCGTGGGTGAGGGCGATCTTCTCCGGGCGGACCCCGGCCAGCACCTTGCCGCCGGTGCCCGTGGGCGCCGAGCAGCGCGCCTCGGGCAGGACCAGCTTGCCGCCGCCCGCCTTCAGCACGATCTCCTCGCCGCTCCTGGAGTCGACCTCGGCCTCGATGAAGTTCGAGGTGCCGAGGAAGTTGGCGACGAACGTGGTGCGCGGGTTCTCGTACAGGTCGGCCGGGGAGCCGAGCTGCTCGACGCGGCCCGCGTTCATCACGGCGACCGTGTCGGCCATGGTCATGGCCTCCTCCTGGTCGTGCGTGACGTGGATGAAGGTGATGCCGACCTCGGTCTGGATGCGCTTGAGCTCCAGCTGCATCTGGCGGCGCAGCTTCAGGTCGAGGGCGCCGAGCGGCTCGTCGAGCAGGAGCACCTTGGGGTGGTTGATCAGCGCGCGCGCCACGGCGACGCGCTGCTGCTGGCCGCCGGAGAGCTGGTGCGGCTTCTTGCGGGCCTGCTCGCCGAGCTGGACGAGGTCGAGCATCTCCTCGACCTGCTTCTTCACCGACTTAAGACCGCGCCGGCGCAGCCCGAAGGCGACGTTCTCGAAGATGTCGAGGTGCGGGAAGAGGGCGTAGGACTGGAAGACGGTGTTCACCGGCCGCTTGTACGGCGGGAGGGCCGTCACGTCCTGGTCGCCCAGGAAGACGCTGCCGGCGGAGGGTTCCTCCAGCCCGGCGATCATGCGCAGGGTGGTGGTCTTGCCGCAGCCGGAGGCGCCGAGCAGGGCGAAGAAGGAGCCCTGCGGGACGGTCAGGTCGAGCGGGTGGACGGCGGTGAAGGCGCCGTAGGTCTTGGCTATGCCGGTGAGGCGGACGTCGCCGCCCTGGTCGGTGGTGTTCGTCATGGTGGTCACGCCCCCGTCAGCTTCGCGAACTTCTCTTCGAACTCGGTCTCTTCCTTCGAGCTCAGCGAGCGGAAGGCGTGCGACTTGGCCGCCATGGCCCTGTCGGGGATGATCAGCGGGTTGTTCGCCGCGTCCTCGTCGATCTTCGCCAGCTCGGCCTTCACGCCGTCGACGGGGCACACGTAGTTGATGTACGCGGCGAGTTCGGCGGCGGGCTTCGGCTCGTAGTAGAAGTCGATGAGCCGCTCGGCGTTCGTCTTGTGCCGGGCCTTGTTGGGGATCAGCAGGTTGTCCGTGGACGTCATGTAGCCGCTGTCGGGGATGAGGAAGTCGATGTCGGGGCTGTCCGCCTTGAGCTGGACGACGTCACCGGCCCAGGCGACGCAGGCCGCGAAGTCGCCGCTGGTCAGGTCCGAGGTGTAGTCGTTGCCGGTGAAGCGGCGGATCTGGCCCTTGTCGACGGCCTTCTGCAGGCGGGCGATGGCCGCGTCGTAGTCGTCGGCCGTGAACGTCGCCGGATCCTTGCCCATGTCGAGCAGCGTCATCCCGACGCTGTCGCGCATCTCCGAGAGGAAGCCGACCCGGCCCTTGAGCCTGGGGTTGTCGAGCAGGTCCGATATCGACTTCACCTCGACACCGTCGAGGGCCTTCTTGTTGTACGCGATGACCGTCGAGATGCCCTGCCAGACGTACGAGTAGGCGCGGCCCGGGTCCCAGTCGGGGCTGCGGAACTGGGCGGACAGGTTGGCGTAGGCGTGCGGCAGGTTGGAGGGGTCGAGCTTCTGCACCCAGCCGAGGCGGATGAGCCGCCCGGCCAGCCAGTCGGTGAGGACGATCAGGTCGCGGCCGGTGTCCTGGCCCGCGGCGAGCTGCGGCTTGATCTTGCCGAAGAACTCGTTGTTGTCGTTGATGTCCTCGGTGTACCTGACCTTGATGCCGGTGCGCTTGGTGAACTGCTCCAGCGTCGGGTGGTGCTTGCCGCTGTCGTCGACGTCCATGTACTCGGTCCAGTTGGAGAAGTTCACGGTCTTCTCCTTGGCCGAGCGGTCCTCTGCGGAGACGCCGCCCTGCGACTGACCGGCCGCCGGGATGCCGCAGGCGCTCAAGCTCCCGAGACCGCCGACGGCGAGCGCGCCGCCCGCGGAGGCGCGCAGCAGGGACCGCCGGGTGAGGGCGGCCCTGCCGTTGGTGAAGCTGCGCCGCCGGGCGGCCACTTGGGCCGGGGAGAGGCGGTCGGGCTCGTACTGCTCCATGCGCGTGGTGCCCTTTCGGAGGGTGGGCGGCCGCTGGTCAGGCGGCCTGATACGGCTAGCGGTCCCCGAAGACGGTGCGGTGCCAGTCCTTCGCGGCCACCGCGGTGTTGTCGAACATGACGTGCTTGATCTGGGTGTACTCCTCGAACGAGTACGTTGACATGTCTTTGCCGTAGCCGGAGGACCGGTAGCCGCCGTGCGGCATCTCGCTGATGATCGGGATGTGGTCGTTGACCCATACGCAGCCGGCCTTGATCTCGCGCGTGGCCCGGTTGGCCCGGTACACGTCCCGGCTCCAGGCGGAGGCGGCCAGCCCGTACGGGGTGTCGTTGGCGAGCGCGATCCCCTCGTCGTCGGTGTCGAACGGCAGCACGACCAGGACCGGTCCGAAGATCTCGGACTGCACGACCTCGCTGTCCTGCGGCGCGTCGGCGATCAGGGTGGGACGGTAGTAGGCGCCCTGGGCGAGTTCGCCCCCGGGTGCCTCGCCGCCGGTCACCACGCGCGCGTAGGCCCGCGCCCGGTCGACGAAACCGGCGACCCGGTCGCGCTGGACGTGCGAGATCAGCGGCCCGAGGTCGGTCCCGGCGGCGAAGGGGTCGCCGAGCCGGACGGTCTCCATGAGCGCGGCGGTCCGCGCCACGAAGTCCTCGTACAGCGGCCGCTGCACGTACGCGCGCGTGGCGGCCGTGCAGTCCTGCCCGGTGTTGATGAGCGCGCCCGCGACCGCGCCGTGGGCGGCGGCCTCCGGGTCGGCGTCGTCGAAGACCACGAACGGCGCCTTGCCGCCGAGTTCCAGGTGGAGGCGCTTGACGGTGGCGGTGGCGATCTCGGCGACTCGCTTGCCGACGGCGGTGGAGCCGGTGAAGGAGGTCATGGCCACGTCGGGGTGGCCGACGAGGTGTTCCCCGGCCTCCTTGCCGGTGCCGGTGACGATGTTGATCACGCCGTCCGGGATCCCGGCGTCCGTGGCCGCCTGGGCGAAGAGCAGCGAGGTCAGCGGGGTGAGCTCGGCGGGCTTCAGGACGATGGTGTTGCCCGCGGCGATCGCCGGGAGGATCTTCCAGGCGGCCATCTGCAACGGGTAGTTCCAGGGCGCGATCGACCCGACGACCCCGATGGGCTCGCGCCGGACGTACGAGGTGTGGTCGCCGGAGTACTCGCCGGCGGACTGCCCCTGCAGCAGCCGTGCGGCTCCGGCGAAGAAGGCGGTGTTGTCGATGGTGCCCGGGACGTCGAACTCCCGGCTCAGCTTCAGCGGCTTGCCGCACTGGAGCGACTCGGCGCGGGCGAAGTCGTCGGCCCGGTCGGCCAGGACCGCGGCGAACCGGTGCAGGGCGTCGGACCGCTCGCCGGGCGTGGTCCCCGCCCAGCCGGGGAAGGCCTCGCGGGCGGCGGCGACGGCCCGGTCGACGTCGGCCGTGCTCGCGAGCTCGTAGCGCAGCACCTCCTCGCCGGACGCCGGGTCGACGACCGCGTGCGTACGGCCGGAGGTGCCCCTGGTCAGGCGGCCCGCGATGTACTGCGCGCCCTCCTGGAAGCACTCCTCGGCCGGGAATCGGTCCGGGGTGGCGGTACCCGGGTTGTGCATGTCGCTCTCCTCCGTGTCCCCGCGAGGGGGCCGGCGTGGCTCAGGCTCGATTTGAGTGCCGATCCTGACAGAGGGATGGGACTCCAACAAGGGATTCCGTTGTTGATTTTTGGTTACGCGACGGAATCTGTCGACCAGGTGGCGAGTCCGCCGGGAAAAGGCGGGACGCTGTGTCAGTGGTGGCTGCCAGACTCGCCCGCATGGAGAAGATCACGGGGGCGGTCGGTTCGCGGGAGGCCCTGATCAGGGCGGTCCGCGCCGGCGCCAAGGTCGAGTATCTGCACTTCTGGGGGCACCGGCCGCGGCCCGACGGCCGGATCGGGCCGAGCTGTCTGAGCCAGTGGTGGCCGTCGCCCTTCACGGTGGACGGCGTGGAGTACGCGACGGCCGAGCACTGGATGATGGCCGGCAAGGCCCGGCTCTTCGAGGACGCGGCGACCGAGCGTGCCGTGCTCGCGGCCGGGACTCCCGCCGCGGCGAAGAAGGCCGGGCGGCTGGTGCGCGGGTTCGACGAGGCGATATGGGCGCGGGAGCGGTTCCGGATCGTCGTGGAGGGTTCCCTCCACAAGTTCGGCGCCCATCCGGACCTGCGGGAGTTCCTGCTGAACACCGGCGACCGCGTGCTGGTCGAGGCGAGCCCCGTGGACCGCGTGTGGGGCATCGGGCTGGCGGCGGGCGACGAGGCGGCGATGGACCCGGAGCGGTGGCGGGGGCCGAATCTGCTGGGGTTCGCGCTGATGGAGGCGCGGGAGCGGCTGCGCACGGCGTGAGCGAGGGGCCGGCCCCGGGACCGGCCCCTCCGTGAGGCTTCGGTCAGGCAGCCGCGCCGAGCCCGCCCATGATGCTGGCGAACAGCAGGAAGCCCAGCAGCGGCAGGATCACGGTGGCGATGATGCCGCAGACCAGGCCGGCGGTCGCCGCGCCCTTGTTGGTGGCCTCGCCGCGGGTGGCCTTGCCGCGGCCGATGGCGCCGAAGATGATCGCCAGGATGCCCAGGACCACGCCGAAGAACCACAGCAGGAAGGTCACGCTGCACACCACGCCGATGATGCCCAGCACCAGCCCCGTGGTTCCCATGCCGTTGCTCGGCTGCGGAGGTATCCCGTAGCCGGGGGCCTGCGGGTAGCCCGCGGGCGGCGCGGCCGGGTAGCCCGGGCCGCCCTGGGGGTAGCCGTAGCCCGGGCCGGACTGCTGCGGGTAGCCGTAGCCGGGAGCCGGTTGCTGCGGAGGCTGGGACGGCGGCCCGAACCCACCGGGCGCGGGATTGGTGTTGGACATGGACGATCTCCCCTCGTTGTCAGACCAGGGAATCGTAGTGGCCAACTTCGAAGCGCCGTACGGGAGTTTCAGCGGTGGTACGGGGCGGTGGCGATCGGGGCGTGGGCGCCGTAGGGGTCGCTGTCGTACGAGTCGTCGCTGTTGATGGCGGCCGTGATGCCGACCGCGATCAGGACGATCACGGTGATGCCGAGGATGATCCCGATGATGCCCATGATCAGACCCGCCTGGGCCTGGCCGTGGTTCGTGGCCACACCGGCCTCGGCGCGCTTGCGGCCCTTGATGCCGAAGACGACGGCGAGGATGCCGGTGACCAGGGAGACCACGCCGTAGAGGCAGAACAGCGTGCAGGAGATGATGCCGAGCACCATCGCCGCTATGCCCATGCCGTTCTGCGGGGCCGGCTGCATACCGGGCCAGCCGTAGCCGGCCCCGGCCTGGTAGCCGGTCCCGCCCTGGGGGTAGCCGGGGTAGCCGTAGCCGCCGGGGGCGACCGGCGGGGGTGGGACCGCCCCGGCGCCCGTGCTGTCGAACTGGGGCGTGCCGGTGGGCGGGGTGAAGCCCGCGCTCGGCATCGAGGTGACCGTGGCCTGGTCGTGCACGGAGGACGGCGGCCCTTGGGTGGGCGGCTGGTCCTTGTCGAGCGACGGCTTGTTCTCCGGGGGCGCCCACGGGTCGTGGCCGCCGCCTGCGCCGGGCTGCGTCGGGTCCGTCATCTGTGCATCCCCCCTGGGTCGATCGTCCCGCCATGCTACGGGGCGCTTCACGCGTGTCGCAGTGCGGGTGCACGGGGGGCCGGTCGCGCGGTTCCCCGCGCCCCTGGGGGCGCCGCACCACGGCCTAGGATGAAGCCCGAGTCATCGATCAGCCGATCACCCGCGCCCGCCCGAGCCACGCTCCGGCCGGGGCGCCGTTCCGGGGAGGAACCCTTGACCGAGCATCTCGTCGACCCCCAGGCCCCACGCGACCTGAAGGCGTTCATCGCCGGACTGCCCAAGGCCGAACTGCACGTGCACCACGTGGGCTCCGCCTCCCCCCGGATCGTGTCCGAGCTGGCCGCCCGGCACCCCGACTCGAAGGTGCCGGCCGACCCCGCGGCCCTGGTCGACTACTTCACGTTCACCGACTTCGCGCACTTCATCGACGTGTACCTGTCGGTCGTCGACCTGATCCGCACCCCGGAGGACGTCCGGCTGCTGACCTATGAGGTGGCCCGGGACCTGGCCCGGCAGCAGGTGCGGTACGCCGAGCTGACCATCACGCCGTTCTCGTCCACGCGTCGCGGCATCGACGAGCGGGCCTTCATGGACGCGATCGAGGACGCCCGTAAGGCGGCCGAGGCCGAGTTCGGGACGGTGCTGCGCTGGTGCTTCGACATCCCCGGCGAGGCCGGCCTGGAGGCCGCCGAGGAGACGACCCGGCTCGCCACCGACGACCGGCTGCGCCCGGAGGGCCTGGTCTCCTTCGGACTCGGCGGTCCGGAGGTCGGCGTGCCCCGGCCGCAGTTCAAGCCCTACTTCGACCGGGCGATCGCGGCCGGGCTGCACTCCGTGCCGCACGCCGGCGAGACCACCGGCCCGGAGACGGTGTGGGACGCGCTGACGCACCTGCGGGCCGAGCGCATCGGGCACGGCACCAGCTCCGCGCAGGACCCGAAGCTGCTCGCGCACCTCGCCGAGCACCGGATCCCGCTGGAGGTGTGCCCGACCTCCAACATCGCCACGCGCGCGGTCCGCACCCTCGACGAGCACCCGATCAAGGAGTTCGTGCGGGCCGGGGTCGTCGTCACGATCAACTCCGACGACCCGCCGATGTTCGGCACCGACCTGGACAACGAGTACGCGGTCGCCGCCCGGCTCCTCGGCCTCGACGAGCGGGGCCTGGCCGACCTGGCGAAGAACGCCGTCGAGGTGTCCTTCCTGGACGACGCCGGCAAGACCAGGATCAAGGGCGAGATCGACACGTACACCGCGGGGTGGCTCGACCGGTGACGTCCTCCGCACAGCGCCCCGGACAGGCACAGCGCCCCGCGCGGGCCGTGACCGCCGTGGCCCACCGGGGCGACCCCTACCGCGTCCGCGAGAACACCGTGGCCTCGCTCAAATCCGCGCTCGGCCGGGGCGCGGACGCGGTGGAGATCGACGTACGGCTCACCCGGGACGGCGTACCGGTGCTGCTGCACGACGCGACGCTCAAGCGGCTCTGGGAGCACGAGCGGCCGGTGCTCGCGCTCTCCTTCGACGAGGTGCGCGGGCTGACCGGCGGCGGGGTGCCGACCCTGACGGAGGCGCTGGCCGCGACCGACGGGCACCGGGTGATGATCGACCTGCCCGGCTCGCCCGACGTGCGGGCGGTGCGCCGGGTCATGGATGCCGTCGGGGAGGCCTCGGCGGCGGACCGCGTCTACTACTGCGCGGGCGCCGACGCCATGCTCGCCGTGCGCGCGGCGGACCCGGACGCCGAGATCGCCCTCACCTGGACGACGCTGGCGCCGCCGCGGCCCGTGCTGCTGGAGGCGATCCGCCCGCGCTGGCTCAACTACCGCTTCTCCCTGGTGGACCGCCCGCTCGCCGACCGGGTCCACGCCGACGGCTACCTGCTGTCGGTCTGGACCCCCGACACGCGCCGCTCCATGCGGCGCCTGCTGGCCGCGGGCGTGGACTCGATCACGACCAACCGCGTCGACGTGCTGTGCGCTACACGCGCGAGCGCTGCGGCACCGTCGCCGGATCGGCCGGGGCCTCGCGGGTGACGTACTGCGGCACCGGCGCGCTGTCCGTGCCGGTGTCGCGGACGAGGCCGTAGCGCAGGGCGCCGCCCTGTCCGGGGCCCTCGTTGATGTCCTTGTCCACGGCCGCCCAGCTCGACGGGAAGACGGTCAGGCCGTAGTCGCAACCCCTTTCGTTCTGGGTGAGGGTGACGGTGCCGTCGAGGTAGAAGTACTCGTTCTGCCACATCTGCTGGGTGCCGGGCGGCAGGACGGCCCAGCCGATGTCCGGGCCGCCCATGCCGGTGGCATAGCCGTTCGGGGCGCCGGGCAGCGGGTCGTCCATCCGGCGCCAGCCGCCGGACGCCACGTGGAACAGCTTCCCCTTCAGGCCGGTCCAGCTGGGCATGACCAGCGCGCCCGGCCGGGACTTCGGCGAGATCTGCCAGCGGACCAGGACATAGCCCTGCCCGGTGAACGTCACGCTGTCGCCGCGGTGCTGCATGACCGTCTTCGGTCCGCCGGTGCTGGTGAGCCCCGACTCGGGGCGGCGCGGCAGCGCGGCGGGCCGGGCGTCCGGGTCGGGGGCGCGGTCGACGGCGTCGACGACCGTGCCGTAGAGGTCGGCCTTCTTCGACGGCGACGGCGAGGGCTCGGGGGTGGGCGGCGCGGAGGGCGACGGCGGTCCGGGGGTGGTGGCCGTCGCCGTGGGGGTGACCGCCGCCCGGGGCGGCGGGGCGTCCGGCGGCTGGGTGACGACGTAGGCGCCGCCCGCGACGATCGTCGCGCCCGCCGTCATCGCGACGGCGGGCTTGGTGAGCGCGCCCAGCAGCTTGGCGGACCAGCCGGCGGACGTGGCGGCCGCGGCCGTCTTCCCGCCGAAGGCGAGCGACAGCGTGAACCCGGCCGGCAGCGGGACCAGGGCGATGCCGACGAGGAGGCGTTCCGCCGGTACGACGGACTCGCGGGTGTCGCCGCAGTAGCCGCAGCCGCGGATGTGCCGGGCGAGCCGCTTGCGCCACACCGAGTCGGGCCTGCCGTCCCAGCGGCCGGTCAGCTCGCGCAGGTCGGGGCAGGCGCCGTCCAGGGCGCGGACGATGCCGCGCGAGGTCTCCAGGCGCTCCTTCATCCGCTGGACGCGCACGGCGGCGTGCTGCCGGGTGATACCGACGGCGTCCGCCAGTTCGCGCCGGGTCAGCTCCCCGGCGACCTCCAGCCACCACAGCGACAGCAGCTGCCGGTCCTCGTCGTCCAGCCACCGCACCGCCTCGGCGACCTCGCGCCGCTGCCCCTCCAGCTGGAGGCGCAGCACGGTCAGTTCGGCGAAGTCGGCGGCCGGTGTCTCCTGAAGCCGGTCCGCCGTCCGGCGCCGGGCCCGGTCCCGGATCTGCCGCATGGCGATCGCCACCAGCCAGGACCGGAAGCTGTCCGGGTCGCGCAGCGAGCCGAGGTTGCCGACCGCGCGCAGCATGGTCTCCTGGACGACGTCGTCGACGTCGGCGTGGCCGTTCAGGGCCCGGCCCACGATGTTGTAGACCAGCGGCAGCCAGCCCGCGACCAGCTCGTCCAGCGCCTGCCGGTCGCCGGACTGCGCCGCCGTGATGACGGCGCGCCAGTGCTGACTGTCCACGGTGCCCTCTCGACGCCTGGGTTCACTGATGTTCCGCACGCACCCTCTCAGCCGGTACCGGGGTCCTCGCCATGTCGGGGATCACATCCGGGGAGACGGCGTGAAGGTTCTCGGGATAACAGTTTTTCCTCAGACGCCCGGCACCGGGACGGCCACCGGCGCGGTCAGCGCCTCCAGCCGCTTGATCCGCTGCCGGACGACGTACAGCGGGATCACCCCGAGCACCCCGAAGGCCATGTCGATCACCGACCACCAGAAGGGGATGCCGCGGATCGGTCCGCAGATCAGGGCGAGGGGGATGATGCCGGCGCAGGCGATCATGCCGAACTCGACGACCCAGATGTTGCGGACCGGGTCGCGGTAGGGCCCGTAGAAGGCGACCGCGATCACCAGGTGCGCGAAGGCCAGCCAGTCCGTGCCGTACAGCAGGAAGGGGTACTCGGCGTCCGCCCGGTCGAGGCCGGCGCGCACCCGCCCGATCCACTCCGTCAGGCCGGGCAGGTGGTCGCCGACGGACAGCGCCCGCAACAGATCCTCGGTCCACCGCAGTTCGTGGACCAGGGGAAAGGCCGTGGCGCCACTGAGCACCAGACACACCACGAAGAAGACCAGCCACGCACGGATGCCCTTCAGCAGGGCGGCTCTGTCGCTCATGAGGCGCACTCTACGCTGCAATTGAACATGTTCAAAAACAGGGGTCCGTCCCGGACGCTCCGGGGCCCGCCTCGGGCGCCCCGGCATGCGCGAGCGGCCCCGGACGGAGAGGAACCGTCCGGGGCCGCTCGGCAGTACGGGGAGGGCTACGCGTCCAGCGACGTCATCACGTGCTTGATGCGCGTGTAGTCGTCGAAGCCGTACGCCGACAGGTCCTTGCCGTAGCCGGACTTCTTGAAGCCGCCGTGCGGCATCTCCGCGACCAGCGGGATGTGCGTGTTGATCCACACGCAGCCGAAGTCGAGCTTCTTGGACATCCGCATGGCGCGGCCGTGGTCCTTGGTCCACACCGAGGAGGCGAGCGCGTACTCCACGCCGTTGGCCCACTCCACGGCCTGGTCCTCGTCGGTGAAGGACTGCACGGTGATGACCGGGCCGAAGACCTCCTTCTGGATGATCTCGTCGTCCTGCTTCAGGCCCGAGACGACGGTCGGCGCGTAGAAGTAGCCCTTGTCGCCGACCCGCTTGCCGCCGGTCTCCACGCGCGCGTGCGCGGGCAGCCGGTCGATGAAGCCCTCGACCTGCTTGAGCTGGTTGGGGTTGTTGAGCGGCCCGTACAGCACGTCCTCGTCGTCCGGCTGCCCGGTCTTCGTCTCGGCGGCGGCCTTCGACAGCGCGGAGACGAACTCGTCGTGGATGGACTCGTGCACCAGTACGCGCGTGGCGGCCGTGCAGTCCTGGCCGGCGTTGAAGTAGCCCGCGACCGAGATGTCCTCGACGGCCTTGGCGATGTCGGTGTCCTCGAAGACCACGACCGGGGCCTTGCCGCCCAGCTCCAGGTGGACGCGCTTGACGTCCTTGGAGGCGGACTCGGCGACCTGGATGCCCGCCCGCACCGAGCCGGTGATGGAGGCCATCGCCGGGATCTCGTGCTCGACCATCATGCGGCCGGTCTCGCGGTCGCCGCAGATGACGTTGAAGACACCCTTGGGCAGGATCCCGCCGAGGATCTCCGCGATCAGGACCGTGGAGGCCGGGGTGGTGTCGGACGGCTTCAGCACGACGGTGTTGCCCGCCGCGATCGCCGGGGCGAACTTCCACACGGCCATCATCATCGGGTAGTTCCACGGAGCGACCTGCGCGCAGACGCCGACCGGCTCCCGGCGCACGATGGAGGTCAGGCCCTCCATGTACTCGCCGGCCGAGCGGCCCTCCAGCATCCGCGCCGCACCCGCGAAGAAGCGGATCTGGTCGACCATCGGCGGGATCTCCTCGGAGCGGGTCAGCCCGACCGGCTTGCCCGTGTTCTCCACCTCGGCCGCGATCAGCTCCTCGGCGCGCTCCTCGAAGGCGTCCGCGATCTTCAGCAGGGCCTTCTGGCGCTCGGCGGGCGTGGTGTCGCGCCAGCCGGGGAAAGCCTCGGCGGCCGCCGCCATCGCGGCGTCCACGTCCGCCTGCCCGGACAGCGGAGCGGTCGCGTACGCCTCGCCCGTCGCGGGATTGACCACCTCGGTGGTCCGTCCGTCGGCGGCGTCCCGGAACTCACCGCCGATGTAGTTGCGCAGACGACGCAGCTCGGTGCTCACTGCCGGCCCTCCAGTTCGGATGTCCAGTACTTGAGACACCCACCCTAGTCGGCCGGTCCACGTTTTCAACACCCCCGCTCCCATCGTTCATGCGGAATCCGCAGTCGCAGGCCATAAAAACAACGGATTTCATCGATCACGGCTTGCGGAAGTGACGAGACCTCGTGCACAGTGACCTCGTGGCCAGTCGAAGCGCAGACCAGAAGGGCTCGCGGGAGCACCGCGAGCCCTCCCGAGAGTCCAGGAACGGCAGCTCGCCCCAGCTGGACGCCGTCTCCCTCGCCATCATCGAGCAGCTCCAGGAGGACGGCCGCCGGCCGTACGCCGCCATCGGCAAGGCCGTGGGCCTGTCCGAGGCGGCCGTGCGCCAGCGCGTCCAGAAGCTGCTCGACCAGGGCGTGATGCAGATCGTCGCCGTCACGGACCCGCTCACCGTGGGCTTCCGCAGACAGGCGATGGTCGGCGTCAACGTCGAGGGCGACGTGGAGTCGGTCGCCGACGCGCTGACGGCCATGCCCGAGTGCGAGTACGTGGTGATGACCGCGGGCTCCTTCGACCTGATGGTGGAGATCGTCTGCGAGGACGACGACCACCTCCTGGACGTCATCAACAAACGCATCCGGGCCGTCCCAGGAGTGCGCTCCACCGAGAGCTTCGTCTATCTGAAGCTCAAGAAGCAGACCTACATGTGGGGAACCCGATAACCGTGAGGACCCGATAGCCGTGAGCAAGGACCTCTCCCAGTCCGCGTACGACCACCTGTGGATGCACTTCACGCGCATGTCGTCGTACGAGAAGGCCCCCGTCCCCACCATCGTCCGGGGCGAGGGCACGTACATCTACGACGACCAGGGCAAGCGCTACCTGGACGGCCTCGCCGGGCTGTTCGTGGTGCAGGCCGGGCACGGCCGCGTCGAGCTGGCCGAGACCGCCTTCAAGCAGGCACAGGAGCTGGCGTTCTTCCCCGTGTGGTCGTACGCCCACCCCAAGGCGATCGAGCTGGCCGAGCGCCTGGCCCACCACGCGCCGGGCGACCTGAACAAGGTCTTCTTCACCACCGGTGGCGGCGAGGCCGTCGAGACGGCCTGGAAGCTCGCCAAGCAGTACTTCAAGCTGGTCGGCAAGCCCACCAAGCACAAGGTCATATCCCGTGCGGTCGCCTACCACGGCACCCCGCAGGGCGCCCTGTCCATCACCGGCCTGCCGGGCCTGAAGGCCCCCTTCGAGCCGCTGGTGCCGGGCGCGCACAAGGTCCCGAACACCAACATCTACCGCGCCCCGCTCTTCGGCGACGACCCGGAGGCCTTCGGCCGCTGGGCCGCCGACCAGATCGAGCAGCAGATCCTCTTCGAGGGCCCGGACACGGTCGCCGCGGTCTTCCTGGAACCCGTGCAGAACGCGGGCGGCTGCTTCCCGCCCCCGCCCGGCTACTTCCAGCGCGTGCGCGAGATCTGCGACAGGCACGACGTGCTGCTCGTCTCCGACGAGGTCATCTGCGCCTTCGGCCGCCTGGGCACCTACTTCGCCTGCGACAAGTTCGACTACGTGCCGGACATGATCACCTGCGCCAAGGGCATGACCTCGGGCTACTCCCCGATCGGCGCCTGCATCATCTCCGACCGCCTGGCCGAGCCGTTCTACAAGGGCGACAACACCTTCCTGCACGGCTACACCTTCGGCGGCCACCCGGTCTCCGCCGCCGTGGGCCTCGCCAACCTCGACCTGTTCGAGCGCGAGAACCTCAACCAGCACGTCCTGGACAACGAGGGCAACTTCCGCGCCACCCTGGAGAAGCTCCACGACCTGCCGATCGTCGGCGACGTCCGCGGCAACGGCTTCTTCTACGGCATCGAACTCGTCAAGGACAAGGCCACCAAGGAGTCCTTCGACGCCGACGAGACCGAGCGCGTCCTGTACGGCTTCCTCTCCAAGAAGCTGTACGAGAACGGCCTGTACTGCCGGGCCGACGACCGCGGCGACCCGGTCGTCCAGCTCGCCCCGCCGCTTATCTCGGACCAGTCGACGTTCGACGAGATCGAGCAGATCCTGCGCGCCACGCTGTCGGAGGCGTGGACGAAGCTCTGACCCGCCGACGCCCGCCGACGCCCGCCGGCGCCCGCCGGCGCCCCCCGCGTCGCTCCGATCGTCTGCCTGGATGATCAACACCGGCCCCGGTGCCGCCCGTTCGAGTGAGAAACGGCGGCCCGGGGCCGCGTGCTGTCCGGCGCCGAGTCGCCTTCTGCCTAGCGTGCCCAGTGACCGATCGGCCCTGCCTTCGTTCCCCCGCACGGGGGATGGCACGGGAACTACGGATCTGAACCGAGGTGTGTGCCCATGGAGGCCAAGCCGGACGACGACGTGCTCTGGGCACGCGCCCTGCACTTCCAGCACGACGACGGCTCGCCCGCGCTCAGCGGTGTCTCGCTCGGCGTCCGGGAGGGCGAGATCCTGGCCGTCAGCGGCCCGCGCGGCAGCGGCAAGACGACCCTGCTGCGGTGCCTGTCCGGCCTGGTGCCCGTGCGGCGCGGCGAGGTCTGGTTCAACAGCGTGCCCGTGCACACGATGGGCCCGCTCACCCGGGAACGGCTGCGTCGCGACCGCTTCGGCTGGATCGACCCGGCCCCCTCCCTGGTGCCGGAGCTCAACGCCTGGGAGAACACCGCCCTGCCGCTGATGCTGCGCGGCACCAGCCGGCGCCGCGCGAAGACCGCCGCCCTGGAGTGGCTGGAGCGCCTCGACATCGGTGACGGCGCCCGCAAGCGCCCGCACCAGCTGGTCCAGGCCGAGCGCCAGCGGGTCTGCATCGCCCGCGCCCTCGCCCCCGCCCCCTCGGTGCTGTTCGCGGACGAGCCCACGGCCCCGCTGCACCGCGCCGACCGCGCCCACGTCCTGCGCACCCTCACCACGGCGGCCCGCTCCCACGGCATCACCGTCGTCCTGGCCACCCACGACCCCGACACCGCGGCGCTCGCCGACCGCACGGTGTCGCTGCTCGACGGGCGCCGCGTGCAGACGGTGCACCTGCCGCCGGTCGCCGAGACCGCCGAGCCGGAAGGCCGGGCCGCGTGCTCGCTCTCCGTCTGACCCGCGGCGCCCACCCCGCCGTCCAGCTGCGCCGCCTCCTGGTCGCGGCGGCCTCGGCGGGCACGAGCTTCCTGTTGCTGTGCGCCCTGGGCCACGCCCTCGGCCACCCCGGCGCCACCGGCGAGTCCCTGATGCGGCTGGCGTGGTGCGCGGCCCCGCTGGCCGCCACGATCTACTTCGCCGTCGCGGTGGCGCGCACCGACCCCGCCACGAAACCCCGGCCCGGCCTCTCCGCGATCGGCCTCGGCCCGCTGCGGCTGATGGTCGTCTCGGCGGCGACGACGGCCCTGTCCTGCACGCTCGGCTCCATGCTGGCCCTGCTCGTCTTCCTGCATCTGCGGGGCGACCTGTCGGGCCTGCCCTTCGACGGGGCGGCCGCCGGGCCCCTCGCCTCCGACCAGCCGCTGCCGCTGGCGGGCACCCTGACGCTGCTCGGGATCGTGCCCTTCGGGGCGTCGGCGGCCGTGGCGCTGGCACTGCGGCCGAGGGAGGCGACACCGGCGGCGCCCCGGACGCCCCGGACGCCCGGGATCTACGGCCGCTTCGGCGCGTACCGCCGTGAGAGCAAGCGCGAGACCTTCGGGGCGTACGGCAGGTTCGGACGGCAGATCGTCCGGCCCACGCCCGGCCAGTCCACCGGCTCCGCGCCGCAGGACAGCCCGCCGCAGGCCCGCACGGGCGAAGGGGCTTCGGCGGCGACCGCCGCCGGTTCCGGTCCCGGTTCTGTCTCTGGCACCGGCACCGGCACCGGCACCGGCACGGGCACCGGCTCTGCCTCCGGCAAGGGCTCCGGTTCTGCCCCCGGCAGCGGCAGCGGCTCCGCCAGTACGGTGAGCGCGCTCGCGGACCCGGCGGCACGCGACGCGGTGAGCGCGGTGATCCCGTACGGCGACCCGGCCCGCCACCCGGCCGCGCCGGCACCGGGGGACGCTGCCCGGCCCGACGGTGATCCCGCCCGGCACACGGCGGCACCCGGCCCCGGCACCCCCGACAGCGATCCGGCCCGGCACCGCGCGACATCCAACCCCGGCGACTCCGAGGACGCCCCCGCCCGGCACCCGGCGACATCCGACCCCGGCACCCCCGACAGCGCCCCCACCCGACACCCGCTGAACACCGCCCGCCCCGCCCGACACCCGCAGGCGCCGGACCAGCTGAACACCGCCCGGAACGCACAGGCGCCGGACCCGGTGAGCACGCCACGCCCCGACGGGACGCCCGCCCAGCGGTCCGCCCCGTCCGCGACCGCAACGCGCGGCGCCGACCACCCCACCGCTGCCCCCTCCCCGACCCCGACGCGCGGCGCCGACGACCCCGACGCCCTCGCGGCGGCGCTGCCGGACCCGCCCGGGACCGGCGGTTCTCCCACCTCCGCCCCCACTGGTCTCCCCTGGGGCATCACCCTCCTGGCCGCGGGCCTCGCCGTGGAGACCTACACGAGCCGCACCGCCCCGACCGCCCCCGACCTCACCTTCTCCGGCGCCTCCCCCGGCGTCCTGGCCGGCTGGGCGCTGGCCGCCGTCGGCCTGGCCCTGGCGGGCCCGGGCCTGACGCACCTGTGCGGACGCCTGCTCCAGTCGGCCCGCCCCGGCGCCCTGCGGCTGCTGGCCGGCCGCATCCTCATGGCCGAGGCCGGCCGCATCGGCCGCCCCCTGGGCGTCGTCAGCGCGGTCCTGTCGGCCGCGTGGGCCATGGCACTGCTGCACGCCCCGGACGGACTGTCGCTCGGCCCGCTCACCACCCTCGGCGTGCTCCTCGTGACCGGCTGCACCGTGGGCACGCTCCTCACGGCCGCCGTCGAGACCCGGCAGGCCCGCGCCGACACCACCGCCGCGCTGCTGCGCCTCGGCGCCCCCGCGACGATGCTCCGCGGCGCCGCCGCCCTGCGCGCGGGCGCCCTGCTCGCCCTGTTCGGCCCGCTCACCCTGACGGTCGCCGAGCTGGCGGCACTCCCGCTGGCCCGCTGAAGCGCGCCCGACGGCCACCGGAAGCCCGCCGAAACCCCGCCAGAACCCCGCCGAGAAAATCCGTACGAAAAAAATCTTCGAACGGCGATGAGTTCCGCTCCGTACCCCGGTCTATCCCCGCGTAACGACACGGACCCGATGGGAGAGACCCGCATGTACCAGCAGATGATCTTCGTGAACCTGTGCGTCAACGACCTCGACGCCTCCAAGAAGTTCTTCACGGAGCTCGGCTACTCGATCAACGAGCAGTTCAGCGACGACACGGCCGCCTCGGTCGTGATCAGCGACACCATCGTCGTGATGGTGCTCACGAAGGAGAAGTACGCCCAGTTCACCAAGAAGGAGATCGCGGACCCGAAGCGGACCAGCGAGGTGCTGATCGCGCTGAGCGCCGAGAGCCGCGAGAAGGTCGACGAACTGGTCGAGAAGGCGGTCGCGGCGGGCGGCTCCGTCAGCGGCGAGACCCAGGACCTCGGCTTCATGTACGGCCGCTCCTTCGACGACCCGGACGGCCACACCTTCGAGGTCGTGTGGATGGACCCGTCGGCCATCGAGGGCTGAGACGTGGCTGTGCCAGCATGGGCGGGTGCAGACGATGCCCGCCCATGCGGCCCCCCACGACGACCGTGAGATCGAGACGCTCGAGGAGTTCGACGCCACCGTCTCGGCGCGCGGCACACTCGCCGGCCACCGCGTCCAGGCCGTCGACCTGACGGACCGTACGCGCGAACTGCTCGGCACGGACACCGCGGGCGCGGTCTTCCTCGGCTGCGCGATGCGCGAGGACGCGGCCGCGAAGATCCGCGCCGACGGCGCCCTGGTCTTCCCGCCCGTCCCGGACCTGCCCTTCGACCCGTACCGCGGCCATGTCTACACGCCGGACGAGCTGTTCGCGTCGCTGGCGGACGGCTACGAGGCCACCCCCGACGCCCAGGCGTACGCCTGGTTCCAGCGCACGAAGGCGGACCGGGACATCTACGCCTCCATGTTGCGCTCGGTCCACGACGACTCCGTCTCCGACGCCCTCGACGAACTCCTGTCCGGCGCCCGGGTGGTGGGCGTGATGGGCGGCCACGCGATGGCCCGCGGCACGCGGGAGTACGCCGGTGCCGCCCGGCTCGGACGCGAGCTGGCCCGGGCCGGTTTCACGGTCGCCACCGGAGGCGGCCCGGGCGCGATGGAGGCGGCGAACCTCGGCGCGTACGCCGCCCCGTTCAGCGAGGACATGCTCACCGAGTCGCTCGAACTGCTCGCCAAGGCACCGCGGTTCACCCCGTCGATCACCCAGTGGGCGACGGCCGCCTTCGAGATACGCGGCCGCTGGCCGCGGGGCGGCCGTTCCGTCGGCATCCCGACCTGGTTCTACGGCCACGAGCCGCCGAACGCCTTCGCGTCCCACATCGCCAAGTACTTCGCCAACGCCACCCGCGAGGACGGCCTGCTGGCCCGGTCGAACGCGGGTGTGGTGTTCCTGCCGGGCGCCGCCGGGACCGTACAGGAGATCTTCGACAACGCGACGCCCAACTACTACGAGTCGCGCGGCGAGCCGACGCCCATGGTGCTCGTGGACCGGGCGCACTGGACGGAGAAGCTGCCGACGTGGCCGCTGCTCCGGTCGCTGGCGCAGGGGCGGTCGATGGAGGCGCGGATCGCGCTGGTCGACCGGATCGAGGAGGCGCCCGAGGCGTTGAAACGTCTCGGCGGTTAATAAGCTGGCAAAGCAAGTGCTTGCACCCTGCATATGCGTTGACACTACTTATGCGGCGCTTATAGACCTGTGAGCCTCCCGGTAGTGCTGATGTTCCGTCAACACTGCCTCCAACCCCCCGCATTACGTATCCTGTAAAGGACAAACGTGGCAGTTCTGTCCGTATCCCGCCGTACGGCCTCGCGCCGTACCGTCGCTCGCTCCCTGCGCGTCCTCGGTGTCGCCTCGGCGTCGGCCGCGCTCGCGCTCGGTGCCGCCGGCAACGCGCTCGCCTGCAACATCAACGAGTTCTCCGCCGAGGCGAAGTGCGACGGCGACAAGGGCGTCATCACCGTCACCGACGTGGACCCCGCCGGCGTCCCGGCCACGGTCACCGTGTACCTGCAGAACAACGGCGCCGACGCCAAGAAGGTCGGCGAGCAGGTCGTCAAGGGCTCGCGCGAGGGCACCACCATCACCTTCGCCGAGGAGTGGAAGCCGAACGCGGAGTACCGCATCCACGTCAAGGCCACTCCGTACGTCGACGAGGACATCAAGCCGAACCTCGTCACCCCGGCCACGGCCTGCAAGAAGGAGGAGGAGCCCCCGGCGTCGACTCCGCCGGCCACGCCGACCCCGTCGGCCTCCCCGTCGAAGCCGGCCGAGGACACCGGCACCCCGGCTCCGACGCCGTCGGAGAGCGAGAGCACCACGCCGGCGGGCAACGCGCCCGCCCCGGCGGCCGGTGACTCGAACCTCGCCGAGACCGGTGCCGACTCCAACACCGGCATCATCGCCGGCATCGCGGCGGCCCTGGTCGTCGTCGGTGGCGGTGCGGTGTTCTTCGGCATGCGCCGCCGCGGCGCGAAGAGCGACAGCTGACGCTCCGCCGACCAAGACGTGGCCCGTCCCCCGACCAGGGGGCGGGCCACGTCCCGTCTCCGCCCGGCCAGGAGACAGCTCCACCGGGCCAGGAGACGGGTGGCGGCTTCCCGGCTCAGCCGAACGTCGCCCGTTCCAGCCAGAACTCCAGCAGCTCCTGGTCGCCCAGGACCTCCAACTCCTTCGCGTCCAGCGGCAGTCGGCGGTAGAACGCGAGCAGCACGGAGGTGAGCGGTCCGCGCAGGGCGACCGTGGCCTTCTCATGCCCCCGGCGCCAGGAGACACCGTCCTCGGTCAGCTCTATCAGCCACTCCGCGTCAAGCTCGGGCCGGGCGTCGGTGGCGTGCAGATGGATGCTCCGGACCGGGCCGCGCAGTTCCCGCACCGCGTCGTCCGGCGCGGTCCGCTGCACGTACTCCACGATCTGCAGCCACTCGTCGATCGCGTCGGCGGCCACCTCGGGCGCGACATCGTAGGGCAGCCCGGCGGCGAGGGCCGCGTCGGCGCGGTGCACGGTGATCTCGTGCGTCACCCGGCGGGCCCAGAATCCGCAGCTGAGGTCCCCCGCCCAGCTCCACACGCCGGTGTCCGGCCCGGCCTCCCGCAGTGCGGCGACGACCTGCTCACCGCTCTCCGCCAGCCATGCGTCCAGGGCGGCGGCGTCACCCCGCGCCTCCGGCCCGGCGAAGCCCGGCACCCCCTCCTCGGGCACCTCCTCCTGGGCCCGCGTCCGCACGATGAGCTCCACCCAGCGCAGGGCACCGCCCAGGTGCCGGACCAGGTCCTCCAGCGACCAGTCCGGGCAGGTCGGCACGGTGCCGGACAGATCGGCCCCGGAGGTCACCACCGACCTCAACAGGCCCACCTGGTGGGCGATTTCGTCGCAGTAGCGATCGTGTGCGAGCTGAGTCATGCCCGCACCCTAAGCCGTCGTCGATCAGTCGAGCACCACGATTTCGGTCGCGTCGAACTCCACCCCGACCTCGTCCCCCACCTCGGGCGCCGCCCGCAGCGCACACGCCGCCTCCAGGCGCGGGGCGTCCCCGGGCTGGAGGTGGACGGCGACATGGGTGCCCCTGAAGGTGCGCGCGGCCACCGTGCAGCGCAGGCCGGTGCCGTCGGGCACCAGGCGCACCCCGGCGGGCCGGACGAGCAGGGTCCGCGTGCCCTGCGGGGCCCCCTCCGGCAGGGGCACCTTGCCCCACGGCGTGTCCGCCGCCTCCGCCCCGACGGTCGCCTCGACGACGTTCTCGAAGCCGAGGAAGCGGGCCACGAACGCGTCGGCGGGCCGCTGCCACACCTCAAGGGGCGTACCGGACTGGGCGATCCGCCCGTCCCGCATCACGACGACCCGGTCGGCGAGCGCGAAGGCCTCGCCCTGGTCGTGGGTCACGGCGAGCACGGTGGTGCCCAACCGGCCGAACAGCTCCTTGAGTTCGACGACCAGCCGCTCCCTGAGCGACCGGTCGAGCTGCCCCAGCGGCTCGTCCAGCATCAGCAGCCGGGGGCTCGGCGCCAGGGCCCGGGCCAGCGCGACCCGCTGCTGCTCCCCTCCGGACAGCGCGGCGACGGCCCGGCGAGCCGCACCCGGCAGCCCGACCAGATCCAGCAACTCCTGGACACGCTCGGCCTGTTGCCGCTTCGGCGCTCCGTGCATGCGCAGCCCGAAGGCCACGTTGCCGCCCACGTCCCGCTGCGGGAACAGCTGGTGGTCCTGGAACATCAGCCCGACGCCCCGCCGGTGCGCGGGCACGCCCGCCTGGTCGCGGCCGTCGAGCGAGACCCGCCCGGAGTCGAGCGGCTGCAGCCCGGCCACCGCGCGCAGCAGGGTCGACTTGCCGCTGCCGCTGGGCCCGAGCACGCACACGACCTCGTGCCGGGCGACCTCCAGGTCGACGGCGTCCAGCACGGCCCGCCCACCGAAACGGACCGTCGCGCCCTCCAGGCTCAGCAGCATCTAGAACTCCCCGGTCCGGTCCGTGCGCAGCCGCTCCAGCACCAGCAGGGCCACGGCGCACACCACCATCAGAATCGTCGACAGGGCCATCGCCTGCCCGTAGTTGAGGTCACCGGGCCGCCCCAGCAGCCGGGCCACGGCCACCGGCAGCGTCGGGTTGTCGGGCCGCGCGATGAACACCGTCGCCCCGAACTCCCCGAGCGACACGGCGAAGGCGAACCCGGCGGCGATCAGCAGCGCCCGCCGCACCATCGGCAGGTCCACCTCCCGCCACACCCGCCAGGGCGAGGCGCCCAGCACCGAGGCCGCCTCCCGCAGCCGCGCGTCCACCGCCCGCAGCACGGGCAGCATCGTCCGGACGACGAACGGCACCCCGACCAGCGCCTGCGCGAGCGGCACGAGGATCCAGGAGGACCGCAGGTCCAGCGGCGGCTCGTCCAGCGCGATCAGGAACCCGAAGCCGACGGTCACCGCGGACACCCCGAGCGGCAGCATCAGCAGCGCGTCGAAGCCGCGCACGAACCGCCCGGCGTCCCGGCGGGTGAGCGCGACGGCGGCGAGCGAGCCGATCACCACGGCGATGGCCGTGGCGGCGACGGCGTACGACAGGGAGTTGCCGACCGCCTCGATCGGCGGGACCAGGAACACTCCCCCGTCGTCGCTGGTCAGCGCCCGGTAGTAGCCGAAGCCGGGCGCTTCCAGGGACCGCCGCACCAGCACGGCCGGCGGCAGCAGGAGCAGCACGACCACGGTGACCAGGACCCCGCCCAGCAGCGCCCACTGCCCGGCGCCGCGCGGCCGGCGCGCGGTCCCGGCGGCGTCCACCAGCCGCAGCGCCGTCTCCCGCCGCCGCACGGTCCAGGCGTGCAGGGCGAGGATCGCCCCCACCGCGGCGAACTGGATCAGCGTCAGCACGGCCGCCGTGGACAGGTCGAAGATCTCGGACGTCTGCCGGTAGATCTCCACTTCCAGGGTCGAGAAGGTGGGCCCGCCGAGGATCTGGACGACGCCGAAGGAGGTGAAGGTGAACAGGAACACCATCAGCGCGGCGGCGGCCACCGCGGGCGCGAGGGCCGGGAGCGTGACCTGCCGCCAGGCCTTCAGGGGCGACGCGCCGAGCATCCGCGCGGCCTCCTCCTGCCGCGGGTCGAGCTGCGCCCAGAGCCCGCCGACAGTCCGTACGACGACCGCGTAGTTGAAGAAGACGTGCGCGAGCAGGATCGCCCACACCGTGGTGTCCAGCCGCACGCCCCACAGCTCGTCGAGCAGCCCGCCGCGCCCGACCAGCGCCAGGAACGCCGTACCGACGACGACCGTCGGCAGCACGAACGGCACGGTCACGACCGCCCGCAGCACGTGTTTGCCGGGGAAGTCCAAGCGCGCGAAGACGTACGCGCCGGGCAGCGCGACGAGCAGCGTGAGCGCGGTGGAGACGAGCGCCTGCCAGGTGGTGAACCACAGGACGTGCCGGACGTCGGACTGCGCCAGCACCTCCCCGATCCGCCCGAGGTGCCAGGCCCCGTCGGCCTTCAGGCCGCGCGCGACGATCGCGGCGACCGGATAGGCGAAGAAGACCCCGAAGAACGCGACGGGCACGGCCAGCAGACCGAACCGCGCCGCCGCGCCCCGCCTGCGGACGGCTACTTCAGCACGAGTGAGGTCCACGACTTGACCCACTGGTCACGGTGGTCGGCGATCTTCGCCGGGTCCATGGTCTCGGGGTCCTTCGCCTGCGGCCCGTACTTCACGAACTCCGGCGGCACCTGGGCGCCCTCGGTCACCGGGTACACGAACATGTTGAGCGGCATGTCCTGCTGGAACCTCTTGCTGACGAGGAAGTCGAGGAGGGCCTTGCCACCCTTGGTGTTCTTGGCGTTGCTGAGCAGCCCCGCGTACTCGACCTGCCGGAAGCAGGTGCCCTCGGCGACCCCGGTCGGGGCCGTGCCCGGCTTCGGGTCGGCGAAGACGACCTCGGCGGGCGGCGAGGAGGCGTACGACACGACGAGCGGCCGGTCGCCCTTGGCCTTCTTCCCGCCGGCCGAGCCGGAGAACTCCTCGTTGTAGGCCTGCTCCCAGCCGTCGACGACCTTCACGCCGTTGGCCTTGAGCTTCTTCCAGTAGCCCGCCCAGCCGTCGTCCCCGTACTTCGCGGCGGTACCGAGCAGGAAGCCGAGGCCGGGCGAGGACGCGGAGGCGTTCTCGGTCACGAGCAGGTTCTTGTACTGCGGCTTCACCAGGTCGTCGAAGCTCCGCGGCGGCTCCAGCTTGTGGTCCGCGAAGTACTTCTTGTCGTAGTTGACGCAGATGTCGCCGGTGTCGATGGGCGTGACGCGGTGCTGCTCCTGGTCGACCCGGTACTCGGCCTTGATCCGCTCCGACCCCTTCGCCTCGTACGGCTGGAACAGGCCGTTGTCGAGGGCGCGGGACAGCAGCGTGTTGTCGACGCCGAAGAAGACGTCGCCCTGCGGGTTGTCCTTGGTCAGGATGGCCTTGTTCACGGCCTGCCCGGCGTCGCCGTCCTTGAGGACGCGGACCTTGTAACCGGACTGCTTCTCGAAGGCCGCGATGACGTCCTTGGACGCGGCCCACGAGTCGTGGCTGACGAGCGTCACGGTCTTGGAGTCGCCGGCCCCCTGGGAGCCGTCGGACGACCCGCACGCGGCCAGCGCGCCGACCATGCCGAGCCCGACGGCCACCGCCGTCAGCCGCCTGATGTTGATGCTCACTGGATTCCTCCTGGAGTGACCAGGAGAAGACGCGGCCCTGCCCGGGACTTCCGGGGTCCCGGGCAGGGCGCAACAGCTCGAGTGGTGACCGATCTCCCTACCCAGAATGACCTGGGCCAGGTTCGGAGGGTCTGCGGCCGGGTGCCGCACTCTCAGCGCTGTGGCGCTCCCCTGTCGGAATATGCAGATGTTCTTACGGTGGTCAGACTACCGTTCGGTGGCGGCGAGCTGACCGCACGCCCCGTCGATCTCCTGACCACGGGTGTCCCGGATCGTCACCGGCACACCATGCGCGGCGATGGCCTCCACGAACGCCTTCTCGTCCTCAGGCCGCGAGGCGGTCCACTTCGACCCGGGCGTCGGGTTCAGCGGAATGAGGTTGACGTGCACGGGCCTGCCCTTGAGCATCCGGCCCAGCCGGTCACCGCGCCACGCCTGGTCGTTGATGTCCCGGATCAGCGCGTACTCGATGGACAGCCGCCGCCCGGACCGGGCGCTGTACTCGAATCCCGCGTCCAGCACCTCCCGGACCTTCCACCGCGTGTTCACGGGCACGAGGGTGTCGCGCAGCTCGTCGTCGGGCGCGTGCAGCGAGATCGCCAGCCGGCACTTGAAGCCCTCGTCGGCGAACCGGTGGATGGCCGGCACGAGACCGACGGTGGAGACGGTGATCCCGCGCTGCGACAGCCCGAGGCCGTCGGGCTCCGGATCGGTGAGCCGCCGGATGGATCCGATGACCCGGTTGTAGTTGGCGAGCGGCTCGCCCATGCCCATGAAGACGATGTTGCTGAGCCGCGCGGGGCCGCCGGGGACCTCCCCGTCCCGCAGGGCCCGCATCCCGTCCACGATCTGGTGGACGATCTCGGCGGTGGACAGGTTCCGGTCGAGACCCGCCTGCCCCGTCGCACAGAACGGGCAGTTCATCCCGCATCCGGCCTGCGAGCTGATGCACATGGTGACCCGGTCCGGGTAGCGCATCAGCACGGACTCGACGAGCGTCCCGTCGAACAGCCGCCAGAGCGTCTTGCGGGTGGCGCCCTGGTCGGTCGACAGATGCCGCACGACGGTCATCAGCTCGGGCAGCAACGCCTCCTGCAGCCGCCCACGAGAACCGGCCGGGATGTCGGTCCACTGCTCCGGATCGTGCGCGTACCGCGCGAAGTAGTGCTGCGAGAGCTGCTTGGCGCGAAACGGCTTCTCCCCGACAGCGGCGACCGCCTCCTTGCGCTCGGCAGGAGTGAGGTCGGCGAGATGCCGCGGCGGCTTCTTGGCTCCGCGCGGGGCGACGAAAGTGAGTTCTCCGGGTGCAGGCATAACCCGTCCAGTGTGGCAGATCACCGCCGGGAGCCCAGGCCGGAGCGGGGTGGGGGTGGTCACCTGTGGGTGCCGACTGTCAGCGTTGGCCGGCCTCGGACGGCCCAGGGACGGCCCAGAGACTGGTGGAGGCAGTTCGTCGAGCAACCACCGAATGTCCGACTCCTAGGGCAGGATGACGTGGGACCAGCCCTGACGCCACCTTCACTTGAGGATCCGAGCGCATCGAATACATGAACGCCACCCTGGAGAAAAGTTTCGAACTTTTTGTTCGACGCATCAGCTTGAGCCAACGTGAAATTGGTGACGCACTGAATCGCGCCGAGGAAATTTGCCAGTTCCTTTCACAGGCGACCGCGATTCACGAATGCCAAGTCACTGGCTCCATGGCTCACTCAACAGCGATTCAAGGATTCTCCGATGTAGACATCCTTGTCGCGCTAAGCCCAGACCCTTCCACGCAATCCACCCCCCATTCCATCACAGCAAAACTACTGGAAACCCTAAAGCCTAGATACCGGGAAGCATACATCTCGGAAAATACAGTTCACATCAACTTCACCCAAGGTCCCGACGTTGACGTAATCCCTGCCATTCCAGATACCGCCAGCACCAATGGCGAAATTACCTACAGAATCCCGTCGCCTGATCGAATCCAATGGAACACATACACCCCGGCAAGGCGAAATCAGGAGATTAATCAGAAGAGTGCCCTACTTGGAAGCGATTTCGTTCACCTAATTAAGGTGATCAAGTGGTGGAGTAAGCATCATGGGCAACCCATCGCATCCTACGAGATCGAAAACTTCGCAAGTGCCACATATTCACGCCGAATGCCACCACTCACCCGCGCGATAGTCGATTTCTTCGAATTTGCGAAAACTTCATCCACGCAGCATCGAGAAGATTGCTTTACCAAGATTTCAGAAGCACGAGCCATTGCCAATAAAGCCCTTCGGCGTGAACAGCAAGGAGACATTCGAGGGGCTATCGATCACTGGGGGAGTTTGCTAGGTGACCAGTTCCCAAGCGTCGTCTCATGAAATCATCGCACTAGCCAACGCGCAGCTTGAGAAGGCGGCCAAGGGGTACAGAGCGAGCAGGTGGCTCCAGGTGGCAACCTTTACTCTCAGCGTCATATCGGTCTTCATTACGAGTCCACTCGCTTACATTCCCGCACTCATCGCGTTGGGCGTTCAGGTTTCGTCTTGGGTCACCCGAAACAAGGCAGCGAAGTGTCACTCCGCTGGCGAGGAGGGGAGGATCCGCGGGCTCCTGCTTGATGCTCTCGGAGCAGTTGAAGAGAGGGTCGACCTTAGTAACTGGTTTGGTCGCGTAACTCCATTTCCCGGAGAAACACCCCCCGCCCCTGTTCCGCCAGACTACTTCGCCAGCGATGCACCTCTCGGCATGAAACGACTCTGTGCCCACCTTCAAGAGAATGCTTTCTGGGGGAAGCAGCTATATAAATCGGCGGCAGAGTATTACGGGCGCATGCTGTGGGTATTTTCTACAGTCACCGTCGGGGTTATTCTAATCGCCATCCCAATAACCTCTGACGAGAACGACATAATCCTGGCTCGCCTAATTGTAGTCGCTCTGGCGTCCGGGGCCGCCTTCACGCAGCTGACTGAAGTCATGGCTTGGCGGTCAGCTGAGTCGAAAAGCGAGATCCTTGACCGACGTCTGGACTCTCTCGCGACTTTCACCGAGAATGAACTTTCCTCCTCTCGCATTGGCGCAGTTTTGTCAGCCTATGGCGACTACTGCATTGCCACCTCTGGAGCGCCACCGGTACCTACGTGGATTTATTCCCGCCAGAAGGATCGCGTAAATTCCCTATGGGCGAGGAGGGGGACGATCTAAAGGTCGGCGGAGCGGCTTTGGGCTGGAGCTGCTTTGGGGCGAGTGATCATGGCCCCGTAAGCTTCCGGCGCGTCGGGCAGTCTGTGGACCTGCCCACTAAAGCACGACGTTGGGGCCATGATCTTAGAGGCTCGCCCCAAAGTGGCTGCCTAAAGCCGTGGAGCCGACCGCCCCAGCCACAGAGGGTGTCTCCCCACTTCATGCCCGCAGCCGCCGAGCGCGCCGCCGGGCGCGGCCAGCCGGGGCGCAGACAGGAGGCAGGCCGCGCCGCAGAGGCGGCGCGCGCCCGCGCCGTGCGCGGGCCTTGATGAAGTAGGGAAAGTTGTACCGCAGCCATGATCGAACCGTTCGATCGTGGCCTGTCGGCTCACCGCTCGTCTCGGCTACCGTTCCTTGCATGCCTTCTGCACTGGACACGCCTCAGGGAGCGGCCGAACTCGCCGAGTCTCTGCTTCCCCAGCTCGGGAATCGCTGGTTGCACACTCAGGCTGTGGCCGCTCGGGCGCGTGAGGCTTCCGCGGCTGTGTCCGAGGCTGACCGGGATCTCCTCGTCGCCGCAGCGTGGCTGCATGACATCGGTTACGCCCCCGAGCTTTGCGAGACCGGGTTCCATCCCCTCGACGGTGCCCGTCACCTGGAAGCACTGGGTGCGCCGGCGCGTCTGGTCCGGCTCGTCGCTCACCACTCCGGGGCCGTGTACGAAGCAGAGCAGCGCGGTCTGTCGGCAGAGCTGGCCGTCTACGAGCGGGAAGACTCCCCCGTCCTCGACGCGCTGATCTTCGCCGACATGACGACCGGCCCCGCCGGACAGTCCTTCCCCTTCGACACGCGCATTGACGAGATCCTCGTCCGCTACGAGCCGGGCAGCGAGGTGCACAACGCGATCAGCAAGGCGCGTCCATACCTCCAGGCCGCCGTCGAGCGAACCCTTGACCGCATGGCCGCTCAGCCGATGTAGGGCTCCGTCCGGTCGGCCAGGCCGTGGTCGATCCGCATGCGCATCGACGGATGGATGTTCAGCTCGTCCAGCCTGCTCGGATCGACGAACGCCACTTCCTTGCTCTCGCTGCTCGTCCGCAGCTGACCGCCGACGATACGGGCGTGGAAGCAGATCGAGAACTGCTGGCGGACCTCGCCGTCGTCGTACGCCATGACGTGCCCGGGGTTCGTGTAGATCCCGACCAGGCCGGTCACCTCGACGTCGAAGCCGGTCTCTTCCTTGGTCTCACGTACAGCCGCGTCGGGCGCTGACTCGCCCAGGTCGATGCCGCCTCCGGGCAGGGCCCACAGATCGTTGTCGGTCTTGTGGATCAGCAGGACCTCACCGGCCTCGTTGCGGGCCACGGCGGTCACGGAGGGGACGAGGCTGTTCGCCTTCGGGGCGTTCGGATCGTTGAAGTAGTCGACGCGTGCCATGCGTTCAGCGTCGCACGTCGGAAGCCGGTTATGCCTTCCGGCCCTGGTCCCACGCGTAGTCGAAGCTGCGCATGTAGTGCCGGAACGTCCGCGCTCCCGGCAGGTACTTGAAGTGCATCACCGGGTTCTGCCCGGCGGGAGCTCCGAGCACGTGGGGGTTCACCAGCACGTCGTCATCGAAGCGATAGATCGAGTTGTAGAGGATCGTGTCGTGCAGCCGGACCTCTACGCCGGGTGTCGACATGGCGGGCTGCAGGTACCGGCGAGTTATCCGCGCTCGCGCCGCCAAGTCGTCGCCGATGCCCTCCTCCTCGCCACGCTGGCGCACGGCCGCGGAATCCGGGTCGCCCAACAGGATGCGGACCTGGGCGCCGGCCTTCGCTTTCTCGGACAACTGGTCCGGCAGGTCCGGGTGGCTGTCGAAGAGGAAGAGTCCCGCGTACACCAGGATGTCGACCTGGTCCGTCGCCTTCTCGATCAGGGAGGACCACAGCGGGGCAGGGACGGCACCGCGGTGCGGATAGTACGTGATCAGCTCCGACGCGCTCGCCTTCTCGGCCTGCTTCTCGACTGACGGCCACACGTAGACCTCGTCGACCCCCAGGAAGCTCGCGGCCTTCCAGCGGTGCCCCCGGTGCGGAGTCCGGTTGGTGGTGATCCAGCGCTCGACGCTCTTGGGATCGACTCCGACGTGTTCGGCGACGGACTGGATCGTCTCGCCCTTCGCCGAAATCGCAGCCCGCAGACGCTCGTTCGCCATGGTGTTCCCTCCTAGGGACCCGTAGGGACGTTTTGACGGTAGCTCAGACGTCCCTAAACGTCCATACGGGCCGTGATGCGTCCACCCCCTCTCGCGGTCTCCTGATGTCACCGACGGGACGTCGGCCAAGAACCCACCACAGCAGGAGACAAGACGATGCGTCAGATTCCCGTGGACACCTCCGCCGCGACCGTGATGGTCGCCAAGACCCCGCAGCCCAAGGTCAAGGACCGCCGAACCGGTGAGATCGCCATGGACGTCGAGTCCGGCGCGAAGCTGATGACGGTCGATGTGGTGTTCGCGGCCAACGACGAGGTGGAGATCCTCTCCATCACCGTCCCCGAGCCGGGCATCTCCGGTGAGCTGACCATGGGCACGCCGGTCGCGCTCACGGGCCTGATCGCGCGGCCGTGGGAGAACGACTTCAACGGTCAGAAGCGGCACGGCATCGCCTTCCGCGCGGTCGCCGTCACCTCGCTGGCCGCCGCTGCCTCGAACTCGAAGGCGGCCTGACGATGACCGCCTTCACGGTCGCTCTGGTGCTGGTCGTCGCCGCTGCGGGTCTCCTGCGGTGGCGGCGCCCCGCCTGGTACTGGATGACCTTCGGCGTCACCCTCGCCTCGCTGAGGGTCCTGGTCCGCTACTCCTCCGTCATGGACGCCTGTGGGCTGACGGTCCCGCCCCCGCGCTGGCGCCTGGCCCTGGCCCGGGTCACCAATCGGCCCGTGCCGGACTCCCGCCCGCCGCGCATCCTGCGCTTCCGGCCGACCCGGACCGGCCTGGTCCTGCGGCTGGGCCTGCGCCCCGGTCAGGACGCCTTCGACGTCGCCGCCGCCTCGGACCGGCTGCGCCACTCCTTCTCCATGTACGGGGTCACCTCGCGTGAGGTGTGCTCGGGTGTCGTGGAAGTAAGGATGACCGGCTACGACGTCCTCAAGCGGGTGCAGATGCCTGCCAAGGTCGACACCCGCCCCATGAGGGTTCCGGTCGCCCTGCGCGAGGACGGCTCGGTGCACTACCGCGACTACCGGGCCGTCCCGCACGCCCTCACGCTTGGCGCCACCGAATCGGGCAAGTCCGTCTACCAGCGCAACCTGGTCGCCGGGCTCGCCCCTATGGACGTCGCCCTGGTCGGCATCGACTGCAAACAGGGGGTGGAGCTGTTCCCGCTGGCCCGCCGGTTCTCCGCCCTCGCTGACAACCCCGACACCGCCGCCGACCTCCTCGACGCGCTCGTGTCCCGCATGGAAGGCGTCTATCAGCTCATCCGGGCTGAGCAGCGCATCACTTCCGCCGTGCCCGATGCCGAGATAGCCGCCGACATCTGGGACCTGCCCGACGACATCCGTCCCGTCCCGGTCGTGGTCCTGGTCGACGAGGTCGCCGAACTCGCCCTGTTCGCCAGCAAGGAGGAGGAGAAGCGCCGCGACCGCATCATCACCGCACTGGTCCGCCTCGCCCAGCTCGGCCGTGCGGCCGGCATCTACCTGGAGATCTGCGGACAGCGTTTCGGCTCCGAACTCGGCAAGGGCATCACCATGCTCCGCGCCCAGCTCACCGGTCGTACCGCCCACCGCGTCAACGACGAGACCAGTGCCAACATGGCCTTCGGCGACATCTCCCCGGACGCCGTCCTGGCCGCCATCCAGATCCCCGCCGAGGTGCGGGGGCTGGCCATCGCCGGGGACTCGACCGGTGGCTGGCACCGCATCCGCGCCCCGCACACATCTCTCCGCCAGGCCGTGAACACCTGCAACCGGCACGCCGACCGCACACCGGTCCTGCCTGAACTGGCCCCCTTCCGGCCCGAGCTGGTCAGCTCCTCCGAGGCCCTGGTGCCGCTGTCCAAGACTGCTCCCGTCACGGTTTGACACGGCCTCTTCCCGGTCGGCGCGACCGCCTTCGCGCCAAGTCCCTACCCCGCCATGCCTGATCACAGAAGGAGCCCCCGATGTTCTGCGAGCACTGCGGCGACCTCGACGGCGCCGAGACCGGCATCGACCACGACGAACGCGACTGCCCCTGGTACGAGGACGCGCCCGCCGACGACACCCCGGAGGACTGACCCGCCATGTGCCCCGACTGCGAGGACTTCGCCCGCACGGTCCTGCTCCTGGGCCAGCTCGCCCTCTACGCCGACACGACCGGTGCTGACCTCGACTTCGTGGACGCCGTCAGCCCTTCCCTGGCCGCCTCGCTCCCCGAACCGCCGACCGGGGAGGAGTCCTGATGGCCGCCCGTCACAGCCTGCGCGTCGACGCCGTCCTGGTCCAGGCCGTCATCGCCGGAGCCTTGTCCTTCGCCCACCTGCACGACCTCGCCGCCGCTGCCGGACAGGACGGCTGGAAAGCCTGGGCCTACCCGGTCAGCGTCGACCTGCTCCTGGTCGCCGCCTGGCGACGACTCCGCAGTGAGGGCCCGTCCCGGCTGGCCTGGTGCTGGTTCCTCATCGCCCTGTTCGCCTCGCTCGGCGCCAACGTCGCCACCGCCGGATTCCTCGACCTGGCCGACCCACCCGCCCTGCTCCGCCTCGGCATCGCCGGATGGCCCGCGCTCGCCTTCCTCGGCGGAACCCTCCTCGCACACTCCGGCGACCACCGGATCCAGGATGCCTCGGCACCCGCCGCGGCCCCGGAACCCGATCTCGCCGGCGACAGCGAACCGGCCCCCGAAGCCACGCCGGACCCGGAGCCCGCCCCGGCCCCGGTGGAGGAGCCGCCGGCGCTTCCGCCCGCCGACCCGGTGCCCGCGGTTCCCGCCGTGCTCATCGACCACGCCCGCAAGGTCGCCGCCGACTACCGCGACCGCACCGGCGCTCCGATCGACACCGACACCCTGCGCGCCCGACTCGGCGTCCCGCCCCACCTCGCCGACGCCATCGCCGCCCAGCTCGCCTGACCCGGAAGGAGAACCATCCGCCATGCCCGCCCGCGACCACTTCCACTCCGTGATGCGGATCGGCCCCGTGCAGATCGGCACCCACCGTGACCGCCACGGCCAGACCAAGTACGCCGCCGTCTGCACCGCTGACCGCTGCGGCTGGTCCGCCGACTACTCCAGCCAGAGTGCCGCCCAGCTCGCCGCCCGCACCCACCGCTGCCGCGTCCGCTAGGAGACACCGCCGTGCAGGTCCCCCTCTGGTTCGCCCTCGCCGTCGTCGGCTACCTCGGCGTCAAGTTCCTCCGCCCGCCCTGGTGGCTCGTCGCTGTCCTCCTCCTCGGTGGATACCTCCTCGCCGACAGCGTCCTGGCCCCCGCGATCGACACCGCCCTCAGCAAGTAGCCCCGAAGGGAGAACCGCCATGCTCCGCCCGAAGATCCCCACCATGCCCAGCCCTACCGGACTCATCACCCCGCCCACCGTCGTCGAGCCGACCACCGTGGTCCAGCACCACCCGACGCCCGCCCCTGCGCCGACCGCGTCGACCCGCCCGACGATCCAGCTCACCCCCGGCACAGCCCTCGCCCTGGTGGGTGCTGGTACGGCCGTGGTCCTGGTCGTCGGCGCCGTCCTGGTCTCGATGCTCCTGGCCGTCGCGGTCACCGGCGCGTCCGTCGCCGTCTGCGCCGTGGTGATCCGCTCGCTCATCTCCTCGCAGCACCGCCGCTGAACGGCCCCAGGGGCGACGCACACGCCGCCAAGCACGCCGCCGCTCCTGGGACCGGGTTCCGTCAGCCAACCGCCATCGCCAAGGAGCAACGCCATGGACTTGCACATAGCCGCGAGCATCGTGCCGTTACTGGGCTGGGCCGTACACGGCGGCATCCTCACCCGCCGTCTCGCCTGCGCCCGCCGCGACCCGCTCACCGGCCTGCACACCCGCGCCGGATGGACCGCCCGGGCCGAGCACCTCATCCGCCGGCACCCGAACGCGGCCGTGCTCCTGGTCGACCTCGACCACTTCAAGAACTTGAACGACACCCACGGCCACGCCGCCGGGGACGCCGCTCTCGTCGCCACCGCCGACCGGCTGCACGCCTGGTGCGGGCAGAACGGCACCGCTGGCCGCCTGGGCGGGGATGAGTTCGTCGCCGTGATCCGGGACCTGGCCGCCGCCGACCTCGACGCGCTCACGGCAGCACTGCACCGGCCACTGCCCTATGACGGAACGTTTCTCCCACTCGCCGCCTCAGTCGGCGTCAGCCCTGTCGCGGAGCTGCCGGTGCCCCTCCTGACGGACGCCCTCGCCGCCGCCGACACGGCCATGTACGCGATCAAGGGCCGAACCCGCCGAGGCTCCCGCGCCGCTCGCTGAGAGGCCGCCGGGTGGCGCACAAGCCGCCAAGCACGCCGCCACCCGGGGCCGTTCCTTCCAACCGCAATCGAAAGGAACCACCATCATGGCCCACCACAGCTCGCCCCCGCCGAGGATCTGCCCGGCCTGCGACGGCTTCGCCTCCGTCGCCGTCACCCTCGGCGGCCGCGACCACCGTGGTCACCTGCGCACCATCACCGCCCACTGCCCGGCCTGCGACGGCCTCGGCGTCACCCGCACCCGCCCCGACCGGGAGGGCGCCCGTGCCTGAGCAGCTGCTCGACCGTGCCACCCTCGGCGACCTGCTGAGGGTGGCTTCGGCCTCTGACTACCACCGCTGGCACGAGCAGATCCGCCGCACCGGCGGCTGTGCAGACCCCATCCACCTGACCGGCTGGGTCCTGCACAAGGACAAGACGACCGGCGAAACACTGCATCACTACTCCACCGAGGGGGAACCGGGCGGACGACTCCGCCTCGCCTGCGGCAACCGCCGGGCCTCCCGCTGCCCCTCCTGCGCCTGGACATACGCGGGCGACACCTACCACCTCATACGCTCCGGGCTCGCCGGGGACGACCGCCGCGACATCCCTGCCACCGTCCGCGACCATCCCCGCGTCTTTGCCACCCTCACCGCCCCTTCGTTCGGCGGCGTGCACAACCGCCCGGACCGGGGAGTCTGCCGCTGCGGCACCCGCCACACCCCCGAAGATCCCGCCCTCGGCACGGCCCTCGACCCGGAGACGTACGACTACGCGGGCACGGTGCTGTTCAACAACCACGCCGGACAGCTCTGGCAACGCTTCACCAACCGGCTCCGCCGTGAAGTCGCCGCCCGCGCCGGCCTCTCTCAACGGGAGCTGAAGGAGTCGGCCCGGCTGTCGTACGGCAAGGTCGCGGAGTTCCAGAAGCGGGGTGCGCTGCACTTCCATGCCGTGATCCGCCTCGACGGACCGGACGGCCCTGGCTCCCCGCCGCCGACCTGGGCCACGGTCGATCTCCTCTCCGACGCGATCCGGGCCGCTGCCGCGCACTCCTACACCTCGGTCTCCGTCCCGGCAGTCGCCGACCAACCGGCCCGGACCTTCCGCTGGGGCCGACAGCTCGACGTCCGGCCGATCAAGGCCTTCGGGGACGGCTCCGACATCACGGAACAGGCCGTCGCCTCCTACGTCGCCAAGTACGCCACCAAGGCCGCCGAGAACACGGGCACCCTCGACCGCCGCATCGGTGAACTTTCCGAACTCGACCGTCACGGCGTCCCGGACCACACCCGACGCCTCATCGAGGCGTGCAAGCTACTCGACCCGCTGTACCCGGACCGGCGCCTGTGGGCCTGGGCTCACATGCTCGGCTTCCGCGGCCACTTCTCCTCGAAGTCCCGCCGCTACTCGACCACCCTCGGCGCCCTCCGCCAGGCCCGCGCCGACTACCGCGCCGCCCAGGAGCACGCCGCTCTCGGACTCGACGACCAGGAGCCGGACACCGTCCTGGTCCTCGCCGACTGGCAGTACGCGGGCCATGGCCACACCCCCGGCGAATCCGTCCTCGCCGCCACCATCGCCCGCGGCCTCCAACTCAACCGCCAAACCACCCGGGAAGCCCTGCAAGACCTGACCCTGGAAGGAGTCGCCGCATGACCGTCCGCACCCTTCCTGAGCGGTACCTGACCCCGGCCGACGTCGCCGAGCTGCTCGGTGTGCCGGTCGAGACGCTGTATCAGTGGCGGCGGAAGCGCACAGGTCCTCCCGCCTTCCGCGTCGGCCGGCACCTGCGCTACGACCCCGCGCGGCTTCGCCAGTGGGTCGACGGTCTGACCGAGGTGGCCGCCTGATGCCTGGGCACGTGCAGGATCGCTGGTACAAGACCGAGACAGGCCCGGACGGCAAGCCGGTAAAGGTGAGGACGGACCGCTACGGCAGCGGCCTCCGCTACCGGGCCCGGTACGTCGGGCCGGACGGCACCGAGAAGAGCCGGTCCTTCCCCGACCGCCAGAAGCGCCGGGCGGAAGAGTGGCTGGCCGAGACGGCCGCCGACATGTCCCGTGGCCAGTACGTCGACCCCAAGGCCGCCCGGATCACCTTCCAGCAGTACGCGGAACGCTGGATCGCCGGGCAGACGACCGATCTGAACACCCGTATCGGAGTGGAAACCCGGCTCCGCCTGCACGCCTTCCCTCGCATCGGGGCGCGTCCGCTCGGGTCCTTCCGCCCGGTCCACATCCGCGAGTTCGTGCGCGACTTGGAGAACGACTCGATAGGCGGCACCTACGCCCGCAACATCTACGCCAACGTCCGCGCGGTGCTGTCGGCCGCCGTGGATGACGGCCACCTCGCCCGGAACCCATGCTCGGCGGCATCTGTCCGCCCACCGGCCGTCTCGACCGCCCGGGTCGTGCCGTGGCTCCCCTCCCAAGTGCTCGCAGTCCGCGAGGCTCTACCCGAGCGTTACCGAGCCATGGTCGATGTGGGCAGCGGCTGTGGCCTCCGACAGGGCGAGATCATCGGCCTGGCCGAAGACGCCTTGCTGCCCGACAGCGACACCCTGCGGGTCACCACTCAGGTCAAGCTGATCCGGGGCATAGCGGTCTTCGCTCCGCCCAAGGGCAACAAGGAGCGTGACGTGCCGCTGCCGTCCTCGGTCGCCTCGGCCCTGCGCCGGCACATGGATCGCTACCCGCCCGTGACCATCAAACTGCCGTGGGGCAGGCCGGACGGCCCGCTCACTGAGCGGCGCCTGATCTTCACCAACACGGCCGACGGCATCGTCTGGCGAAGCAACTTCAACATCCAGGAGTGGAAGCCCGCCCTCGCGGCCGCCGGCCTCATCCCGACGCCCGAACCCGGCCAGCCGTACGCCTCCGCCCGGCAGCACGGAATGCACGCCCTCCGCCACTTCTACGCCTCGGTCCTCCTCGACGCGGGCGAGAGCATCAAGGCCGTGAGCGAATACCTCGGGCACTCCGATCCGGCGATGACGCTGCGGGTGTATGCCCACCTGATGCCCAGCAGCAGCGAGCGAGCCCGCCGCGCCCTTGACGGTGTCTTCGGCACGGCCCAGGAGCCCTGACGGCCCAGAGACGGCCCAGCGGGCACAAGACAGCCCCCTATTGGCGACAACATCGCTGGTAGGGGGCTTCTTCATACCCGGAACACATCAGTTCTCCGGGCTTAGGCATGGCTCAACCAGTGTCGCAGATCGTTCACGGTGGCCCGTGCCCCGCCTGCGGCACTCGGCGTGAGACCGCCTACTCGCCCGTGTGCTCCAGCCGGTCCTTGAGGAGTTGCTCGTTGCGCGGGAGTTCCTTGCGGACCTGGGGGCGGACGACGAAGGGGACGAGGACCTTGCCCATGCCGTGGCCCTCGAAGTCGACCTCGATCGTCACGTGGGAGCGGCGGCCCTCGTCGAACGGCTCGACCTCGCCGTGGACCCGTGCCCGGACGGGGCCGTCGATCCCGCGCAGGCCCCAGCTGTGCGGCGGGTCGTACTCGGTGACCTCCATGGTCATCGGCATCGTGCGGCGCCCGATGTGCCGGGTGACCCGGACCTTGGAGCCGATGCCGACGGGCCCCTCGTCGAGGCGTTCCGCGGACACGGCGCTCAGCTGCCACTCCGGCATGCGCGGGGTGTCCATGACGTAGTCGTAGACGTCCGTGGGAGCGCGGTCGACATCGATGGACTGTCTGATGGCGGACATGATGACCCCCTTTGCGGCGTACACCTGAATCGTCCCACTTCGCGTGGTCCGCCGCCTCTCCGAAAACGACCACGAGCCCCCGCCCTGGTGGACGGGGGCTCGCCGGGCGGATCCGCTCAGCCGGATCCCACGAAGAGCACGAGCAGCAGCCACACCACGGGGGCCGTGGGCAGCAGCGAGTCGAGCCGGTCCATGATGCCGCCGTGGCCCGGCAGCAGCGTGCCCATGTCCTTGATGCCGAGGTCCCGCTTGATCATGGACTCGCCGAGGTCGCCGAGCGTGGCGCTGACCGCGACCGCGAGGCCCAGCACCAGGCCCTGCCACCAGGCACCGTCGTCGATGAGGAACTCCAGGCACAGCGCGCCCACGACCATGGCGAAGGCGACCGCGCCGAGCAGGCCCTCGCGGGTCTTGCCGGGGCTGATGCGCGGGGCGAGCTTGTGCCGGCCGAAGCGCCAGCCGACGGCGTAGGCACCGGTGTCGCTGACGACGGTGAGCAGCAGGAAGGTGAGCACCCGCTGCGGCCCGTCGTCCGCGGTCAGCATCATCGCGACGAACGTCGCCAGGAACGGCACGTAGAACGCCGCGAAGACGCCCGCGGTGACGTCCCTGAGGTAGTTCTCCGGCGGTTCCGTCATGCGCCAGACCAGCACGGCCAGCGCGGTGAGCGCCATGGCGACCCAGGCGCCCTCGGCGCCCCGGACGTACCCGGCGACGACCATCGCGGCACCGCCGAGCGCGAGCGGCACGAGCGGCGCCCGGATGCCCTTGCGCTCCTCCAGCCGCTTGGTCAGTTCCCACAGGCCCACCACGACGGCGACCGCGATCACGCCGACGAACACGGCCTTGACGACGAACAGCGACGCGACGATCACCGCGCCGAGCCCGACCCCTACCCCTATCGCGGCACTGAGGTCGCGACCCGCGCTCTTCTTCTGCGGCTTGGGTGCCGGCTGCGAGGCGTCGGGCATGGGCTCCGGATTCGTGTCGTTCCGGACCGGAGGGCCGCTCCGCCGAGCAGCCCCTCGGTCGTCATCCTGGTTTCCGCCGTATGCGGCTACGTCGGGCACGATGGGCATGGGCCGAGTCTGAGGCGCGTCATGCGCATCGTATGCGGGACCCGCCGGGGCGGCCCCCTGGACGTGCCCCTGGCCGGGGGTGTGGACCTGCCCGTGTCCATGCGGGTGGTCGGTGGGCCCCCAGTACCCGGCCTGTGGCGGCGCCCCCCAGGAAGAGTCGTTCATCAGACCTCGAGCAGCTCCGCTTCCTTGTGCTTCAGGAGCTCGTCCACCTGCGCGACGTACTTCGCGGTGGTGTCGTCGAGCTCCTTCTCCGCACGGCGGCCCTCGTCCTCGCCGACCTCGCCGTCCTTGATCAGCTTGTCGATGGCGTCCTTGGCCTTGCGGCGCACGGAGCGGATGGAGACCTTGGCGTCCTCACCCTTGCCCTTGGCGACCTTGATGTACTCGCGGCGGCGCTCCTCGGTCAGCTCGGGGAACACCACCCGGATGATGTTGCCGTCGTTGCTCGGGTTGACGCCCAGGTCGGAGTCGCGGATGGCCTGCTCGATGTTGCGCAGCGCGCTCTTGTCGAACGGGGTCACCACGGCCATGCGCGGCTCGGGCACCGAGAACGAGGCCAGCTGGTTGATCGGGGTCGGCGCGCCGTAGTAGTCGGCCACGATCTTGTTGAACATCGCCGGGTGCGCACGGCCGGTGCGGATCGCGGCGAAGTCCTCCTTGGCGACCACGACGGCCTTCTCCATCTTCTCCTCGGCCTCGAGGAGGGTCTCTTCGATCACCACTTGCTCCTGCGTGTCTTGAGTAGGCCCGGCTGCGGTTCCATGTGGGGCGGCGGCCGGCTGCGTCGCGTCTTCTTCCTGCACGGTTCCCGACCGGCAGGACATTGTCCATCCCCCGGCCCGGCTCCGTCCCGTCCGTCCCCCGGACGGGGTTGTTCCCGGGGACCCTGCCCCGGCTCTCGGGGTGCTCAGTCCCGGCTGCCGGGGTCCCCCACCAGCGTGCCGATCTTCTCACCCTTGACGGCGCGTCCGATGTTGCCCTCCGCGAGCAGCTCGAAGACCACGATCGGGAGCTTGTTGTCGCGGCACAGCGTCACGGCCGTGGCGTCGGCGACCTTCAGGTCGCGGGTGATGACCTCGCCGTAGCCGAGGTGGTCGAACTTCACGGCGTCCGGGTTGGTCTTCGGGTCGGAGTCGTAGACCCCGTCCACGCCGTTCTTGCCCATCAGCAGCGCCTCGGCGTCGATCTCCAGGGCGCGCTGGGCGGCGGTGGTGTCGGTGGAGAAGTAGGGCATGCCCATACCGGCGCCGAAGATCACCACGCGGCCCTTCTCCAGGTGCCGTACGGCGCGCAGCGGGATGTACGGCTCGGCGACCTGGCCCATGGTGATGGCGGTCTGCACGCGGCAGTCCACGCCGACCTTCTCCAGGAAGTCCTGCAGGGCGAGGCAGTTCATGACCGTGCCGAGCATGCCCATGTAGTCGGAGCGGGCCCGGTCCATGCCGCGCTGCTGGAGTTCGGCGCCGCGGAAGAAGTTGCCGCCGCCGATGACGACCGCGATCTGCGCGCCGTCGCGTACGACGGCCGCGATCTCGCGGGCGATCTTGTGCACCACGTCGGGATCGACGCCCAGGCCCCCACCGCCGGAGAAGGCCTCTCCGGACAGCTTCAGCAGAAACCGGCCGCGTACTTTGCCGTCGTCGCTCTTCTGGGCCTTGGTGGTCATGGGGGATCCCGCCTCTTTCACGTGGTGCGCATACGAAGAAGGCCATTGCCGGCGGGGCGTGTTTCGCATCCCATACGGCAATGGCCTCCTCGTCAGATCTGCTGTCGTCCGTCACCCCTGTGACGGCGTACGCGGACGACTGCTGTCGACCCTATCGGGGTCGGGCGTCGATCGCGGTACGGACTCAGATGCCGACCTTGATGCGCGTGAAGCGCTTCAGGGTGACACCGGCCTCGTCCAGGATCTTCTGGACGGACTTCTTGTTGTCGAGCGCGTACGGCTGGCCGAGCAGCGTGGCGTCCTTGAAGAAGCCGTTGAGGCGACCCTCGACGATCTTCGGCAGAGCGGCCTCGGGCTTGCCCTCGGCGCGGGTGGTCTCCTCGGCGACGCGGCGCTCGGACTCGACGACCTCGGCCGGCACGTCCTCCTTGGAGAGGTACTTCGGCGCGAAGGCGGCGATGTGCTGGGCGACGCCCTTGGCGATCTCCGCGTTCGGCTTGTCCAGCTCGACGAGGACACCGATCTGCGGGGGCAGGTCGGGCATCGTGCGGTGCATGTACGCCGTGACGTAGCCGTCGGCGAACTGCGCGAAGCGGTCCAGGACGATCTTCTCGCCCAGGTTGGCGTTGGCCTCGTCGACGAACGCCTGGACGGTCTTGCCGGCCTCGATCTCGGAGGCGAGCAGGGCCTCCAGGTCGGCCGGGGAGGTCTTGGCGACGTGCTCGGCGATGGCGGTGGCCACGGCCTGGAACTTCTCGCCCTTGGCGACGAAGTCCGTCTCGCACTTCAGCTCGACGAGGACACCGGAGGAGTTGTCGTCGGCGATGATCGAGACCACGGCGCCGTTCTCGGCGGAGCGGCCCTCGCGCTTGGCGACGCCCTTCTGGCCCTTGATGCGGAGCGCCTCGACAGCCTTCTCGACGTTGCCCTCGGCCTCGTCCAGCGCCTTCTTGCAGTCCATCATGCCGGCGCCCGTGAGCTCGCGGAGCTTCTTGACGTCGGCGGCGGTGTAGTTCGCCATGAGTCTGTGAATCTTTCTCGAAGTCTGGAAGATCGAAGATCTGCGGGATGCACCCCCATGGAGCCCGGGGGTGCTGTCCTTCCGCTGACCTACGGGTGAACGGCGGGAGCGGACTTCATCGCGCCCGGGGGCGACCTGTGATGGAGTGCCGCTCCCGCCGTCAACGCGGACTGACGGGTCAGGCCTGCTCGGCCTCGGCCGGCTTCTCGGCCTCCGCCTCGGCGGGGGCGGCCTCGGCGGCCGGAGCAGCCTCGGCGGCCGGGGCGGCCTCCGCGGCGGGGGCGGCCTCGTCGGCCTTCTTCTCGCCCTCGAGCAGGTCACGCTCCCACTCGGCCAGCGGCTCGCCGGCGGCCTTCTCGCCCTTGCCCTCGGTGGCGACACCGCTGCGGGCGATGAGGCCCTCGGCGACGGCGTCGGCGATGACGCGGGTGAGCAGGGTGACGGAGCGGATCGCGTCGTCGTTGCCCGGGATCTTGTAGTCGACCTCGTCGGGGTCGCAGTTGGTGTCGAGGATCGCGACGACCGGGATGTTCAGCTTCCGGGCCTCACCAACGGCGATGTGCTCCTTCTTGGTGTCCACGATCCAGACGGCGCTGGGCACCTTCTGCATCTCGCGGATACCGCCGAGGGTCTTCTCCAGCTTGGCCTTCTCGCGCGAGAGCACGAGAAGCTCCTTCTTGGTCAGACCGGACGCGGCGACGTCCTCGAAGTCGATCTGCTCGAGCTCCTTGAGGCGCTGCAGACGCTTGTAGACGGTCGAGAAGTTGGTGAGCATGCCGCCCAGCCAGCGCTGGTTGACGTAGGGCATGCCGACGCGGGTGGCCTGCTCGGCGATGGCCTCCTGCGCCTGCTTCTTCGTGCCGACGAACATGACCGTGCCGCCGTGGGCGACGGTCTCCTTGACGAACTCGTAGGCGCGGTCGATGTACGACAGCGACTGGAGCAGGTCGATGATGTAGATGCCGTTGCGCTCCGTGAAGATGAAGCGCTTCATCTTCGGGTTCCAACGACGGGTCTGGTGACCGAAGTGGACGCCGCTCTCCAGCAGCTCCCGCATCGTGACGACGGCCATGGCCGTTTCTCCTTGAATTTCTCGGTTGTGCCGCGGATGCCGGACGGCTTCCGCGCCTGACGCCCGCTGCGCGCCGTGCCACGAGGGACCGAGGGGCGCTGATACGGCCCGTTGCCGGGCTGCATATCGGGGCGTGCGAAGTCGACCCGGTGACCCGGATCGCCACCAGAAGTGTACGGGACCCGCGGGGCACCGGGTGACGCCGTTGTCCACAACCGGGCGGTGGTCCACAGCCACGGCCGGTGACGGGCGGCGGTCAGGGACGCTTTCGGCATGCGAGCGAAACGATGTGTGCGCGGGTGTACGCGGCTGATCCTGCTGCTGGTGTTCACGGTGACGGCCCTGCTGTCCCCACCGCCGAGCCTGTCCCTGACCGGCACGGACGCGACGGTGCCGGCCCTCGGCCGGACCTGGCCCGTGGGGTTGCGTCCCCCGGTCCTGCGCGGCTGGGAACCTCCGGCGACGGTGTACGGCCCGGGCCACCGGGGCGTCGACCTGGCGGCAGCGCCCGGGACGCCGGTGCGGGCGGTGGCGGCGGGCCGGGTGGCCTTCGCGGGCCGGGTGGCCGGCAAGGGGGTGGTCTCGGTGGACCTCACGGCGACCGGCGATCCCCCGCTCCGCACGACGTACGAGCCGGTGACGGCGTCCGTCGAGGAGGGCGAGGAGGTGGCGCCGGGCGAGGTCATCGGCACGGTGGCGGCGACGGGCTCGCACTGCTCCGCTCCCTGCGTGCACTGGGGTCTGCGCCGGGGCGGGATATACCTGAACCCACTGTCGCTCCTGCCGCCCTGGCTCCTGCACAGGGGGCCGTCTCGGCTGCTGCCCCTTACGTAGCTAGTTGCGGCTCTCCTGCGTGAGCTGCGGAAACCGTGCCGCTGGGGCGGCACAGGCGGGCGATGAGGGTCTCCCTGCTCGGGCGAAGCCGAGAGGTCGGGAGAGGCACCCCACTCCGTCGAGCTGTGCACCTACCCGGCCCCAGCCCCGACAGGGGCTCAGCCCCGCACACCCCGCAGAGCCATGGAGACAGCCGCCTCGGTGATGGCCCCGGGCTCCTCCGCGGCCCCCAGCTCGATCCGCCGCACGGCCGCGTCCACGACCCCCTGCACCAGCATCGCCGCCAGCCGGGGCTGCTCATGCCCCATCTCGGCCAGCGCTTCGACGATCATCGCGACGAGCCCGCCGTGCGCTGCCCGGATCTTCTCCCGGGCCCCCGCGTCCAGCTCACTCGCGGAGATCGCCACCACGGCCCGGTGCCGCCGGTCCCCGACCAGCTCCAGTTGCTGCCGCACATATGCCTCGACCTTGGCCTCGGACGTCTCCGCCCGCTCCATCGCCGCCGACACCTCCGCCGCCCAGACGGGGAAGTCGACCTCGCACAGTTCCTCGACGACGGCCGCCCGCGACCGGAAGTACTCGTAGACGGACGATCGCGCGAGGCCCGTCCGCTCGGCGAGGGCCGGGAAGGTCAGCGCCTCCGTACCGCCCTCGGACAACAAGGAACGAGCCGCGTCCAGCAGGGCGGCTCGCTGCATCGACCGGTGCTCGGCCACGGAGGCCGCTCGAATCCTTGGCACGTCAACACTCTACGGACGCACCGGGCCGGACGGGAGTGGCTCCCGCCGGGCCGACACCATCCGGCCAGGTCAGCGGCCGAAGCTCGCCAGTTTCGCTCTGAGCTGGAGCACGGACTTGGTGTGGATCTGGCTGACCCGGCTCTCGGTCACGCCCAGCACGTTCCCGATCTCGGCCAGCGTGAGGCCCTCGTAGTAGTACAGCGTGACCACGGTCTTCTCCCGCTCGGGCAGCGTGTTGATCGCCCGGGCGAGGAACCTCCGCAGCTCCCGGTCCTCGGCGACCTCCACCGGGTTGTCGGCGGCGGTGTCCTCCAGCGTGTCCATGACGCTCAGCCCGTCGCCGCCCTCACCGCCCACGTGCAGCAGCTCCTCCAGGGCCACCACGTTGGCCAGCGACAACTGGCTGAACACCGCGTGGAGTTCCTCGACCGCGATGCCCATCTCGGAGGCCACCTCGCCCTCCGTCGGCGTGCGCCGCAGCCGCGCCTCCAGCGTGGCGTACGCCCGCTCCACGTTGCGCGCCTTCTGCCGCACGGAGCGCGGGATCCAGTCCAGCGCCCGCAACTCGTCGATCATCGCCCCGCGGATCCGGGTGATCGCGTACGTCTCGAACTTGATCTCCCGGTCGATGTCGAACTTCTCGATCGCGTCGATCAGCCCGAACACCCCGGAGGAGACGAAGTCCGCCTGCTCGACGTTGGACGGCAGGCCCACGCTGACCCGGCCCGCGACGTACTTGACCAGCGGCGAGTAGTGCAGGATCAGCTGCTCCCGCAGCCGCTCGTCCCCCGTCGCCTTGTACGACCGCCACAGCTCGTCGAGCGTCGAGGGAGCGGGCGGCCGCACGCTGCCACCGTCACGGGCGGCTGGGGGGATCGCCGCCCGGTCGGACCCGGAGGTGTGCTGGGGCATTCGTCGCCTTGTGCCGTTCTGCTGCGAAGTGGTGCTGCTGGGGTGAGCTGTCTGTCTGATGTCGAGTTGCCTGTCCGTGTCGGGATCCTCGTGAGCGTAGCGTGACTGCGGTGTCGCGGTGCGCGAAGGACGGTGGTCGACGGGGGCGCAGATACGTTCCGGAAGGCATCCCGCCGGGGTGCCGCGATCGCTCGGCGCGCTGACCGGAGGACCCCAACTGGGCGAATTTCCAAGGGGTGTCGGGGTTCCCCCGGACGGCCGAACACGGGCGGTGCTCACGGCTCGGGACCGCCGCGGACCGACATCACCGCCTGGCGTGTCAACTTCCAGCCGTCGCCGTGTCGTTCGACGTAACCGAGTGCTCGGAGTTCGTACAGTCTCGCGATCGCGTCGTCCTGTGCGGTCTGTGCGCGGCGCGCGATCTCGTCCGGCCGGGCGGCCCGGCGCCCCGGCAGCGCGGCGAGCACCTGCCGGGCGGCCGGCTCCAGCAGGTCCCGGGGCAGGACGGGCCCGCGCCGGTCGGGGGCCAGCTGCCCGATGTCGCCGACCAGCTCGACGACGTCGGCGGCGTCGGTGACCAGGGCCGCTTCCGCGCGCAGAAGTTCGTGCACCCCGGCGGAGAGCGCGCTGGTGGCGGGGCCCGGTACGCCCATCGTGTGCCGGCTCAGGCGCTGGGCCGCCCGGGCGGTGACCAGGGAGCCGCTGCGGTGGGCGGCCTCGACGACCACGGTGCCGCGGGTGAGCGCCGCGATCACCCGGTTCCGCAGGATGAACCGGCTCGGTGTCGGGTGATCACCGGGTGGCAACTCGCCGATGACGAGCCCCTGTTCGGCGATTCTGCCGATCAGCTGGGTGTGTCCGCGCGGGTAGGGCCGGTCGACGCCGCAGGCGAGGACGGCGACGGTGGCGCCGCCCGCGCCGAGCGCTCCGCGGTGGGCGGCGCCGTCGACGCCGTAGGCGCCGCCGGACACCACGACCCAGCCCTGCTCTGCGAGGCCGGCGGCGAGGGTGGCCGCCATGTGCGCCCCGTACTCGGTGCAGGCCCGGGCGCCGACGACGGCGACCGACCTCAGCGCCCACATGCGCAGGCTGGGCTTCCCCCGCACCCAGAGGCCCACGGGCCGGGCGTCCCCGAGATCGTCGAGCTGCCCGGGCCACTCGGCGTCCCCGGGGCACACGAACCGCACGTCGGCGTCCCGGGCGACCTCCAGATCCCGCCGCGGCCGGGCGACCGCGGCCCGGGCCAGCAGCCCGGCCCACCGCTTCCCGCTCACCCCCGGCAGAGGCACGCCGCCCTCCACCAGCCGCCGCACCACTCCCCCGACCCCGAACTCCCGCACCCACCGCCCACCGGCTTCGTCCCCGGGCTCGATGACCCGGGTGAGGAAGACGCGGGCGAGCAGTTCGTCGTCCGGGTCGTCGAGGAGGCTCACGTCAGCGCCCCGATGGCCATGGGCACGCCCCTCGGCACGCCTGTCCGCAGCTGGAGCGCGAGGGCGACGTCCGTCGCGTCGGGCCGGTCGTGGCCGACGAGATCGGCTACGGTCCAGGCCACGCGCAGGACGCGATCGAGCCCGCGGGCGGTCAGGACGCCCCGCTCCAGGTTCCGCTCCGCCTCCTCCATCGCCCCGGAGGTTGCGTACCAGCGGCTGCGCAGCTCGCGGCCGGGCACCTCGCTGTTCGTCCGCCAGGGAGTGCCCGCCAGACGCTCCGCAGCCCGCTCCCGGGCCGCCCGGACCCGGTCGGCGACCGTCGCGGTGGACTCGCCCCGGGCACCGCAGGCGGTCAGCTCGGTGCGGGTGACGCGGTCCACCTCGACGCGCAGGTCGACGCGGTCGAGCAGCGGCCCGGAGAGCCTCGCCTGGTACCGGCGGATCGCCGAGGGCGGGCACTCGCACAGGTCGTCCCGCAGGGAGAACCGGCCGCACGGACAGGGGTTGGCCGCGAGCACCATGAGGAACTTCGCCGGGAAGCGCACGACTCCCGCGCTGCGCGCGATCACGACGTGCCCGGCCTCCAGCGGCTGGCGGAGGGCGTCCAGGGCCTGGCTGTTGAATTCCGGCGTTTCGTCCAGGAACAACACCCCGCGATGGGACAGCGACACCGCGCCGGGCCGCGCGATGCCAGGGCCGCCGCCGACGAGTGCCTGCATCGTGGCCGAGTGGTGCGGGGCGCAGTACGGGGCGACGTCGATCAGCGGCTTGCCGGGAGGCAGCAGGCCCGCCACCGAGTGGACCGCGGTGACCTCCAGCGACTCCTGCCGGCCGAGCCGGGGCAGGATGGTGGGCAGCCGCTCCGCGAGCATCGTCTTGCCCGCCCCGGGCGGCCCTTCCAGGAAGAGGTGGTGCCCGCCCGCCGCGGCCACCTCCACCGCCGTGCGCGCCGACGTCTGTCCCACGACGTCCGAGAGGTCGTGGCCGTGGTCGTGCTGGGCGGCGCCGATGCTGTGCATGCCGGTGGCCGCGCCCGTGCCGGGCACGCGCAGGCCGGCGAGGAGCGGGTCCGGGCGTCCCAGTTCGTCGGGCTCCTCTTCGGGTACGGGTTCGTCGGCCAGGATGGCGATCAGCTGCCGCAGGCTGCGGACGCCCAGGACGGAGACCCCGGGCACGAGGGACGCCTCGGCCGCCGCGCACTCCGGCACCACCACCTGCTCATACCCCGCGTCCGCCGCCGCCAGCACCGCCGGCAGCACCCCGCGCACCGGTCGCACCCGCCCGTCCAGCCCCAGCTCCCCGATCATCACGATGTCGGCGAGGACCCGCGGGTCGATGCGTTCCGCCGCGCCGAGGACCGCCGCCGCGACGGCCAGGTCGAAGCCGCTGCCGGACTTCGGTACGGAGGCCGGGCTCAGGCCCACCGTGAGTTTCTTCTGCGGCCAGGCCGCGCCCGAGTTGGCCAGTTCCCTGATGATCTGATGTGTTCAAGCGCATCAGGAGGGGATCGAGTTGGGCGAGTGGCACATGGAATGGGTGCCGGATCTAGGGCAGTGGGGAACTCTGCCGGCGGAGGGCGTCTTGGGGGTACAGGACCTACCAGAGTCGGTGGCCCGCATCGGCCTGAGGCCGGGCGATCCGGTTTACATACGTCCGGACGGCATGGTGGACCGGGGTTTCCTGGATTTCGTACGGTCCGAGGTCTTCCGGAATCTGGAACGGGAAACGAAGCGTAATTACGGAACGGATTACCGACCGCTGCTGAATTTCCTGTCCTCGCGTGGGCTGTCGTGGCAGGAAGCAACGCGGCAGGATCTTGCGGACTATCGGCACTGGCGGTGCGATGCGCCGGAGAACCCGGGCCGGATCGGTGGGTCGAAGTGGAACCGTGAAGCGGCCGCGTTCACGAAGCTGTTCAAGTGGGGCAAGGTCTACCCGCTACCGGTGGATGTCTCCCGGCCCGAGGACAGGGCGCCGGACTCGGTGAGTGCGCGGGTGTCGTGGCTGACGCCGCGGACCTGGGACCTGTGGCTGGACATTGGGCTGCGCGGCCATACCCGTGCCGGCGTCGCCGTGCTGGGGTGGGAATCGCGCACGGAGCTGCGGAACACCAGCTTCGTGCAGCTGGTGCTGAGTTCGGGGCTGCGTAGACAGGAGTGCGGCTCGCTGCTGACGCTGGAGCTGCCAACCCAGCGTCTTCGCCGCGGCCGCTACATGCACGGCCAGCTGGCGAGTGCGTTGACCAGGTCCAAGAACAGCCGGACCTACTACGCGTCGGTGGATTCGGTCGGCCAGGTCGAGGCCTATGTGGAGTCGGAGCGGGCGTGGGCGATCCAGCGGGCCCAGGAGCGGGGCCTTTATGACCAGCTGCCGGTGATGCGGCTGATCACGGAGGTGACCCGCGGTTTGAGGCCGAAGGTCAAGTGGGTGGACCGGAACGGGGTCATCGGCGCCCAGGAGTTGAGCCGGCTGGGCTGGCGTGAGCGGCAGTGGCTGTTCCAGCCGGGCCCGGACGGGCCGGAGCCGGCGTGGTTGTGGCTGACCGAGCAGGGTCTGCCGATGGCCCCGGACCGGTGGAACGGTGTGTTCAGGGCGGCGAATCTGCGCTGCGAGCAGGTCCTGATCACCGAGGAAGAGAGGGCGATCCACCGGAGGTTCCGGCTTGCGGAGGCGCGCGGGAAGAGTCCGTACGCGACGCCGCACTCCGGTCGGCACTCATTCGCGCTCTACATGTTGATCCTGCTCAACGAGCTGTTCGAGAAGCGCTACGGGCTCACCAAGAAGGATCGGCGGGACTTCGCCCAGCTCTTCGGTGACCCGTGGTGGCTGGTGAAGACGCTGCTGGGGCACTCGGACGTGGAGACGACCAAGCGGCACTACCTCGCGCCTGTGTCCCACCTGCAGCTCGAGTCGATCCTTGCCGCCGCGGAGACCACCGACGAGGGCCAGGATATCGAGGACATGGACGGGGTGTTCGCCCGACTGGCCCGGGACGCGGTTGGCATCCAGGACATCGATGCTCTCGTCGAGGTGGCGTCGTGAGCGGGCGTGGACGCAAGGCCGTCCCACCGCCGCCCGATCACCACGTCGAGCCGCCGCTGGGCCCCGATGGGCTGGTGGTGACGGTCACCAACAAGGCTGGATTCAAGAAGGAGTACGACTTCGCCGAGCTGCCGGTGCCGGAGCCGATGCAGCGCTCGCTGGCTGAGCTCTTCGCCGAGGCATCCAAAGGCTGGAACAGTATTTTGACCGCGAAATCCTACTGGCGCGGTCTACTAGGATTTGCTCGCTTTCTTTCCGGTTCCGAGGATTCTCCGGAGGACTTGGACGACTTGACCGCCGCGCTACTCAAACGTTGGCGGGCCAAGAACATCGGCACGAGCACCGGCAGGAATGAGTTGACCAAGGTGCGTCTGATGCTGAAGCGAGACCCTCGGCTGACCACCGGCGCGGCAGCGGAAGAGCTGGCCCGGCGTATTCCTGGAGCGCAGCCGAGCAAGCAGTCCTACGAGGAGGACGAGCGCAATCAGGTGGTGCTGACCGCGCAGCGGCAGTTCCGGTCCGCATGGATGCGGATCTGCGAGAACACGCGCCTGCTGGAGAGCTGGAGAGCTGGCCGCCTTGTGGACGGGAGTCGCGAGTGGCAGCTCGGCGAGGTTCTCGACCAGCTCGCACGCACCGGCAATGTCCCGCACACCATCTACCCGAGCGGGCAGTCACATGTGAAGAATCACCGCCTTCTGGGCGGGCGGGGCCCGATAGCGACATGGGGCAGGCTGTTCCTTGACCGGCAGGAACTCACTTCGCTGGCCGTCCTGCTTACGGACAGATTCGGATGGAATCTCTCTGTTTATGACCGTATGCCGACTCCGATCTCGTTGCCGTCGGCTGGCGAGAAGACGTCGGTGACCTACCAGGTTCAGCTGGAGAAGCGCCGGGCGGGCGAGGGACGGTGGTTCTCCATGGAGAACATCACGGATTCCGGCGCCGACTCCGCAGGGCGGCTGATCAGCCAGGCGCTGGAAGCCACCGCCCATGGACGCGCTCTGGCTGCCCGTCTGTCGCCCGGCACCGATCTCTTGATGATCGCGCGCATGCACCAGCCGGCACGGCACCACCAGGACCCGGACCGCCCCCGCCCTGTCGGCCCTTTGTCCCTCGGTGTTGGCCAAGGTGACGCCAGGTTCTGGGCAGAGAGCCACAAACTGACCGGGTCACCGTTCCAGCGGTCCCGCAGGACGACAGTGACGCGCGAGGGCCGCCCCCTCCAGCACACACAGGGCACCCATGAAAGCGTCTACGTGCTGCCCGACAAGCGGATTCAGCGCGCCTCGCGTGAGGTCTTCGAGGCCGGTGCTTTGGCGGCTCTCGAACAGGCTCAGACCGCCGTCTTCGCCGGAAGCATCAAAGACAGGGCGAATCCTGCCCACCAGGAGACCGTGACAGCGGACTGCGAGGACGAGTCGACGAGCCCGTGGCCCGCACCGGAAGGCGGCTGCGGAGCCAGCTTCCTGCTCTGTCTGGGCTGCCGCAACGCGCACGTCCACCCCGGCCACCATTCGCGCCTCGCCTACCTGCACCAGACCCTGGAGAGTCTGCGGTCCGCCCTTGACGACCGTGCGTGGGCCGCGGTCTGGCACGATCCTCACCTGCGGCTGAAGGACCTGCGCAAGAAGATCGGCCCGACGGCCTGGAATGCGGCCCTTGCACGCGTCAGCGACGCCGACCGTGCTCTCGTCCAGCTCCTGGTGGAAGGAAAGTTCGCCCCGTGACCACCCCTTACGCTGCCGAGACCGACCCGTACATCCTGGCCATGCCCACGCCGGACAGCTTCGTGGTGCTGCCCCAGTGGATCTATGCGGGCAACACGTATCCGAACTCCCGCTACGTGGATCTCATCTGGTCTCTGGCCCCGCTCATAAACAACCCCGGCACCAGCCTGGTCAAGATCCACTGGAAGAAGTGTCCGATCCCCTTGCGGGACCAGGTGAAGCTTGCCGCCTGGACGATGATCAACGGCCAACTGCGGCCCACCTACCTCCGAGACCGAGGAAGTCGTGCTCGCACCCGCACCTCTCCTGGGGACATGCTGGCCAACTGCCGGGAGTGGATGCGGCTCGCTCGCTGGTTGCACAAGCGCGGCGTCACCGACCTCGCGCTCTGCACCGAGGAGGAGTGGCGAGCCTACGCACACGAACGCATGCAGAGCGGAGTAAGCCGCGACACCGCAGAGAAGACCTGCTCGAGACTTACTGATCTATGGGCATTCGACCAGCTCAGCGCCCGCCCCTCTGGCATATCCGAGCCTCCGTGGGAAACGGAGGGCATTGACGACTTCCTTCCCGCCGCCGAGGGCAGGGCTGGTGGGGAGAACTTGAGAGAGCCGCTGGACCCCCAGGTCCTTGGTCCTCTGCTGGTCTGGGCGATCCGGTTCGTCGACGACTTCGCCGACGACATTCTGGCTGCATGGGCCGAGAGCCGCCGGCTGGCGGCGCTGGCCGCCAGCAACCGGGCGACATCCGCAGGTTGGGCAGCGCTTGAAGCACTCTTGACGCCATCAATCCGCGCGGGGAAGCCGTTGCCCACGACGTCGATCAAGGGCGAAACAGTCCTGGCCCGCAGCTACATTGCCAGCATTACTGGCGCCAGCACGGGGCAGGTCGACCGCTTCAACCAGCAACACAACCTCACCGCGCGAGCGGCCCAGCAACCTGGCGCCTGCCCACTACAGCTGCCGGTCACCGGGCAGATCAACGGCAAGCCCTGGCGCGAGCACATGGACTTCGTCGAGGCTAGCGAGCTGATGCGCCACCTGGGCACCGCCGCCATGATCCTTTGTCTCTACCTGACAGGCATGCGTTTGCAGGAGGCCCAAGGACTACGGTCCGGCTGTTGCCCCGACCCCAAGCTGGCCCCTGATGGCTCCCCCGGGCGACACCTGATACGCAGCCATCACTACAAGAACGTCACAGACGACGATGGGAACCACATCTCGGCCGGCGAGGAACGCGAGGTCCCTTGGGTCGCCATAACGCCGGTCGTCAACGCCATCCGCGTCCTGGAGCGGATCGTCCCGAAGGGAGAGCTGCTTTTCAGCGCTGCCCACCACGACTTCACCCATCAACGCGGCCACCCCGGAGCACTGAAGAACGCCACCCTCACCACGCGGATCGAAGACTTCGTTCTCTGGGTGAACCGTGAGGCCGAGACCCACGGCCTGCCCAAGCAGGTGATCCCCGAGGACCCACATGGGACTATCGGGCTGGCACGATTCCGGCGCACCCTGGCCTGGCACATCGCACGTCGGCCCGGCGGCTTGATCGCACTAGCCATTCAGTACGGGCACATGCGCACCGTACTGGACGCCCGCACCTCCAGTGGGTACGGATCCCGCAGCCGCCGCGGCATGCATGCAGTTCTCGACGTCGAAACGGCTCTGGCCGCCGCAGACACAGCCGCTCATCTCCGGGACCAAGCCGCCGCTGGTGAGAAAGTCTCCGGCCCAGCCGCCCGGCGGGCCCTGACCAGCGCCGCGACGACCCCGCGGTTCGAGGGCCGGATCGTCCCCAGAACATTCGCGAAGAAGGCGGCCAAGTTTCTGGCCCGGGACGGTGTCGTGCTCTATGACAACCCCGACGCGTTCTTGATCTGCGCGTTCAAGCACGACAACGCGCTGTGCGAGCCCGAACCTGGCGCGACCGCGCCGAGGCAGTACGCCTGCCAGCAAGGCTGCGGCAACACCGTCCGCACCGACACCCACGCACGGCAGATGCGGAAACAGGCCGCCGAGATCGACCGCAAGGCCACCGTCGTTCCGGAGAAGCTCGCAAAACGGCTGCATCGCAATGCCGACAACCTCCGCAAGATGGCCGACGCCCATGACGCCACCGCCCAGACCGTCGAGGCCTTGACATGAACCAGCACCAAGATGAACGCACCCGCATCCGCGAGGCGATGAACCGGCTGCTGGCCGGGAAGGCCACCGCCTCCAACGGCAGCTTCACCGCCGCCGCGCTCGCCGCCGAGGCCGGTGTCCACCGCATGGCCCTTTACAAGCGGCACGCTGACCTGAAGAACGAGTTCGACGAGCGCGTCCGCAAGGAGACCCGGCAGGTCCCGGAGACGGAGAAGCAACTGCGGGCGACCGTCGCCAGGCTCAAGAAGACCATCGCCAATCAGAAAACCGAGCTCGAAGAGCTACGCCAGTTGGTGACCAACCTGACCCTCGCCAGTGCCGTTCTTAGCGAGGGGAGGCAGTTGCCAACGGAGCCGGCCCCACTCCCGGACAACGTCCTCCCGTTCCGCCCTCCCACAACCTGAGACTGGTCCGACCAGACGGCTCAGCACGACCATATGCGACTGTGGCACTTCCCCCGTCGATGGGGGAAGGAGCTCGGGCAGCGCTGAGCGGGTGGCGAGGGCGGCTCCGTGCTTCGCATGGTGTGCGATCGTCGCTGGCCCGGGGCCCCATGTGCGGGGGCCGCTCGGTCTTCCGGCAGGGCGCGCAGCCTCAGGGCGCGGGCGGAAATGGCGACGGCGCTTGAGCGAACAGCCGGGCCCGGCCGCGCGCCGTCCGCCCGCCGCCGGCGCGCCGAGCCGGACATCGTCTCCTCCACCAAGCGGATCTCGCCTCCGCTGCCCGCAAGCTCACCCACGCCGTCCCGCGCAGCTCCCGAACGCCCAGGCCAGCCGCTGGCGTTCGTACGTCCTGTGGTGCGCCACCTACGACTGGGCCGAGGACGAGCCCAACTCCGTCCTGTCCTACCTCTCCGACCTCGGCGACCGCGGCCACCCCGCGAGCAGCATCGAGGCGCACTTCAGCACGCTGCGCGCCATCCAGGGCACGCCGCTGTCGGACAGAGAGGTCAAGGCCTGCCAGCTCGTCGTCCGCCACCGCGCCGGCGAGGAGGCCGACGACCCCCTGTTGGAGCCCGGGCCCGCTCCAGGCCGACGCCGTCGACCTGGACGAACTGCGCCTGATGGTGCGCACCCTGGACCGCACCACCGTGCGCGGCAAGCGGGACGCCGCCGTCCTGCTCATCGCCTGGTGGATGGCCGCCCGCGCCAGCGAGCCTGCCCGCCTCAACCTGCACGACGCCAAGATCCGCACCGTGCAGATCGAGGACGAGGACGGCAGCAAGAGGACCTGCCAGGCTCTGGTCATCAAGATCCGCAGCTCCAAGGCCGACCAGGCCGCACGCGGCCGAGAGGTGCTCATCCTCGCCCCTCCGACCAGGAACTGTGCCCCATCCACGCCCTGCGCGAATGGCTCGACGTCCTCGCCGACGACGGCCAGCTCACCCCCGGCCCGCTGCTGCGCCGCATCGACCGCCACGGCACCATCGGCGCCAAGGCCGCCGGACGCCCGCCCAAGGACGACCGCCGCCGCGGCGGCATCACCGCCGACACCGTCAACGACATCATCAAGACCGCCGCCCGCGCCGCCGCCCGCCGCATCACCGGCCACAGCTTCGCCGCGGCTGGATCCAGCAGGCCTGGCCGCCGGCAACCCGCCCGAGACGGTCGCCCTGCACCCCCGGCACTCACTGCGCAGCACCGCTTGTCCGCCGGTCGTGGTCGTCGACGAGGTGGGCAGGCACAGGCTTGGCCCCGGCGCCTCCTGGCGGACTGGCTGGGCCACCGGCGACGCCGGTGGCCCAGCACCGCGAAACAGGGAGGCCCGCGGGTCGCATCATCACCAACGGGTCGAACATGCCTGACACCCCGCTGATACCTGTCAGGCACGGTCTCCCAGATCCACATGACCTACATGCCTGACGGTCAATTCGCACCCGAGACAACGGGAGTAACGATCAGCCTTCGGGCCAGATGCGTCCTCGCCACCGGGGAGCGGGAGGGGGTTTTGCCCCGTCGGCTGCCGTGAGGGCGGCACGGCAGCTGGACCGCCGTCCAGAGTCTCAATGCGCTGTCCGGGGCGGGGCGTGCGCGGCGATGCGCCGCCGCTCCCTCTCGGAGGCAACGAACACCACCAGTGCCGCGAGGCGGTCCCGGATGGCAGCCACCCGACTGGCGACCGGGCAGATGACGCCGTACGGGGTCACCCCCACGTACACCGGCACGCCCATGGCGAACTCGGCGGCGCCACCGTCTTCTACGAACGGGTGGACGCCGGTTTCCCGACGGACGAACTCAAAGGCCGGTTTCTCCAGGGCGGCTTGCCGTTCGAGCAGGGCGTGAATGGCCGCCTCGTGATCACCGCGTGCCCTGGCCCGCTCCCGGTCCGGCGCGGCGCTCGACGAGTGGCGGGGCTTCCTCTCTGCTCGCAACCTCATCTGAACAGACGCGGCTACCACGACAAGGAGGCGCAACGCAGCCTCAGCACGACTTCTTGCGCTCAGCGAATGCCTTGGTCACTGCCGTGGCCAAGATGACGGTGACGGTAAGAACAGCACTGAGCAGCTCGCAGACGGCATCGGGACGCCAGTCCCTCCCCGGCGTGGCGGGCATGCGTCAGCAGTGCTGGCACGGTGTCGTCCGTTTTCGGAGGTGGACGCTTTGACTATGAGGTGCGTGCGGTCCTTCGGACGGCTTGCCCCTGAGATGCGGACCTACCGGATTCGGAGTGACGATGGGTGAGTAATAGAACTTCGGTTCGGTGAGGCGCGGATGTCTGACGCATACGTCGCAGCCATCGACCAGGGCACCACCTCCAGCCGCTGCATGATCTTCGATCAGAATGGCGCGATCGTCGCCGTGGACCAGCGCGAGCACCGCCAGATGTTCCCGAAACCCGGCTGGGTGGAGCACGACGCCACCGAGATCTGGTCCAAGGTGCAGGCGGTGGTCGCGGGGGCGCTGGCCAAGGCCGGGCTGCGTGCCGACCAGCTGAGCGCGATGGGGATCACCAACCAGCGCGAGACGACCCTCCTGTGGGACCGCGCGACGGGAAAGCCGGTGCACAACGCCATCGTGTGGCAGGACACGCGGACGGCGGCGCTGTGCAACCAGCTGGGCGGCTCGGAAGGGCAGGACCGATTCCGCGAGCAGACGGGTCTGCCGCTGGCCACCTACTTCTCCGGGCCCAAGGCGGCCTGGCTGCTCGACAACGTGCCCGACCTGCGGGCCCGGGCCGAACGCGGTGAGATCGCCTTCGGAACGATCGACTCCTGGCTGATCTGGAACCTCACCGGCGGCACGGACGGCGGGCAGCACGTCACCGACGTCACCAACGCCGGGCGCACCATGCTGATGAACCTGGAGACCCTCCAGTGGGACTCCTCGATCCTCTCGGCGATGAACATCCCCGAGGCCATGCTGCCCGAGATCAGGTCCTCGGCCGAGGTGTACGGCACCGCCGTCGGCCAGCTCGCCGGCGTCCCCGTGGCCTCGGCGCTGGGCGACCAGCAGGCGGCCGTGTTCGGCCAGGCCTGCTACGACGTGGGCACGGCGAAGAACACGTACGGCACGGGCAGCTTCCTGCTGCTCAACACCGGCAACCGCCCGGTGCCGTCGAAGAGCGGCCTGCTGACGACGATGGGGTACAAGATCGGCACTGAGGCGCCGGTCTACTGCCTGGAGGGGTCGATAGCCATAACGGGCGCGCTGGTCCAGTGGTTCCGCGACCAGCTCGGCATCATCCGTACCGCCGACGAGATCGAGCCCCTGGCGGCGAGCGTGGAGGACAACGGCGGCGCGTACATCGTGCCGGCGTTCTCGGGTCTGTTCGCGCCGTACTGGCGTTCCGACGCGCGTGGCGTGGTCACCGGGCTGACCCGGTACGTCACGAAGGCGCACCTCGCGCGCGCTGTGCTGGAGGCGACGAGCTGGCAGACGCGCGAGGTCGTGGACGCCATGTACCAGGACTCCGGGGTGCACATCACCACCCTGAAGGTCGACGGCGGCATGACGAAGAACAACCTGCTCATGCAGCACCAGGCCGATGTTCTCGACGTGCCTGTGGTGCGGCCCAAGGTCTCCGAGACCACCTGCCTGGGCGCCGCGTACGCGGCCGGGCTCGCCACGGGCGTGTGGAACGACCTGGACGAACTCAAGGCGCACTGGCAGAAGGACGTCGAGTGGACGCCGTCCATGGAGGCGTCGGTGCGCGACCGCGAGCACCACAACTGGCGCAAGGCCGTGGAGCGGAGCTTCGGCTGGGAGGAGGAAAGCGAGGACGGCGATGAACATCGGATGCCAGAGGCGTCTACAAGCCGCACCCCATCACGCCCTGTCCCGTCCGATTCCGAGCAGGCACAAAACCCCTGGAGACGAAGTATCGGCCCGGTGTATTTCGCTCACGAAGTGCTTGCGATTCTAGGCCCGGAAGCGTCACAGGAGTCACTTGAGGAGATGACCAGAGAGCGGTCTTTGCTCGCGTTGCGCACTGCGGACGGGGATACCGTATACCCCGCTTTCCAGTTCGAAGGTAAGCGTCTCCTGCCATACCTTTCCGAAGTCCTGCGAGCCTTCCCTGCCGACGATAATAAGATGCTGTGGCTCGTGGCTTCATGGATGCGAATTCCGCAGGTGAGCCTCGGGGACAGAAGCATCGTTGACGCCCTCTGGGAGGACGACCTGCCACGTGCCGTGACTATCGCTCACGCCACGGCGGATAGGTGGTCACGATGACTGTCCGGCAAACTGTAGCCATCACAAGCCCTGACAAGAACCTTCCATGGCACGAATTTCCGGGCGCTCCGCTGCAGCCCTCCACATCCATCTTCCGCGCTGCACTGCGCGGCAACGGGCCCTGGTACTTCTCAGCCCGGGGGTCTGGTCGATTCGATCTACATTCTCCCCGTGGCACATGCTACGCAGGAACTGATGAAGTTTCTGCATTCTTCGAGTGCATTGGGGTTGAGTGGTCCACGAAGAAGAAGTCTCTACTCGTGCTATACGAGGAGTTTGTGCAACAGAGGGAAATGCATGAATATCGACTCCCTAACCCCCTCCACGTTGCTACACTTGAAGCGGAAGAAGTATTCCGCTATCGGATAACCAATGAACTCACCGTTATGACCCCATACGACATACCGAGGGAATATGCGGAGGTTCTTGACGGGGCAGCCACTAATGGTCAACGTTGCTTCAACGGAATCATGTACCGAGCACGCTTCGACCCGCGCTTGCAGCCGCGAGCTCTAGCCCTGTTCGACGAGGAAGGAGAAAAAGACTGGGTGAGCTGCACGCCTAACGATCTCAACCGAAGCCTTATCGATCAGTTGAAGAACATGGGGATAGACATTGAGGTGGCAGATATCCCTCCAACTGATGTAATGCGCTGAGAAGGCTTCGAGAGTCGCCTCTGTAGGCCATCGCCGTTCTCAGGGGCACCGCCCGGCGCACAGCTGGCGGCGGCGATCGGCGCAAGCTCGGGCGGGTGCACACCGGGGATCCTTCCTTGGGAGCCGGACCCCCCACAGGCCGGGCGGCGCTACGGCCTGCGGCACAGGGCAGCCCGGCGGCGTACGGGGCCCAGGGGATTGCGGGAGCGTCCGGGGCGCGAGGTGGGGCGCCGGCGGGCAGGGGCGTGTAGGCCCTGCGCCGTCAGACAACAGGGGGCGGTTGCGGTGGCTGGGCCTGGCCTGCTGCGTTCGTCGACGTCCGGGTCGCGCCTGCGACTGCCGCCATGTCGCCAGGATCGCTACGCCGTAGAACGAAGATTTTGACCAGGGCGAGCAGGCTCGGGCCGCAGAGGAGGGTGGACAGCCACCAGGACTCCGGAGCCACGTACACGCCGCTCCCGAGCATCGCCAAAGCGACCACCGCACCGACAACGAGTTCTGTCACGTGCCGACGGTGCGCGCGCTGCTGCTGCCATTCTACCTGCTTCTGCTGCGCTGCCTCGCGTTGCATCTCCAGACGGACCATCCGCTCACGGTGCTCGCGGCGTAGTGACGGCTCCATCGCCGCCATGGCTGCCGCGAGGTGGGCAGCGTCCAATTCTTTCCACTGCATGGCCACTTGCAGCGCTGCGGAAATGACCGGGTCATTCTCCGGCCTGGGTTCGGCGGGCAGTCGTTCGTCCGTCGTCACCGGTTTGCTCCCCCGTCACCGCTTGTCGCCGGGCTGGAGTCGTGTTCGAGGCCCTCCGGCGGGGGGCCGAGTCGCACGAACAGCCGAGCCAGGGTGCTGTTGATCGTTTCAGCCGTCTCCGCGGCAAGGTGCCGTCGCTGCTCTGGTGGCAGGTCTGCGTAGTAAGCCTCGGCGTCGTTGAACTGGTCGCCGTCCGAGTCCCGTTCTGCTGGTCTTCCCGTAGCCTCTCGGGCCGCCGCAGTGAGCAGGTCCACGAGAGCAGAAGCAGAGTGTGCCTCGCTCGCGTAGTACCCCATGTTCGACAGAATGCTGGCGTGTTCGGCCAAGACCCGGCGATAGAAGTCATACCGCGCTGCGGCCGGAGACCTGGACAGAATGGACAGGTGCCGCAGCTCGTCAACTGAGGAGGCGACAGTGTCCGCCTCGCCAGGCTGAGCCCCGTCATGTGTCGCCGCCTCGGCCCCATCAGATGACGGCGGACGAGCGGGTCCCGAGTTGTCCCGGACGGGGTGGCCGTACTCGCCGGGCTCCAGCATTTGCAGTCGTCTGATAGTGACCGGTTTGCCGCGCAGCTTCGCCAACGCCCGGACCGTCAGCGCGTGCAGCTTGTTCAGCAGCACAGGCCTCGCCCCCCCTAGGCCACGGCAGATGTGGAACGTCGAGCCTACCGGCGTGATCCTCGTCAAGGGGAAGTTTCCGGCTGGACGGCCGGTGGGCAGGGCGTGTACGCCTGCGCCGCCCGGGCACTGTCTCGCTACTTCCACCGGCGCGACGGCCACTGATCTCGATGAACTGGTCAAACTGCCCCGCGGTAGGAAGGCGTGCGGTCAGGGTTTCCACCTGGTCCCGCGCTCCCACCTTCCGCAACCGCGTGCGTAGGGCCCTGGTGCGCTCCGTACAGCGGGGTCACCATCGCTCAACTGGGCGGGCCCCGAAGGGCGTCAGCCTTCACTCGATTGAGAGGCACCAGCGTGGGGTTCAATTAAATTGCCCCAGCTGTGCACAGTCTTGGGCACCGTTCCTTCGGGCACAGGCTCGCCAGTCCTCGTCCGTCCGGCTGACCTGAGGAAACGGAGGAAAGCCGCAGTACACATTGCGCCGTGCTTCCTGGGCCGCCTGACCACGGGGCCGCACACCTTCCCAGGGTGAAGGGACCGAAGGGACCGGGCGGGGCGTGGCGCTCCGGTCTGCGGCACAGGGTCGGCCCGGCGGTGTAGGCCAGACGACCTTAGGGAAAGACGGGGCGGCGGGCCGCCATCGGCGCCTAATAGGACGGGCGGTACGCGCTCACCAGCAGCGTGTCGGCGGTGCGCGGCCCATTTTTGGTGGCGGCGGGCAGCACATCGACGGTGATCCTGGTGAACCCGGCCTCGTCAAGCAGCTTGGTCCAGACATGCTCCTGGAGCACCCAGCGGCGCATCGTGGCTTCCTCGCCGTCCGGTGCCTTCGCCGGGACTTCGGCGGCCACCACATCGGGCTGGGCGGGCGTGCCGCTCAGGTAGTGGGCGAGAGTTGCGAACAGCAGCCGCCCGCCCGGCTTGAGGGCGGCGGCCGCCGCCGGCAGCAGCTCGCGCGGGTCGGTGAAGTCGAGGGCGCCGAAGACGCTGTACAACACGTCGTACGAGTCGCGCATCGCTTGCAGGTGGGGCACCGCCTCGGACCGCACGATGCGCAGGCGCGGCGCGAGGTGGGCGTACAGGTCGGTTGCCATGGCGTGCTGGGCGGGCGAGGCGTCGATGGCGATGACCCGGGCGGGCTGGTGATGAACCGCCAGGTGTGCGGCGTGCCGACTGGCTCCGGCGCCGAGGTCGCCCACACGGCGGCCCGTCAGGTCGCCCAGGGCCTCCGTGCCGGGCCCGGCGTCCTGGCCCCAGGTCCAGTAGAAGGTGTCGGGAACAGCGCGGTCGCTGGAGGCCCGAGCGCGGCCGTAGTGGTGCCAGAGGTCTGCGGTGCTGGATGTCACCCGCCCCATCCTGGCGGCCGCCACCCGACGGCGGGCGACTTCGGCGAGATCTCACCTCGGGTGTGCTCCGGGGGGCCTGGCCGTCCGGCTGGAGTCCCCCGAAGCAGCCCGCGCTACAGCATGGTCAGTGCGAGTCGTTGCCGGGGTGGCACGGGCCGCACTCGGCGGCGTCCGCCCACAGTGACAGGTCGACCTCCCAGCCGTCGGCCGCGATGATGTGGGCCGTCTTCATCACGGAGCCGTCGTTCTTGAAGTCGACCTTGGGCACGTGGTGCAGGAACTCGCCGCCGTTGAACTTCTCGCACAGTTCGGCGTACGCCACGGTGTCCAGGATGATCGTGTGGACGCCGATGTCGACGAGCGACGTCCCCGGCCAGCCCTCATACCGTGGAGGACCCCCAGTCTGTGCGGTGTGGGAGGGACACGTGCCCGTAGACCCGCTCTGGAACAGCACGACAGCGCTGGAGTTAGCCGCGCAGCGGCACCCGGGCGCGCTCATCCGCCTCGGACGCGAGCACCGCTCCTGGACGCTCGCCGCGCTCGGAGACCGGATCGGCTGCTCACCCGCCACCGTCTCTCGTCTGGAGCGTCGCACACGGATCGTCGACTGGCCCTGGTTCACCGCGCTGCACTCGAAGTCGGCGTCCCCAGACACGTCCTGACGACTTCTCTGGCGCCACCCCCCGCGACGAGACCGGCGGCCACTAGAGTGACCGCCAGTCAGCGTTACGCCGAGGAGGACCCCATGCGCCGCCGTACGCTGCTCACCGCCACGGCGGCCGCCGTACCGGCCGCCCTGCTGATGGGCCTGGACGATGCCCTGGCCGCCACCCCCGCCCCGCCCGGCGCCGGCCCCCTCGACGGCCGCCTGGCTGGCGCCCGCACGCTGTACGACAAGGGCGCGCACACGCCACTCCTCGCCGCGCTGCCCGACCTCATCGCCGACGCGCATTCCGCCGCCGCCTCCCGCCGCAGTCTCGACCAGGCCCGGCTCTCAGCTGTGTACAGCCTCACCTCCGCTGTCCTCATCAAGCTCGGCTCGTACGACCGTGCCCGGCTCACCGCGGACCGCGCCCGGACCTGGGCTGAGATTTCCGGCTCGCCGCTCGCAGCGGCGGCCGCAACACGGGAGCTGGCCATCGTTCTCCGCCACCAGGACCACACGGACGCCGCCCAGCGCCTCATGTCATCAGCGGCAGCCGAGCTTGAGGCGACCGGGCTGCACACCGACGCCACGGCGGCCGCGTACGCGCAGATGCTGTGCACCCTGGCCTACACTGCCGCCCGGGGTGGACAGCGCACCGAGGCCCTCGCGATGACGGAGGAGGCCCGCCGCGCCGCCCGCCGCCTGCCCCAGGTCGTCCCATCGGGCCGCCTGTTCAACCTGAGCCCGGCCGCTGTCGACCTGTACGCGGTCGGTGTGCACTGGGCACTCGGTGACGCGGGCGCCGCCCTGGAGGCCGGGAAGAATCTGCGGCCCGAGCAGTTCCCGACCGCGGAGCGCAAGGCCCGTATGAGCACCGACATGGCGCGGGCCTGGTGGGCGTGGCAGCGGCCAGAGCAGACCGCCCGCGCTCTGCTCGACGCCTACCGGGCCAGCCCCGGTGAGGTCCGCGACCGGCCCGCGATCCGCGGCATCGTCAACGAACTGGCTGAGCGGCACCCGCGCACGAACGGCGTGCGCGAGCTGCACGCCGCGGTGACGAGGGCGTAGCGGAGTAGCGGCCGGTGGGGGAGAGAGACGCGTGAGGTCGGGTGGCCTGTCACTACTGGCGGACTTCAAACAGCTTGGGGCGCTGCCATCCGCGCACAGGCGGGGCTACCAGCTGGAGGCCCTGCTGGAGCAGCTGTTCAGGCGGGCGCATTTCCGCGTCGACCGCAATCCGGCCATCGCGAAACCGAGGCAAACGGATCTGGTGGCCCGCTACGGGGACACCTGGTATCTGATCGAGGCCAAGTGGCTCAACGAGCCGGCCGACATCGACGTGTTCGACACGGTCCGCTCCCGGATGCAGCGGGCCGCCTCGTCGGCTGTCGTCGGCGTCATCATCAGCGTGAACGGCTTCACCCCCTCGGCAGTGGAGGACCTGCGGGTGCACCGGAACCGCGGGCCGATCCTGCTGTTCGGCGAAGAGGAGCTGACGCAGGTCCTGGGCACACCGAGGTCACTGGTCAACCTCCTGCACATGAAGCGGGAGGAACTGATCACCCACGGCCGCGTGCACCTGGCCGCCGCCCCAAAGCCTCGGCGCCGACGCCGACCGGCCACGGACCTCCCAGGTGCGGAGGTGCGGCTGCTCGACCGTGACCTACAACCGCTGCCCTACGTCACGTCGGGGGGCGGGTTCGGTGAGTTCGCGTTCGTGCAGGAGCTGCCGGACGTGGACTGGGCGTTCGGCAGCGGCAGCGGTGTCTCTCTCGACGTGCCGGTCCGGCCGTTTAACGAGAACGGCATCGTGGAGCTGCTGTACGGGCTGAATTCGATGGGGTGGACCAGTACCGAGCCGCGCTGGAACATCCAGCAGTCCGGCGCGAACTGGCACGGTGTTGGCGCCAGGGAGTTCGCCCGGGCGCTGCGCGCGTGGAGGCAGCGCGAGAAACGTCTGGACGACGCGCACCACACCGAGCAGGCCACGTACTTCGACACGTGCCAGGGCGGAGGCTTCTACACGCTCACTGCCAGCATCGCCGTCCATCACTTCCGGCCGGTCTACGACTGTCGCCTGTCGTTCCAGCTGCCCGGCGTCCCCGTGGACTTGCAGCCGATCCGGCACCTGTTCGAGCAATTCGACGCTGAGGCGTTCAGCTACTTCCGTCCGCTGAGCAGTCCGGCCGTCGTGCGACATCACCCCGAGGGGAGGGTGGCGCTTAATGTCGTCGGATTCGTCGCCCAGCAAAGCGACCTGGACTTGGAGGAAGCAGACGGTGCACCTGCGGAGTGGGTGACTGGCCTCGTGGTGAGAAATCCGCACCGTGGCGAGGACGGCAGGCCCTCGCCGGAGGAGTGGCCGGGCCTGGTGGAAGAGAGCGAACTGCTCCTGTGCGCGCTGCGGTCGCACCACCAGCTCGGTGAGACCAAGTCGGAGTACCACCTGTACTCGTGGGAGTACGCACGCACCTCTGACGTGCTGGTCCTGCGAGCGGTGGCGGATTGGTAACACCGCGCTCGTGCGAGGTTCTGCGCGGAAGGACGAGGCGGCCTGGTCCCTGTTTCTCCGTGGGAGAAGATCGCCGACGAATGGAATAACGTCCTCTGGTTCCCCTCGGAAGCTGGATCGGGCCTGATGGACGTCGAGATGAACCTCGTTCTCGACTCGATCGCCAGTAGCATTTAGCTTTACTGGTGAGCTCGCGTATTCAACTGTCGCCAGTTCCCCGAGGAACCCAGCCCACTGGTGACCGTGTGTGATCTCCAGCGGCGTATCGACTCCGGGTGAGCTGCTTGTGCTGGTCCGGGGCCGGTGGCGTTCAGCGGCGCTCGGCGAGGACCTGCCGCCAGGGTCCTCCGGCGTCGCCGGGGCCGCTTGGGCCTCGACCCCGGGCAGCCGTGATTCAGCGGTACTGCTCCGGAATTTCCATCTCCTCTGAGCCGTCGGAGACGTACTCCATCCCCGGGTTCTCAACCTCGGCAACGACGATCCAGGGTCTATGCCCCTCCACTTCGCAGACCGCGTGCAGGCGCAGTTTCGCCTCCCAGTACCCGTCCACCCAGTCTCCCGGGTCTTGGAACCAGCTCGGCGGCTCGGAGTTATCCATCTGCCGGTGCACGAAGTTGCCGCGCTCCAGGCTCCGGATAATGCTCTGGCGGCCGGGCGCGGCAACCCCGTCGACCCCGGGGCTGAATCGGGCGGGCCCCCAGATCACCGACGGCAGCTCCGTACGCATAGCTTCGTCGTAATGCGGTCTGGCTGAGTGATCCCGTCCGGCCTCGTCGCGCACCGTGAGGGTGATCGTGTCGAGGTGATCCAGGCCGACTGGGCCGGCGAGTGTGGTGGTGAGCCTCAGGCGGTTGGAGCCCACGCGGATCAGGCTGAAGGACAGCTCAGGAGTCAACTCGCGGTGCCAGCGGTCTCGTTCGATCTGCGCCACCTCTCGCGCGGTGTCAGCCGAGTCGGCAGCGGCCGCCGCCGCTTTGCGGGTCGTCCAGAACGCCATGAGCGCGGCGACCACCACCCCGACCGCGGTAACAATGGCACCGAACGCCGTCCAGTCGTCAGTGTTCATGGCGCCGGACCGTAGCAGCAGCGGCGGCCGCACCCGGCCGCTAGGTTCTCCACATGGACTCAGGAGACTGGATCGCTCTAATCGCGGTCGTTGTGTCGGTCGGCGCCGCCTTCATCAGCGCATGGCAGGCCCGAATCGCTCGCACATCCGCAGATGGTCAGATGGAGATGGCCAAGCGGGTGCACCGCGAACAAAACGAGCCCTACGTCGTCGTCGACATCGAGCCCTACCAGCCAGGCTCCCCAGCCATGGTCCTGGTCATTGAGAACATAGGCCCCACAGTAGCCAGAAACGTGCGGATCAGTTGCGACCCGCCGATCGTCTCAAATTGGGGCGATGACCTGACCGCAACCCTGCAACAGATCATGTCGCAGACAATCTCAGCGCTGCCTCCCCGAAGGCGCCTCGTCTATCTCTTCGACGACCACGACCGGTGGCGTACCGACCTCCCGACCGCCTACACGTTCACTGTTCAATGCGATGGACCTGAAGGCGCAGTGGAGGCGCTGGAGTACATGATCGATTTCGGGTTCTGGGGGGATTCGTTGATTGGCGAGCGGCCTACCAAGCGGCTGGAGGAGGAGCTAGACAGCATCAGCACCGTGCTAGGCAAGCTGACCGACAGTTACAAGCTGGCTGCTGCCCCAATGATCAGGGAGGAACGGCAACGTCAGGCGGACGCGTTCAGGGAACGAAGGAACCGGGTACCTCGCCCTCCCTCGCCGAACCCTCCGAGCGGATCGCCAGACGCTTGAACTGGTGTGGGTAGCTCAGGGCAGGTCAGCACTGCGCCCTCGTGGCTGCCGACCGGCCTTGGTACTGATGGACTCGCGTAATCAACTGTCGCCGGTTCCCCGAGGAGTCCAGCCCGCTGGTGACCTTCCGTGATCTCCTGGGGCGTATCGGCTCCATGTGCCGCCAGTCTCGTTGCGGAGCCGGGTGGTGGTCTTGTGGTGGTAGCCGAGCGCGTCCGCGACCACGGGGGCGGGCATGTCGAGGAGCTGCTGGCGGATGGCGGCGCCGCGGGCAGCTGCTGCCGGGATCCCGATCTCGTTCAGCAGAGCGGACAGGTGATCCGGGCGGAACGGCTGGCCGGCCCTGCGGCCGGGGAAGAGCCAGCGGGACGCGGGGTTGGTGGCGGTGTTCATGTTGTCGCGGTGTGCGATGTGTTCCAGCAGCAGGTCGACGACCGATGTGTTCCAGCAGCAGGTCGACGACCGGCTCAGGGATCGGTGAGGGTGACTCCCCGAGCCGTAGCAGCATGGTGTCGCCGTCACGGATGACGTCGTCGAGGGTGAGTCGGACGATGCGGCTCACGGGCTGCGCGTAGAGGAGCACGATGACTCCGGCGACTCGGAGCCTCATCGGTGTCTCCGTGTCGGTCAGTAGTCGGCCGAGGGCGTCGAGGCGCTCGTCGTCGCTCATTGCGACCCGCCGGGAGACCTTCATGGCCGGAATGGAGAGGAAGCCTGGGCAGCGGCGGGTCTGCATGGCCCAGTTGAGGAAGGCTCGCAAGTGGTGCGGCCGTGTTCGGTGTTCTCGGCCCACCACGCGTCGATGTCGAGCTGGCCGCAGGACGCGAGGTTGGTGTTCCGTTTGCCGAGCCAGTGCAGGAAGGCGGTCGCGTACTTGATCTGCTCGGCGGCGAACCGGCGGATGCTCGGTGTGATGTGGCTCCGCTCAGCGCGGGCCCGCAGCCGGGGGAGAACGCGCCAGGTCGCGTAGAGCTTGATCATCTTGGCGTGCTCGGGGTCGGCGATGCCGGCCAGATGCCCGGAAGCCAGCGCTGGAAGGAACAGAGGTACTTGTCGGCCGCAGGAAGGACTCCGCACGTCATCAGGAGTTCTTCCAGGTGAGCGGCGGCCCGCCAGGGCTGGAGCTCGTGGAAGGCATCGTGGGTCAGTGGGATCTCGCCGAGGCCGAGCCGACGCAGCAGCTGTGAGGCATTCCCCGGCTGGCCGCGGCGCATCTCCAGCCAGGCCAGCCCGCTCCTGGGCTTGTCCATCGCCACCAGCAGGTCGAACAGCGGGAACAGCGCGCGACGGATGCGGCCGGTGCCGTCGTCCAGGAGCGCGGTGAGGCGGTCCGTGAGCGTGCAACGTTCGCAGAGCCGCCCGTGCAGGAGCTTGCCCTCGAAGCCGCAGCGTGAGCAGTCGAAGGTCTGGGAGAAGCCGGCGGCAGGTGGTACAGATCGCTGCCCCATCACCGGGGCGGAGCCCGGGAAGGGTTCGGTCCTGGCCGCATCCCGGGCAGGTGCCGCGTGTCCGGACGGCGTGGTCCGAGCAGGTCCGGCAGACGTATCCGTCCGGCCAGGTGCCGGCCTTGTGCCTGCGGCGGCCGCAGCGGCAGCACTCGGCCATATACCAGCGCTCGTACTGTTCGTCGGTGGCGTAGGGGCGGGTCATGCGTCAGGCAGGATGCGGGCGGCGCGGGGGCGGAGCTTCGCGACGTTCGCGGGCGGCGCGGGCAGGTCGCCGGTGGCAGTCTTGCGGACGCCGGCGTTCTCGGCGGTGGTGGCCACCAGGGCAGCCGGGGTGCAGGAGAGGATGTCGCAGAGCGCGGCCATGACCTGCAACGAGAGGCGTTCCGGGGTGCCGGACACCAGGCGGTGGACCTGAGAGGCGGACAGGTCGATGCCGCGCTCGCGCAGCAGTGGCACCAGCTCGGTCGCGGTGAAGATCTGGTGCTGGGCCATGACTTCGCGCAGCCGCCAGGTGTAGCCGACCTTGCGTTTCATGCGTGCCTCCCGGCCCGGGTTTCAAGGGCCGCGGCGATGGTGGAGTCCAGGTGCCGCCGCAGGGTGCGTGTGCGGAAGTCCGAGGACACGCAGGTGTAGAGCGAGGTGGTGCTGGCGTGCTCGTGACCGACCTTTTCCTGGACGAAGCGCGGGTCCCAGCCATCCTCGATCAGGTGGGTGACGTAGGACCTGCGGAGGGAGTGGAAGTCGAGTCCGTCGTCCAGGCCGAGGGCCTTGCGGTAGGCGATGAAGCGGGAGTTGAGCCGCTGACATCCGATCCGCAGGCCCCGTTCAGAAGGCCAGGCCGCTGGGTTGTTGTCAGTGCCGAACAGCGGGCGGACCTCGGTGAACCACTCGTCCAGGACGTCCGGTGTCCAGTCGAAGACGGTCAGCACCCCGCGGCGTTTGGGCGGCGAGCCCTTCTTGGCCTTGCCGAACCGGACCTGGCAGCCGCCGTACTGGCCGAACTCGCCGCCGTGCGGGTTGCGGCCGAAGTCAGCGGCGTCGAGCATGCGTGTCTCGTTGCGCCGCGTCCCATAGGCGTAGGCGGTCTTGAACAGGGTCGCGTCGCGGAAGGCGGGCAGCCAGCCCTTGCGGCCGAAGGCCCGGATCCGGACAACCTCGTCGTCGCAATGCGCGAAGAAGGCGTGCAGCTCAGCCTTGGTGAACGCGCGCTTCTTCGCGTCCGCCTCGTTGTCCTGGACGTGCACCGCGGTGTTCCACTCGTGCACCACCTGCACCGGATGAGTGCCGAAGCGCTCCTCGCAGGTCGCCGTCCACTCGCAGAGCGGATCGGTAATGAAGTGGCAGAAAGCCCGCACGGCCTCGGAGTACGAGCGGATCGTCGAGCGCTTCAGATCCCGCAGGGAGCGCAGGTCGCCGAGCCACTCGTCGACCATGGCCGGCGTCCACAGCCACGGGTAGGCGTTCACGTAGGCCGCGAATGCCTTCACCGTGTTCTCCCGGCCCTCCACGGTTGTCCGGGCCAGATTTCGGGCGAGCTGCTGGTTGGCGAAGCCGGTCAGCATCGCCGCGAAGACCTGTTCCTCCGGCCGCAACAGAGGCACTCCGTCGACCAGATGCAGCCCCGCCGCTCCTGGCACCGGCCCGCTGAACCCCACCATTCCGCCACCCTCCGTCACTCGCATCAGGTGCGAGAAAACCGCATCCGATGCGAGAGAGCGGCAAATCCGCAGGCCAGCCATCCATACGAGTGACACAGCTGGCAACCACGAGCTGAGCCCCGGTAGCGTCAGGTGCTGCTTCAGGACCACAATCACCCTGGTCACGGCGATGAATCCGGCATCCTGCCAGGTCGAATCACAGACCATCGCGAGTTCGCATCCGATGCAATTGGCGGCGCTCGGAAAAACGGAACAGTCATTGGCGCTGAGCACTTGATCTTGGGCCCGGAGTCCTAGCCCGGACACCAGGTAATAAGTAACCCGCCGGTAGCTTCAGGGCTTCGTAACTGCGATCTCTGGGAAGCGCGCTTACCCGCTCGATGGGTGCTTCCACTCGGCATGCGCGCGGCTCGCCACGCTCAAGAGCACAGCTCGAAGGGCTTCACGGTTCCGGCCCCGCCCTTTCAACGCGTGGCAATTGGGGCATAGCGCGACCATCTGCACTGGGTGATCACGGCCGCCTGCAGCGATCTCCACGATGTGGTCGACCTCTAGGATGGGCTGCCCGTCATCAGTCACATCGGTCGGCTGACCTCCACAGGTAGGGTTTTCGCACCGTCCCCGACACCGAAGGAGAACAGCCTTTCTGGCCTCTGCCAGCCGGACAGGGCGGTTACTGGTCTGTGCTGCGCGGCGGCCGTACGTTGCTTCTTCGTGCCGCTCCACCGAGTTGACGAGCTTCCGATACTGGGTGATCGCCTGCCGGTCTTGGGAAGTGTGGACATCCGCAGTGGCTGGCGGCTGAACTGGGGCAGCGGGAGCGCTGGTTTCCATCAGCCGGGAACTGTCTTCGCATTGGCGGTGTCTCGACCGGCCCTCAGCCAGACCGGTACGGCCACATACGGAGCACCGGCGCTGTTCATGCGCGGGGCTTGTGGTGGTCATGGCAGCAAGGACAACGTCCGGGCCGGTGCGCTCGTCGGGCTTGGGTTCTCCGTGCTCTGCCGTGGTCTCCCACGCGGTCAGGGCAGAGAGGGCTTCCTGATACCGCTGACGCGCTGCCATAAGGCGGGAGTTGGCGGCGGATAGATCAGGTTCTACCGTGCTGGGCTCTGGTGCAAAGCCAATCTTCACCCATCGCTCGTAGTGGCCGTTCTCAGCCTGCTCATACTCTCTCTCCGCGATCCGAAGCTGCTCTTTGCTCCTTCGAAGCTCGAATCGCAGTGCTACTTGCCTGTCTACTCTCACCCTCGTCTTGTACGGATCTCGCTCGTTGCTCACGCGGTGGGCTCCCCCTTTAGTGCAACCTCCGGGCGAATACCCTGGTCTCCTAACCAGCGGCCGAAAGGGCCGATACTTCCGGAGCTGGTGGCGTTGAGGACGCCCGGCCCCTTCGTACGGTGCGGTGACATGGGGATCACTCGGTGCCTCCGTCCCGGGCCTGCGCGAGCAGATGGACCACCACTTCGTCGGGGCCATCCTGAGCGTGGCGGGCCAGGTCGTCCAGCACGTTGTCTCCATCGAGGACTTGCCGGGCGAGGCGCTCCATCAGGCCCGGCTCGTTGCTGCTGCCGGGGCCAGCGATGCGGGCACGGACCGGGCGGCGGGGACCGATGGCCTGCGTGTCGGCGGGTGCGCTCCCCAACTTCGGCCAGTGTCCGGTACAGCGAGGCGACCGACGGGTGCTGGCCGGCGTTCTTCGGCCAGGTCACGATAGCGCGGGGAGAGGTTATAGCCGAGCATGGAGAACAGGCCGAACACGATGTCGGAGTATGAGGCGTTGACGGTGGCGACCATCTCCGACTTCACCCCGGCGTCCAGGTTCAGCAGGGTATCCAGGATGTGCAGATGGTCGCGCGGGGTGCCCTGCACGACCATCTGCCCGATGCCCGCGACCTGGTCATTCACGGCGTTGAGCCACGTGATGTCGCGTTTGAAGTGGTAGTACTTCGGCGACGGACCGGCGTTGATGGTGCGCTTGGGCAGCACGAACTGCAGTCCGTCCACGGAGGCGAGCAGGCCCTCGCCCCAGTGCGCCACGATCGGCACCTCCACTTGGGCTTCGATGAGGCGTGCGTTCGCCGCGGCGATGGTGTCCGCCCGGAGGTAGTACTGATCGACGTGCACCAGCCTGGCCCTCGTGAGCGCCTCGTCGTTCGCGTCGACGACGGAGGTAAAGCCGACGTTGCACGCCTCGGCGACCAGAAGAGTTACCAGGGAGGTCTTCAGGTTCTCCATGCGGGTGCGGCCGTCGCCGAGGTGCACGAAAGCGTCCATCCGCAGCGATGCCCTGCTCATGCTCGTGCACGACTGATGAACCGGTGACAGGCTTCATCTCGTGCTCCCGGAAGACCAGTCGGCCGAGCTGGGCCTCGCTCCGAACTCCTGTCGCACGTACGTCACCCCCGTGGTGTCAGCGCGGCGGCAAGCAGCTTCGGATACGAGGCCCCGCCTGCGCCGGTCCGCGAAGATGTAGGCGGCGGTTGCCGCATCCATGTACGGCGGGTAGCGGAACTCGAGTGGGACTTGTTCGTCCGTCGGCTCGTACACCTCTGCCTTGGCCTGGGGGCCCCACGGGCTCGGCTTCTGAGTCAGCTCCTCCAGCACGTCCTTCAGTTCTGAGGCGAGCCGGGCCGCGCGCCTGGAGGTTTCCTCGATCTGCGTGTCTGACCCGGCCCATGGCCAGGGGTGGGCGGCGGACAGTGCGAGCGAGAAGGTTTCGGCGAGGTCGCGCAGATGTGCTGCCAGCTCACCGGGCTCCACGGGGTTACCGCCCAGCATCAGGTACCCGGCGGCGGTGTGCAGGTGCTCTTGCGCGCGGGCCAAGGCGCCGATGGTGTCGGGATTGAGCGGCCCGAAGTCCGGCTCGCTCTCGGCCTCGAAGGACATTTCGCCTCCCGGCCTTGGGGCCTTGTCCTCGACGTCGCGCGCTGTCTCCTCTGCCATGTCGCGAGCTTATCGGTGGGTGAGATCAGGACTCAGACTTCCGTGATCTTGCCTGGTTAGAAAATTTCCTAGACACAAAGAAAGGTTGAAAGATATCCTGTGTTCAGGATTTTTCTTTCACTCCAATGGGGGGATCAGCATGGGCGAGCCGTACGCGTTCGACGGCAAGACGTGGGACGACCTGCGCAAAGCGGTCGAGGAGAACGGCGGAGTGCTCCGCATCTACATGGCCAGCCTTCGGGAGCTGCAGAACGCAGGCCGACTCGGCATCCACGTCCGCAACGAGATCAGCCGCCGCCTCGCCGGCGCCGGCCTGGGCCACCTCCCCGACGAACTGCCCCCGTACCAGGAGAACGAGGTGGTCGTGTTCCAGCTCGGCACCCCGGCCGCCGACGTCGTCGAAGCGGTACGCGGCGACAACTTCGCCCGCGCCGAAGACGCCCTGCGCCGACTGAACACCAAGGGCGACGCCGAGAAAATCGCCGCCATCGCAGCCATCCTCAGCGGCGACTGACCTCGCTGGCCATCCCCGGCCAGCACACCACGACCCAGATTCGGGGGGATCGGCATGACCGCCGAGCAGCACGATCACGATCCCGAGGCGCCCGCAGAGCCGGAGGGCGGCCAGGGCGCCGACCAGGAGAACGACGAAAAGCAACCGCATCGGCGGAGGCGCCACACCATCCGGGAGTTGTCCGAGGAGGTCGAGAAGGCCACCGGCAGGCCGAGCCCGGGTATGGCCACGCCGGGGACCTATGCGACCACCGAAGCCATCCGCCAAGCCGTCGGCAGCCCCGTTCATCGGCAGCTCCGGGACTCGGCCGCAGCCCGCCTTGCCCTCGATAGCCCTGTCCAGCGGCTACTCCGGGACTCGGCCGGAGCCCGCCTGCTGGCCCTCGACGGCCCTCTCCACCGGCTGATCCGGGACTCGGCCACAGCCCGTCTGTCCATGAGTCGGAGCCTGACCACCCTGGCCCCCGCCCTGGCGGAATTGGGCGCGGCCCGGGAGGGCGCGATCAGGTCCGCAGTACAGGCGAACCTGGCACTGCAGTCCACACTGGACAATCTGGACCTCCGGCACCTCATGCCCGGCGGGGCCCTGAGCCGCAACCAGGCCTTCCGCCTCGCCGGTTCGACACTGTGGGAACGCCTGCAGGCCCTCGACCCGGAGAACTGGCGCGAGGAACAGCTAAGGCGCCTCGACATGCTCCCGATCATGGAAGAGGGCATCCCTCTGGTGTGGACGCCGCCGGCGGACGTGATCCGTGACCTGCTCGACGCGCCGGACGCCCCGGCCCGCCGCAAGGTACTGGAACAGCAGTCGACCGCCGTCGTCGAGCACTGCCGAACCATCCTCAGCCACGTCGTCCGCGATGACCTGACAGCAGAAGCCGACTTCCTCACCGACTGCCTGGACTTGATCAGCAGCGGCAGGTACGCGGCCGCCCAGGCCCTCGCTTCCTCCGTCCTGGACACCGTGCTGCGCGCCATGGTCCGAGCGGACCCCAGCCTTCAGGGCAGGAAGGGCCAGTTCCACTTCGAGAGCCTGGCCGCGCAGCTCCCGAAGGCCTCACCGGACACCCTGGTCGGCCAGTTCCGCGCGTACTGCGTCCATACCAGCATCCATAAGGCCTACGAGCCGTACTTCGGACCGCCTGTCCCCGAGGAGTACAACCGTCACGCGACCGCCCACGCGGCGGGCCCGACGCAGATCACGCTCGCCAACGCCCTCGCCGCGGCGATGCTGGCCGTCGGCATGGTCCGGGAACTGGAGGAGACGCAGCGGCCTCTCATTCCGGCCGGATGACCACGGCCATCGCCGACAGACGGCGGCCGGGGAAGACAGACTGTCTTCCCCGGCCGGCACTCATCCCTGCCGCCGGCGGTCAGGCGCCAGCTCGTGCGAGTTTGGCCCTGGCCTGCTCGACGATTTCCTTGCACGTGGGGCACAGCGGTCCGGCGCCCCGCTGTACGGGTCGCGGGCCATGACGACCACGCCGCGGGCGTCCTCGAGGACGGCGTCCTCACCGTCCGGCCATCGTGCTAGCCACCGGGGTGACCACGCTCACGCCCTGGGACGTCCCGTGGATCGAGGCACCGGACGCCGGGTGGTTGCCGCCGCTGTGGCGGGCGGCGGCCGATGACCTCAAGGAACGCCGGGTCGTAGTGCTGGAGCCGACCGGCCGCTGGGCACCTGGCTACGCGCGCGCCCGCAGCCATGGTGTACTTCAACGTCCTGTTTGACGAGGCCGACCAGTACAAGATCGACGAGGTCGCCGACGAGCAGGGTATCCGTCTCGAGCTGCACGCCGCCGTGGCGACGGCCCACTGACCCAGCCCGGCTTCAGCCGGGAAGCCAACTCCTCTTCGTGGCGCGCCACGCTTCTCGTACCGTGGCCCCATGCCCGATGGCCCGCCCCCGCCTCCGATCCTCGTCGCTCTGCCTCGCTACGACCAGGCGGGCGTTCGACCATGAGTCGGAGGGTGTGGAGGCAGCCACCTCGTCGCTCAGTCCTGCAGGTCCGTGGCTGGTGTTGCGTCGGCTGGGGTTCGTGTCTGGCTGGCTTGATGGTGGCTTTCGATCCATGACAGGCCTCCGAGATCGAGCCGGCTGCGGGCGCGGGTGACGGCAACGTAGGCGAGGCGGGCGTCGGTGTCGCTGACAGGTTCCGGAATAGGACGGCCCTCGCGGTCGTGCTGGTTGGTGTCTCGCGGCTCTGGGAAGTCGGCTGCGATCTTCACTGTGGGCCATTCGCGCCCCTTGGCCTTGTGGGCGGTGGAGACGGTGACGTCGGCGGTCGACTCGTCGGTGAGTTCCTCGACGGCCGTGAGGATGGCGTCGGGCCCATGGGTGTCGACGAGATCGACGAAAGGCTGGAGATCTCGGCCGGCCGGGTCGTAGGCGGCGTAGTCCTGAAGTTCGCCCCAGGAGGCGAACAGCACCAGCTCGGGGTGGTTCGTGCGGTGCCCCTCCTTGAGATCGCGGGCGGCGGTGGCCAGCGCGGCCAGTTGCTGTCCACCCCGGGTCAGGGCGACACGCTGGTCTTCGGCAAGCAGCCGCATGACTTCGGCCATGGCTCCGATGTTGGTGCGGCACAAAACCACGTCAGGACGGGCTACGTCGCCCACTTCAGCGGGGATGGTGTCCGTGCCGGTCAGCCGGATGGGTGCGCTGGCGAGGGCAAGCCACCGGTTGGCCTGGTCTGCAATCTGGGGACCGAAGCGGAAGGAGCGTGTCAGGGTCAGCTGTGCCGCGTCGAATCCGGTCATCACGTCGCGGGCACCGCGCCAGCCGTAGACGGCTTGGGCGGAGTCGCCGACCATGACGAGCTGAGCGTGGTCGCGTTGGGCGGTGAAGACCTGCTCCAGGACGGGGTTGGTGTCCTGGGCTTCGTCGAGGAAGAGGAAGTCCGCTTCGATCTTTGGTCGGGTCAGGGCCCACATCTTCAGGTAGTGGTCGTGCTCGAAGCGGACCGCGCCCGGCTCGGGGTCTTGCAGGTCTGCCCATGCTTTGGCGGCGAACGGAAGGATTACCTCCGCCAGGTGGGTGTGCTCCGCAGGCATGTCCAGGCCACGCAGGCGCGGCACGTGGTGGCGGGCCAAGTCGCGGTCAGCGGAGTAGCAAAAGCGTGTCACCGTCCGCACGACGGCGTTGGAGAGCGTCCGCTGGGTCAGATCGCGCTCTCCGATGCGGACGGGGCGGGTGATGCCGAGGGCCTGACCGGTTCTCCACGCGGGCTGGCGCGGGCTGCTGAGGCGGCGGGCGTAGCGGTGACCGAGGGCGGCGTAGGCCGTGGCGTGGGCCGTCTTGCACCGCATCGTGCTGGGGAAGCGACCTGCGGCATCTCGGGCGATGTCCTTGTTGAAGGCCAGGTAGCGGCCCTGGCGTGTGGTGCTGGCCGCTAGGAGGGCGAGAGTGCTGGTCTTTCCGGTGCCGGCCCCGGCCTGCAGGACGAGGTGGTGGCCAGCTTTGAAGGTTTCGACGGCGTGTGCCTGTTCATCGGTCGGGGTGTGCAAGAGGAACTCCGTGCAGCAGGAGAGAGAGCGAGTAACGGGAAGGCCGCCGCACAAGGCGCCGTGACGCAACGGTCAGAGTGCAGCAGACGAGTGACGGCGGCTGAGCAGACTGGCCGCGCAGGACAGCGCCTCTTCGCGGGTGTGCTGGTGGAGCAGGCTTTCCCGGTGGGCTGTCAGGGGGGGTGGTGCCGTTCTCGTTCGCTGCGCTCGACGGCTTGGACCAGACGCTGGCCGAGGTATTCGCGGGGGGCTTGACGGGCGCCATCGCGGCCCTGCGAACGGCTCTGGTGGCTGAGCGCCCCAGTTCCGGGTTGGGCAGAAGGTGGCCGCTGCGGTCTGGGTACTGGCGTGGCCAGGACAACGACGGACGGCTGTCCACCGATCCAACGCCGCATCCGGTGCAGGCCGCCCTCCGGGCTCTTGGCGCTCTGCATGGTCATCAGCCGTGTGCGGTCAGCGTTACCGGCGAGCGCCACGCGCTTGCGGGCGCGGCGCAGTTCGCCGCACGAGGCGGACCTGGTCAGAGTGATCTCGGTAGCGTAGTGCCGACTCAAGCCCGCCCCTCCCGGTGCGGATGGTCCGCGCGTGCGCCCCGGCGTCTGAGCGTGGGCAGCCGGGTGTGGATGTGGCCACTGTGCAGGAGCGAGTCGAAGCTCTCCCAATCGGTCATTGCCAAGTCAGCGGCGGTGGGCGTCGCGGCGTGCTGCGGGCAGCGCTGTGAGCGCCAGCGCAGTTGCTCCGCGTAGGGCAGGGCGGTGAGGCTGTAGACGGCCATGCTTCCGGCAGGCAGGGCCAATTGGCCGACGTGCGCAGTGACCGGCAGCAGGGTCCACTGCCCTCCTCGGGTCTCGGGCGCGAGCACGGGACTCGTGCAGCGGTGGCGGCGCCTGGTCTGGGCAACGCACTGGATCTCGTCGACGGGCCGCGCGGCAAGGTAGCGGACGTACAAGATCTGCACAGTCGGCCGAGCCGGGCGGCAGTCGGCCGTGGCTGGCGGCTCATTGCCAGCAGGAGCGATAGGTGGCGGGGTGAAGGCACCAGCGTCAATCATTCGGCGGGTATTGACGGCCAGCAGCCGCCGTAGTTCGGCGAGTTCCGGGGCCGCCTCCGGGGCTGGCCTGGCGGGACACAGCACGGCGTGGGACAGGCGGCACCAGCGTCTGCCGTCCTCCGAGGGGTGGGCGACGCCAGAGCTGACGGTCCAGCGGCAGGCGACTGGCACGGCGGTCACCGGCACTTCCTGGGGGTGCAGGCGGACGCCGCGCTGGCTGCTGCGCTGATACCACTCGATCCGGTTGCCGCAGTCGCGACACCGATCGCTCTGGCCGCAGCGCAGCAGTCGGCTGGCCGCGTGGGGCGCGACGCGCAGGGACCGGCGAAGGGGGACACGGACCAGGCTGCCGTCCCAATGCCGGGCAGCAGAAGAAGGGGGTGTGGAGCACATGCGGGCGAAGCTGCCAGCCAAAACGCCGCCAGAGCGGGACCTACACCGCCAAATCACTCAGGCGGCCCCAACCCGGGCCACTCATGTGCGAATTAGCGATCAGACATTCGGCATCGAATGCCGGTCCGGGTGATTTTGCTGCACGCGGCAGATCACCCACTCAGCCCTCGAGCGAGCCAGGCAGGTCATGACCCTGGCACAGGCCGCTGAACAAGTCGTCGAGCGGCGCATTGAGGGCGTGCGCCAAAGCGTGCCAGGTCTTGAGGCTGCCAACAGTGCGGCCCTGCTCGATCTCGATGAGGGTCCGCCTGGCCAGGCCACTTCGGGCCGCGAGCTCGTCATAGCTCCACCCCCGCTTGGCCCGCAGACGCGCGAGCTTCAGACGCAACGCGTTGAGGTCCGGCTCGGGCGGCAAGATCGTCACCCGACCATCCGACGGTGCAGAGCACTGCCCTGTCAGTGCAGACCTCTGCCCTATTTCCAGGGACGGGACGGGACAACGGTAGGGCAGGAGTCTGCACTACCGTGAGCGGCTATCCCTGCTCATCTGGGCCGGGATCGACATGGGAGGCGACGGGAGGAGCAGGCACCCATGAGGTTGCGCACACCCTGCCCTGCAACGACACGCGCATGGACCGTTGAGCTGCGTTCCCATCCTGGCGGCATCACCCTCGTCTGCCCGAACTGTCCGCACGATGGCGATCGCGTAAGTCCCGCTTCTGCCCGTACGGCAGCCCTGGCCCACCTCGCCCGGCACGCCCGCACCGATCTATCCGCGGTCCATCTGCGCATCTGCCAGTGCCACGAGCGGGGATGCCGGTGGCACGCCCGCCACCGCGGCTGCGCCGGCCCCATCCGGCTGCTTCTGGCCCGGGAACGCGGCGGTCGGCTTTGGCGGCTGGCCGATGCCTGCACTGCCTGCGCGGCGGCCACGGAGCAGGCCGCCGTGGTGCCGGACACGATGCTGGTCTCACCACAGCAACCGCCCAGTGCCGCCCGCCGGCGCCGACGCTCGACCAAGGGGCCGGGCGACCTAGCCCGAGTAGCCGAGATGCTCAGCTACCTCGCCGCCGCGCTTCCCCCCGGCACCTCGGCAGAGGCCCGGCTGATCGCCCTGCAGTGCGCACTGCGCATGGATTCCCACATGCGCGTCCGGCTGCCAGTGGGCGTACTACGCAGTCTGCGCATCAGCACCCAGAAACCATGGCAAGAGCTGGAGCAGGGCCACTGGCTACGCGCACTCCCCAACCCCAGTCCGGGCACGGTGATGGCCGAACTACAGGACCCCGCACTGCTTGGCCAATCCCCCTCCCGCCCGGACCGGCAGCGCGCAGCGGATTGGGCACTGCGCGCCGGCCGAACAGCCCGGGCAGCCAGCAAAGACGCGCTCCTGCAACTGATGAACATCCACGTAGCCGCGCATACCGACCCACTAACCGGCCGCGGGTGGGGCGAGGGCGATAAGACGGCACGTGAGTGCGGACTAGAGGACCAGAACCTACCCCAGGCACTCGATCAGCTCGCAGCGATCGGCTCTCTGGCATGGTGGCAGGCATGCCCTAACACGGGCGACTTGCAGTGGAGTTGCACCTCACCAGCCTGAGCGGCCGCGCAGAGGGGCGAATGCCCCGCTTCAGGGCGCAACCCAGCGGAGGCGCTGCGTTCCGCCGCCCTGTCAGGCACTGCGGGCGCGGACCACAGGGATGTCGCGGCTTGGCGGACCGGTGCCGGCAGCCACCGAATGCCGGCACGAACAAGCAGTGTCGCCCTGCCCGCCAACACGAGCTTCTCACCGAACGAGCTCACCAAGCGGTGACTCACCCGGGCGGCCCACCGGCCCGCCGGGCCGCTAGCTCACCTTCGTCCGACAGACAAGTTCCAGCCAAGTTCAGATCGCGACGCCTCATCTGCGCAGATAGCTAAGAAGAAACCGCAGGTCAGGACTCTATAGGGTTGGTTGCAGACCGTGCCACAGGGGCGAAGCCCCTAGGTCCACCTGCGACTTCACCCAGTGGCTGACGGTCGCCCTTAACCACGTCAAGGCCACGCTCCGCCGCATACCGTCATCCGCACAACGCGGAAAGGGACCGCCCCCGGCAGGGCAGTCCCTTCAAATCCGCGCGTTACGACAGCTCATCGCAAGCAAGGACACAACCATGGAACCACAGAGGTGGAAGCCCGTCCGGCTCCACTACCGCCGTCCCGAATGGCAGGACGCCTTCAACGCGGCCGTCGCCGGCACCGTGCTCTACCTGCTCCCGCAGGTCCCACCCGCAATGATCGCCCTCGCGCTCATCCCGCTCCTGCGGTGCCTTCGGGTCCGGCACACTGTCTGAATCCCGCCGCAACAGCGGAGCCCCCGACCGTAACCAGCGGCTCGGGGGCTCCCGGCGTTCTACGCACCGCGCTCACCCCTTCTCGCGAGCCTGCCTTCGCGGCTCCCGACCTGGCCGGGCGCCGCGCGATCACGAGCGATGCGGCGCGCCTATGGGCCGGCTCATTCCCCGCCGGCGGCGACCCATCTGACCGATGAGCCCGCTCAGCAGGCAGTGCTGCAGTAACCGCAAAGCCTCTGCAACCAGTCGTGCACCATGGTCAGTCTTGTCAGTCATGAATCCACTCGGGGTGCCAGGCGCATGCAGCTATGGCCCATCAGCACGGTCCTGATCCTGATCTTCACTGTCGCGATAGTCACCGCCACCGTCGCCTTGTACTACGGCTGGGATCTTCCGGGCGGCCACTCGAAGAACTGGTTCGACCTGTTGAAGGCCTCTTTCGGACTGGTTGCTGGGGCGGGCGCGCTCTTCGCCCTGGTCATCGCCTACCGCCGCCAGCGCCTCGACGAAGAAACCGCCATGCGTGATGCCACCCGGCTGCACGTCGAACGCTTCAGCAGCGCCATCTCCCTGCTCGGTGAGAACTCCGCCGGCGTACCTCTCAGTGGAGTTCATACCCTGGCCGGGCTAGCCGATGACGCTCCCACCAGCGAACTACGCCAGACTGCATCTACACCCTGTGTGCGTACCTGCGACTGCCCTACACCACCGAGGTCGATCTGCCAGCGAACGATGCGGAAGCCCGCCGTACATATCTGGCCCTTCGGGAAGTCCGGCACACCATCATCCGGCTCATCCGCGACCACCTCCGCCTAGTACTCCAGGTGCCTCACCGGTCCGACTGAGGGTTGCGATCCCTCCTGGGGCTCATTACGACCGGGATAACGCCTCTCCTTGCTGCTCTGGCGATTGTGTTACGAACCCTCAGGGGCTGATGACGGCTTCCGCCTTACTTCATCGTGGAGGACACCTGCGGGTTACGAACCCTCCTGGGCTGATGACAACTCGGTGAGACATCAACCAGACCGGTCGGGCCTTCAAGTTGCGAACCCTCTGGGGGGTAATGACAGCGCGCGTCTACTGGGCAGGAACATGGCGACCTACCTGTTGTGAACCCTGCTGGGCTGATGACGACCAGGCGGCCCGCCGTTCGGCTCAGCGACGCCACTCCCTACCGGCTGCGAACCTTCCTGGCTGAAGGCCGACAGTAGCTGACTTCGCATCAAGGAACGTCATCAGCCTCACGCTCTACTGCCGGTGACAATACCTGACCCGTTGCCCGCAATGGTGGTATCTCCCAGCTCAGCGGACGTTGTCAGTCCCTCTGTGTACGTTGCTCCTCGGAACGCCAACTCCTCCGCATGGAGCTTCGTTTGGCGTGCCCTGACGTGGACTCATACGCCCCGGACGGGGAGAGAGGGGAGGCTCGTGCGGCTGCGCTTGAAGATCAGTACACGGGCTCGGGAGATTCCATGGGAGAACGTCCTCGCTCCCGGGCGAGGCATCGTGTACGACGCGTTGCGTCGGACTGCGCCCGATCTCGCGGAGAAGATTCATGAGAACGGATGGGGTCCGTACGGGATGGCCCCGTTCGGGTTCAGCGCGCCCATGTTTCCGAGTGCGCGGCGGGTGCGCGGGAAGTATGCGGCCGGCGGGAGCGGTTATCTTGAGTTCGGCAGCCCGCTGCCGGAGTTCATACAGGCTCTGGCTCTGGCCTTTATGGACCCGGCCCGCTCGCTGCTGGACTGGGGCGGGGTCGCCTTGCAGGTCAGTAGTGTCACCGTCCAGCAGCCGCCCAGCTTTACCGCCGGCCGGGCCCGGCTGCGCACGGCGAGCCCTGTGCATCTGTCCGAGTACCGGCAGCCCGAGCCCGGCACCCAGCACACCGCTGTGCGGGCGTTGCTGCCGGAGCATCCGGCTTATCCGGTGGCGCTGGAGCGCAATCTGAACCGTCGGGCCGAGACATTCGGGCACGCCGCGGACCTCTCGGTCGAGGGGATCACGTGGGTGGGCGTGCGCCGTTCCTTCCGGGTGGCCGGTCAGGGGCGTTCTGGTCACCGGACGGGGGCGCCGGTGGAGGTCGAGGTTCGCGGAGGCGCCGGAGCTCTGTCTGCTCTGTGGTCTTCGGGGATTGGCCAGCAGACCGGGGCCGGGTTCGGGTGGGTGACCGCATGACCGGGACTCCTACTGAGCAGGTATCGCTGCGGCTGACGCCTCATCCGTTGCAGAGGGTCGGGGCGTTCGCCCTGGCGGCGTTCGCCGGCGCCCGGCATCCGGACATGGTGGCGGGCCCGCTGTTCGAGGCGGCCACCGAGAAGGTCACCGCAGCCGCTGTGCGGGCCGCGCTCGTGAGGGATACCAAGGCGGAGGCCGGGTTTCTCCTGAAGTGTTCGTACAGCCTGTGGCCGAACAGCAAGATGAATCACCCGCGGAACAAGAAGCTTTCCGATGCGGAGGTCACCGAAGCGGTCCGGGCCTGGCGCACCATCCCCGCACCGCACTCCTGGCCTGTGACGGGGTGCGTGCTGTGCGGGGCTGCGGCGGTCGGGTTCTACGGCAAAAGCGACGTCGTGCTGGCCGAGTCGGTCGCCTATCGCAACAGCACGCCGCGCGGGCACGCGGGTCTCGCGCTGTGCTGGCCGTGCGTGTGTTCCTTCCACGCCGTGCCGTTCGGCAGCCAGCTGACGGGGGGCCCGAGCACGGTCGTGCACACCTGGGACGAGCGTTTTGCGGCGCACACCGTCGGCCGGCAGGTGCAGCGCAACGGGCTGATGATCACGCTCGGTGCGAAGCCGACCAGTCCGCAGGCCGACGTTGCCGTGCTGGCGGCGCTGCGTGGCTACGAGCACCGCGTCACAGCGGGCGTGGAGCTGCTGGTGTTCACCAACAACAACCAGGACCAGGTCCTCACCTCGCATGCCGTTGACCAGCCGCTTGCCGAGTGGCTGCGCACCACGACGCGGCTGCCCGGTCGGCGGACCGGGTTCGCGTGCCTGCTGCGTTCCTTGCGCACCGACAAGGGCAGCGGTGCGCAGAACCTGGCCTGGCGAGTGTTCCACCGCTCCGAGAGCATCCCCGGCGTTCTTGCCTCCTACCTGACCGACCGGACCGAGGCCTGTGGCCGGCCTGCACCCGAGTCGTCGGCCGTTGCCGAACTGGCCGGCTCCTACCTGCATGAGGTGATGCACATGGAAGAAAAGGATCTCGCCGAGATCCGTGCGACCGCCCAGCGGGTCGCCGCCCTGTTCAAGCCCGATGACACAGGGGGTAAGCTCACCGGCTTTCACGCCCTGTTCCGCCCCGGCCGCGGCGCGGACCTGCGCGGCTGGCTGCAGCGCCACGGCGTCGAATGGGTCCTGGCCCGCCCGGAGGACGGCGCTCCGCTGATCACCGAGCGCGCGTTCGAGCTGTTGTTCTCCCCGAGCCAGGACGGCAACGCCTGGTTCTTCCGGCAGTACCTGCTCACGTCCGTTCTGGCGGAACTGCACCGCCGTGGCTGGCAGCCCAAAGACGCCAAGACGATCGTCGAGGACTTCGACCCCGACGCCATCGACCCCGCCGACACTGAAGCCCTTGAGGAAGGAATCGCCCCATGACGCACCTTGCCGGAAAGCTCGCGCTCGACGTCCAGGCCGGCGCCCCCAACAACGGCCGCGGCCAAGACAACGTCGGCGTGGTCAAGAAGATGCAGGTCGGCCGGGACACCTACCCCTACATCTCGCCCCAGGCCGTGCGCCGCTGGCTGCGCGACAGCTTGCCCGCCAGTGAGACCATCTCCCCTGTCGTGCGCGAGGGCAAGGGCAAGAAGCAGCAGGCCTACACCAAGGGCCGTCCCGACCTGTACGCGGACGACGACCTGTTCGGCTACATGGTCGCCGTCAAGGGCTCGGACAGCTCCTGCCAGCGGGACACCGTCCTGGCGACCGGCACGTTCGTCAGCGTCACCCCCCAGCGGCCCACCTCCGACTTCGGGACCATGACCCGCGGGTTCGCCGCCGACGACAGCCCCCTCATCCACGAGCACGAGTTCTACACTGCCGTCTGCGCCGGAGACCTCAGCCTCGATCTGCCCCGCATCGGCACCTTCGAGACCGACGGACAGGGCATCCGCGTAGCCCTGCACCCCCAAGCCGCCGAGGAAGCCGCCGCCGCGGGGGCCGCCGACGCGATCTTCCGCGGGGTGGCGTCCCTGGTCCTGGACATCGCCGAGCGGCGCCGCCGCGTCGCGCTGGTGCTGCGCACGCTCGCCGCCCTGCGCGGCGGTGCCAAGCCCGCCTCCCACTACGGCGACCGCACCCCGGCCTTCATCCTCCTGGCCCCGGTCAAGGGCGGCGTCAACCCCTTCACCCGCGTCCTGGCCAACAAGGACGGCAAGCCCGCCTTCGCCGCCGACACCCTCGCCGAGGAGATCACCGCCTGGCGTGACGAACTCGACGGGCCCGTGCGGATCGGGTGGGCACCCGGCTTCCTCGGTGACCAGCGCGACCGCGCCCGCCGCGACCTCGCCGACCTGATCACCGCCGGGACCGTGGTGATCGACCACCCGCGCACGATCCTCAACGGCCTGGCCCAGGAGATCGAGAACGGCGATCACGACGACTGGTTCCAGGACGCGACGGCATGACCGCAGGTACCGTCACGGCGCTGCAGGCCACCTTCACGGCCCCCGTCGCCAGCTTCCGCAATCCCCTGTACTCCGGCGTGCAGGTCCAACTGCCCTGCCCACCGCCGTCCACGGTCGGCGGCATGCTCGCCGCCGCGGCCGGAGGCTGGCCGCACATTCCCGACACCTTTCAGTTCGCCATGGCGTTCCACGCCCGAGGTCAGGGCGTCGACCTGGAGACCTACCACCCCCTGGACGCCAAGGGCCGGCCCACCAAGCCGGTGCCGAAGGACCGCGAGTTCCTGGCCTTCACCACCCTGACGGTCTGGATCACCGACCAGCCCGACCGGTGGCGCCGCATCCTGCGCCGACCGGTCTGGCCGCTCCGCCTCGGCCGCAGCCAGGACCTCGTCGGCCTGCACCTGGACACCATCGAACTGGTCCAGGAGGCCGGCGAGCAGCGTGGCGCCGTCGTGGAGGACGCCCCCGACATGGGCGGCACCGCGCTGCGGCTGCCCACCGCGATCCGGCTGGACCGGACCCGCACGGTGTGGGGCACCTACCGCCACGATGCCGCCGGCACCGCCTCCAGCGTCGTCCCCGGCAGTTACCGCACCGCCACCGGGCAAGCGGTCAGCCTGCTCCCGCCCACCCATCCCGCGACCGTGGAGGCGTAGCAGCCCATGTCCTCATGGCTACAGCCACTAGAGCAGCCGAGCATGGGAGAGGGGAGCGTGCTGCACGGGGTTCTGGCCAAGAGTGCCCGGCGGGGATGGTCGCCCGAGATGCTGACGGTGCACCTGCGAGCGGCGCTGGATGCGGCCGGGCTGGTGGCCCGGCGCACCGGGCGCATAGCCGTGGTGGACGGCATCGTGCCCGGGTTCTGGGACGCGGTGCGCCTGGCCGATCTCCTGCACGACGCGGGCAAGATCCCCGATGGGTTCCAGCAGATGCTCGTCGGGGGCGCGGTGTGGGGTGAGCGGCACGAGGTGCTGTCCCTGGCGTTCGTACCGTTGGTGGCGGACGAGGAGCTGCGCGCGTGGGTAGCGGCTGGCATCGCCACCCACCACCGGGCGCTGACCAACTCCCCCCGGTCTCTGGCCGCGCTGTACGGCACGGCGCCGCTTCCCGAGTGGCGGGCCCGCTTCGCGCCGCTGGACCCGGCCGTCGCCGAGGCGCTCGCGGCTTGGCTGTACGACACTGCCGATCAAGGCGGGCTGGCGGTCAAGCCACTTCCGGCCGGAACCGACTGGATCGCGCAGGCTCATGCGGAGCTGAGCGGGCTGCTGGACCGCTTCGAGTACGGCACGAGCGCCGAGGAGGGCCTGGCGGCGGTGCTGCTGCAGGGCGCCGTCACCATGGCCGACTACCTCTCCTCCGCCCACACCCGCCCCCATCTGGTGCAGCCCATGGGCCCGGCCTTCGCCACCCGCCTGGAGAACGGCATCACGGCCAAGGGCTATACCCTGCGGCCGCACCAGCAGCGCGCCGCCGCCGTCGACGGGCACCTGCTGCTCCGCTCCCGCACCGGCAGCGGCAAAACGGAGGCTTCCTGGCTGTGGGCCTGCCGACAGACCGCCGCCATGCAGGCCGCAGGCCAAGGCGTGCCCCGCATTTTCTACACCCTGCCCTACCTCGCCTCCATCAACGCCAACGCCGACCGCACCGCCAAAGAACTCGGAGCGCCGGAGCGGGTCGGGGTGGCGCACGGGCGGGCCGCCGCCTACCACCTGGCCACCGCCGCCTGCCCCGAAGACGGCGACCAGGAACGGGTCACGGCCGCCCGTAAAGCGGTGGCCCGGCAGGCCGCGACCCGGCTGTTCACCGAGACGGTCAGGATCACCACCCCCTACCAGCTGCTGCGCGCCGCGCTGGTCGGCCCCACCCACGCCTCCCTGCTGGTGGACGCGGCGAACTCGGTGTTCATCATGGACGAGCTCCACGCCTACGACACCAAACGCCTCGGCTACATCCTGGCCATGATGGGCCTGCTTGAACGGCTCGGCGGCCGCTTCGCGATCCTGTCCGCGACCCTGCCCGACCCCCTCGCCGACCTCATCACCGACACCCTCACCCGCCCCGTGACGCGGACGGATGACGCCGATAGCCAGCCCCCGGCCCGGCACCGCATCCGCACCCGTCCCCACCACCTCAGCGATCCGGCCGCCGTCGCCGAAATCGCCGAACGTCTGGAGCATTGCGAATCCGTCCTGGTGATCGCCAACAACATCCGCCAGGCCCAGCAGCTCTATGACCGGCTCGGTCCCCACGCACGCGCCCTGTACGGCCCTGACGCGGCGACCATGCTGCATTCCCGTTACCGGCGCCGCGACCGCGCCCGGCTCGAACAGCACATCCTCGCCCGGCACAGCGTCGACCGGACCCGCGCCGGCGACCGACTGCCCGGCCTGGTGGTCTCCACCCAGGTCCTTGAGGTCTCCATGGACGTCGACTTCGACGTGTTGTTCAGCGCCGCCGCCGACCTCGAAGCCCTCGCCCAGCGCTTCGGCCGCGCCAACCGCATTGCCGCCCGGCCTCCCGCCGACGTCATCGTGCATGCTGCCCACTACAGCCCGCGCAAGGAGGCTCCCGGCCAGTGGTTCGCCGACGGCATCTACCCCCAAGCCCCCACCCAGGCCGCCTGGCGCATCCTCACCACCCAAGACGGACACCCTGTCGACGAAAACGAGATCACCGGCTGGCTTAACACCGTCTACGCCACTCCCTGGGGCACCACATGGCGAGAAGAGGTTCTGCATCACCGGGACCAGTTCGCCGCCACGTTCCTCGACTTCAGCTACCCCTACGACGACCGCGACCCGCTCGCCGAACGCTTCGACGAACTCTTCGACGGCACCGAAGCCATCCTCACCGAAGACCGCGGCCACTACGCCACCGCCCTCAATCAGGCCGGTGGCCCCGCCGGCCGGCTCCTCGCCGACGACTACCTCATCCCCCTCCCCGCCAGCGCCGCTCCGAAAGCCCGCTACGACACCGAGCTGAAAGTTCACGTCATCGACGGCGACTACACCGAAGAATACGGGCTGAAAGCCGTAAAAGACCCCGACACCACATACAAACCAGAAGAAACAGCCTGACACGCATAATCAGCCCAAACGGGATTACAAGATGTACCCCTCGTGATTATTTTCATTACCCGTGTAAAACTCATCCGCCACAGAAGGGATCAAACGTTCCGAGTTATATGCCGTTGCGGTCGCGGTACCCCCGAACGTCATCAGCTCAAAAGGAATCACAACGAGTACAGTTGGATGCCGTGCACCCGGAACGCGAACGTCACCATCAACCCAAAAGGGATAGCAACATCATGTCTGCAGCCTGAAGCGCTACAGCAGCGAATACATCTCAGTCAAAAGGGATCGCAACCCGTGGTCTTTCTCCGGGACGTGCTAGTACCCGCATATCGCCATCAGCCCAAGAGGGATTGCCACATCACTTTTTCAACGACTCCGGCGAGAACCAGGTTTCCGTCATTGACTCAGAAGGGATCACAACCTGTAGCCGGCGGTCTCCGGGATGTTCGGACCGTCAGTCGTGAGGGATTGCAACTTGGTGGTGAACCCGCCAGGCACGTAGCCCGCAGAGTCGCCATCAGCCCGAAAGGGGTTGCAACATGAACCGTCCCTTTGAGTCCCGTGGGTGCAGTGCGGCCGTCATCAGCCCACGAGGGATCGCAACCGGCACTTCGCCCCGTACATCACGTCGAGGGCGGCGGTCGTCATCGGGAGGGTTCGCAACCGCTGTGTCAGGTGGTATGTGCAGCTCGGGTTGTAGTCGCCATAAGCCCGAGAGGGACCGCAATCCCGGCGGGTACATGATCACTACGGGCATGCCCCAGTCGTTATCGGCCTTAGAAGGATCACAACACGTGGTGCGCTTCCGTGCGGTTTTCCGGCTCTCGCATCATCATCAGCCCAAAAGGGCTCACAATTCCCACACGTCACACTCGACCGGAGTCCCCGCGTGGTCATCATCAAAATCCCAAGAGGGATCGCAACGGATAGGCGGTGATCGCCCATTCTAACCCGGCGACGTCGTAATCAGCCTAAGAGGGATTGCAACCACATGATGTCCCGCGCGTCGCCCTGGCCCATAAGGGCAGATTGTCATCAGCCCAGAAAGGATTGCAACCTGACGTAGACGCCTTCACCCTTACGTATGGGAACGGTCGTCATTAGCTCAAGATGGTTTGTAACTCCTTCTGCTTTACACGCGGGTGCCGTCGGCAGTCGTTCTTACCGACCCTAGAGGGATCAAAACATGTCTTGCCAGTCGAGCGGATTGAGCACGACCGCCGTCATCACCACTTAAGAGGGATCACATCAGGATGATCGGCACCGTCGCGGCGAGGAGCCAGGCATCGTCATCAGCCCACCAGGAATCGCAACGCGAAGAGGTGGACGCCTACGCGAAGGTACGCCTCGTGCCGCCATCAGCCCATGAGGGATCACAATAAGTACTCTATCTCCTTGGTCTGCCACTTCCCCTTGGTCCCCATCAGCCAAGAAGGATTACAACAGGACGTCGTCCGTAATGGTGCTGGCGGTGCAGCGCATCGTCATCAGCCAAAGGCGGATCGCAACAGCGGGCGAGGCTTCTGCTGGTACAGCGCCCACCAGTCGTCATTAGCCCAAGAAGGATCACAACGACAGCACCCGTAGGAAGTGAATGACCCCATCTGCCGTCCTCATCAGCCCAGAGAGCTAGCGACCACACGGAAATCATCGTGTGAGGCTCGCGCGTCCCGTCATCATCAGCCCGCTAGGGTTAGCAAATTGTAGGCATAGGCTTTGCCATCGATTGCGAGGGAATATAATAAGCCCGTGAGGGAACGCAAAGCGTATTTCATGCCGCCGGGATCTGCTCCGACGGCGTGCCGTCATCAACTTAAGAGGGATCCTCACCCTGTACGTCTTGTCCAGAAGGCCAGCGTCCGTGAAACTCGTCATCAGTCCAGGAGGAACCGTAATGTCTCGCCGGTACCTCGGTCGCCGCACCGGAGCCACGTCGTTATCACCCTGGAAAGAATCACAACGCCCGCGTACCGAATAGCGCCACCGCTACTGCCGACTCACCATCGACTAAAAAGGAATTACAACCAGTCGCCGTACTTAATGATTAGAGCGTGGACGCTTGTCGTTATCAGCCCATGAGAGATCACAACTCGAAGTACTCGGCGAAACCACGAGTCAGCTTGGGATCGTAATCCCCAGGTCGGCCGCCGTGGTCCCGGCCAGGTGCAGGCCGTCATCAGCCCAGAGGATCGCAACTACTCAGCCAGCAGCGCCTTCGTGATAGCTCGCCGCCCGTTATCACCCCGGGAGGGTTCGCAACGTCGTCGGGTCGTACAGGATGTGCGGCTCGAAGCCTGCCGTCATCAACCCAGAAGGGTCACAACACGCAGACCAGTTCGCCGGTGAGAACATCACGGCCGGCAGACACCAGCCCAGAAGGGATCGCAACACGTTCGGCAGCTCCGGAAGGATCCGCTCCCATAGGTCATCATCAGCTCAACATACGGAAGAAGTCGTGCGGGGCGCACACGCTCGCCGTTATCAGTTCAGGAGGGATCACAGCGTGGCACGGCGCTCGATGTCGGCGCCGGTACCCGCGTTCACGAAGCCCGGCGACCCCAATCGCCCGCCGTCGACGACGTGGTGGTGGAGGTCGTGGCGGGCACGACCCTGCACCCCGTCGTCACTGTGATGCGACTGCGCTGACCGGTGTCAGGGCTTCGTCCGGCGCGGCCGGCCTGATCGGCTGGCGCAGTCCAGGTAACAGCGCAGCCGTACGCCGGGCTTCCCCACATCCCGAATGGTCCGCTCCGCTGTTGCGGTTGCCCACCGGTCGGCGAGCAGCTGCGGGAAGGCCACTGGAGGCCGGCCCTCGGTGAACTGGGGCGGCACCCGCCCACTGCTGCCCACGCACGATCATCTTGCTCACTCCGCGAGGGATTGGGTGCGGAATATTTTGAAGCACTACGCCGAGGAGTGAACCTGTGTATACTAGGTGTCGAGACTGAGGGTGGGAGGGTGGACGATGAATGCTCGCGAGGGCCAGATCGCGGTGCCCGCCATGCTTGCGCTGGCTCGCGAGTCTCGCGGGATGACACAAGCAGACCTCGCTGTCGCGATGTCGCGACTTGACGACACCAATCGGGTTTCCCAGGGGTACGTCAGCCGAGCCGAGGCTGGCCGTTTGCAGGTGAAGGACGATCGCCTTGAGCTGTACGCCAAAGCTCTCGGATACACACCTGAAATGCTATGCCGCACCACTGACACTCACGGTGTAGGCGTCGGCCTGGTCCACCACCGGAAGCGCGCCTCGATGGGGGCCACGAGCCTCCGCCGCATCCATGCCACGCTGACTTTGACTCGGCTACAGGTTGAGTCGCTCACGGCCCCCCTGACCGATGTCGGCCACCACAGCTTCCGGCACATCGAGGTCGACGACCTGGACACCCCCGAGGATGCGGCTGCCACACTGCGTGAGGAGTGGGCCGTGGACCGCGGGCCCATCAACGACTTGGTCTCGGTCATAGAGGGCGCCGGCGCTTCGGTTGTCGTCCGGGACCTGGGAACGGCCGAGTTGGACGCCGTCAGTCAGTGGCCGGACCGCAGGCCTCCGCTGTTCCTCCTCAACTCGACCGCGCCCGGTGACCGCTTTCGTTTCAGCTTGGCGCACGAGCTAGGTCATGTCGTGATGCACACCGAACCCGGTGACGGACGCCTTCAGGAGCAGCAGGCCGACCGTTTTGCAGCAGAATTTCTCATGCCGCACGACGCAATCTTGCCCGAGCTCAAACCGGGCGTTGACTTGCAGCGGCTGATGGAGCTCAAGACCAGGTGGGGCGTTTCGATGGCCGCGCTCATCAGGCGGGCACTCTCTCTCGGAGTCGTCAGCGAGTGGCAGTACCGCAACCTCATGGTCGAAATGTCTGCCCTTGGCTACCGAACTGTCGAACCCGTCACCGTTCAGCGCGAGATCCCGCGCCACATCGCTCAGGTCGTAACCCGGCTTGAGCAACAGCACCACCTCGACCTGACCCATGCGGCGCATCTGGCCGGCCTGGGTCACGAGGAGTTCCACGAGATCTACTTGTGCGCTTCCTCTTCGTCCGGGGCCGTTGTGACTCCGGCCCACCTGTGAGGTGACCTCTTGAGCAACCCCGCACCCTTCGGACAGCGCCCGCCTGCTCTGCGGGTACTTGATGCCAGCGTCCCTGCAACTCCGATCCTGGCGGGGCGTGTGTTGCTGCACGAGCACTCGCGCTTCATTCCGCGCCAGCGCGAGGCAATCGACAGCGACCTCGGCGGCGTTGTGATGACTGGAGACAACGCTGAGACCCGCGCGTTCAAGCTCCGAACGGAAGAGGGCTTTACCGGCACGATGCTGATCGACAGCGCCCCGTACACAACCTACGCGGCGACCGAGGACGAGCCGTTCCTCCTGCCTCACGACCTGATGTTCGCGACCCTCGATGACACGCTGGGCTTCCAGAAGGCTGCAGGGGCAAGCGCCGCCCTGACACCCACGGGCTACATCGCCCCCGGGGCATCCAGGCCGCTGAAAGCGGTGATCCGCGAAGCGAAACGCATTGAACGCGTTGACACGGTCGTGACCCTGCCTGTCGACGTCACTTGGCTCGGCAACGAGCGCATCGGCCAGCTCATCGCCGCCTGTAAGCACATCAACCAGCCGAAGGCCCTCGTACTCGTAGGCCAGTTCGATCCGCTGCAGCACGCCAAGGTCATCCCTGCAAACCTCCGCCGCGTCATCTCCGAGGTTGAGGACATGATGCTGCTGCGGACGGACCTGGCGGCCCTTGACGTGATGGCCCACGGCGCCCTCTGCGCGGGTATCGGTGTCTCAAGCTCCGTGCGACACAGCGTGGCACCCGGCGAGCGAGCCAAGGTCAGCAAGCCAAACGGCCCGGTGTACCCGAACGTTTTGATGCCGGAGCTCATGTGCTTCAAGGGCGCCGAGTCGCTCGCGAACCGCTACGCAAACGCGGACCCGGCGACGTGCCCCTGCGAGGTCTGCAACGGACGTGGACTCGACCGCTTCTTCAAGACCGACAGCGAGACACGTGTCGAAGCCGAGGACCACAACATCCTCACCTGGACCACGTGGGTCGGCGAGATGGCCGGCTACGAAGCCGGTTCAGAGAGAAAGTCCTGGTGGCAGGAAAAGTGTGCCGCTGCCATCAACCGCTACCCGCTCGAGAACCAGCGAATCGGGCTCTCAGCAAAGAGGGGCTTCCAGCCGCCGCCGCCCCTGGCGGCATGGGCGACGCTGCCTGCTCCCTAGCGTGGTCGCCCCGGCTACGTGCCATGTCACACAGGTCACCGCACCTTACTAAGCCAGCTGGGCGTACAGGTCTTCAAGGAACTTCCAGCCAGCCACGGTGTGGCGGCGCTTAACGAAAGGCCGCGGCGGAACCAGTACATCCAACTCATTGCCGACCAGAGCCAGGAGGCCGATGCCGTAGAAGTCCGCCTGCAGCATCGCGTCATCCTTGCGGCGCAAGGGGCGCTCGACAAGAACCGCACGCGCACAGAACGGGGTGAAGAGCTCCGCCTTCGCCATTGCGGATTCCCAGCCTCTGCCAGGCACGATGGCAAGATCGACGCCAAGGGGCTGGACGACCTGCCTGGTCACGGTTCCGCTACTTTGAACGACCACACCCTTTGGAGCTGCCTTGAGCGCGCGGCGCTCGGGCGGACTCAAAGTACTGACAGGCACAGTCTCCCCCACAGGCAACCCCATGAGGAGATCCAGCACGTCTGGCCGGGTCAACGGCGGCGTACCTTCTGCAGCACGCCTCTCGCACTCAGCAGTATCGCGTCGATAGGCGACGACAGCCTGCACGCCGAAGGCGTTCACAGCTTGCAACTTCGACTCCTGCGGAATCAGCGTTCCCGACGGGACCGAGTTCGCGAGCACATCGACTGGTCCTCGCGACGCAACCGCCATGACTCAACCCGTCCTCACCCGAAACCCTGACCCCGTTAGGGGGCCCTGACGCACGCACCAGAAGCGTGTACCCATCTTCCGGCACGGCCCCGAGCCTCGGCCTTCCATCTGCCCCTCAGGGGCCCGCCTAGGCCGTTTGGCGACATGGCCCTAACCGAGCGATTCCGCGAAAGGACACGAAAAGCAAGCGGCAGCGCTCGCCGCCAGGCTAGTGCGGAGAGGCTCCCGTCAGACCAAGATCGCCCCGACGACCCTAATGCGGCCAGGAGTCATACCGCAATGCTCGCGCTCGACTGGTTGCCGACCCGACTGCGACACGTCCGATCGTAAGGCATCACATCAAGATTCACTCACGCGTTCGATTCTTGAGTGGATCCCGCCGACTCTCGCCATCCCTTTCGCTCGAGCTACCACCAAAGGCCCGCAACATCTGCCACGGAGCCTTCGAAGGCGTTGAGACGCCACGCCTGAACAGATGAACTTGACGGGGAAGACGACCGCGGCGCGCACCCGGTCCCGGCTCTCCGTGAGGCTCTTGTCGGGCAGCCCCACCAGCGTGAACGCCGCCACGCCCGGTTCGAGGTCGGCCTGGACCTCGACGACCACGCCCTCGACGCCCACCAGCGCCACCGAACACGTACGGGCGAATGCCATCAGGCCACCCCCCGCACATGCTCGACCACGGCCGCGCCCCGGGCCGGCAGCAGCACCCCGACCACGTCGATGCGGACCCCGCCGGGCGGCGCACCCCCGTGGGTCTGGATCCACCGCTCGGCGAGGTCCCGCAGCCGGTCCGCCTTCTGCCGGGTCACGGCCGCCATCGGATGCTCGAAGGGACCTTCCCTGCGGGTCTTCACCTCGCAGACGACCAGGACGTCCCCGTCCCGGGCCACGATGTCGATCTCGCCGGACCGGCCCGAGCGCCAGTTGCGCTCCAGGACCGTCAGACCGGTCTCCGCCAGCCGCCTGGCCGCCAGGGTCTCTCCGTACCTGCCCATCGCACTGCGTGCGTTCATGTCGGCACCACCTCCGGCGCCAACGATCACGCAGCCGCACCCAAGAAGTGGATCTTGGTGGACGGTCGGGCCGTTGTGGACAACCTCGTCACCCACACGGGTGACGCAGAGTCGTCACCCGCTGGGCAGCTCCAGGTCGCTCTTGTTCAGCTCCTCGATGTTCACGTCTTTGAACGTGAGAACCCGGACCTGCTTCACGAACCGCGCCGGCCGATACATGTCCCACACCCAGGCGTCCGCCATGGACACCTCGAAGAACACCTCACCCTGGACCGAGTGCACCTGCATCTCGTAGTCGTTGGTCAGGTAGAAGCGCCGCTCGGTCTCGATCACGTATTTGAACAGACCGACGACATCGCGGTACTCCCGGTAGAGCTTCAGCTCCATCTCGGTCTCGTACTTCTCGAGGTCCTCGGCGCTCATGGCATGTTCCCCTTCAGCCGTGCGATCCCACCATTGTGCGCCAGTCCCGTAAGCCCCTAGACGATTTCCGGGTCAAGGATCACGGGCCTGGCCGGGGGACCTTCGTCGAGCAGCGTGCGCAGCAGCCCGGCGAGTCTGGTCGGATACACCGTCTCATGTGCCCGGGTCAGTTCCGGACACGTCCACCAGCGCGCTCCGGCGACGCTGCGCCGTTCCAGCTCGGTCAGCCCGGTGGCGGCGACCGCCGTACGGTCCGTACGAGCCAGGTAGTACCACTCGTCCTGGTCCCAGCGGCGGCCCGCGAACGGGAACGAGCACCTCCGCCGCCACAGCACCGGGCCGAGCTCGACCTCGTCCCCGGTGATGCCCGTCTCCTCGGCGAGTTCCCGCAGGGCGGCCTGTTCACGGGTCTCGTCGCCCTCCACGCCGCCGCCGGGGGTGAACCACCAGTCGTCGGCCGGATCGTCCGGCTCGTGCCCGTGCAGCAGCAGGATGCGGTCCTGCGGGTCGAGCAGCACGACCCGGGCGACCTTGCGCAGTCCGCCCTCGTCGCAGCCGTCCTGGCCCGCGCTCACGGCCTCAGCGGGCACCTGCGGGCTCCGCACTCGCCCGGCGGGCCCGGGCCGCGTCCGCGCGCTTGGCGATCGGGCCGTAGGCGCCGCCGCCCAGGACGAGCACCGCGCCGGCGATCACCAGGGCGGTGATCGTGCGCAGCGGTCCGGGCGAGGAGAGGGCGCCGAGCGGTTCGAAGCCGGTGGGGCGCTCCAGCATGCCCTTCATGGGCCACACGACGGCGTCCACGCGGGCGTCCACGGCGGAGCGGGCCACCGTGCCGCTGGCGGCGTCGGTCAGGTGGGCGGTGGAGTCCACGGAATTGCCGCGCTCGTCGCCGAGCAGGAACAGCCGGCCCTTGGGGACGGTCACGGTCGGGAAGTTGCTCATCTCGGCCGGTGTGCCCTTGGGCAGGTACGTTTCGTCGATCTCCTTGCCGTTGACCTCGAGCTTGCCGTCCTGGCAGCAGGAGACCGTGTCGCCGCCGACCGCGACCACGCGCTTGACCATGGGCGCGTTGGCCCAGGTCGCGTCCTTGAAGACGACGACGTCACCGCGGCGCACGTCGGCGCCCTCGACCCGCTGCGCCAGGATCCGGTCGCCCGCGTCGATCGTCGGCGTCATGGAGCTGGTGGGCACGGTGTACGGCCGGTAGACGACCGCTCCCCAGGCGAAACCGCCGAGGAACAGCACCAGGCCCAGTGCGACGGCCAGCCCGGACAAGCGCTGTCCGGTCCGGCTGCCCACCGGGCCCGTGCCTGTGCCGCCGCTGCGCGGGGCCGTGTGCGTCATGCTCTCGCCACCCATGGGTCCGCACCCTACCCGGGGGTACCGGCCGGGGTCAGCAAACGGGTGGGATCACTGCCCTCGCCGGCCGGACTAGCGCTTCCTGCGCCGCCACCACACCACCGGCACCACACCGGCGAGCGCCAGCCCCTGCGGCGCGACCGCCCAGCCCGCGGCGGCCGGCTGGGCGTTCAGACCGGCCTGGTCGAAGGTGTCCGGCACCGGCAGTGTGTCCCAGCGGTTGATCGGCCAGGCGATGACGATGGCCCGCCCCACGACGTCCTTCACGGGAACCATGCCGTGGTTCTTGTCCGACTGGTTGTAGCGGGAGTCGCGCGAGTTCTGCCGGTGGTCGCCCATGACCCAGATGTAGCCCTTGGGGACCTTCACCTTGAACTGGCCGCCCTGGTCGTCGACGCTGCACGGCGTGTTGCCGGCGTAGACGTACGACCGCTCGTCCAGCGCCTTGCCGTTGACCGTCAGCGGGCCGGTGCCCTTGCACTCGATCGTGTCACCGCCGACGCCGATGACGCGCTTGATGAGGTCCTTCTCCTCGGCGGAGGGCATGAGGCCGATCCAGCTGAGGAACGTCTGCAGGGCGTTCGGATCCGTCGTCGGCTCGCCCGCCAGCCAGTTGTCGGGGTCGTGGAAGACGACGACCTCGCCGCGCTCGGGCTCGGAGCCGAACCAGGGGGTCAGCTTGTCGACCAGGACGCGGTCCCCCTGCTGGAGGGTGTTCTGCATCGAGTCGGAGGGGATGGAGAACGCCTGCACCAGGAAGGTCTTGATCAGCAGCGCCAGTACCAGCGCGATACCGATCAGGATGGGCAGCTCCTTCCAGAAGGAGCGCGGTTTCTTCGGTGTCCGGGCCGTACCGCCCGGTCCCTGGCCTTCGGCTGTCGTGTGCTCGCCTGTCACCCTGTCGTCCTCGGCTGCCCCGGAGTCACTCCCGGAGGTCACGGCGCTGTCCGCGGCCGGGACGGTGGATTCCGCGGGGCGTCCGCGGTGCTCCTCGCCGTCGTGTCCGGACCGTGCGCCAACCGCCACATCCCCCACGCCAACTCCTCACTCTGTGCCGCCGCCTGCCCCAAACACGACGCAGGCCCACCACTCCCATAACGAGCGGGAGTTCCGCAGGGGTCGGGAGCTGGATCGTTCCGTTCGAATCGTCGGAGGCAACCCTATGCGACGAGGGAGGGGCAGCGGTCGACCCGGTCGCCGAGTCGGACACGGAGGCGTAGGTGTTCGGTTCCTCGAGCGTGGTCCAGTGCCCGAGGGGCCAGGCGATGACCATGGCGCGGCCCACGACCTCCTCCTCGGAGACCGTGCCCCCGTAGTCGGTGTCCTGGTGGGCGCGCGAGTCGGCCGAGTTGTTGCGGTGGTCACCCATCACCCACAGCCGCCCCTGGGGCACCGTGATGTCGAACGGCGTGTCGGACGGGGCGATGCCGGGGTACAGGTAGTCCTCGTTCAGCGGGATGCCGTTGACGGTCACGCGCCCTTGTGTGTCGCAGCACTTGACGCGGTCGCCGCCGACGCCGACGACCCGCTTGATGAGGTCCTTCTCGTTCTCGGACGGCAGCAGGCCGATGAAGGTGAGCCCTTCCTTGATCTGCTTGATGACGACGGGGTCGTCCTTCTGCGTGGTGGGCTGCTCGTCCTGGAGCCAGCCGCCGGGGTCCTTGAACACGACGACGTCCCCGCGCTGCGGCTTCGAGCCGAACCACGGGGTGAGTTTGTCGACCAGGACGCGGTCGCCGATCTGGATCGTCTGCTCCATGGAGCCGGACGGGATGACGAAGGCCTGGACGAGGAAGGTCTTGAGAACGAGAGCTATGAGGACGGCGACGCCGACGAGGAGAGGTATCTCCTTGACGGCACCGCGCCTGCGGCGCCGCTTGACCTTCTTCTGGAGTTTGCGCCGCTCGGCGCGCGTACGGCCGCCGGACGGGCTGGAGGCGCGCCGGGCGCCGGTGGGCAGCAGGTTGTCCGCGGGGCTGGCGGGGACGCCGCGCGGTTTGCCGCGGTTACCCATGGGCGCCCGCCTCTCCGGCGGGGGCGGGCACGCGCGCGTAGGCGTCGGGGCGCTGCAGCCGGGTGGCGTGGCCGAAGGGCCAGACGATCCAGTCGGCGCGGCCGATGACGTCGCCGACCGGGACCATGCCGCCGCCCGGTGAGCCGAGGTGGTCACGGGAGTCGCTGGAGCGGCTGCGGTGGTCGCCGAGGACGAACAGGGTGCCGTCGGGCACGACGACGTCGAAGGGCACCGTGGACGGGCTGTCGCCGGGGTACAGGAAGCCCGACTCGTCGACCGGCCGGCCGTTCACCCGGATCCTCCCCTCCTTGTCGCAGCACACCACGTGGTCTCCCCCCACGCCTACAACGCGCTTGATGTAGTCCGCGTGCCCGAAGTAGCCGGTCCCGTCGAACACGACGATGTCTCCCCGCTGCGGCTCGGCACCGAAACGGTACGCCAACTTATTTACGAGAACCCGGTCCCCGATCCTCAACGCCTGCTCCATGGATCCGCTGGGGATCTGGAACGGCCGCACCACGAACGTGCTGAGGAACAGCAGGAACAGCAGGCAGGTCAGCAGGGTGAGGGTGATCCGGCCGCCCGGGAGCCATGCGCCGACACGCGACACCAACGAGAAACGCGACCGGTCCTCCGGCCCTCCGGGGTCCGAGGTCTGCTCGGAGTCGGAAGGGCGGGAGGAGCGGTCGCGCTCCGTCGGCTGTGCTTCGGTGTCCATCGGAGCCAGATGCTATCCGGCCCCGGTGTGAACCCCGGAGAGCGCTCAGTTCTCGCGCTTCTCCTTGATCTTCGCGGCCTTACCGCGCAGCTCGCGCAGGTAGTACAGCTTGGCGCGGCGGACGTCACCCTTGGTGACGAGCTCGATCTTCTCCACGATCGGGGTGTGCACCGGGAAGGTGCGCTCGACGCCGACGGAGAAGGAGACCTTGCGGACCGTGAAGGTCTCGCGCACGCCGGAGCCCTGGCGGCGGATCACGACGCCCTTGAACTGCTGCACACGGGAGCGGTTGCCCTCGATGACGCGGACGTGCACGTTGACGGTGTCGCCCGGGCGGAAGGCGGGGACGTCGCTGCGCAGCGACGCGGAGTCGACGGTGTCGAGCAGGTGAGACATGTCGTCTGCTTTCCTCGCTGATGCCACAGGTCATCAACGGAAACTAGGTGTTTCGGATCAGGGTTGTGCGGGTCGGGGCGGGCGTCGTCTCCCCCTGTGGCAGGGGCGCACGCCGGACGGACGCACAACAGCTGGCTATTCTTCCACGCCGTCGGTCCTGCGCCAAAATCGGCCGTACGGCTCCCCCGCCGGGTCGGGTGCCCAGCCCAGGATGGAGAGCATCTCGCGGTCCTTCTTGTCGAAGGCCTTGGGGTCGCACCGTTCGATCAGGTCGGGCCGGTGGGCGGTCGTGCGCTTCAGGGCCTCGTCGCGGCGCCAGCGGGCGATCTTCCCGTGGTGGCCGCTGAGCAGCACGTCGGGGATGTCCCGGCCGCGCCACTCGGGCGGCTTGGTGTAGACGGGCCCCTCCAGCAGGTTCGCCATGGCGCCGAGCGCGAAGGAGTCGTCCCGGTGGGACTCGGCGTTGCCGAGGACGCCCGGCAGCAGCCGCGCCACGGCCTCCGTGACGACGAGCACGGCCGCCTCGCCGCCGGCCAGGACGTAGTCGCCGATGGAGACCTCGTAGACCGGCATGCGTGTCGCGTACTCGTCGACGACCCGCCGGTCGATGCCCTCGTAGCGGGCCGGCGTGAAGATCAGCCAGGGGCGCTCGGAGAGGTGGACGGCGAGTTCCTGGGTGAAGGGGCGGCCGCTGGGCGTCGGCACGATGAGGGCCGGCTCGTGGGAGCCGGTCTCGTAGCCGTCGGCCAGGACGGAGTCCAGGGCGTCTCCCCACGGCTCGGTCTTCATGACCATGCCGGGGCCGCCGCCGTACGGGGTGTCGTCGACGGTGTTGTGCCGGTCGTACGTCCAGGAACGCAGGTCGTGCACATGGACGTCGAGCTGTCCACGCGCGCGTGCCTTGCCGACGAGGGAGACGTTCAGCGGTTCCAGGTACTCGGGGAAGATCGTGACGACGTCGAGGCGCATCAGGACTCGTCCCGGCTGGAGGCGATCTCGGCACGGTCGTCGATCAGGCCCGGCGGCGGGGTGATGACGGCCTTCTGCTCCTCCAGGTCGATCTCGGCGACGATCTCCTCGACGAACGGGATCAGCACCTCGCTGCCGTCGGGGCGCTCCACGATGAACAGGTCCTGGGTGGGCAGGTGCGAGATCTCCGTGATCCGCCCGACCTCGGTGCCATCGGCGGTGACCACGTCGAGGTCGATGAGCTGGTGGTCGTAGTACTCGTCCTCGCCCTCGGGCAGTTCCTCCGGGTCGATCTCGGCGATCAGGAGGGTGTTGCGCAGGGCCTCGGCGCCGTTGCGGTCGCTGACGCCCTCGAAGCGCAGCAGGAGACGGCCGCTGTGGACGCGGCCCGTCTCGATGGTGAGCGGTCCCGCGGAGGCGGGATCGGTGGCGAGTACGGCACCGGGGGCGAGCCTCAGTTCCGGCTCGTCCGTACGGACCTCGACGGTGACCTCACCCTTGATGCCATGGGCACGGCCGATCCGTGCGACTACCAGCTGCACGTGTGCAATCTCCTGTCATACGACTACGGGCCGGGGACGGCCCTCAGGCCCTCCCCGGCCCGAGCCGGTTGCGATAAGCGTCAGCGGACGTGGTCCACGTCGACGAGGTCGACGCGGACTCCGCGACCGCCGATGGCGCCCACGACGGTGCGCAGGGCGCGTGCGGTCCGGCCGTTGCGGCCGATGACCTTGCCGAGGTCGTCCGGGTGGACCCGGACCTCGAGCACCCGCCCGCGGCGCAGGTTGCGCGAGGCGACCTGCACATCGTCAGGGTTGTCGACGATGCCCTTCACGAGGTGCTCGAGAGCCTCCTCGAGCATGCTCAGGCCTCGGTCGAAGCGGACTCAGCGGCAGCGTCGTCCTTCTTCTCAGCCTTCTTCTTCTGGGTGATCGCCTCACCCTTGCCCTCGTCGTCACCGCCGAGAGCCTCGAACGACGGGCGCGCGGCCTTCTCGGGCTGCGTCAGGAGCGGAGCCGGAGCGGGCTCGCCCTTGAACTTCTGCCAGTCGCCGGTCTTCTTGAGGATGGCCATCACGGGCTCGGTCGGCTGGGCGCCGACACCGAGCCAGTACGCCACGCGCTCGGCGTCGACCTCGATCACCGACGGGTTATACGTCGGGTGGTACTTGCCGATCTCCTCGATCGCACGGCCGTCACGACGGGTACGGGAGTCGGCGACGACGATGCGGTAGTGAGGCGAACGGATCTTGCCCAGACGCTTCAGCTTGATCTTGACTGCCACGGGAGTGGGTTCTCCTGGATTTGACGTGGTTGGGCACGGCGAGAAAAGCCGCGTGGGGTTGCGGTACCCGAGTGCCCGATGGACGCGTCAGCCGGAGGAGAGAGGGGTCCTGTGCGGCTGTCGAGTACAGCTAGCCATTGTGCCACACCCTGCGGGTCGCTCTGGCCAGGGGTGTGCCGCGGGCGGGCACGCCGGAGCGGCACCCGGCGTGGAGGTGAGGTACGTCGGGTGCCGCACCGCCCCGGCGTCCGTCTTCGACCGGCAGCCACGAGATGCCGGTGCCGGACGTCAGCCGGCGACCGCTCCCGCTCCCACGACCTCCGGGATCCGGAACGGCTTGCCGCAGCCGCCGCAGACGATGGGGGCCTGGGCGAGGACCGACGGCACCACGCGGACGTTGCGGCCGCAGTCGCAGACCGCCTTGACGCGGACGCCGCCGCCGGAGGAGCCGTGCCGGGCGGCCGGGCCCCGGAAGGTGCGGGAGGTGTCGGAGGAGGTGGCCGCGGTGTGGGCCTTGAGGGCGCGCTGGAGGCGCTCCATCGTCGGACGGTAGCGGCGCTTCGCCTCGGGGGTGAGCGTGACCAGGGAGAAGCCGCTGCTGGGGTGCGGTTCCTCGGGGTGGTCCAGGCCCAGCTCCTCGGCGATCGCGAGGAATCTGCGGTTGTGGTAGCGGCCGGCACGGGAGGTGTCGCGGACGCCGCGCGCGGCGGCGATGCCATGGACTGCCTCATGGAGCAGTCGCTCGAAGGAGAGCTCGTGACCGCACGCGGACGACGACTCCCCGATCAGGGACTCTGGCGCGGCAAGGTCGGGCAGCTCGGGGTGGTACCGCTGAATGTCGGCCCACGCCTGTGCCAGCTCTGCGGCGAGAACAGGTGGTGTCTGTGTCGTGCTCACGTAATGACAACGAGCCGGGGTGCCCCAGTGTTCCGATTCCGGGGCATCCCAAATAATTTGCACGTACCCGTCAGTTGCCTCTGATGCGTCCCGACGAGGGCGCCTGCGCTGATCTGGGGAGAAGCCTCACAGCTCACCACAAGGTGGTGCGTAGCCCCGCGTACGCCCCGGCGCGTAGATGACATCCGCGCGCCGGGGAGCCAGAGGTCCGCGGGTGCGCAAGAGGCGTTTCGGCCGCCTTGCGCCCCATCCGGAAAGCGCGTGCCGCGCTTCAGTAAGCGCGTGCGACGACGGCGAGGTTACCGGGTGCGTCGTCGGCGTCCGGCACCGACCCGTCCTCGGCGACCAGACACCGTACGGTCACCGCGTGATCGGCCAGTGCGGCCTCGCCCTCCTCGCCGAGCACCGCCCAGGGGATGCGCGCCCAGCCGCCGGCCGTCGCGGCCTCGACGGCCTCCTCGATCGTGGAGACGTCGGTCGTACGGGACTCCCGGCGCTCCCGGGCCTGCTCCAGCAGCAGCGCCTGGTCCTGTTCGAGCACCTTCGGGAGCAGCTCGACCAGGTCGTCCAGGGACACCGGCTCCTTGCCGCCGGGAATGCGGCGCGCGAGCATCGCCGTGCCGTTCTCCAGGTCGCGCGGTCCGACCTCGACGCGCACGGGGACGCCCTTCAGCTCCCAGTCGACGGCGCGGCGGCCGAACGGGGTGTCGGTGCGGTCGTCGACGTGGACGCGGACCCCGGCCGCCTTCAGCCGGTCGCCGAGCTCGCGGACCTTGGCCAGAACCGCCTCGTCGCCCTTGATCGCGAGCACCACGGCCTGGATCTGCGCCAGCCGGGGCGGGACGCGCAGGCCGTGGTCGTCGCCGTGCATCATCACCAGGGCGCCGATCATGCGGGTCGTGGAGCCCCAGGAGGTCTGCCAGACCAGCTCCTGCCGGCCGTCCTTGGACAGGTACTGGGTGTTGAAGGCCTTGGCGAAGTTCTGGCCCAGTTCATGGCTCGTGGCCATCTGGAGGGCCTTGCCGTCGCCCATCATGCCTTCGAGGGTGAGGGTGTTGATGGCGCCCGCGAACCGCTCCTTGACGGTCTTGCGGCCTGGGACGACGTCCATGGCGAGGACGTTCACCATGAAGTCCTCGTAGACCCGCCGGTGGATGTGCGCGGCGAAATCGCGCGCCTCCTCGTACGTGGCGTGCGCGGTGTGGCCCTCCTGCCAGAGGAACTCGGTCGTGCGCAGGAAGAGACGGGGCCTGAGCTCCCAGCGCACGACGTTCGCCCACTGGTTGATGAGCAGGGGCAGGTCGCGGTAGCTCTGCACCCACTTGGAGAAGGAGGCGTTGATGATCATCTCGGAGGTGGGCCGGACCACGGCGGCCTCTTCGAGTTCCTTGCCGCCGCCGTGCGTGACCACGGCCAGCTCGGGCGCGAAGCCCTCGACGTGGTCCGCCTCCTTGGTCAGGTACGACTGCGGGATCAGCAGGGGGAAGTACGCGTTCTGGGTGCCCGTCTCCTTGATGCGGGCGTCCATCTCGGCCTGCATCCGCTCCCACAGCCCGTAGCCGTACGGTCGGATGACCATGGTGCCGCGCACCGGACCGTTGTCGGCGAGCTCCGCCTTGGTGATCAAGTCCTGGTACCAGCGCGGGAAATCGTCCGCCCGGGGAGTGAGTACGGGTGCTTTTGCCATGGCGCGATGGTACGGGCCCAGGTTGCCGGAATGTGAAATCTCGCCATAGGCACATGACAACTCGCAAGCCGGGGCGCATTCCACTGGACGACAGGTCGAGAGGGGAGTTTCCTGGCATACGGGGGTAGTGCGAGCGCACTGTCACGGGGGCCATGGAATCGGGCAAGAGGCAACTCTCGGCGGATTGGGGCGCTTACTTATGACACCTACGCTCGTGCGGCAGCACCTGCCTCACGCGGGGGCCGCACCCCGCGTGGACCTGCGTGCACGCGCGCGTGACTGGTCCGAAATCCAGGAGCGGATGCTCGTACCGCTCTACGAGGCCGTCTACGAGCGACTGGACGTGGGTCCCACGACGCGGCTGCTCGGCCTCGGCTGCGGTTCCGGACTCGCCCTGCTGATGGCCACCGCCCGGGGAGCGGCGGTCACCGGTGTCGACGCTTCCCCCGAAAGAATGGCCCTCGCACGGGAGCGGCTGCTGCCCGCGGCGGGGAGCACGCGCGCGCGGGCGGGCACCCGGCTGGTCGAGGGCTCGCCCCGGGACACACGGGAGCCGGGCGCTCCCGCCTACAGCCTCGTGACGGCCTTCGAGCCGATCGGGTGCCTCGCGGGCGACTCGGAGGGGCTGAGCGGGCAGCTCGCGGAGGCGACGCCGCTCGCCGAGCGGGGTGCGGCCGTGGTGCTGGCGGGCTGGGGTCCGCCGGAGCGCTGCGCCACGACGTCCGTGCTGCGGGTGGCCACGAAGCTGGCGGAGCCGCTGCGCGCCTCGGGCAGCTGGCGTCCCGCCCTGCGCGACGACCTGGAGGAGGTCGCCCAGCGGGCCGGGCTCAGGCCGGACGGCTCGGGGCGGGTGGCGTGCCCGTTCGGGTACGCCGACGTGGACAGCGCGGTGCGCGGGCTGAAGTCGACGGGGCTGTTCGACGCGGCGATGACGGCGACGGACCAGGTGCAGGTGGACAAGGAGCTGACCGAGGCGCTCCATCCGCACCAGCGGCGGGACGGGACGGTGTGGATGCCGAACGTGTTCCGGTATCTGATCGCCCGCACGCCGTGACGCCCGGCGCCTGACGGAACGGCCGCGAGGGCACCCCTTCGGAGCAGGGGCGCCCTCGGTGTCGTACGAAGCAATCGTGCGGAGCGGGCCGTCAGCCCATGAACTTCTTGAACTCGTCCGGCAGTTCGAAGTCCTTGCCGCCCTGCTGCGGCAGCCCGAAGGCGCCTGAGGCCTCGGCGGCGGCCGCGCGGCGGGCGGCGGCCTCCTGCTCCTGCTGCTTGCGCTTCATCGGGTTGCCGGAGCGCTGCTTGCCCTTGGCCTGCTTCTGCTTCTTCTTCGCCCGGCCGGGGCCACCGCCCATGCCCGGCATCCCGGGCATGCCCGGCATGCCGCCGCCCTGGGCCATGCGGGACATCATCTTGCGGGCCTCGAAGAACCGCTCGACCAGGTTCTTCACCGCGCTGACCTCGACACCGGAACCCCGCGCGATACGGGCGCGGCGGGAGCCGTTGATGATCGTCGGGTCCTGGCGCTCGCCCGGGGTCATCGACTTGATGATGGCCGCCGTGCGGTCGACGTCCCGCTCGTCGAGGTTGTTGATCTGGTCCTTGATCTGGCCCATGCCCGGGAGCATGCCGAGCAGCTTGGAGATGGAGCCCATCTTGCGGACCTGCTCCATCTGGGCCAGGAAGTCGTCGAGGGTGAAGTCCTGGCCCTTCTTGGAGGCCAGCTTCTCCGCCATCTTCTGGGCTTCGGCCTGGTCGAAGGTCTTCTCCGCCTGCTCGATCAGGGTGAGCAGGTCACCCATGTCGAGGATGCGGGAGGCCATCCGGTCCGGGTGGAAGGCGTCGAAGTCCTCGAGCTTCTCGCCGTTCGACGCGAACATGATCGGCTTGCCGGTGATCTGCCGGATCGACAGGGCCGCACCACCGCGGGCGTCGCCGTCGAGCTTGGAGAGCACCACGCCGTCGAAGCCGACGCCGTCGCGGAAGGCCTCGGCGGTGTTGACGGCGTCCTGGCCGATCATCGCGTCGACGACGAACAGGATCTCGTCCGGGGAGACCGCGTCGCGGATGTCCGCGGCCTGCTGCATCATCTCCTGGTCGATGCCGAGGCGGCCGGCGGTGTCGACGATGACGATGTCGTGGACCTTGGACTTCGCGTGCTCGATGGAGTCCTTGGCGACCTTGACCGGGTCGCCGACGCCGTTGCCCGGCTCCGGCGCGTAGACGCCGACGCCGGCGCGCTCGGCGACGACGCTGAGCTGGTTGACGGCGTTCGGGCGCTGGAGGTCACAGGCGACCAGCAGCGGGGAGTGGCCCTGCTCCTTCAGCCAGCGGCCGAGCTTGCCCGCGAGGGTGGTCTTACCGGCACCCTGCAGACCCGCCAGCATGATCACGGTGGGCGGCTGCTTGGCGAAGCGCAGGCGCCGGGTCTCGCCACCGAGGATGGTGACCAGTTCGTCGTTGACGATCTTGAGGACCTGCTGGGCCGGGTTCAGCGCCCTGGAGACCTCGGCGCCGAGGGCGCGCTCCTTGACGTTCTTGATGAACGTCCGGACGACCGGAAGCGCCACGTCCGCCTCGAGGAGCGCGATGCGGATCTCGCGCGCCGTGGCGTCGATGTCCGCCTCGGAGAGCCGTCCCTTGCCGCGCAGGTTCTTGAAGGTCGCTGAGAGGCGATCGGAAAGAGTATCGAACACGGCGCTCGCGGTCCTCGGGGTCGGAGACAGACTGGGGAATCGCCCTCCAGGGTATCCCGGCGCGACAAGTCGCCGGGTCGGCCTCACCCACGCAGGGTCTCCTCCAGCTTCCGCGCCACCGCCGCCGCCTCGTCGCCGGGCAGCGGCGCGCCCTCCGGGCCGGTCACGTAGAAGGCGTCCACGGCGTTGGCGCCGAGGGTCGAGACGTGCGCGCTGCGCACCCGTACGCTCGCGTCCTCCAGGGCGCGGCCGATGCGGAACAGCAGGCCCGGGGCGTCCTGGGAGCGGACCTCGATGACCGTGGCCAGCCGGGAGGCGGCCGGGTGGACCGACACCCTCGGCGGCGGTGCGACCACGCCCCGGCGGCGCGGATAGGCCGCGTCCCGTTCGGCGAGGCGGCCGGCGATGTCCAGGGAGCCGTCCAGGGCCCGCACGAGGTCGGCGCGCAGGCGGGCGGCCTGCGGCAGGGAGCCGTACTCGGCGGCGACCCGCCAGTCCAGCAGCAGGACGGAGCCGTCGACGCCGTCCGGGAGGGTCAGGGAGCGCAGTTCGGCGGTCCGTACGGTGAGCCGGTGCATGGCGAGGACCCCGGCCACCGCGGGCAGCACGCCCGGCTGGTCGGGCACCGCGATGAGCAGTTCCACCCCGAGCGGCTCGGGGTCGCCGGACGGCTCCTGCCCGGCGGGCGGCTCGGTCTGGGCGCGCAGGGCGAGGACCGGGCTGCCGGTCGCGACGGCCTCGATGGCGAGCCGCTCCTGCTCGGCGGTCGGCGCGGCGTCCTCGGGGTCGTCGGGGGCGTCCCCGGCGAGCACCGCCGAGACCCGCTTGACCAGGTCGGCGACGAGCGAACCCCGCCAGGAGGACCAGGCGGCCGGGCCGGTGGCCAGGGCATCGGCCTCGGTGAGCGCGTGCAGCAGTTCCAGGGTGCCCGGCGAGCCGACGGCCTCGGCGACCGAGCGCACGGTGGCCGGGTCCTCCAGGTCGCGCCGGGTGGCCGTCTCGATCAGCAGCAGGTGGTGGCGGACGAGGGTGGCGATGACGGTCACGTCGTGGCGGTCGAAGCCGATGCGGGCGGCGACGTCCTTGGCGATGATCTCGCCGGCCACCGAGTGGTCGCCGGGCCAGCCCTTGCCGATGTCGTGCAGCAGCGCGGCGACCAGAAGCAGGTCGGGCCGGCTGACCCGGCGCGTGAACTCGGAGGCGCGCACGGCGGTCTCGATGAGGTGCCGGTCGACGGTCCACAGGTGCACGGCGTTGCGCTGCGGCCGGCAGCGGACCCGCTCCCAGTCGGGCAGCAGCCGGGTGATCAGCCCCTCGGCCTCCAGCGCCTCCCAGACCTCGACGGTCGGGCGGCCGGAGCCGAGCAGGGTGACGAGCTGTTCCCGGGCCTCGGCGGGCCAGGGCGCGGGGAGGGGGCGCACGGTGGCCGCCATGCGCCGTACGGCGTGCAGAGAGAGCGGGAGTCCGGCCTGCGCGGCGGCCGCGGCGGCGCGCAGGGGCAGTACGGGGTCGCGCTCGGGACGCGCCGCACGGGCGAGCACGACCTCGCCGTCCTGTTCCACGACGCCCTCCGCCAGCGGCGACCGCTCCGGGGCCGGTTTCCCGCCGCCCAGCATGGCGCGCAGCCGGGGCCGCACGGCGCGCGACCGCAGCACGCGCCCCACCTCGCGCCAGGTGACGTCACTGGCGTACGAGACGACCCGGGCCGCCTCGTAGACCTGCCGCAGCAGGGTGTCCGCGTCCAGCAGGCCGAGTTCGGCGGCGACCTGGTCCTGCTCCTGGAGGGCGAGCCGGTCGGTGGCCCGCCCGGTGGCCAGGTGCAGGGCGTCCCGGACGTCGAGGAGGCGGCGCCGGGCGTCGGCGAGGCCCTCGCGCGGGGCGTCGGCGAGCCAGGAGGCGGCGACGGCGCGCAGGGCGGTGGCGTCGCGCAGCCCGCCGCGGGCCTCCTTCAGGTCGGGCTCCAGCAGGTACTGCAGTTCGCCCTGCCGCTCGGCGCGTTCGGCGCACAGCTCCTGGAGTTCGGGGAGGCGCTTGGGCGCCTGGTTGCGCCAGTCGGCGAGGACGGCGGTCCGCAGTCCGGCGGTGAGGCCGAGGTCGCCGGCGATGTGCCGGGCGTCCAGCAGGCCGAGCTGCACCTTGAGGTCCTCGCCGGCCGTCTTGCGGGCCTCGGCGGGCGTGCGGACGGAGTGGTCGAGGTCCAGGCCCAGGTCCCACACCGGGTACCAGAGCCGGTCGGCGAGGGCGGCGACCGCCTTGGGGTCGCTGCCGTCGTGCAGCAGGAGCAGGTCGAGGTCGCTGCGCGGGGAGAGTTCGCCGCGGCCGTAGCCGCCGACGGCGACCAGGGAGGCCCCGCGCAGCCCCTCGGCGCCCGCCGCGAACAGGCCGGTCAGCCAGTCGTCGGTCAGTTCGGCCAGGGCCGCACGGCGCGGCGGCCCGGACCGCGCCTCCTCGGTGAGGAGACGCAGCCGGGCCGCCGCGTAGCCGCTGGGTCCCGAGTCCTCTGCTTCCTTCTGCACGTCCGTTCCCGTCACCCAGCGACTCCTGTTCTGTTTGCCTGCGTCAAGGGCCCTCAGAGCGCGTCGGGGCCGCGCTCGCCGGTCCGGACCCGTACGGCCGTCTCGACCGGGATGGACCAGACCTTGCCGTCACCGATCTTGCCGGTTCGGGCCGCCTTGACCACGACGTCGATCAGCTGCTCGGCGTCGTCGTCCTCGACCAGGACCTCGATGCGGATCTTGGGGACCAGGTCGACGGTGTACTCGGCACCGCGGTAGACCTCGGTGTGGCCCCGCTGACGACCGTAGCCGCTGGCCTCGGTGACCGTCAGGCCGTGCACTCCGAAGGCCTGCAGGGCCTCCTTGATCTCGTCGAGCCGGTGCGGCTTGACGACGGCGGTGATGAGCTTCATGCGTCCACCTTCTTGCTCTCGGCGCCGGCCGCTGCGGCCGCGACGGCGGCGGTCTTGGCGGCACCGCCACCGGCGCCGCTGAAGTCGTATGCGGTCTCGGCGTGCTCGGCCTGGTCGATGCCGGCGACCTCGTCGTCCTCGGTGACCCGCATGCCGATGGTCTTGTCGAGGATGAAGGCGAGGATCGCGGAGACGATCAGGGAGTAGGCGAGCACCGCGAAGACACCGGCGCACTGCTTCCAGAACTGGGTCAGGCCGCCGCCGTAGAAGAGGCCCTCCACCGTGGACTGGCCCTTGCCGCTGGCGAAGAGGCCGATGAGCAGGGAGCCGACGACACCACCGACGAGGTGGACACCGACGACGTCGAGCGAGTCGTCGTAGCCGAACTTGTACTTCAGGCCGACGGCCATGGCGCACAGCACACCGGCGATGGCGCCGACGGCGATCGCGCCGAGCGGGGAGACCGCGCCACCGGCGGGGGTGATGGCGACGAGACCGGCCACCGCGCCGGAGGCGGCGCCCAGCGTGGTGAACGCGCCGTGGCGGATCTTCTCGTAGGCGAGCCAGGCCAGCATGGCGGCGGCGGTGGCGATCTGCGTGTTGACGAACATCAGCGCGCCGACGCCGTCGTCGTTGCCGAGCCAGGAGCCGGCGTTGAAGCCGAACCAGCCGAACCACAGCAGACCGGCACCCAGCATGACCAGCGGCAGGCTGTGCGGGCGCATCGGGTCCTTCTTGAAGCCGACGCGCTTGCCGATGACGAGGATCACGCCGAGCGCGGCGGCACCGGCGTTGATGTGGACCGCCGTACCACCGGCGAAGTCGATCACACCCAGCTCGAAGGCCCAGCCGCCGGCGCCCCAGACCCAGTGGGCGACCGGGAAGTAGACGACCGTGGCCCACAGGGCGATGAACAGCGCCCAGGCGCTGAACTTCACGCGGTCCGCGAGGGCACCGCTGATCAGGGCGGGCGTGATGATCGCGAACATCAGCTGGAAGACCAGGAACACGAAGATCGGGATGGTGTAGCCGTCCCACAGCTGCGTCAGGCCGATGTTGCTGAGGCCGACCCAGTCGGAGTTCCAGCCGATGAGGCTGCCGGAGTCGGTGCCGAACGCCATGGAGAAGCCGTACAGCACCCACAGGATGGTGACGATCCCGAGGCTGATGAAGCTCATCATCAGCATGTTCAGGGTGCTCTTGACGCGGACCATGCCTCCGTAGAAGAAGGCCAGGCCCGGGGTCATGAGCATCACCAGGGCGGAACAGATGAGCATGAACCCTGTGTTGGCGGCAGACAGCTTGGGTGCTTCTGCGGCAAGGGTGATGGCTGGTGCCATCGGCGTCTCCTCGTCGTTGGTACGGCCCCGTGCGGGCGAAGCCTCGAGCGGAATGAGGGGTGGGCCGGTTATGCGCCACGAGATTGGCGCAGCGCGGTTTCGGTGGAAGCCCCTCGTTGTTTCGCGGCCGTGACGAAGGCGCCTGCTGTGTTACGCGTCGATGAACTGCCGGATTGCGGGTGCGCCGATCGTTATCGTGGCGCAACCTTCGGTCCGGGGCGGTCCTGGACACATGGGCCGGCCGCGGTCGGCCTTCCGATGACCTGGCATGGGGGAGCCGAGTCGGGCAGTTCGGGAGGGCCGGCCGCGGCCGGGGTCCAGGGGGCCGGGCGGTCTCAGACCGCCTCGGCTGTCTCGGGCAGCTCGGCGGCGAGCCGCTCGGTGAGGTCGACGACTTCGCCGAGGTCGCCGAAGTCGCGTGCGGCGGTGTCGACCGTCTTTCGGATACGGGTGTTGACCCGCTCGGAGCGCACCTTCTTGGCCACCTGCATGGCCTGGGCCGCGTACACCGTGCTCTGCTCGGGCTCGCGCTGGAGGAGGTGCACGGTGGCCATGCCGATCAGGTTCAGCGCATACGACCGCTGGTGCTCGCCGTCCTCGGCGAACAGCTCCACGGCCCGCTTCATCAGGGGCTCGGCCAGCGAGGCGTAGGTCGGGCTGCGGCCGGCGACGTAGGCCAGGTCGCGGTACGAGTGGGAGTTCTCGCCGTAGAGCTCGGCCTCGGAGAAGAAGCGGATCCAGTCGGGGTCGGGCTCGTCCCACTCGTCGGCCTCGGCGAAGGTGTCCTCGGCCATCCGCACCGCCCGCTTGCACTTGCCGGGCTGGCCCATGTTGGCGTAGGCGCGGGCCTCCATCGCATACAGCATCGACTGGGTGCGCGGGCTCGCGCAGTCCCGGCTGCCGTACTGCGCGAGGTGGATCAGCTCCAGCGCGTCGTCGGGCCGGCCGAGGTGGATCATCTGGCGGCTCATGCTCGACAGGACGTAGGAGCCCAGCGGCCGGTCACCGGCCTCCTTGGCGGCATGGAGCGCGAGGACGAAGTACTTCTGCGCGGTCGGCTGCAGCCCGATGTCGTACGACATCCACCCGGCCAGCTCGGCCAGCTCGGCGGCGACCTTGAACAGGCGCCGGGTGGTGGCCTCGGGCTGGGGTTCCTGGAGCAGGTCGGTCACCTCGTGCAGCTGGCCGACGACCGCCTTGCGGCGCAGGCCGCCGCCGCACTGGGCGTCCCACTGGCGGAACATCACCGTCGTGGACTCCAGCAGGTCCAGCTCCGGCTTGGAGAGCCGGCCGCGGGCGCGCCCCGCCCCGGCCGCGAGGTCGGGCTCGGAGCGCGGCGCGGGGGGCGCGGGCACGAGCCAGCGCTGCATGGGCTCGATGAGGGCCGGGCCCGCAGACAGGACCAGCGAGCTCCCGAGGAAGCCGCGCCGCGCCAGCATCAGGTCGCTGCGCGAGAACTCGCTGAGCAGGGCCACGGTCTGCGGGCCCGTCCAGGGCAGGTCGACGCCGGTCGCGGAGGGTGACTGACGCGCCGTGCGCAGCCCCAGGTCCTCGACGGAGACGACGACGCCGAAGCGCTCCGAGAACAGCTCCGAGAGGATCCTCGGGATCGGCTCGCGGGGGTTCTCGCCGTCGAGCCAGCGGCGCACGCGCGAGGTGTCGGTGGAGATGTGGTTGGCGCCCAACTGCCGTGCCCTGCGGTTGACCTGGCGGGCGAGCTCGCCCTTGGACCAGCCGCTGCGCACGAACCAGGAGGTGAGCAGCTCGTTCGGGCGCTTGTCAGTGTGCGTCGCGTGTGCAGCGTTCGTCCCGCTTCCGCCGTTGCCGCTCACTGGAACGCCCCCATCCCTGAGACCACTTGTCGCCGAGTGCGCCAAGCCCTATCAGCATGCCGGTTCGTACGGCCGTCCGTCCGGTCCTTGTCACCCTTCGAACGGAAAGCCGACTTGCCTCCGGCATACCCACGAGTGCATGTGCCCCCAGGACTCGTGCACACAAAGTAATCCTACGATCACCCGTCCAGCCACGGCTCACACGGAAACGCCACCATTCGCCACCCCATCGAATGAACTCACGTACGCCTGCGCGCGATTCACTTGACACAGCACACCCAGGAGCGGGTGCAGCGATGCACTCGGGGGCGCGTGTCGTGGGTGCACCACCCTGAGGCGCTTCCGGGCGCCGAGTGAACCGGCCGCCGACGGGAAGGCGGAAACGGAGAGTCACGCGCCGCGTCCGCTGCGTAACCATGGGTGCGTCGGACCCGTTGGAGGGGGTATGGGCTTCACGATCGGCATCAGCCGGGGCATGCGCGACATCCGGACCGGCTCGCGCCGCCGCAGCCGCACGTCGGACGGCACCGCCGTGGCCGAGTACACCGGGCTGTGGGGCTGGGACGTGGTGCCGGGCGCCCGGGCGTCGGCGGGCGCCTGCTCGTGCGGCCGCCGTGACTGCCCGGCTCCGGGCGCGCACCCGCTGGACTTCGCCCCGGTGATCCCCGCCGGGGCGACGCTCGACGACGTGACGGAGGCCTGGGGCGAGTTCCCCGGCGCCTCGGTGATGCTGCCCGTCGGCCGGGCCTTCGACGTCATCGAGGTGGCCGAGCCGGCCGGCTGCCGCGCCCTGGCCCGGCTGGAGCGCATGGGCCTGCCCGTCGGCCCGGTCGCGGCCACCCCGGACGGCCGCGGCCACTTCTTCGTCGCCCCCGGGGCCGCCGCCGACCTGCCCGGGCTGCTCTACCGCATGGGCTGGGACGACCCGGACGCCCTCGACCTGCGCGGCCTCGGCCCCGGCACGCACATCACGGCGCCGCCCTCGGACCGCGGCGGCCTCGGCCCCGTCCGCTGGCTGCGCTCCCCCGCCCTGGACTCGGCGTCCCGACCGCCGGAGGCCCGCCTGGTGCTGGGCACGCTGGCGTACGTGGCGCACCGCTCACGGGCGTAGCGGCCACAAGGACCCACGAAGACCGCGAAAAACCCCAAGGACACAGAGCGAAGCGCCCGTCCCCGACTGCACCTCGGGGGCGGGCGCTTCTCGCGCAGGTACGGTTTTTCGCAGGTCGTGCCGCGGCGGGTGCCGAGCTCACTCCCCGATAAGGGCGTCAACGAACGCCTCCGGCTCGAACGGCGCGAGGTCGTCCGCGCCCTCGCCGAGCCCGATGAGCTTGACCGGGACTCCCAGCTCACGCTGGACGGCGACCACGATGCCGCCCTTGGCCGTGCCGTCGAGCTTGGTGAGGACGATGCCGGTGATGTTGACGACCTCGGCGAAGACCCGGGCCTGGACGAGGCCGTTCTGGCCGGTGGTGGCGTCCAGGACGAGCAGCACCTCGTCGACCGGGGCCTGCTTCTCCACGACCCGCTTGACCTTGCCCAGCTCGTCCATGAGGCCGGTCTTGGTGTGCAGCCGGCCGGCGGTGTCGATGAGCACGACGTTCGCGCCCATCTCCTTGCCCTCCTTGACCGCGTCGAAGGCCACGGAGGCCGGGTCGCCGCCCTCCGGTCCGCGCACGGTGTGGGCGCCGACGCGCTCGCCCCAGGTCTGGAGCTGGTCGGCGGCGGCGGCCCGGAAGGTGTCGGCGGCGCCGAGCACCACGCTCTGGCCGTCGGCGACCAGGACGCGGGCGAGCTTGCCGGTGGTGGTGGTCTTGCCGGTGCCGTTGACGCCGACGACCATCACGATGCCCGGCTTGCGGTCCTCCGGCTCGGTCTTGACGGCGCGGTCCATGTCGCGGCCGACCAGCGTGATGAGCTCCTCGCGGAGCAGGGTGCGCAGCTCCTCGGGGGTGCGGGTGCCCAGCACCTTCACGCGCTCGCGCAGCCGCTCGACCAGCTCCTGGGTGGGCTGCACGCCGACGTCGGCGGTGAGCAGCGTGTCCTCGATCTCCTCCCAGGTGTCCTCGTCGAGGTGCTCGCGGGACAGCAGGGTCAGCAGGCCCTTGCCGAGGGCGTTCTGCGAGCGGGAGAGCCGGGCCCGCAGCCGGACCAGACGGCCCGCGGTGGGCTCCGGGATCTCGATCTCGGGAGCCTCGGCGGGCGGCTCCTCGACGACGACCGGAGCCGAGCCGTCCGGAAGATCCACCTCCTCTATCGTGCGCCGCGGTTCCTCCCGCGGCGTCTCGGCCTCGTCGCCGACGTGCGGCTCGGCCGGTGGGGCGGTGATGTCGGGCGCCGCGGGCGGGGGCGGCGGCAGCTGCTTCTTGCGCCGGCTGCCGACGATGAGCCCGCCGAGCGCGCCGAGCACGACCACGGCGATGACTACAGCAAGGATGACGATGTCCATAACGCGTCCAGTATCAGCCATGGGGCCCCGGGTCACCCTGCTTGTACCGCTCCGAAGGGCCGGGGGCCGCCGGATCTCCACACCCCTGGATGTCTGATGCCCCGTCAGCTAACGTCCCCCGGACACCGCCCGGTGAAGCCGAGCCTCCGCCCGGTGAAGGGAGACGCCGCCATGCCCGTCACGGTCGCACGCTTCAACCTCGTCGCTCCCGGGGCCTCTCCCGCCGAGCTGGGCGCCCGCTACCGGGCGGCCCTGGAGATGGCCGCGTACGCGGACGACCGGGGCGTCACCACGGTGCAGACGGAGGAGCACCACGGGGCGGAGAACAACTGGCTGCCGTCGCCGTTCGCCTTCGCGGGAGCCGTCTTCGGCGCGACCCGGCGTGTCGCGGTCACCGTCTCGGCGATCATCGGCCCGCTGCACGACCCGCTGCGGCTCGCCGAGGAGATCGCCGTGCTGGACCTGCTGAGCGGCGGCCGGCTGGTGACGGTCGCCGGGATCGGGTACCGGCCGGAGGAGTACGAGCAGTTCGGGGTGGACTTCGCCCGGCGCGGCAAGCTCCAGGACGAGCTGCTGGAGACGCTGCTGAAGGCGTGGACGGGCGAGCCCTTCCCCTACCGGGGCCGCACGGTCCGGATCACCCCGCGCCCGTTCACCGCACCCCATCCCCTGCTCCTGGTCGGCGGCTCCTCCAGGGCCGCCGCCCGCCGGGCCGCCCGGCTGGGCCTGCCTTTCTTCCCCAGCGCGCACCTGCCGGAGCTGGAGACGTACTACAAGGAGCTGCTCGTCGAGTACGGCACCGAGGGCTGGGTCATGATGCCGGCGGCCGAGACGCCCCTGCTGCACGTGGCCGAGGATCCGGACCGGGCCTGGGCGGAGTACGGCCGGCACTTCCTGCACGAGGCGCGGACGTACGCCGCCTGGCAGTCGGGCGGGGTGCGCTCGGCGGTGAAGTCGGCCGCGACGACCGTCGAGGAGCTGCGCGCGGAGGGCGTGTACCGGATCCTCACGCCGGAGCGGTGCGCGGGGCTGGGGCTCGACTCGTACGTCCTGCACCCGCTGGCGGGCGGCATGCCGGTGGAGGAGGGGTGGCGGAGTCTGCGGCTGTTCTGCGAGCGCGTACTGCCCGGGCTCGCGGCATGAGACCGCCGCCCCGGCTCGGGCAGTGGCCGAACCGGGGCGGCGGCGGGTTACGGGGAGAGGGGCAGCGGGGACTATGGCCCTCCTCCCCTAGGGGTGTCCACAAAGTCGCGTCGTCCGCCCGGAGGGCGGGCCCTGCGGCGTCATGGGGTCCCCCCTGCTCGAAGAGCTTGGGGGAGCGTGCCGGGCGTCGCAGGGCAGGCGGGACTTTGCGGACACCCCCTAGTGCGCGGGACGGGCTCAGCCCATCTCCTCCAGGGCCTTGCCCTTCGTCTCCTTAACGAACTTCAGGACGAACGGGATCGAGAGCGCGGCGAACGCCGTGTAGATCACGTACGTCACGGACAGGTTCCAGTCGGCCAGCGACGGGAAGCTCGCGGTGATGGCCCAGTTGGCGATCCACTGCGCGGCGGCGGCCACCCCCAGGGCGGCGGCGCGGATCCGGCTGGGGAACATCTCGCCGAGCATGACCCAGACGACCACACCCCAGGACAGGGCGAAGAAGAGGACGAAGACGTGCGCGGCGATCAGGGCGATCCAGCCCTGCGCGGCGGGCAGCTTGCCGTCGACCAGGTGGTACGAGAACGCCCAGGCCTCCAGGGCGAGGCCGATGACCATGCCGACCGAGCCGATGATCGCGAGCGGCCTGCGGCCGATGCGGTCGACGAAGATCATCGCGATGACGGTGCCGACGATGTTGATGATCGAGGTGGTGAAGGAGTAGAAGAACGAGTCCGTCGGGTCGACGCCGACCGACTGCCACAGCGTCGAGGAGTAGTAGAACGCGACGTTGATGCCGACGAACTGCTGGAAGACCGACAGGCCGATACCGATCCAGACGATCGGCTTGAAGAAGAAGCTGCCGCCGAGCAGGTCCTTGAAGCTGGAGCGGTGCTCGCTCTTCATGGCGCCCTCGATCTCGGCGACACGGGCGTCCAGGTCGACGTCCTTGCCCTCGACCTCGGTGAGGATCTCGCGGGCGCGCTCGTGCTTGCCGACGGAGATCAGGAAGCGCGGGGACTCCGGGATGGCGAAGGAGAGCAGCCCGTAGAGGACGGCCGGGACGACCATGACGCCGAGCATGACCTGCCAGGCCTCCAGGCCCATCAGCTTGCCGCGCTGGTCGCCGTCGGCGGCGTTCAGCAGACCCCAGTTGACCAGCTGCGACACGGCGATGCCGATGACGATCGCGGCCTGCTGGAAGGAGCCGAGCCGGCCGCGGTAGGCGGGCGGGGCGACCTCGGCGATGTAGGCCGGGCCGATCACGGAGGCCATGCCGATGGCGAAGCCGCCGACGACGCGCCAGAAGGCGAGGTCGTACAGCGCGAAGGGCAGCGCGGAGCCGACGGCGCTGATCGTGAAGAGGATCGCGGCGATCTGCATGCACCGGATGCGGCCGATGCGGTCGGCTATGCGGCCGGCGGTCGCGGCGCCGATGGCGCAGCCGATCAGGGCGATGGCGATGACCTGGGCGAGGGCCGCGGAGCCGACGTCGTAGCGGTCACGGATGGCCTCGACGGCGCCGTTGATCACGGAACTGTCGTAGCCGAAGAGGAAACCGCCCATCGCGGCCGCCGCCGCGATGAAGATGACGTGCCCGAGATGATCGGGATGAGCCGTCCTGGCTCCTGACTGGGGTGCCTGCGCTGTGCTGGTCACGTGTACTCCTCGGGCCACCGGCAACGCTGCCGGAGGGGGTCAGCCCTTCGAGGTGCCACCTGAAGGTACCTGAAGGTAAAAGGAACGTTGCCGAGACTATGCCTTCAAGTTTCGAAGTCAATAGGGCGCTTGCTGTGAATCTGAGGCAGGGGTGTGTCAGCGATGTGTTCAATAAATGAAGTCAGCCAGAGCCGCAGGTGAGAAGGGTGTAGACCACACCCATCTAGCGGAGGCGCTGCGAGATGACCTTCGACACACCGTCGCCCTGCATGGAGACGCCGTACAGCGCGTCGGCGACCTCCATCGTGCGCTTCTGGTGCGTGATCACGATCAGCTGGGACGCCTCCTGCAGCTCCTGCATGATCCGGATGAGCCGCTGGAGGTTGGTGTCGTCGAGGGCGGCCTCGACCTCGTCCATGACGTAGAACGGGCTGGGCCGTGCCTTGAAGATCGACACGAGCAGCGCGACGGCCGTCAGCGACCGCTCCCCGCCGGAGAGCAGCGACAGCCGCTTGACCTTCTTGCCCGGCGGCCGGGCCTCGACGTCCACGCCCGTGGTGAGCATGTTGTCGGGGTCGGTCAGCACCAGTCGCCCCTCACCACCGGGGAAGAGCCGGCTGAAGACGCCCTCGAACTCCCGGGCGGTGTCCCGGTAGGCCTCGGTGAAGACCTGCTCGACGCGCTCGTCGACCTCCTTGACGACCTGGAGCAGGTCGGCGCGGGTCTTCTTCAGGTCCTCCAGCTGCTCGCTGAGGAACTGGTGGCGTTCCTCCAGCGCCGCGAACTCCTCCAGGGCGAGCGGGTTCACCTTGCCGAGCTGCTGGTAGGCGCGCTCGGCGGCCTTGAGGCGTTTTTCCTGCTCGGCCCTGACGAACGGCCTCGGCTGATTGCGCGGGTGCTCGGGGTCCTCCGGCAGCTCCTCGCCCTCGGCGGGGGGCGAGGGCGGCACGAGCTGGTGCGGACCGTAGTCCGCCATGAGCCCGGCCGGTTCGACACCCAGCTCCTCCAGCGCCTTGGTCTCCAGCTGCTCGATCCGCAGCCGCTTCTCGGCGCCGAGTACCTCGCCGCGGTGGACCGAATCCGTCAACTTGTCGAGTTCCGCCTTGAGATCGCGCCCCTCGGTGCGGGCGCGGGCGAGTTCCTGCTCGCGCCGGGCCTTGGCGGCCTCGGCGGCGGTGCGCTCCTCGTCGGCGCGGGCGACGGACACCTCGACGTGCGCGAGCAGCTGCCGGGCGCCGGAGGCGACGGCCTCCGCCACCGCCGCCTCGTGCCGCAGCCGGGCCCGCCGCTGCTCGGCACGCGCGCGTGCCTCGCGTTCCGCGCGGGCGGCCCGGTCCAGGGAGTCGGCCCGCCCTGCCAGGCCCTTGACCCGCTCCTCATGCGTACGGACCTGGAGACGGGCCTCCATCTCGGTCTGGCGGGCGTTGGCACCGTCGGCGGCGAGCCGGTCCCGCACGGCGGTGTCGGGCTCCTCCTCGATCGGCATCTCCTCGGCGACGGCGAGCCGCTCGGCGAGTTCCTCGACCTCCTGGAGTGCCTTGTCGAGGGCCTCCTGAGCGCGGGCCGCGGCGGCGGTGGCGCGTTCCGCCTCTCCGGTGGCGCCGCGTGCCTGCCCCGCCAGCCGCCCGAGCTGCTGGGCGACGGCCGACTTCTCCCGGTCGGCGGCCCGGCGCCGCTCCCCCAGCTCCTCGACCAGCGCGGCGCACTCCTTGCGCCGCTCGACGGCCTCCTGCTGGGCCTCGGTCAGCTCCTCGCAACGGACGGCGAGCTCTTCCAGCTCGGCGGCGGCCTCGTCGACGGAGGCCTGTACTTCGAGGAGGCTGGGGGCGCCCGCGGAGCCGCCGTGGGCGAAGTGGGCGCCGAGGAGGTCGCCTTCGGCGGTGACGGCGGTGAGGTCCGGGTGGGTGTAGACGAGGCTTTCCGCGTCTTCGAGGGTGTCGACCACGACGATGCCGTGGAGGAGCCGTCTGACGGCAGGCATGAGGTCCGCAGGGCCGCGGACCAGGTCTGCGGCGTAGGTGTGGCGGGCGTCCGCGGCGCCGTTGTGGCTGGTCGCGCAGTTCCCCGCGCCCCTGAGGGCGTCATCTCCTGCCAGGAGCAGGGTGGCCCTGCCACCGTCCTGCTTGCGGAGGAGTCGGATCGCGTCGGCCGCGGATGCCGGGGACGTGACCGCGATGGCGTCCGCCGCAGCCCCGAACGCGGCGGCCAGGGCGACCTCGTGGCCCTGGGCCACCGTCAAGAGCTCCGCCGCCGGGCCGAGCAAACCGGAGAGGCGGTCCTTGGCCGCGAGCAGTATCCCGGTGCCGTCCTTGCGGCGCAGGCCGAGGGCCAGGGCCTCGTGCCGTGCCTGGGTCGCGGCGCGCCGGCGCTCCGCCGCCGTGGCGGCCTCCCGGGCTGCCGTGAGGGCGGCCTCGGCCTCGGTGAGCTGCTGCTTCGCCGCCTCGTGCTGCTGGGCGAGTTCGACGTCGCCGGCGTCGAGGCCGTCGACCTCGGCCTGGAGGGCCTCGTACTCCTCCTGGGCGGTGACGGCACGTTCCTGCGCCTCGTCGCGGGCGGCGGCCAGGCGTTCGATCTCGGCCTGGGCGGAGGCGGCGCGGGAGCGGGCGGCGTTGACCTGGCCGCTGAGCCGGGCCAGGCCCTCGCGCCGGTCGGCGATGGCGCGGGCGGCGTCCTTCAGGCGCCGTTCCTCCTGGGCCAGTTCGCGTTCCAGCTCGGCGCGGTGGGCGACCGTGTCCTCCAGGGCGCGCTCGGCGGCCTCCAGGGCGGCCTCCAGCTCGGCCTCCTGTTCGCGGACGCGGGCGGCCTCGCGCTCCAGGTCCTCGGGGTCGCGGCCGCGCCGTTCCTCGGGGGGCGCGGAGGTGGCGCTCTTCACGCGGGCGTCGGCCAGCGAGATCGTGCCGCGCACCCGCTCGGCGAGCTGGGAGAGCTCGTACCAGGTCTGCTGGGCGCGCTGCAGGCGCGGTGTGAGCTGCCGGACCTCGTCCTCCAGGAGTGCTTCGCGCTGGAGTGCCCTGCGCAGCTCCTGCTCGGCGGCCTCCTTGCGTTCCTTCAGCGCGGCCTCGTCGGCGACCTCCGCCTGGAGGGCTTCCCGGAGCCGGACGAGGTCGTCGGCGAGCAGGCGCAGCCGGGCGTCGCGCAGGTCGGCCTGGATGACGGCCGCCCTGCGCGCGACGGCGGCCTGGCGGCCGAGGGGCTTGAGCTGGCGCCGCAGCTCGTCGGTAAGGTCCTGCACGCGCGCGAGGTTGGCCTGCATCGCGTCCAGCTTGCGCAGCGCCTTCTCCTTGCGCTTGCGGTGCTTGAGGACGCCGGCGGCCTCCTCGATGAAGGCGCGGCGGCCCATGGGGTCGGCGTGCAGCACGGAGTCGAGCTGGCCCTGCCCGACGATCACGTGCATCTCGCGGCCGATGCCGGAGTCGGAGAGCAGTTCCTGGATGTCGAGGAGGCGGCAGGTGTCGCCGTTGATCTGGTACTCGCTGCCGCCGTTGCGGAACATGATCCGCGTGATGGTGACCTCGGCGTACTCGATGGGCAGGGCCCCGTCGGAGTTGTCGATGGTCAGGGACACCTCGGCGCGGCCCAGGGGCGGGCGGCCGGTGGTGCCGGCGAAGATGACGTCCTCCATCTTGCCGCCGCGCAGCGACTTGGCGCCCTGCTCGCCCATGACCCAGCTGAGCGCGTCGACGACGTTGGACTTGCCCGAGCCGTTCGGTCCGACGACGCACGTGATCCCCGGCTCGAACCGGAGCGTGGTGGCCGAGGCGAACGACTTGAACCCGCGGAGGGTCAGGGCCTTGAGGTGCACGCCGCCGGACTCTACCGCCCGGGTTCGTCTCACTCCATGAACCCACGGTTTCGCCGCTGAACGCGCAGGGCACACCAGACGTTAAAGACGGTGAAAGGATGCGCGGGGAAAGAAAGAAGGGACGCCTAGGGCGTCCCTTGCACTTCTGACAACTCAGCGGTTGTGACGGGCGGCCCGACCACTGCTGTGCTGTTGTGGAGCGATGCAGTGATCAGGTGAGCGCAGGCTCCGCCTGGTGTGCGTCAACGCTCTCCATGATCCTGTCGTGAGAAGCGGCAGCCGTCAGCGCTTCGTTCTCCGCCTGGATCCGTACGAGCTCGGATTCCAGGTCCTGGACGCGCTGCTGGAGCCGTCGCATCTCGGCGAGGAGTCGAGGGTCGGAGCCGCCGACGTAACCGAGAAGCGCCTTTGCCATGATGGATGGTCCTCCACAATGAGTGACCGACCGATGCGGTGTGGGTCGTGAGGGATTCGCACCCGCCCTGCCTGGCAGGCCTGGAGTTGTGCTGCCGTTCAGCCATGCCAAACAGCTAAGGTGCGCGGGGTGCTTTCAGCGTCTCACCAAAAAGTTTGACGGTCAACACGATCACGCCCCGTATTGGCGGGCGACCCGGGCGCACACGGCCGGGAACGGCGGTGCGGCGGCTTCTGCGGGGCCCTCGGGGCGTGGCGATCATCCTTGCGTGCGGAGCGTGCCAAGGCAAGCGGTTCTGGCAATCACCAGCAAGTTTCCCTGCGGGGCGACGGCCCGCGGCCTGTCCGTGGGCGGCCCCCGGGGCCGCCCGGCGGTACGGAGTCAGCGGATGGCGAAGCCCTCGTAGCCGCCGCGAGGTGTGTCCCAGATCTCGGTGACACCGTCCACGCGGCCGGGCGTGTCGTCACTCTGGAGCCATTCCAGAAGACCTTCACAGCCCTCCCGCGCGCCCTCCGCGACCACTTGGACCCGTCCGTCGCCCAAATTGAGAGCAAAACCACTCAGGCCGCCGATCTCCAGGGCCTTGGCCCGGGTGAACCAGCGGAAACCCACACCTTGGACGCGTCCCCGCACCCAGGCGACCAGTCGCACATCGTCGCTCATGACTGCAACCTAACCGCACGATCTTCCTCCGGGCACTTCCTCCACTTGCGCCATGCGGTACCGTCCCCCCTCAACGAATCTCATATGAAACTCACACGATCGAGTGAGTTTGGTGTTGATCTCGAGGACGAGTCGACCGCCAGGACGAGGAAGGCCAGGACATGGGACGCCACCGACGCTCCGCCGCCGGCCGCGCCGCCACGGGGATCACACGGGCCGACGGCACCGCGGAGGGCCACGACCCGCTGCACTCCACCGCGGAAGACGCCCCGACGATGGGCATCGCGCCCTACCTGAACCCGGAGGCGTACGCCGAGGGCTACGCGAAGAGCGAGGCCTACCTGTTCGGGGCGGAGGCGTCCGCAGCGGGTGACCGCCACGAGGACACGGCCGTCTTCGCGAGCGACGGTTTCACGCGGGACGGGTTCACGCGTGACGGGTTCACGAGCGACGGCTTCGCGGGCGACGGTTTCACGCCCGACGGCGGCGTCCGCCGCGCCGGTGCGCACCGCCGCCGGAAGAAGGCCGCGCGTCCGATGCGCACCGGGCTGCTCGGCGTGTCCGCCGCGGTCGCCCTCGGCACGGTCGCGGTCGCCACGGGCGCGGTGCCCGGCCTCGAGAACTACAAGCTCGGCGGCACCAACGGCGCCGACAAGGTGCAGGCCGGGGACACGCCGACGAACACCCCGATCGAGCAGGGTGGCACCTCCGGCAGCGCCGACAGCCGGGGCGGTGTCCCCACCAGCCGGGACGCCGAGCGCTCCGCCTCCCCGTCGCCGTCCGCGTCGAAGTCCTCCGCCGCGCCGACGAAGACGCCTCAGAAGCCGGAGAAGTCGGACAAGGCGCCGCAGAAGACCCCGGAGAAGAAGCAGCCGGCGGCCACCCCCAGCGAGAAGCCGGACAACACGCCGTCCCGCACGGCCACCAAGGCGCCGCGTAAGCCCAGCGCCTCCGCCGCGCTCTCCGGGGAGTCCGCCGCCGCGGCCCAGGTGCTCGCGCTGGTGAACGACGAGCGGGCCAAGGTGGGCTGCAGCCCGCTCGCCGCGAACAGCGCGCTGACCGAGCTGGCCCAGAACTACAGCGAGGACATGGCCGCGCGCGGCTTCTTCGACCACACCGACCCGGACGGGCAGACGCCGTGGGACCGGGCCGAGAAGGCCGGCATATCCAACCTCGGCGGCGAGAACATAGCGCGCGGCCAGGCCGACGCCGCGGCCGTGATGGACGCCTGGATGAACAGCCCCGGCCACCGCGCCAACATCCTGAACTGCGACTTCAAGACACTGGGCGTCGGCGTCGAGTTCGGCTCGGGCGGCCCCTGGTGGACGCAGAACTTCGGCTACTGAGCCGGCTCACGACGCTCATGCGGCGTCCGGGCCACGACCTCAGCACGAAGCGCTAACTTTCGGTTAGTGCAACCTATTGGTTAGCGCTGTGCTGGCGTAGGCTGGGCGTATGACCACCACCCAGGAGCGCGCGGAGGGGCTCGACGACCTCCCGTACAACGTGTTCGCCAAGGCCTGTCCCTCGCGCGGCACGCTGGAGCACGTCACGGGCCGCTGGGGCGGACTCACGCTGGGCGCCCTGTACGAGGGCTCGCTGCGCTTCAACGAGCTGCGCCGCCGCGTCGACGGCGTCAGCGAGAAGATGCTCTCCCAGACGCTGCACGCGCTGGAGCGCGACGGCCTGGTGCACCGCGAGGCGCAGCCCACCAATCCGCCCCGGGTGGACTACGAGCTGACGCCGCTGGGGCGCGGGGTCGCCGAGCGCCTGCTGAGCCTCATCCACTTCGTGGAGGGGCGGATGGACGACGTGCTGGCGGCGCGCGAGCGTTACGACGAGACGCGCGGCGCCCGCTGACACGTCGGGCAGAAGTAGCTCGACCGGTTCATCCAGGCCCGGCGGCGCATGGGCGTGCCGCAGCGCCGGCAGGGCAGGCCCTCACGCCCGTAGGCGTCGAGGGACCGGTCGAAGTAGCCCGACTCGCCGTTGACGTTGACGTAGAGGCTGTCGAAGCTGGTGCCGCCCACGGCGAGGGCCGCGTTCATCACGTCCCGGACATGGCCCAGGAGCAGCAGGGTGCGGGGGCGGGTGAAGGTCGCGGTCGGGCGCTCGTAGTGGATGCGGGAGCGCCACAGGGCCTCGTCCGCGTAGATGTTGCCGACGCCGCTGATGAGCGACTGGTCGAGCAGGGCTCGTTTGATCGTGGTCCGCTTGCGGCGCAGCGCCTGGTGGAAGGCCTCGTCGTCGAAGAGCGGGTCGAGCGGGTCGCGGGCGATGTGCGCGATGACGTCGGGCAGCCCGTCCACGGTGTTCTCGTGGAGCGACAGCCCGCCGAAGGTGCGCTGGTCGACGAAGCGGAGTTCGGTGTCCAGGGTGTCGGTGAAGCGGACACGGATGCGCAGGTGCTTCTCGTCCGGGGCGGTGTGCGGCTGGACCAACAGCTGGCCGCTCATGCCGAGGTGGGCCAGGATCGACTGGTCCGTCTCCTCCAGGGGCAGCCACAGGTACTTGCCGCGACGGCTCGGGACGCCGATGCGGTGGCCCTTGAGCCGGTGCGCGAAGTCGTCGGCTCCGGCGAGGTGGCGGCGCACGGCGCGCGGGTGCAGCACCTCGGCCTCGGCGACGGTCCGGTGGGCGACCCACCGCTCCAGACCGCGCCGGACGACCTCGACCTCGGGCAACTCGGGCACGACTCTCCTTCTGCTCCGGCCCCTGAACACTGGGACATGGGTCCGCAGCGTAGCGTGGTCATACCGTCAGTCCGCCAGGCCGGTCGGCAGTACCCGGCCGTCGGCGGTGAGACCACGGGTCAGCAGGGCCTCGGCCTCGGCCGCTCGGCCCTGAGCCCGGAGCACCTCGACGAGGTCCCGTACGGCGTGGTGATCGCCCTGGTCGATGAGCGTGCGCAGTTCCTCGGTCCTGCCGAGTTTCTTGAGCAGGTCCCGTCGCTGGTAGGGCGGCGAGTCCCCGGCGGGGCCGGTGATGAGGGCGACGGCCCGGTCCGTCTCCCCGAGCGCCACGAGGGCGTTCACGAGTTCGCGCGTGGTGTCGAACATGCCGGCGGTACGGCCTCCTCCGAGGGCATGCAGCCGGACGGCTTCGTCGAGATCGTCTTCCTCGATGGCCAGTCTGGTCAGCTCGCCCACCGCGTAGATGTCACCGGATGCCGCGCGCGTCCGCAGATCCTCCACTCGGCCTGTCACGCGCAGCAGTTCGGCCAGGTCCCTGCCCAGGTAGGAACCCTCGTCGGCGTGCGAGATGAGCACCTCCACCGCTTGCTCGTCCTCACCTCGGTCCCGCAGGAGCCGAGCCGCCTCCTGCGCCGCATCAGCGTGCCCTTCCGCCGCCCGCTCCAGCAGGGCATCGACGTCACCGCTCTTCGCAAGCAGATGGGCCAGCATGAAGTCGGCATCGCCGTTGCCCTGGTCCACGAAATCCCAGAGCATCTCGATGCCCTCGTCCGTCCGGCCCTTCTCGTGGAGGAGGTCGGCGAGACAGCAGGCCGCGTCGAAGTACCCCTCCTCCGTCAGCTCGTACAGCCGCTCGAGATTGCCCTCCTCCTTGTGCAGCTCGGCGAGGAAAAGGAGAGCGTCGGGGTACTCCCGTTTGTGGAGCATCTCCAGAATGGAGATGGCCTGTTCGTTCTCGTCCTCGTCGTGGAACAGCTGTGCCAGTCGGTACCAGGACCACAGGTCGTCCGGGTCGAGACCGTCCAGCAGCAGTGAGATCGCCAGCTGAGGGTCCCCGTACTCGATGAGATGGCCGACCGCGTACTCATTGCCGGCTTCCGCCAAGTCGAGTAGTTCCTCGAAGTCCCAGCCCGCCAGAATCGTCCGGTACAGAGCGGCGTCCGGAGCGCTGGACGTCGTCAGCCGGTCAGCCATCTCCTGGGCACCGGCCGTCTCCCCCGACCTGCGGTAAAGCTCACCGAGCTCGCGCATGGCAGACGCGGAACCTGCCTCGACCGCCTTGCGCAACAAGGGAACGGCGGCAGCGAGACGTTGCCGGGCAGCAGCGGCCGCTCCGGTCCTCACGACATCCGCACGGTCGGTGAGGTGCTCGGCACACGCCTGCCAGAAGCTCTCCGGCGGCGGTGCGGCACGTTGAGCCCGGCCGGTGTGGTGCAGCACGTAGTCGGCCACCCGATAGCCGTCGGGGCGTCCCATCATGGGACCGTGGCTGACGGGGACGAGAGCCGAGGTGGCGCCCAGCAGTGGTCCGGTCGCGTAGCCGAGCGCCTCCTCGAACCAGCCGTCCGGGGCACCGGCCCGTTGGGCGGGAGTGCAGTAGCCCGGCGCGGCGGATCGCAGCAGCGCCTCGGGGATGGGTGACTGGACCCCCATCAGGGACGCGTCCACGGCCGCGGTCATCAGGGCGCGCGCATAGGGGTCGGCGTTCTCCCACCGATGGACGAGTTGCGGAGCCCCGGCGATGACCTGGGTCAGCCCGAAGTCCTGTGACTCCAGAGCCATGCGCAGCCGGCCGTCCGACTCGGCAAGAGCGACCGCGCGTCCCCGCTCGGCGGGGCTCAGGACTGCGCTAACGTGCACGGTCTCCGCGAGCTTGAGCAGTTCGCGCTCGGCACGGTTGCGATCGTCGTCCGTCGCAGAGGAGGGCGTCGCGGTCCAGGCGCCGTAGTAGTGCGGCCACAGCGTGCCCACGAGCACCACGGGCTCCGGTCGGGCCAGCAGGGCGCGAACGGTCGCCGCCGTCAGTTGGTGCGTGCCGGACACGTGGTGCTGAAGTTCATCGAGCCAGATCACCAGCGGGCCGGGCAGCTGATCCATGACGGGGCCGATCATGCCGGCATCGGCGGGATGCAGCAGCCACCAGTCGGGCAGCAGGGCGCGGATCGCCTCGTAGAGCGACCGGGTCTTGCCGACCGACGAGCCACCCACCAGGAGAACGAATCCGCCGTCCCGTGCGGCCGCCCCGACCATCCGACGCACTCCGTCGCCGTCCCGGGTGTCCAGGTCACGGGGTACGTAGGCGGGCAGGGCCGTGGGCTCGGCACCCGTGACCCGGATAGGGCGGTGGACGCCGAGTCTGATCGGGTCGGCATCCCTGACGCGGACACACACCAGGGCTGAGGGTGCGGTCGGGGCGGGGCCGGTCTGCTCCTGCGCGGGCACGCGGACGGGCGCCTCAAGGCCGGTGATCAGGGTGACGCCACCGGGTACATCTCCGAACTGGAACAGGTCCCGGCCGACGACCGAGTGCTCCACCCGGCTCCGCTCGCCTTCCGCCGCCATACGGTCTCCCAGGTCAGCCGCGGGCAGGGCGGCCGAGGTGGACGTCACCGCCGACCGAGCCGATCTGGATGCTGTCCCCGCCGATCACACTGCCGGTGACGACCTGGGAGCCGTCGCCGGTACGCGTGCGGGCAGGGGCTCGGCCCAGCAGCGCCCGTACGTCGGCCGCCAGCTCCTCGTCGGCCAGGAGCGCCTTGCGGATGGCCTTGCGCAGCGCGGCGGTGGTGTCCGGGTCGTCCGGTTCCTCCACCACGTCGGCGAGAGCTTCGGGCAGTTCCTCACCGTCCGCGCGGCTGCCGAAGATCCGCTGCGCCAGCCGTCGGCCCAAGGCGACCGTCGCGCTCGCGGCCTCGTCCTGCGTACGCACCAGTACGGCGACGCCGTAGGCGCCCGCGGCCGCGGTGACGTATGGGGTGATCTCTCCGACCACCTGTAAGACGTCCCCCGACATTCTTCCCCCTCGGACCGCTGGATAGGCCGAACGCCCGCCCCGGCAGGGGCGGGCGCTCGGGTGCGCTGTGCTGGGGCCGGACGCCCGGTGCGGGCGGCCGGCTCGTCAGCCGTCGACGCTGCTGCCGTCGACGGCCGTGTGGGCGGCCTGGGCCGCCGCCGTCTGCGTCTCCTCGGCGGCCTTCGCCGCCTTGGCGCGCTCGTCCGCGGCGGCCCGGATGGACCGCCAGGCGGACTCGGCGGCCTGCTGCTCCGCCTCCTTCTTGCTGCGGCCGGTGCCGGTGCCGTACGAGACGCCTCCGACGCGGGCGGCAGCAGTGAAGGTCTTCTCGTGGTCGGGGCCGGTCTCGGTGACCAGGTACTCGGGGACGCCGAGCCCCTCGGTCGCGGTGAGCTCCTGGAGACTGGTCTTCCAGTCCAGGCCAGCTCCGAGGTTCGAGGACTTCTCGATCAGGGGGTCGAACAGGCGGTGCACCAGCTCCGCCGCCGAGTCCAGTCCCTGGTCGAGGTAGACCGCGCCGATCACCGCTTCCAGGGTGTCGGCCAGGATGGACGCCTTGTCCCGCCCGCCCGTGCCCTCTTCACCGCGGCCGAGCCGGATGAAGGAGCCCAGGTCGAGCCCGCGGCCCACCTCGGCGAGCGCACGCGAGTTCACCACCGCGGCCCGCAGTTTGGCCAGCTGGCCTTCCGGCAGGTCGGGGTGGGTGCGGTACAGCGTGTCCGTGACCACGAGGCCGAGGACGGAGTCCCCGAGGAACTCCAGGCGCTCGTTGGTCGGCAGACCGCCGTTCTCGTATGCGTACGACCGGTGGGTCAGTGCGCGCACCAGAAGGGCGGACTCGACCTTGTAGCCGAGCCGCCCTTCCAGAAGCGTGTGGGACGAGGCCTGGTTGTCCGCCGGAGCACTCCCGCTCACGCGGGAAGACTTGTTCTTAGGCGTGGACACAGTGCCTCTCACCAGCCGCTCAGACCTCGAGGACCTGGCGCTTGTTGTAGGTGCCGCACGACGGGCACGCGATGTGCTGCAGCTTGGGCTCGTGGCAGCGCTCGCACGCAACCAGGGTGGGGACCGCAGCCTTCCACTGCGACCGGCGGTGGCGCGTGTTGCTGCGCGACATCTTCCGCTTCGGAACAGCCACGGCTACTTCTCCTGCTTCTCGTCGACGCCCGCTTCGGCGCCGCTGATCTCGTCCTTATCGCCCGGTTCGAGTGAACCGGCGAGTCCCTGCAGTGCCGCCCAACGGATGTCGACGGCGTCATGGTGGTGGTCCGGGTCGTCCGCCAGCCGTGCGCCGCACTCGGCGCACAGACCAGGGCAGTCTTCCTGGCACACCGGCTGCATCGGCAGTGCGAGCACCACCGCGTCACGCAGCACGGGCTCGAGGTCGAACAGGCCGTCCTCGAGGAAGAGCCTGTCCTCGTCGTCCTCGGCGTCGTCGCCCGGTTCCGCGATCACGCGGCCCCGGTCGTCGGCGTCAGGGTACGAGAACATCTCCTGGAAGTCCGCTTCGAGCTCCAGCTCCAGCGGCTCCAGACACCTTACGCACTCCCCCTCGGCCTCGGCACGGGCGGTGCCTGTGACGAGCACCCCTTCCATGACCGACTCCAGGCGGAGTTCGAGCTCCACCGGGGCGCCTTCCGGCACTCCGATGACTCCCTTGAGACCGAGGTCCTTGGGAGCGTCGACCGTGCGGGTCAGGCGCTGCAGCGCACCAGGCCGCCGACCCAGCTCGTGCGTGTCGAACACAAGCGGGTTGCGGTGGTCGAGGCGGGCGTTCAGGGCCATTCCTGCTTTCGATCTGCTGAGCTCGGGGGGACGCCGCCCTTCGGTGTTCCCGGGCAGCGTTGATCGCGGACGTACGCGCGACCGAAGAGCCAGGATACTGGACCTTTCGCCGTCGGCCCAATCCGGTACTCAGCCCTGGCCGCGGCCCTGCTCGTAGGCCCGCAACTGCTCGGCACTGATCATGCTGGTGTCGAAGAGGCTGGTCTCGTCGAGGGCGTACCCCTGGTGGGCCTGAGGGCTCTGGTGCCCCTGCTGCGGCTGCTGCGGCTGCTGCGCCTGCTGCGGGACCTGGTTCGGGTCGTACGCGGCCTGTTGGGGGTCGTAGCCCTGGTAGGCGTAGGGATCGGCCTGCTGGTAGCCGTACGGGTCCTGCTGGGCGGCGTAGGCGGGCTGCTGGTAACCGCCGTAGGGGTCGGGCTGCTGCTGGTAGCCGTAGGCCGGCTGCGGCTGTCCGTAGTCCTGTTGCTGGGCGGGCTGCCCGGCCGGGGGCTTCTCCTCCGCGAGGGCGGCCAGGCCGGCGAGGTAGTCGGCGTCGCTGGAGTGCTGGACGGTGCTGGTGTCGTCGGCGAGGGCGCCGAGGTCGTCGGTGGCGATCCGGCCGTGCAGCTTCTGCCGGCCGCGGCCGACGGCCTCCAGAGTCTTGGCGAGGACCGCCTCGAAGGCGCCGAGCTTGGCGTCGACGTACTCGTCGGCGGTGCGGCGCTGGGTCTCCGGGTCGTGGCTGCGCTCGGGGGCGTCCTCGTCCTCGTAGCCCTGCTCGTCGGTGCCGGGGCCGGTGCCGAGGAGCTTCTCGCGGCCGCGGCCGACGGAGCCGAGGGTCTTGGTGAGGACGACCTCGAAGTTGGCGAGCTTGGAGTCGACGTAGTCGTCGGCCTCGGCGCGGATCTCCTCGGCCTCCTGGCGGGCCTCGGCGAGGATCCGGTCGGCCTCGGCCTGGGAGCGGCGCGCGACCTCGGTGTCGGAGATCAGCGAGCCGCGCTCGGCGTGCGCGCTCTCGATGATCCGCTGGGCCTCCTGGCGGGCCTGCTCGACCATCTGCTCCCGGCCGCCGATCAGCTCCTGGGCCTGGGCGAGGGAGTCGGGCAGCGCCGCGCGGACCTCCTCCAGCATGGAGAGCAGTTCGGCGCGGTTGACCACGCACGAGGCCGACATGGGCATGGACCGGGCGCCGGAGATCGCGGCGACGATCTCGTCGAGCTTCTTCTGCACGTCCACCGTGTGCTCGCCACTCTCTACAGATGCGTTGGAGACGGACGGGACGACTGTACGGCCACGGGGTCACCGGCGGACACCGGGTGACGGCTTGTCAGGCTCCCGGGGGGCGCCCGGGGCGCCTTCAGTCCTTCCGCAGGCGCTCGGTGAGGGCCTGGAGGACCTCGGCGGGCACCAGGTGGGAGACGTCGCCGCCCCAGGTCGCGACCTCCTTGACCAGGGAGGACGACAGGAAGCTGTAGGTGGGGTTGGTGGGGATGAAGAGGGTCTCCACACCCGAGAGGCCGTTGTTCATCTGGGCCATCTGCAGCTCGTAGTCGAAGTCGCTGACGGCGCGCAGGCCCTTCACGATGGCGGGGATGTCGCGCTGCTTGCAGAAGTCGACGAGCAGGCCGTGGAAGGCCTCGACGCGGACGTTGCCGTACTCGGCGGTGACCCGGCGGATCAGGTCGATCCGCTCGTCGATCTCGAACAGGCCCTTCTTCGACTGGTTGATCATCACCGCGACGTAGACCTCGTCGTACAGCCTGGAGGCGCGGGAGATGATGTCGAGATGTCCGTTGGTGATCGGGTCGAACGACCCGGGACAGACGGCGCGGCGCACTTGTGATCCCTCGCTCTCCGGTCCGGTCATCGTGCGTCTTCGCACGTAGAGGCGGCGCGACCGTACCAAAACGTTCCCTCGCCGTAGCGACGGGCCCGGAGGGGTTCGAAACCCTCGGGCCATCGGAATTCGCCGCCTCTGGTGCTGCGCTCCACGGTGACGAGGGCTTCTTCGGCGAGCCAGCGTTCCGAGCGGAGTGTGAGGAGGATCTCCCGAAGATCGTCGTCCGTGACGGCGTACGGGGGGTCGAGGAAGACGAGGTCGTAGGGGTCGCCGGGGGGTGGGGTGCGGATGATCTGTTCCGCTTTGCCGGATCTGACCTCGGCGCCGGGGAGTCCGAGGTTCTTCACGTTCTCGCGGACCGCGCGGACGGCTTTGGCGTCGGCCTCCACGAGGAGGGCGTGGCCGGCGCCGCGGGAGAGGGCCTCCAGGCCTACGGCTCCTGATCCGGCGTAGAGGTCCAGGACGCGTTCGCCTTCGAGGGGGCCGCCGAGGAGGGATTGCCAGGTGGAGAAGAGGCCCTCGCGGGCGCGGTCCGAGGTGGGGCGGGTTCCTGTTCCTGGCGGGACGGCCAGGCGGCGTCCGCCGGCTGTGCCGGCGATCACGCGGGTCATCTTCGGTCCTTGTCGTGGGCGGCTTTCCGTATCAGTGTGGCTGGTCGCGCAGTTCCTCGCGCCCCTGGGGCGGCAACCGTCACCCCTTTTCCAGGTACTGCTCCCTTTCCTCGTCCAGGAGGGCGTCCAAAGCCGTCCGAAGAGCAGGGAGGTTGGCCAGCTCCGGGTCGGCGGCCACTACCGCCGTCGCCTCCTCCCTCGCCTCCGCGATGATCTCCTCGTCCTCGATGACCGCGAGGACCTTCAGGGAGGTCCGGGCGCCCGACTGGGCCTGGCCCAGGACGTCGCCCTCGCGGCGCTGTTCCAGGTCGATGCGGGACAGTTCGAAGCCGTCGAGGGTGGAGGCGACGGCGTTGAGGCGCTGGCGGGCGGCGCTCGCCTCGGGCATCTCGGTGACCAGGAGGCAGAGGCCGGGGGCCGAGCCACGGCCGACGCGACCGCGCAGCTGGTGGAGCTGGGAGACGCCGAAGCGGTCGGCGTCCATGATCACCATGACGGTGGCGTTCGGGACGTTGACGCCGACCTCGATGACCGTCGTGGCGACCAGGACGTCCACGTCGCCGGCGGCGAAGCGGCGCATGACCGCGTCCTTGTCGTCCGGGTGCATACGGCCGTGCAGGACCTCGACCCGGAGGCCCTGCAGGGGGCCCTTGGCCAGGTGGTCGGCCACGTCGAGGACGGCGAGGGGCGGGCGCTTCTCCGCGGCGTCCTCGGCGGACCCGGGGGCTTCGGAGGACTTCTTCTTGCCGACCTTCTTCGGGTCGTCCTCCTCGTCGCCGATGCGGGGGCAGACGACGTACGCCTGGTGGCCGTTCTCCACCTCCTCGCGGACCCGCTCCCACGCGCGGGTCAGGAAGTGGGGCTTGTCGGCGGCCGGGACGACATGGCTGGCGATCGGGGAGCGGCCGGCCGGGAGCTGGTCGAGGACGGAGGTCTCCAGGTCGCCGAAGACCGTCATGGCGACCGTGCGCGGGATGGGCGTGGCCGTCATGACGAGCAGGTGCGGGGGCTGCTTGCCCTTGCCGCGCAGGGCGTCGCGCTGCTCGACGCCGAAGCGGTGCTGTTCGTCGACCACGACCAGGCCCAGGTCGTGGAACTGCACCTTGTCCTCGATCAGCGCGTGCGTGCCGATGACGATGCCGGCCTCGCCGGTGGTGAGGTCGAGCAGGGCCTGGCGGCGGGCGGCCGTGCCCATGGAGCCGGTGAGCAGCACCACCTTCGTGGCCTGCTCGGCCCCGCCCAGCATGCCGCCCTCGGCCAGTTCGCCCATCATCTCGACGATGGACCGGTGGTGCTGCTGGGCGAGCACTTCGGTCGGCGCGAGCATGGCGGCCTGCCCACCGGCGTCGACGACGGCGAGCATGGCGCGCAGGGCGACCATGGTGTTGTGGGTCACCGTGAAGTTGTCGGTGACGTAGGCATGGCTCGGGTGGGCGACGCTGATGCACTGGACGGGCTTCCGCCCCGCGTACTCGACCGCCCGGATGCCGCGTCGGAACGTGTTGTACTTCGGCCTCGGACGCACACGTTCCGCTTTGCGGGTGAGCCGGAACGGGACGTAATCGTCCGGCAGGGACACCTGCACGTTGTACGCGGCCTTCTTCGGCAGTACTCGCGCCCGGCCGCCCAGCGAACGTACGAGCCATGCGACGTCCTCCGCGAGTCGGCGCGAAGCCGAGCAGAGGGAAACACTCATGCCGTCGGCTTGGACAGTGCCGTCCGTGTCGAGAAGTCCCTGCAGCACGGCGAGACGGTCCTTGATCGGAGCGTTCTTGAAGGCCTGAGGGACGAACTTGTCGTGGGACGTCCTTCCCCAGAGGCCCAGCTCGCGCAGGACCTGGATCACCGGGTTGCGCACGCCGCCGGCACGCTGCTTGAGCTGGATCGTGTAGTCACAGTGCGATCCCTTCACCGGCACCAGCCGGCATTCGGGCGCTACTGCCGCTGCTACCGCGTCACGGATCTCGTCGTCGATGGTGGAAAGGCAGAGATTGTGCCGGAACGAACCGTCCCCCAGCAGTAGTCCGATCAGGTACGGGTCGAGGGGCAGCCCGGCGTCGCCGCCGAGATCGACCGGCTTCGCCGGCGGGATGTACCACTTGGAGGACCCGTTGGCCTCGAACGTGTCCGAACGGATCTCCCGGGTCGTCATGACCTTGGGAGCCTGACCGCGGTGCCAACCGCAGCTCGTGCCGACGATCCAAAGATGCTCGTCGTCGCACTCGACGGAACTCCCGTCGGACAGCACCAAGCGCCACACATCGCGCTCGCCCTGAGGGAAGACACCATCGATCAGGGCGATGTCCCCGTCCGGCACCACCACCTCGTCGCCCACCCGCAGATCCCCCATGGAACGGAAGCCGGTGGGCGTGAGCACCAGCGAGTCGAGGGGCTGGGCCTTGCCCGAACCGACCTCTCCCTGGAGCAGCCGGTGCATCGGGTGCTCGGTCGCCAGGTCGGCGAAGATCTCGCGGGAGACGCGCTGCTGGCCGTCGGTGAGGGTGAACGGGAGGCGGGCGTCGAAGGCCGTGAGGAGGCCGTCCGGGGTGGGCTTGCGGGGGACCGCCGGGAGCAGGGCGTCCGCGTGGCGGCGGCGGGCGAGGGCGACCTGGAGGACGAAGGCCTCGTCCCACTTGAGGCGGGCGCGGGCGTCCTCGATGTCGGCCTTGGTGTGCGGGCGGTGGATCTTCAGGAGGGCTTCGGGGAGGGGGACCAGGCCGCGGCCCTGGCGGAGGGTGTCCGGGAGGGGGTCGAGGGCCTCCTGGGCGGTGGGCAGGACCGTCTGGATCGCCTTGCCGATCTTCCAGGACTCCAGCTTGGCGGTGGCGGGGTAGATCGGGATCAGCGCGCCGGCCCAGGTCTCCACCGACTCATCCGGGTCCCCGCGCAGCAACTCGTAGGCAGGATGGGCGAGTTGGAGGCGGCGGTTGAAGACGGAGACCTTGCCCGCGAACATCGCGCGGGTGCCCGGCAGGAGCTCCTTGTGGGGCTTGTGGACGCCCGCGCCGAAGAAGACCAGTTGGAGCCGGCCGCTGCCGTCCGTGATCGTGACCTCCAGGCGCTGGCCCTTGCCGCGCGGGGCCTTGGCGGAGGCGAAGGTGTGCAGGCGGGCGTCGGCGACCTGGGCGACCACCGTGACGTGCTCGTCCATGGGGAGGTCGGCGAGGTGGGTGAGCTGGCCGCGCTCCTCGTATCTGCGCGGGTAGTGGTGGAGGAGGTCGCCGACGGTGAGCAGGCCGAGGTGCTCGGCCATCACCTTCGCGGTGGCGGGGCCGAGCACCGACTTCAGCGGTTGGCGCAGGGGTTCTTCCAGTGCGGGCACGAGATCCATTGCACACCACGCCACTGACATCGGCGCCCAGGCCGCAGCGGAGGTCGCCGTATACGTCCCGGAAATCCCTGGTCAGGCGGCCGGTTCCGGCCTTAGGATGACGCGCCCCCGGCCTTTCTCGCGGTCACCGCCTCACCGGGACCGCCCGACCCCGCGCCGTCGCGAGTCCCCCACCGGCGCCGTGATGATGGACTCCCAGACCTCACAGGCATCCCAGGCACCCCGTTCCCCCCGACCACCTCATACGTTCCAGGTCGACCTGCGTGGTCTGGTGGACCTGCTCTCCCACCACCTCTACTCCAGCCCCAAGGTGTACCTGCGCGAGCTGCTGCAGAACGCCGTGGACGCCATCACGGCCAGACGCGCGGAGGAGCCCGGCGCCCCGGCCCGGGTGCGGCTGCGCGCGGAGGGCGGGGCCCTGCGGGTCGAGGACACCGGCGTCGGGCTCACCGAGGCGGACGTGCACAGCCTGCTGGCCACGATCGGGCGCAGTTCCAAGCGCGCCGAGGGCCTTCAGGAGGCCAGGTCCGACTTCCTCGGGCAGTTCGGCATCGGCCTGCTGGCCTGTTTCGTCGTCGCCGAGCGCATCCGGGTCGTCAGCCGCAGCGCCCGTACGCCCGGGGCGCCGCCCGTGGAGTGGACGGCGTCCGACGACGGTTCGTACACCGTGCGGACCCTGCCGGACGCCGAGCGGCCCGAACCGGGCACCACCGTGCACCTGGTGGCCCGGGCCGGGGCCGCGGAGTGGCTCACGCCCGAGCGGGTGGCGGCGCTGGCCCGGGATTTCGGGTCGCTGCTGCCGTACGACGTCCGGGTGGGCGACGAGGCGGTCACCGACCTGCCCGCGCCCTGGGACCGGCCGTATCCGGGCCCGGCGGCCCGCCGCGTCGCCCTCGCCCGGCACTGCCACGACCTGTTCGGCTTCACGCCGCTGGACACGATCGACCTGTCCGTGCCGCTGGCGGGCGTGCGCGGGATCGCGTACGTGCTGCCGTCGGCGGTCAGCCCGGCCCAGCGCGCCGGTCACCGCGTGCACCTGAAGGGCATGCTGCTGACCGAGCGGGCCGAACAGCTGCTGCCCGACTGGGCGTTCTTCGTGCGCTGTGTGCTCGACACGGACAGCCTGCGGCCCACGGCCTCGCGCGAGGCGCTGTACGAGGACGAGACGCTGGCGGCCGTACGGGAGGCGCTGGGCGAGCGGATCCGCGCCTGGCTGACGGGGCTCGCGGCCGGTGATCCGGAACGGCTCGCCGCGTTCCTGTCGGTGCACCACCTGGGCGTGAAGTCGCTGGCCCGGCACGACCGGGAGATGCTGCGCACGATGCTGCCGTGGCTGCCCTTCGAGACGACCGACGGGCGGCTGTCCCTGGAGGAGTTCGCGCAGCGGCACCCGGTGGTGCACTTCACGCGGACCGTGGAGGAGTACCGGCAGGTCGCGCCGATCGCGTCCGCGCAGGGCATCGGCGTGGTCAACGGCGGTTACACGTACGACAGCGAGCTGGTTCAGGCGCTGCCGTCGGTGCGGCCGGGGACGGTGGTCGCCGAGCTGGACGCCGAGACGGTGACCGCGCACCTGGACGCGGTCGATCCGGCCGAGGAGCTGGCCCTGTCCGGCTTCCTGGCCGCCGCGCGGGCCCGGCTCGACCCGCTGGGCTGCGACGTCGTCCTGCGGGCGTTCCACCCGCTGTCCGTGCCCGCGCTGCACCTCGACGACCGGGACGCCCGGCACGAACAGGCCCGGGCGGACGCCGAGGCGCAGGCCGACGACCTGTGGGCGGGCATCCTCGGCTCCCTGCGCGGCAGCGCCCCCCGCGCGCGTCTGGTGCTCAACCACCTCAACCCGCTCGTGCGGCGGATCGGCGCACTGCCCGACCCGGAGCTGATCGGCACGGCCACGGAGTCGCTGTACGGGCAGGCGCTGCTGATGGCGCAGCGGCCGCTCCGGCCCGCCGACTCGGCGCTGCTCAACCGGGCGTTCATCGGCCTCCTGGAGTGGGCCACGCACAGCGAGGACGGCCGGGCATGAGCGAGATCACGGACTTCGACGCCCTGCGCCGGGCGATGGCGGAGAACGCCGAGCAGCCGGAGGGGCCGGCCCGCAACGCGCGCGCGGAGGAGCTGCTGACGGCGGCCGAGAAGCTGAACATCCCGCTCGCCGTGATCGAGGCGCTCGGACACCAGCTGAAGGTCTACAACTACAGCTCCGAGAAGGGGAAGATGTTCGTCCCCTTCGCGCGGCTGCTGCGCATGTGGGACGAACGGCCGGAGGACTTCGACGAGTACGAGACCCACTCGCTGCACTGGGTCTTCAAGTGGGTGTCGTCCGGCATGCTCGACCAGCCGCACATCCCGCTCGCCTCGATCGAGAAGTGGCTCGGCGAGATGGAGCGCCGCTACCGGCTCGCCGGGCACTCCGAGCGGGCCGTGCGCAGCGCCGAGCACAGTGTGGCCGCGCATGTCGGGGACGTGGCGCGGGCCGAGCGGGCGTACGCCGCGTGGCTGGCGGCCGACCGCGACAGCATGGCCGACTGCCACGCCTGCGAGCTGCACGGGCAGGGCTGGTGGCAGGCGGAGCTGGGCCGGGACGCGGAGGCGCTGGAGCTGTGGCGGCCGGTGCTGGACGGCGAGTACGCCTGCGCCCACGAGCCGCACACGGCCCTGGCGTCCTCCCTGGTGCCGCTGCTGCGGCTGGGCCGCACGGACGAGGCCAGGGCCAACCATCTGCGGGGCTTCCGGCTGGTCCGGGCCATGGAGAGCATGCGCGGCGCGTACGCGGAGCACGTGGAGTTCTGCGCGCTGACCGGCAACGAGGCGCGGGGGCTGGAGCTGCTCGCCGAGCGGCCGGCGTACTTCACGGACGACGGGCATCCGCAGAGCAAGCTGGAGTTCATGAGCGTGGCGGCCCTGCTCATGGACCGGCTGACCGTGCTCGGCCTGGGCGACCGGCAGGTGCCCGGTCCGGCCGGCCGGGAGTGGACCGCCCGCGAACTGGCCGCACACGCGCGTGCGGAGGCCCTGGCGCTGGCGGCGCGGTTCGACGAGCGCAACGGCACGACGTACGTCAGCGAGCGGGCACGCGCGCGTATGACGCGGAAGCCCCTGGTGGAGCGGCTGCCGCTGGGGGTGCGGTTGTCGCCGGGGGTGCGCTCGGTGCGGCCGGTCCCGCCGCCCGCTCCCCCGCCGCCCGTTCCCTCGGTGGACGCGGCTCCCGTCGCCGGCCGGCCGGATCTGCCCGCGCTGCTGGCCGAGGCGCGGCGGCTGTCGGACACCCTGCGGCCGGGCGCCGTGGAGGCGTGGGCGGCGGCCGCCGCTGCCGCGGAGGGCGTCGAGCTGGACCCGCGCGACCGGGCCGAGATGGCCGACCACGAGGCGATGTCCCTCGGCCCGGAGGGGGTCGCGCTCTTCGAGCGGGCCGCCGGGCTCTACGCGGAGGCGGGCGATCCGGGCGAGGCCCTGGCGGCACGCGCGCGTGGCGCGTACGTACGCGCGCTGGCCGGTGACGTGGCCAGGGCGGTCGCGGCCGTGGCCGGCCCGTACGAGGAGGTCCTCGCGCTGTACGCGGCCGGCGGCACGGGGCTGCGGCAGACGGCCTCGGTCCTGATGGGGCGGGCCCGGACCCTGCTGCGCCGGGCACACGAGGAGCCCGGCTCGGACGCGGTGCGCGCCGAGGCCGAAGCCGCCGTGCGGGAGGTCCTGGCGCTCGTCGACGGGCGGACCGGGGAGGACGTACGGCTGGCCGCGCGGGCCGCCGAGGCCCGGGCGATGCTCGGCGAGCTGGCGGGGCTGGCCGGGGACCTGGAGGCGGCGGCGGAGCTGTTCGCGCGGGGCGCGGCGGCGTTCGTCGCGGCGGGACTGCCCTGGTTCGCGGTGGAGTACGAGGCCCGGCTGGCCTCGCTGGCCCACCACCTCGGCGACATGGCCGAGGCGGAACGGGCGCTGCGGGCGGCCCTGGAGCACGGCGGCGCCCAGCTGGAGGCGCCCGGGCGGGCCCAGCTGCACCTCCAGCTCGCGGAGCTGGTCGGCGGCCGGGGCGATGCCGTGGAGGCCGCCGGGCACGCCCTGGAGGCCGCGCACTGGGCCGACGAGGCGGGCGAGAGCGCGACGCTGGGCGCCTGGGCCCGGCAGCAGCTCGGCGGGTTCCTGCTGCGGCAGGGGCGGTGGGCCGAGGCCGCGGAGGTGCTGGAGTCGGCGCTGCCCGAGCTGACCGCCGAGACGCACGGCGACGGGGCGGTCGTGCAGACGCTGTGGTGGCTCGGCGACTGCCTGAGCGAACTCGGCGAGCACCGCGCCGCCGCCGAACGGCGCCTGCAGGCGGCCGAGATCGCCCGGCACTGGCCCGAGCAGCAGGACCACGCGACCCTCGCCCACCTGGCCGGGGAGTCCCTCGCGGAGGCCGGGCTGTCCGCCGAGGCGGACCGGGCCTACGCCCGCGCGGGTGCCCTGTGGCGCGAACTCGGCAACGTCCCGGGACTGATCCGCTCACTGCGCGCCCGCGCCTGGCTGGCACTGGACGGGCGGGACGGGCAGGGCAGGCGGGGTGGGCCGGACGGGCGGGACGGGCTGGAGGACGCACGCGGCCTGATGGCGGACGCGGTCCGGGCGTGCGAGGCGGCGCTGGACACGGCGGCGGACGAGGAGTCGCGGCAGCAGCTCGTGGCCGAACTCGGGCATACGCACCGGCAGTTCGGCGACCTGCTGGTCCGTTCCGTCGCCGAGGGCGCCGAGGAGGCGTCGGCCCGGGCCGTGTTCGAGGATGCGCTGGCCCAAGTGCTGCTGTCGGCCGAGGTGTTCGCCTCCCTCGGGGAGGGCGCGCTGCACAGCCGTACCGGCTCGGAGCTCGCCGCGGGGCGGCTGGAGGCCGACCTGGGCCGGCCCGCCGACGCGGCGGCACGCGCGCGTGCGGTGCTGGCGGCGTACGAGGGGCAGGGCGACGAGGGGATCGGCGGCGAGCGGACCGGGAACAGCGAGGCCGCACCGGCCCGCCGGGCGGAGGCCGAGCAACTGCTCCGGCTCCTGGCGGACCAGCCGGATGCGGGCGCAGGTCCTACTCCACGCCGATGAGCAGCAGGGAGCCCTGCCGTCCGCCCCGGTACACGACGGTGTCGACGGCGAGGTACCCCTCGCGGACCCGGCCCTCCAGATGCTCGGCGATGGTGTCGGGGGCCTCGTCGCCGAGGACCAGGGTGACCATCTCTCCCCCGGCCGCGAGCATGCGGTCCAGGACCGTCTCGGCGGTGGCCGTGACGTCCGAGCCGATCACGGCCACGTCGCCGTCGATCAGGCCGAGGACGTCGCCGGCCTGGCAGATGCCGGCCATCGTCCAGGACTGGCGTTCGGCGACGGTGACCTCGGCGTAGCGGGTGGCGCCGGCGGCCGAGGTCATCGACACGACGTCCTCGTCGAAGCGGCGCTCCGGCTCGTGCACGGCCAGGGCCGCGATGCCCTGGACCGCCGAGCGGGTCGGGATGAGGGCGACGCGGACGCCCTCCGTGCGGACCTGCTCGGCCGCCGCAGCGGCGGTGTGGCGCAGGTCGGCGTCGTTGGGCAGCAGGACGACCTCGTGCGCGTGGGCGCGCCGTACGGCCTGCACGAGTTCGCCGCTCGCGGGCGGCTCCCCGGGGCGCGCGAGCACGGTGGTGGCGCCGGCCTCGGTGTAGAGCCCGGCCAGGCCCTCCCCGGGCACGACCGCCACGACGGCCCGCTGGGCACGCTCCCGGGGCGGCCGCTCGGCGCCGGTGGTGTGCACGTCGCCGACGCCGAAGTGCGTGATACGGATCCGGTACGGCCGCCCGGCCTCGATGCCGGCCTCCACGGCGGCGCCCGCGTCGTCGACATGGACGTGGACGTTCCACAGCCCGTCGCCGCCGACCACGACGAGGGAGTCCCCGAGCCCGTCGAGCCGCTCCCGCAACCGCGCCACGGCGTCGTCCTCGGCCTCCAGGAGATAGATCACCTCGAAGGCGGGCCCGTCCTGGCCGGGCGCGGTGACGCTGTCGGCGCTGTCACCGGGGTCGGCGCAAGCCGGGACAAGCCCTGCGCCGCCCTGGCCGGGGACAGAGGCGCTGTCAGACCCCTCGCCGGGACCCGTGCAAGCCGGGACGGGCTCTGCGAGGGACTCCACCGACTCCACGCGCGCGTGCGCCCCCGCCGACTCCCCGGCCCCGGTCCCCGGCCCGGCTCCCGGCCCGGACCCCCGGGCCCCCGGCACCCGCCCCGCGCTCGTCACCGGCCCGCGCGGCCTCTCCCCCGTGAACGTCTCCACCAGCGCCCCGAGCACGGCCACCAGCCCCCGCCCGCCGGCGTCCACCACCCCGGCGCGTTCCAGCACGGGCAGCTGGTCCGGGGTGGCGGCCAGGGCCTCGCGCGCTCCCTCGTAGGCGGCCCGTGCGACGTTCCCGCAGTCGCTCTCGGCACCGCCGGCGGCGTCGGCGGCGTCGGCCGCGGCCGCGGCGACCGTGAGGACCGTGCCCTCCACGGGGTGGGCCACGGCCTGGCGGGCGGAGTCGGCCGCGTGCCGCAGGGCGAGCCGCAGACCCTGACCGTCCGCGTGCACGCTCGTGCCGTCCGCCTGCACGCTCGCGCCGTCGGCCAGCACCTGGGCCATGCCGCGCAGCAGCTGGGCGAGGATCGTCCCGGAGTTCCCCCGGGCACCGATCAGCGCCCCGTGCGCCATCGCCCGGGCCGCGTCGGCCAGGGTCGGCTCCTTCGGACCGGATCCTTCGGCCCCCGGCGAGCCCGCCGCGTGCCCCACGAACACCGCCTCGACCGCCGCGACCGCCGACTCCAGGGTCAGGTACAGGTTCGTACCGGTGTCCCCGTCCGCCACGGGATAGACGTTGATCGCGTCGATCTCCTCACGCGCCCGCCCCAGCGTCTCGAGCGCGAGACCGCACCAGGTGCGCACCGCGAGAGCATCGAAGAATGTCTGCGGCACCTGCGCCACTGCGCCTCCCTGAGCTGCTGGACGTGGCAGGCAGCGTAGACCCCGGGACGGTGTCCACCGGAAGAGGGCCGGGGCGGGGCCCTGAGCTGCCATGGTAGTTTCGCTCTACGGGTGCAGCCGTTGTATGCTGCTCCGGTTGCCCGATCCTGATCGGGCCTTCCCCCTGGCAGCGCCACTCAGATCTCGACCGGCTCCTGGAGCCACAAGATCTCGATCCCGGCATGCCGGGATTAACCGTAAGTGCATCTGAAGTCTTTGGAGTGACCCGTGGCTGCCAACTGCGACGTCTGCGGCAAGGGGCCGGGCTTCGGCAACAACATCTCGCACTCGCACCGCCGTACGTCCCGTCGCTGGAACCCGAACATCCAGCGTGTGCGTACCGTGGTGGGCGGGACGCCGAAGCGCGTGAACGCTTGCACCTCGTGCATCAAGGCCGGCAAGGTCTCGCGCTGACGCTCAGCTAGCGCGCGGCCACTGCTGGTTCGCTGCAGAGAGCCGGTCCACCCCTGGTGGACCGGCTTTTTGCCGTACCCGGATGCGCAGGCACCGGCCCTGAACGCCCGCCTCGACGCTCAGGACCCGGCCCGGAACCGCCACCCATGATCCACCGGCCCGATGCCCCCGCCGAGCGCGAACCCGGCCGCGACGGCCCCGGTGACGTACTCCTTGGCCGCCGCCACCGCCTCCGGCACGGAGTCGCCCTTCGCGAGCTGCGCGGCGATCGCCGAGGCGAGGGTGCAGCCGGTGCCATGGGTGTGGCGGTTGTCATGCCTCGGCGCCCGCAGCCAGTGCTCCTCCGAACCGTCCGTGAGCAGGTCCACGGCGTCCCCGGAGAGGTGGCCGCCCTTGATCAGCGCCCAGCGCGGCCCGTACGCCAGCACGGCCGCCGCGGCCCGCCGCATCTCCCCCTCCGACTCGACGCGGACGCCCGTCAGCTGGGCCACCTCGTCGAGGTTGGGTGTGGCGACCGTCGCCGCCGGCAGCAGCTTCCTACGGACGGAGTCCAGCGCGGAGGCGGCCAGCAGGGAGTCGCCGTGCTTGGAGACGCCGACCGGGTCGACGACCGCCGGAGCGTCCGTCCCCGCGATCAACTCGGCGACCGCCTCGACGAGTTCGGCGGAGGCGAGCATGCCGGTCTTGACCGCCTGGACGCCGATGTCGTCGACGACACTGCGGTACTGGGCGCGCACGGCCTCCACGGGCAGTTCCCAAGCCCCTTGCACGCCCAGGGAGTTCTGGGCGGTCACCGCAGTGACGACGCTCATGCCGTGCACGCCGAGCGCGAGCATCGTCTTCAGGTCGGCCTGGATGCCCGCGCCTCCGCCCGAGTCGGAGCCCGCCACCGTGAGGACGTTGGGAATCATGACTCCATGTCCCCGAAGTGGTCCCAGCCGCCCTTGTTGGTCCACGGCGCCCCGTCGACGGTCACCTGGGGCAGCGCCGAGGGGTTGAGGACCTCGCCGATGACCTTCCAGCGGGCGGGCAGCTTCACGTCCGGTGGGAAGGTCGCCACGATCGCGTGGTCCTCTCCCCCGGTCAGCACCCACTGCATCGGGTCGACGCCGACTGCCTGCCCGATGTCGTTCATCTGGGACGGGATGTCGATCGCCTGGGAGCGGATGTCGATGCGCACCTTGCTGGCCTCGGCGATGTGCCCCAGGTCGGCGATCAGCCCGTCGCTCACGTCGCACATCGCGGTCGCCCCGAGCCCGGCGGCGGCCGGCCCCGCGTGATACGGCGGCTCGGGCCGCCGGTGGGCCTCCACGAACGCCCGCGGCGAGCGGAACCCCCGGGACAGCACCGCGAACCCGGCCGCGGACCAGCCCAGCCACCCCGTCACCGCGACGAGGTCCCCGGGCTGCGCGCCCGCCCGCGTCACGGGCTCCTGGTTGCGCAGATCGCCGAGAGCGGTGATCGACACCATGATCGAGTCGCCGCGTACGACGTCACCGCCGACCACGGCGGCGCCCGCCACCTGGCACTCGTCCCGCAGGCCGTCCATCAGCTCGCTCGGCCACGTCACCGGCAGCTCGGCCGGGACGACCAGGCCGAGGAGCAGCGCGGTCGGCACGGCGCCCATGGCGGCGATGTCCGCGAGGTTCTGCGCCGCCGCCTTGCGGCCCACGTCGTAGGCCGTCGACCAGTCGCGTCGGAAGTGCCGGCCCTCCACCAGGATGTCCGTACTGGCCACGACCCTGCGGTCGGGCGCGGCCACCACGGCGGCGTCGTCGCCGGGGCCGACCCGGACCGCCGGGGTGGTGGTCAGACGGGAGGTGAGCTCCCTGATGAGCCCGAACTCACCGAGCTCACCAACAGTGCCCTTCATTGCCCTTTCTCCCCTTCTGTCCCTGTCCGTGCCCGGTCGCGGGGCATCTCGGTCCTCGCTACGGTCGAAGTGACCGTCACGTTCTGCCGGACCCGCGCCCCGGCGCGCAAGACCCGGTGCCCGCAGGTCTCCCCGCGGCGAGCGGCGACGCGATACCGTGGCGTTCCTTTTCCCCACATGATCCTCGTGGCCGCCCTGGAGGTTCCGTGGTACAGGCGTACATCCTGATCCAGACGGAGGTCGGCAAGGCGTCGACCGTCGCCGAGACGATCAGCAAGATCCCTGGTGTCATCCAGGCCGAGGACGTGACAGGACCCTACGACGTCATCGTGCGGGCCCAGGCGGACACCGTCGACGACCTCGGCCGCATGGTGGTCGCCAAGGTCCAGCAGGTGGACGGCATCACCCGCACCCTGACCTGTCCGGTCGTGCATCTGTAGCCCCCGTCTACCCTGTGCCGGTGAACCTTTTCCGTCACCGGCACCGTCGTGTCTTCCGCGTTGTCCTCCGCCTGCCCGCTCTCGCGCTGTTGATCACTGCCGCGGGCTGCTCCTCAGCAGACGACAGCGCGTCGGCGGCGGTTCCCGGTCCGGACGCGAAGGCCACGGAACTGTGCCGGAACCTGGACAAGGTACTGCCCGCGAAGGTGGACGGTGAGCGTCGCCAGGATCCCGAGCCCGCGTCGGCGCTGACGGCGGGCTGGGGCAGCCCGGCGATCATACTGCGCTGCGGTGTGCCGCAGCCGCCCAAGATGGTCGACCCGAAGGTGGCCGAGGGGCGGGACGCGGACGCCGTCGCCGGCGGTGTGAACGGGGTGGACTGGCTGATGGAGAAGCAGGGGGACGGGGGGTACCGGTTCACCACGGCGAACCGTGAGGCCTATGTGGAGGTCCAGGTGCCGGAGGGTGTGGACAGTTCCGGTGTTCTGATCGATCTGGCCTCGGCTGTGAAGAAGGCGATCCCCGAGGGGATCGCCTCCTAGCGCCGCACGTCTGAGTCTGTGGGTCAGCGCAAGCCCGTCGACCGGCGCAGAGCCGCCTGCACCAGCCGGTCGATCAGCTCGGGGTAGCTCACCCCGCTCGCCTCCCACATCTGCGGATACATCGAGATGGGCGTGAAGCCGGGCATCGTGTTGATCTCGTTGATCACGAACTCGCCGTCCTCGGTGAGGAAGAAGTCCGCGCGGACCAGGCCCTCGCAGGACGCCGCCTCGAAGGCGTCGACCGCCAGGCGCCGCACCTCGGCCGTCTCCTCGGGCGTGAGGGGCGCCGGCACGATCCCCGGCGTCGAGTCGATGTACTTGGCCTCGAAGTCGTAGTACGCGTGCGTCTCGGGTGAGGGGATCTCCGCGGGGACGGAGGCCCGGGGGCCGTCCTCGAACTCCAGGACGCCGCACTCGATCTCGCGTCCGCGCAGCGCCGCCTCGACGAGGATCTTGGGGTCGTGGCGCTGGGCCTCGGCGATCGCCTCGTCCAGGCCGGAGAGGTCGTCGACCTTGGTGATGCCGATCGACGAACCGGCGCGGGAGGGCTTCACGAACAGCGGCCAGCCGTGCTCGCCGGCGAGGTCGACGATCTTCTTGCGGGCGGCCGCCTCGTCCTGCTGCCACTCGCGCGGCCGGATCACCACGTACGGGCCCACCTTGAGCCCGAAGGAGGTGAAGACCCGCTTCATGTACTCCTTGTCCTGGCCGACGGCCGAGGCGAGCACGCCCGAACCCACGTACGGGACGCCGGAGAGCTCCAGGAGGCCCTGGAGGGTGCCGTCCTCGCCGTACGGGCCGTGCAGCACCGGGAAGACCACGTCGACCTCGCCGAGCGCCTTGGGCACCGATCCCGGCTCGCTGTAGACGACTTCGCGGTTGGCGGGGTCGACCGGGAGGATCACCCCGCCCTCGGCCGACTCGGCGAGCGCGTCGACGCTCGGCGGGCGCCGGTCGACGATCGCCATCCGCTCCGGTTCGTCCGCCGTGAGCGCCCAACGCCCGTCCTGGGTGATGCCGATCGGGAGGACGTCGTACTTCGTCCGGTCGATGGCCTTGAGGACGGCGCCGGCCGTGACCACGGAGATCCCGTGTTCGGAGCTGCGCCCGCCGAACACGACGGCCACACGCGGCTTGCGAGGCGGCTGCTCGGGGCTCTGGGGGAGGTTCTCGGTGCTCATATCGCGTTGAGAGTACCCGTAGGTAGTGCCCGGAGACAGCGCCCCCGGCCTCGCGTCGCTCAGCGTCGTTCCGGCTTCGCGCTGCGCGACATCAGCTCCTTGAGGGCGACCACCGGAGGCTTGCCCTCGTGCACGATGCCGACGACCGTCTCCGTGATCGGCATGTCGACGCCGTGCCGGCGGGCCAGATCCAGCACCGACTCGCAGGACTTGACGCCCTCGGCGGTCTGCTTGGTGACCGCGATGGTCTCCTGGAGGGTCATGCCCTTGCCCAGGTTGGTGCCGAAGGTGTGGTTGCGGGACAGCGGCGAGGAGCAGGTCGCCACCAGGTCGCCCAGGCCCGCGAGTCCGGAGAAGGTCAGCGGGTCGGCGCCGAGCGCCATGCCGAGCCGGGTGGTCTCGGCGAGGCCGCGGGTGATGAGGGAGCCCTTGGCGTTGTCGCCGAGGCCCATGCCGTCCGCGATGCCGACGGCGAGGCCGATGACGTTCTTCACGGCTCCGCCGAGTTCGCAACCCACCACGTCCGTATTGGTGTACGGGCGGAAGTAGGGCGTGTGGCAGGCGGCCTGGAGCCGCTGGGCGACGGCCTCGTCGGTGCAGGCGACGACGGCCGCGGCCGGCATCCGCGCGGCGATCTCCCGGGCCAGGTTGGGCCCGGTGACCACGGCGATCCGGTCCGGGCCTACCTTGGCGACGTCGTCGATGACCTCGCTCATCCGCATCGCGGAGCCGAGTTCGACGCCCTTCATCAGCGACACGAGGACCGTGTCCGGGGCGAGCAGCGGGGTCCACTCGGCGAGGTTGCCGCGCAGGGTCTGCGAGGGGACCGACAGGACCGTGAAGTCGGCGTCCGCCGCGGCTTCGGCGGGGTCCGTGGTGGCCCGTACGTTCTCCGGGAGCTCGACGCCCGGGAAGTAGTCGGGATTGGTCCGCGTGGAGTTGATCGCCTCCACGACCTCCGGGCGGCGCCCCCACAGGGTGACCTCGCACCCCGCGTCGGCGAGCACCATGCCGAAGGCCGTGCCCCACGAACCGGCGCTCAGGACCGCCGCCTTGACCGGTGTGCTCACTTGCCCAGCCCCTCTTCCTGCACGGTCTGCCCGGACTTCTGGTGCGTCTGCGTCTGCGCCTGGGTGCGGCGCCGCTGCTCGATCCGCTCCCGGCGCGGGTCGTAGGGCGTCGCGGGCGCCTTCTCGCCGCGGATCTCCTCCAGCTGGGCGGTGATGGCGGCCATGATGACCTCCGTGGCCTCCTTCAGCAGGTCCGCGGTCATCTCCCGGTCGTAGAACCGGGTGAGGTCCACCGGCGGTCCGGCGAGCACCCGGTGCGTCTTGCGCGGCAGAAGGTGCGGCTTCTTCGCGTACGGCGGCAGCAACTCGTTGCAGCCCCACTGGGCGACGGGGATCACCGGGCACTTCGTCTGCAGGGCGACGCGGGCCGCCCCGGTCTTGCCGGTCATGGGCCAGCCGTCCGGGTCGCGGGTGAGGGTGCCCTCGGGGTAGAAGGCGACGCATTCCCCGCGGTCCACGGCGTCGATCGCGGCCCGGAAGGCGCTCAGCGCGTCCGTGCTCTCGCGGTAGACGGGGATCTGGCCGGTGCCCCGCATGGCGGCCCCGACGAATCCCTTCTTGAAAAGCCCGCTCTTGGCGAGGAATCGCGGGACGCGCCCGGTGTTGTACTGAAAGTGCGCGTAAGCGAAGGGGTCGATGTGCGAATTGTGGTTCACCGCGGTGATAAATCCACCCTCGGCCGGAATGTGCTCCATTCCGCGCCAGTCCCGCCTGAGCAGAACCACCAGCGGCGGTTTGCAGATCACCGCGGCGAAGCGGTACCAGAAGCCGATTCTGCGGCGGGGCACGCGGACACCTTCCTCTAGGGCCTGAAGCGGGGGCCACGGGGGGCCGCACAAGTGTCGCCCCAGGCCGCCGGTCTGTCGAGAACACCGTACGCCCCGACACGCCGCCCGCCCGATGCCCCGGGTGACAATGACCGCGACAAGAGGAGGACGGAACACCCGTGCAGTGGACCCTGGTCGTACCCCTGAAGCCCCTGGCCCAGGCCAAGAGCAGGCTTGCGGACACCGCGGACGACGGGCTGCGGCCGGACCTGGCCCTGGCCTTCGCCCAGGACACGGTGGCGGCGGCGCTGGCCTGCCCGGCGGTGCGGGATGTGGCAGTCGTCACGGACGACGCCCGGGCGGGCCGTGAGCTGGCCGCTCTGGGCGCGGCGATCGTCCCCGACGAGCCGGGCAGCGGCCTCAACGCCGCCCTCGCACACGGGGCGCGGGCCGTACGGTCCACGCGTCCGCGAAGTCCGGTGGCCGCGCTGAACGCCGATCTTCCGGCACTGCGCCCACAGGAATTGTCCCGGGTGCTCGATTCCGCCGCTGAATTCCCGCGCGCATTTCTCCCGGACGCGGCCGGGATCGGCACGACCCTGCTGGCGGCCGCCCCGGGCCTGGAATTGCGTCCGGCCTTCGGCACCGATTCCCGGGCCCGGCACCGCACGTCAGGCGCGGTGGAACTGCGCCTCACCGCCGTGGATTCCGTACGCCAGGACGTGGACACCGGCGCCGACCTGCGCAGCGCGCTGGCCCTGGGGGTCGGTCCTCATACGGCCGCGGCCGCCGCGCGGTTGCTGATACCCGGGCAGTAGGCTGCGGCCATGCAGGCGACCGCGTACACGTACGACCCCGAAAGCCGCAGCGGGCAGGTGCTCCTGGACGACGGCACCCCGGTGCCCTTCGACGCGGCGGCGTTCGACGCGGGGGGCCTGAGACTGCTGCGCCCGGGGCAGCGGGTCCGTATCGAGGTGGAGGGCCCGAAGGAGAGCCCGCGGATCACTCTCGTGACACTCCAGACCCTCTGACCACTTGCTGAACACACCGCGGGCCGGACTCCGTGCGGAGTCCGGCCCGGCGCGTGAGTACCCCGGTGCCCTTACTTCTTGCGGGCGGTGGTCTTCTTGGCGGTGGTCTTGCGCGCCGTCGACTTCTTGGCGGGCGCCTTCTTGGCCGTCGCCTTCTTCGCCGGGGCCTTCTTGGCGGTGGTCTTCTTCGCGGCGGTGGTCTTGGACGCCGTCGTGGTCTTCTTGGCGGGCGCCTTCTTGGCCGTCGTCTTCTTCGCGGCCGCCGTCTTGGTGGTGGTCTTCTTCGCCGTGGTCTTCTTGGCGGTGGTCTTCTTCGCGGCGGCCGTCTTCGTGGTCGCCTTCTTCGCGGCGGCCTTCTTGACCGTCGCGCCGGCACCGCCGGACAGGCTGCCCTTGGGCGCCTTCTTGACGGACACCTCACCACCGCGCGGGAGCTTCTTCGAGCCGCTGACCAGGTCCTTGAAGCCCTGGCCCGCGCGGAAACGCGGAACGGAGGTCTTCTTGACCCGAACCCGCTCGCCCGTCTGGGGGTTCCGGGCGTAGCGGGCCGGACGGTCGACCTTCTCGAAGGAACCGAAGCCGGTGACGGAGACCCTCTCACCTGCGACGACCGCGCGGACGATGGCGTCCAGTACATGGTCGACAGCGTCGGCGGCCTGCTGGCGGCCGCCCATCTTGTCGGCAATCGCTTCTACGAGCTGCGCCTTGTTCACGTCTTCCCCTTCGGAGACATCGCCAGAACGAAAGTGTTCAAGCTTTTTCGCACGTTAGGCAGATATATACCGCAAATCAAACACGAAACGGGCTTATCACCCTTGTGCCGCAACGAACTCGACGGTGTCGAGGGGTTCAGCGTTCCTCGTCGGGGAGACGTCCCTCTTCGAGGTCCGCGTTGAACCGCTCCAGTCGCCTTGCCGCGTCGGCGAGATCGTGCTTGGCCGCGGCCGTAATGACCAGCAGCTTCCGGGTCAGCGCCATCCGTACGCCCTCCGGGACTTGCAGTGCGCGCACCCTTGCGTGCGCTTCCTTGAGTTGGCCCGCGACTGCCGTATAGAGCTCGAGTTGGCCGTCGTGTTCCATGCACAGATTGTGCCATCTGGGGCGAGTTGTCGCCTGCGCAGGGGACAACTGCCGCCTCAAACGGCCTTCCGGGCACCCACGGCAGTCACGGCTGTACCACTCGCGTACCCCAACAACCACCGGCATAACGTGGGAAGTTGACAGCGCCGGTCCGGGCGTGCAGGGCCGTTCGGGTGCAGACACAGCTGTACCCCCGATCGGGCTGATCGGGGGTACAGAGAGGGTGTTGCGGTGGCCGAAAGTCGCCTTGTTCAGGGGCGGCGGATCGTGCTCCGGATCAGACCGGGAGCGTCCGCGGCTTGAACGACGGGCGCTTCGCCTCGTACGCGGCGATGTCCGCCTCGTTCTGCAGGGTGATCGAGATGTCGTCGAGGCCGTTCAGCAGCCGCCAGCGGGAATTCTCGTCCAGCTCGAAGGAGGCGGTGATGCCCTCGGCGCGCACCTCGCGGCGCTCCAGGTCGACGGTGATCTCGGCCTGCGGGTCCTTCTCGGTGAGCTCCCACAGCGCGTCCACGATCTTCTGCTCCAGCACGACCGTGAGCAGGCCGTTCTTGAGCGAGTTGCCGCGGAAGATGTCGGCGAAGCGGGAGGAGATCACGGCCTTGAAGCCGTAGTTCTGCAGCGCCCAGACGGCGTGCTCACGGGAGGAGCCGGTGCCGAAGTCGGGGCCCGCGACCAGCACGGTCGCGCCCTGGCGCTCGGGCTGGTTGAGGACGAACGTCTCGTCCTTGCGCCAGGCCTCGAACAGCCCGTCCTCGAACCCGTCCCGGGTCACCTTCTTGAGCCAGTGGGCGGGGATGATCTGGTCGGTGTCGACGTTGCTGCGGCGCAGCGGGACGGCCCGGCCGGTGTGGGTGGTGAATGCTTCCATGACTGATCAGACTCCAGCGGGCGTACGGACGTCGGCGTCGGCCAGGTCGGCCGGGGAGGCCAGGTGGCCCAGGACGGCGGTCGCGGCGGCGACCTGCGGCGACACCAGGTGCGTACGGCCGCCCTTGCCCTGCCGCCCCTCGAAGTTGCGGTTGGAGGTGGACGCGGAGCGCTCACCCGGGGCCAGCTGGTCGGGGTTCATGCCCAGACACATGGAGCAGCCCGCGTGCCGCCACTCGGCGCCGGCCTCCTTGAAGACGACGTCCAGACCCTCGGAGACGGCCTGCAGTCCGACCCGCGCGGAGCCCGGGACGACCAGCATCCGTACGCCGTCGGCGACTTTGCGGCCCTTGAGCAGCTCGGCCGCGGCACGCAGGTCCTCGATGCGGCCGTTGGTGCAGGAGCCTACGAAGACGGTGTCCACCTTGATGGAGCGCAGCGGCTGCCCGGCCTCCAACCCCATGTACTCCAGGGCCTTTTCGGCGGCGTAGCGCTCCGATGCGTCTTCGTACGAAGCAGGATCGGGGACGGACGCCGAAAGCGGTGCGCCCTGACCCGGGTTGGTGCCCCAGGTGACGAACGGCGACAGCTCGGCGGCGTCGATGACGACCTCGGCGTCGAACTCGGCGTCCTCGTCCGTCTTCAGCGTCTTCCAGTACGCGACGGCGGCGTCCCAGTCCTCGCCCTCGGGGGCGTGCGGACGGCCCTTGAGGTAGGCGAAGGTGGTCTCGTCGGGGGCGATCATGCCCGCGCGGGCGCCGGCCTCGATCGACATGTTGCAGATGGTCATCCGGGCCTCCATCGAGAGCTTCTCGATGGCCTCGCCGCGGTACTCCAGGACGTAGCCCTGGCCGCCGCCCGTGCCGATCTTCGCGATGATCGCGAGGATCAGGTCCTTGGCGGTGACGCCCTCGGGCAGCTCGCCGTCGACCGTGATCGCCATGGTCTTGGGGCGGGTCATCGGCAGCGTCTGGGTGGCCAGCACGTGCTCCACCTGGGAGGTGCCGATGCCGAACGCCAGCGCGCCGAAGGCGCCGTGCGTGGAGGTGTGGGAGTCGCCGCAGACGACGGTCATGCCGGGCTGGGTCAGACCCAGCTGCGGGCCGACGACGTGCACGACGCCCTGCTCGACGTCGCCCAGCGGGTGCAGGCGCACCCCGAACTCGGCGGCGTTCTTGCGCAGGGTCTCCAGCTGGACCCGGGAGACCGGGTCGGCGATGGGCTTGTCGATGTCGAGGGTGGGGGTGTTGTGGTCCTCGGTGGCGATGGTGAGGTCGAGGCGCCGCACCGTGCGCCCGCTCTTGCGGAGGCCGTCGAAGGCCTGCGGGCTGGTCACCTCGTGCAGCAGGTGCAGATCGATGAAGAGAAGGTCGGGCTCGCCCTCGGCGCGCCGGACGACATGGTCGTCCCAGACTTTCTCCGCGAGTGTCCTACCCATCGCTGTTCCCTCCGGCCGACGACGATCCGCCGACCCAACTAGAGATCTTGAGGAGGCGGGCCCGCGCCCCTGGTTCCGGGCACCGCCGCCAGGCCCGTACGTCACGGGCCGTTGTGACTTCGTGTCTTCCAGAGTGGCGGGTTCCACGGAAATTTGAACTTGCGTTTCACAGAGTGAGACGCGAGTATCGTTTCATGGACAACAGTAGCGGCGTCGGCGTTCTGGACAAGGCGGCCCTCGTCCTGAGCGCTCTGGAGTCCGGTCCGGCCACCCTCGCGGGTCTGGTCGGTGCCACCGGACTGGCACGACCCACGGCCCACCGCCTGGCCGTGGCGCTGGAACACCACCGCATGGTGGCGCGCGACATGCAGGGCCGTTTCATTCTCGGCCCGCGTCTGGCCGAGCTGGCCGCGGCCGCGGGTGAGGACCGTCTCCTCGCCACCGCGGGCCCGGTGCTCACGCATCTCCGTGACGTCACGGGCGAGAGCGCGCAGCTCTACCGCCGCCAGGGCGACATGCGCATCTGCGTCGCCGCGGCGGAGCGCCTGTCCGGTCTGCGGGACACGGTCCCGGTCGGCTCGACGCTCACGATGAAGGCCGGCTCCTCGGCGCAGATCCTGCTGGCCTGGGAGGAGCCGGAGCGGCTGCACCGCGGCCTGCAGGGGGCGCGCTTCACGGCGACGGCCCTGTCGGGCGTACGGCGCCGGGGCTGGGCCCAGTCGATCGGTGAGCGGGAGCCGGGCGTCGCGTCCGTCTCGGCGCCGGTGCGGGGTCCTTCCAACCGTGTGGTGGCCGCGGTGTCGGTGTCCGGGCCGATCGAGCGGCTGACGCGGCACCCTGGCCGGATGCATGCGCAGGCTGTGATCGATGCCGCGGGGCGCCTCTCCGAGGCACTTCGGCGTACGGGCTGAGCGTTTCGGGGGAGGTCGGTCTCAACGCCGCGGCAGGCCTTCCCCGACCAGGCGCCCCAGCCGGACCGGTTTCGTGTTGAGTGCCGGCCCGCCTGTGGCTGGTCGCGCAGTTCCCCGCGCCCCCAGCGCATACAGAAGAGGCCCTCCACCGAAGTGGAGGGCCTTTCACTGTGTACCCCCGACCGGATTCGAACCGGCGCTACCGCCTTGAGAGGGCGGCGTGCTAGGCCGCTACACAACGGGGGCGTGGACTCTGCGTTTCCGCAGGTCCGAGCTGGTCTACCTGGACTCGAACCAAGACTAACTGAACCAGAATCAGTCGTGCTGCCAATTACACCATAGACCAATGTGGTTTAGACCAGTCAGTACCCCCGACCGGATTCGAACCGGCGCTACCGCCTTGAGAGGGCGGCGTGCTAGGCCGCTACACAACGGGGGCCCTAGCGATCCCGACAAGATCGGAACCAGTACCCCCGACCGGATTCGAACCGGCGCTACTGCCTTGAGAGGGCAGCGTGCTAGGCCGCTACACAACGGGGGCTTTGCAGATGAGCTCTGCGAGCTGGCCTACCTGGACTCGAACCAAGACTAACTGAACCAGAATCAGTCGTGCTGCCAATTACACCATAGGCCACTGGAACGCAAGCCCCCGAGGGGGTTTTGTTCTAGTTCGCTCCCCCGGGCTCCGGCCTTTCGGCCCGCTCCCCGGCGGCGCAGGAAGAACATTACCCGAAGGTGGACGGGGCTCCAAAACGAGTATCCGCGCCGAGGAGCGAGGGCAGTTCGGCGAGGGAGGCGATGCGGTGCGGCCCGACGGGCGCCTCGATCGTGGCGTACAGGCCGCCGCGGTCGATCCACACCGACAGCAGCCCGGCGTCGGCGGCGCCCCGCCCGTCGATCTCCGGGTGGTCACCGACGTACGCGACCTGGTGCGGAGCGAGGGCGAGGGCCTCGCAGACGGCGTGGAAGGCTCCGGCCTCGGGTTTGGAGACGCCGAGTTCCGCCGCGCACAGGATGGTCTCGAAGCGGTCGTGGACGCCGAGGACGCGCAGTTTGCGGTCCTGGACGTGGAGGCTGGAGTTGGAGAGCACCGCGTGCCGGTGGCTGGCGGCGAGGGCGTCGAGGACGGGCAGGACGTCCGGGAACAGCGCCCAGACCGCCTCGTAGTGGGCGACGTACCGCTGGAACCAGGCGTCGGCCTCGGCGTCGGTCAGCTCCTGCCCGACGAACATCCGTACGCGGTCGCGGCGCTGGGCCTCGAAGGTGGCCTCTCCGGCGGCGAAGCGGGCCCACTGCAGGTCGGTGATCTCCCGCCAGCGGGTGATGGCCTGCTCGACGGTGCCGAAGTCGTCGAGCAGGCCCTCGGCCGCCAGGTGGGCGCGCATGCCGAGGCGGTCGGCGGTGGTGTAGTCGAAGAGGGTGTCGTCGACGTCCCAGACCACGGCTTGGATGCTCATGGTCCGACCGTACCCACCGCTGTCCGCTCTCAGCCCAGCGTCATGGTGCCGGAGAGGGTGAGGTCCGGGCCCTGGTCGTCGCGCGGGTGGGCGGTGAGCTTCCAGGTGTAGGTGCCGCCCGTGACGCCGCCGCCGTTGTCGGTGGTGCCGTCCCAGGCGGGGCGGACGGCGGCTCCGGTGGAGGCGCCAGTCAGGGTGCGCAGGACCGTGCCGGAGGCGGTGGCGAGGGTCAGGGTCCAGGTGGACGGCTTGTTCAGCTGCCACACCGGCGACCAGGGGAACGACCTGCCGATCACGGTCGGCGAGTAGACCTGGGCCTCCATCTGCGCGAGGGGCGAGGCGGGGACGCCGCTGGGGACGATCGACACCTCGCCGTAGGTGCCGTTGAGGTAGGCGATGTGTCCGCCGAAGCGGTCGACGGCCCAGCGGCCGTTGCTGCCGCCGGTGTTCTGGTCCGTGGCCGGCAGCTTCACCAGGGCGCGGGTGGTGGCGGTGCCGGTGTGGAAGTCGGTGAGCAGCAGGTCGTGGGTGGTGCGGTTCTCGCGGAGCAGGAAGCCGTCGGCGAGGCGGGCCGGGCCGTGGTCGGCCGGGACCGTGATCTTGCGGTGGGTGGCGCGGTCGTAGACGCCCGCGGTGCTGCCGCAGGACCAGTACAGCCAGGTGTTGACGGCCTGGATGTCGGTGGGAGTGCAGGGGGCGCCGGTGGCGATGGTGGTGGTCGTGCCGGTCTTGAGGTTGCGGCCGGTGACCGCGCCCTGGGTGCTGCCCGGGGCCCACAGGGTCTGGCCCCAGACGGCGGCGGCGGTGCGGTCGCGGGTGAGGGTGGCCGTGCCGCTCGTGGCGCCGCGCGGGAAGTCGATGATCCGCTGCTTGCCGGAGGCGCCGTTGTAGAGCACGTAGCGGCCGGTGCTGCCGGCGATGCGGCCGCCGGAGTCGCCGTCCGTGCGGCCGCTGACGGTGGTGGTGGCGTCGAGGCCGACGCCGAGGACGGATTCCTGGCCCGCGGAGTCGGTCCACAGGTGGGCGACCCGGCCGTCGCCCAGGGCCTCCAGCTGGGGGCAGGCGGCGTCGCCGGTGAGGCAGGTGGTCGGGCTCTGCGCGGGGCTGCGGCGCGTCTGGGGGCCGGCGGGCCGGCCCGTGGCGTCCAGCTGGAAGCCGCTGTAGCGGTACGAGGCGCCCGGCGTCGCGCCGTAGAGGAACAGCTCGCCGCCGGAGACGGCCAGTCCCTGCACCTGGGTCGCCGCGGCGGGGATGCGGGCCACCTTCTCGGTGGTGAGGCCGCCGGCGTCGTCGGGGGTGATCCGGTGGACGTTCCAGTCGAGGCTGGAGGCACCGGCCGTGGCCAGGGCACCGCCGTCCAGGGTCGGGCCGATCCCGCCGAACGACGAGGGGAGCACGGTGCTGACGGCGCCGGTGACCAGGGAGCGCGCGGACAGTGCGGCTTCGGTGCCGACCTGGACGAATCCCGGGTTGCCGATCAGGAGTTGATCACCGACGACGGCTTCCAGCCGGGCGTCGTGCCTGCTGAGCGCGGTGGGCTCGGTGCCGGGCTCGGCGTCCACCCGGATCGCCTGCCAGTCGGCGACGAGCCAGCGGTCGTTGAAGGCGACCTGCGGGACCGCGGTGTCCCCGGTGACGTAGCTGCGGAAGGTGCCGTCCGCGAGGTCGATCAGGCCGACGGACGTCTTGCCGTCCAGGGCGTAGACGACCGCGAGGCGGCGGACCGAGCCGCCGGTGAGGTACGCGGTGGGGCGGGCGCCGGCCGGCAGGCCGGTGACGGGGATGTCGGTGGCGAGGCCGTCGGCGACGGAGCGCAGGACGTGCAGGGCGCCGGTGCCGTCCATGGTCAGCACGCTCCAGCCCACGGCCCCCCGGAAGGTCTGGCCGGTGGGGATCGGCACGGTGGCGGTCGCGCCCGTGGAGCGGTGCTTCTGGGTGACCTTCTGGCCGTCGCGGGTGTTCACGACGTCGGTGCCGGTGGCCAGGTCGTCGGGGCCGGCGTGCGCGGGCGGGACGGTGTCCGGGTAGTCGACCGTGGTGACGGTGCCGCCGGTCGCCGGGCGCCACTGGAAGCCGGAGGCGCCGGCCCACGGGTAGTCGACCGTCACTCGCTGCTCCGTGACCAGCCGTACCGTGCCCACCGGCTCGTCGGCCTCCGGCGCCGCCTGCGCGGGTGCGGTCAGCACGCTGCAGGACAGGGCCACCACCCCGCCGACGGCCGCGTGGACGAGTCTTCGTGAACGGCTCATGTTTCCTCCCCCGGTACCGGGCGCACACGCGCACCGTGTGCAACAGGGGTATCCAACGTCTCCGCGGGAAGCGGCAGTTGGCCGGAAGGGTGAACTCCGGGTGACGGCTGGGCGGACACGGCGAGGGCGGCGCCCGAACCGGACGCCGCCCTCACGGGAACCGCGTCGTTACGCGGCCAGCTTCGCCAGCGCCGCGTCGATCCGGGCCAGGGTCTTCTCCTTGCCCAGGATCTCCAGGGACTCGAACAGCGGCAGGCCGACCGTGCGGCCGGTGACCGCGACGCGGACCGGGGCCTGGGCCTTGCCGAGCTTGAGGCCGTGGGCCTCGCCGGCGGCCAGGACGGCCTCCTTGAGCGACTCGGCGGAGGTCCAGTCGGCCGCCTGAAGCTTCTCGCGGGCCGTGCGCAGCAGGGCGTCGGAGCCCTCCTTCATGGCCTTGTTCCAGGAGGCCTCGTCCTCCACCGGCTCCGGCAGGAAGAGGAAGTCGACGTTGTCGGTGATCTCGGAGAGGACCTTGAGGCGGGTCTGCGCGTGCGGGGCGATGGCCTGCCACTTGGCCTCGTCGAAGGCCTCCGGGGCCCAGGGGGCGAAGGGCGCCTGGAGCCACGGGCGGCAGCGCTCCGTGAAGTCCTTCACGTCCAGCAGGCGGATGTGGTCGCCGTTGATGGCCTCGCACTTCTTGAGGTCGAAGCGGGCCGGGTTCGGGTTCACGTCGGAGATGTCGAACGCCGCGATCATCTCGTCGATCCCGAAGACGTCCTGGTCGGCCGAGAGGGACCAGCCGAGCAGCGAGAGGTAGTTGAGCAGGCCCTCGGGGAGGAAGCCGCGCTCCCGGTACAGGTTGAGCGAGGACTGCGGGTCGCGCTTGGAGAGCTTCTTGTTGCCCTCGCCCATCACGTACGGCAGGTGGCCGAACTCGGGGATGCCCTTGGCGATGCCCAGCTCGATCAGCGCCTTGTACAGGGCGATCTGGCGGGGGGTGGAGGAGAGCAGGTCCTCGCCGCGCAGGACGTGGGTGATCTCCATCAGGGCGTCGTCGACCGGGTTGACCAGCGTGTACAGCGGGGCGCCGTTGGCGCGGACGATGCCGTAGTCCGGGACGTTCTCCGGGGTGAAGGTCAGCTCGCCGCGGACCAGGTCGGTGAAGGTGATCGTCTCGTCGGGCATGCGGAAGCGGACGATCGGCTCGCGCCCCTGGGCCTGGTACTCCTCGACCTGGGCGGCGGTCAGCTCGCGGCAGTGGCCGTCGTAGCCGGAGGGCTTGCCGGCGGCGCGGGCGGCCTCGCGGCGGGTGTCCAGCTCCTCCTGGGAGCAGTAGCAGCGGTAGGCGTAGCCGCCGTCCAGGAGCTTCTGCGCGACGTCCTTGTACAGGTCCATGCGCTGCGACTGGCGGTACGGCGCGTGCGGGCCGCCGACCTCGGGGCCCTCGTCCCAGTCGAAGCCCAGCCAGCGCATCGAGTCGAGCAGCTGGGTGTAGGACTCCTCGGAGTCGCGGGCCGCGTCGGTGTCCTCGATGCGGAAGACCAGGGTGCCCTGGTGGTGCTTGGCGAACGCCCAGTTGAACAGGGCGGTGCGCACCAGGCCCACATGGGGGTTACCGGTGGGCGACGGGCAGAAACGAACGCGTACGGGTGCGCTAGCCACGCTTGACAACCTTGTTGGTGAGAGTGCCGATGCCTTCGATGGTGACGGCGACCTCGTCGCCGACGTTGAGGGGGCCGACCCCAGCCGGGGTGCCCGTGAGGATCACGTCGCCGGGGAGCAGCGTCATGGCCTCGGAGATGTTGACGATCAGGTCCTCGATGGAGTGGATCATCTCGCTGGTGCGGCCGAGCTGGCGCTGCTGGCCGTTGACCGTGAGCTGGATGGTCAGGTCGGAGGGGTCGAGGTCGGTCTCCACCCAGGGGCCGAGCGGGCAGGAGCTGTCGAAGCCCTTGGCCCGGGCCCACTGCTTCTCGCGCTTCTGGACGTCGCGGGCGGTGATGTCGTTGGCGCAGGTGTAGCCGAAGATCACGTCCTTGACGCGCTCGCGCGGGACCTCGCGGCACATCCGGCCGATGACCACGGCCAGCTCGGCCTCGTGGTGCACCTCGGAGGAGAAGGAGGGGTACTGGATGTCGTCGCCGGGGCCGATCACCGAGGTGGACGGCTTGAAGAAGGCGAAGGGGGCCTCGGGGACCTCGTTGCCCAGCTCCCGGGCGTGGTCGGCGTAGTTGCGGCCGAAGGCCACGACCTTGTTGGGCAGCACCGGGGGCAGCAGCCTGACCTTGGCGACCGGCACCTTCGTGCCGGAGAGCTCGTAGTCCGCGAACGGGATGCCCTTGATGATGTCCAGGACGAGCTCGTCCTGCTTCTCGCCCTCGATGGCGCCGAAGGCGACGTTCCCGTCGATGGAGAATCTGGCGATGCGCACGGGATGCTTGGCCCCTTGACTGAAGCGGCTGGAGTCTGACGCTCCAGGCTAACGCGGGGAGGGGTCCCGGCCGCGCGCATGACGAAGTGCCCGCCGCGCGCATGACGAAGGGGCGCCCCGTCGCCGGGGGCGCCCCTCGAAGTTCGTATCCCGCCGCCGTGAGCATTCGGCGGCCGGCACGCGTACTGCCTGGTGTCACTCCGCGGCCGCGGTGGCCGCGACGGGGATCTCCATGAGGACGGTGCGCTTGGGGTTGGCGGTCTGGGCCGGAAGTTCGACGGGGTGCTCCGGCAGTTCCGGCGTCTGCAGTTCGTCGGCGCCGTCGAGGTGCGCCAGCGTCGTGCGTCGCGGGTTGGCGATCTTGTGGAACATCGTCGTCATCTTCACTGTTTACTTGACCCTGTCCTGTGACGGGCGCCCCGAGGGTGCGAGACCCCCGCGGGGGCGCGGGTTGTCGGTTTTGCCATCTCTGTAAAGCGTCAGGCTAAACACGGGATTCCCGGCGCAGTCGGCAAGGGTCCATGATCAGCATGTGAGTTTTGTCACGGATCAGGGGTCGAATCGGTCAATCCGGACTCGCGAGTAGCCCCAACGAAACGGACATTGGCTCACTGAAGCCCTCATTCCGCTCCTGATCATGGCGACTGGGACACCCGTCACGGCTCGGCGACTCGCGGGCATACGCCCGAAATGGACGAACTCACCTTCTACGTCCGGTGATTCCCCACTCACGCGGTGTCACCTATGTCACGGCCTGGCCTACGGGCCTTGTTGGAGATCCTGTGCTGTGCTGGAATCTCACGGACCGCCGCAGGATCGAGCCGGCGCACAGGGGGCGCACAGACGCGCCGAGTGGCGGCGAGAAGGGGGAGCCAGCGCCGGTCACCCAACGACCACCACGGGGGCGTACTCAGGGCGTCCCCAGAACGCCGACACCGTGCTCCGCCGTTCTGACGACGGGGTGCCTGGTCCAGAGGTTGCGACGCTAGTGCAGGGACGTTTCAAGAGGGATGGCAACGCTTCGGCGGAGCCGGAGCCGCACGGCGGGACTGGCCCCATGAATGGCGGCCCCTCGCCCCAGCACGCCCAGAACCCGGGCCCGGCCGGTGACGGCGGTGAGCGCCCGGGGCGCCCCGGTGCGTCGGCCCCCTCCGGGCCCGCGGGCCCGGCCCCGGCCCTGAAGCCGCCGGCCGGTCCGACCGGCCCCGGGCCGCGAATAGCCCTGCGCAACTGGCGCATCTCCACCCGACTGGTGTCGCTGCTCGCGCTCCCGGTGGTCGCGGCCACCTCGCTGGGCGCGCTGCGCATCAACCAGTCCATGGACGACATCCAGCAGCTCGACAACATGAAGCTGCTGACGGACATGACCAAGCAGGCCACCGAGCTGTCCGCCGCCCTCCAGGAGGAGCGCGACCAGTCGGCGGGCCCGCTCGCGCACGGCGGCAAGGCGACCGACTTCACGGTCAAAGGTCTTCGGGAAAAGACCGACCGGGCGCGCAAGAACTTCCTCGACGCGTCCGAGGAGATCGACACCGCCAGCAAGGACGGCAACCTCAAGGGCGTCCGCGAGTACCTCATCCAGATCGCCGGTGAGCTGGGCGACCTGGAGCAGATCCGCAAGGGCGCCTACGCCTCCGAGGGCAACTCCACGCAGACGATCGAGGCGTACCACCGTCTGATCGAGAGCCTGATCGACCTCTCCCAGGACATGGCCGAGGCGACCAGCAACCCGGACATGATCCAGCGCACGCGTGCGCTGGCCGCGTTCTCCTCCGCCAAGGAGTACTCGTCGATCCAGCGCGCGGCCCTCGCCGCGGCGCTGCCCGCGAGCAACACCACCACCGGCAGGCTCTCCCCGAACGACCGGCTCTACGCCCAGTCGGCCCTGGAGAGCCAGAAGTCCGAGATCCGCAGCTTCAAGAGCATCTACGGCGAGGACGCCGCCGCCGAGCTGCTGAAGCCGATCGAGGACGGCGGCAACTCCACGATCAAGGCGACCGACACCTACGCGGGCCGCGCCCTGGTCTCCGCGAGCGGTCTCGCCCAGCAGGACAAGCGGTCCTACCGCGACTGGCTGGACGACAGCTCCACCAAGATCCAGCAGATGAAGAACATCGAGCACACCCTGCTCGAGCAGATGGAACAGAAGGCCCGCGAGCTGCGCAGCGCCACCGAGCGCGACGCGATCATCTCCGGTGCGCTGATCCTGCTCGTGCTCGGTGTGTCGCTGGTCGGCGCCTTCGTCGTGGCCCGCTCCATGATCCGCTCGCTGCGCCGCCTGGAGGAGACCGCGACCAAGGTCGCCTCCGACCGGCTGCCCGAGCTGGTCAAGCAGCTGTCCGAGTCCGACCCGCAGGACGTCGACACGTCCGTGGAGTCGGTCGGTGTGCACTCCCGGGACGAGATCGGCCGGGTGGCCGCGGCCTTCGACGACGTGCACCGCGAGGCGGTCCGCCTCGCCGCCGAGCAGGCCCTGCTGCGGGGCAACGTCAACGCGATGTTCACCAACCTCTCGCGCCGCTCCCAGGGCCTCATCCAGCGTCAGCTGTCGCTCATCTCCGAACTGGAGTCCCGCGAGGCCGACCCGGACCAGCTGTCCTCGCTGTTCAAGCTCGACCACCTCGCGACGCGTATGCGCCGTAACGGTGAGAACCTGCTGGTTCTCGCGGGTGAGGAGCCCGGTCGCCGGTGGACCCGCCCGGTCCCGCTGGTCGACGTGCTCCGCGCCGCCGCCTCCGAGGTGGAGCAGTACGAGCGCATCGAGCTGGCCTCCGTGCCGACCACCGAAGTGGCCGGCCGGGTCGTCAACGACCTCGTGCACCTGCTCGCCGAGCTGCTGGAGAACGCGACCTCGTTCTCCTCGCCGCAGACCAAGGTCAAGGTCACCGGTCACGCCCTGCCCGACGGCCGGGTGCTGATCGAGATCCACGACACCGGCATCGGCCTCTCCCCCGAGGACCTCGCGGCGATCAACGAGCGGCTCGCCTCTCCCCCGACGGTGGACGTCTCCGTCTCCCGCCGCATGGGTCTGTTCGTGGTCGGCCGCCTGTCCCAGCGCCACGGCATCCGCATCCAGCTCCGCCCGTCCGACTCCGGTGGTACGACCGCGCTGGTCATGCTGCCCGTCGACGTCGCCCAGGGCGGCAAGAAGCCCCAGCCCAAGCAGGGCGGCCAGCCGCCGGTCGGCGGTGGCGGTCCGGCCGCCGCGCAGGCCGCCGCGGGTGCGGCCGCGGCCCGGCGGGCCGCCGGTGCCGGCCAGGGCGGCGGTGCCCTCGGGGCCGGCCCGTCCGGTGGCGGTGCCTTCGGCGGCGGTGGCCGGCTCGGCCAGGGCCAGGGCCCGCGCGCCGCACTGCCCGGCCGCGACGGAGACGGTGGCCGTCCGGGAGCCCCGGGCGGAGCGCGCGGACCCCAGGGCCCCGGCAACTCGTCCTTCGAACAGGGCGGTCCCGCGCAGGGCCGGCCCGCTCCGGCCGGCGCCGGGTTCGGGCAGGCGCCGGGTGCGCCGCAGGGCCTTCAGGCCGCGGGCACCAACGGGCCGCAGGGCCAGGACGCCTTCGGCGGTGGCCGGGGCCGGCAGCAGGGCGGCAACACCGAGCAGGGCCAGGGCCGTCGGCCGCAGCTGCCGCCGCGCGGTGGCCCGCGCGCCGAGCTGCCCGGCGGCGACCCGCAGCCGCGCGTGCCGAGCTGGAGCGACGAGAACGCCCAGCCGCCGGTGCCGCGTGCCTCGCTGGACACCCCGCGCGGGCATGAGGAGCCGGACGTCTCCCGTACGTCGGCCATGCCGCGGATCGACGACCGCCAGGGCCCCGGCTCGACGGCGGAGATCCCGGCCGTGCCGGGCGAGGACTTCGGCGGCCCGCAGCAGTCGGACCCGTTCGCCGACCCCGGCGCGAACGGCCAGCAGGGCTCGTTCGTCCGCCCGGACGTCTTCGGCGCCCCGAACGGCCGCCGGGACACCTCGCCCACGACCGGCCAGTACCCGGCACCGCAGAGCCCGCAGTCCTACGACAACGGCTCCACGGGCCAGTACCCGGCGCCCCGCCAGGACAACGGCTCGACCGGCCAGTACCCGGCGCCCCGCCAGGACGGCAACTCCACCGGCTACGCCCCGCCGCGTCAGGACAACGGCTCCGGCCGGCCCACCCTGCCCGGTCCGGCCACCCCGGCCGACCCGGCGGGCACGGGCCGGTTCGAGCGGCCGCAGACGGGCGGCACCCGGGGCGGGTCCGACTTCGGCGCCCCGCGCCCGCCCGCCCCGCAGGCCCGGCCCGCCCGGCAGGAGCCCGAGGCCCTGCCGCCGGCGTCCGGCCCGGGCGACGGTCGTACGCCGCTGTACGACACGCTCGAGACCAACTGGTTCCACGGCCAGCAGGAGCAGCAGCAGCCGCAGAGCAACGGCTCGGCTCCGGCCCCGCAGCAGCCGCAGGGACCCACCGGTCCCCAGCGGTCCGCCCCCGCAGGCTGGCGTACCTCGCCGAACGACGACCTCGTCCGCCAGGCCGAGCGCGTCCGCCAGCCCGCCGCGGGCGGTGTCACCACCTCCGGCCTGCCTCGCCGGGTGCCCCGGGCGAACCTCGTTCCGGGCACGGCTCAGCAGCAATCGCACCAGAGCGGTCCTCAGGTCTCGCGCGCCCCCGATGACGTGCGCGGCCGGCTGACCAATCTCCGTCGGGGTATCGCACAGGGTCGTCAGGCCGGCTCCACCCAGACCGGCAGCTTCCCACGGCCCACTCACCAGCAGGAGCGTTAGTTGAGTCCGATGAGCCAGGCGGCACAGAACCTCAACTGGTTGATCACCAACTTCGTGGACAACACCCCCGGGGTGTCCCACACCGTCGTCGTGTCCGCCGACGGCCTCCTCCTGGCGATGTCGGAGGGCTTCCCGCGCGACCGTGCGGACCAGCTCGCGGCCGTCGCCTCGGGCCTGACGTCCCTGACGGCGGGCGCCTCCCGGATCTTCGAGGGCGGTGAGGTGGCGCAGACGGTCGTGGAGATGGAGCGGGGATTCCTCTTCCTGATGTCCGTCTCGGACGGCTCGTCCCTCGCGGTTCTCGCCCATCCCGAGTGCGACATCGGCCTCGTCGGCTACGAGATGGCTCTCCTGGTCGACCGCGCGGGCGCGGTCCTGACCCCCGACCTGCGAGCTGAGCTCCAAGGCAGTCTGCTCCATTGATCGGCCCCGGCACCACCCGTCTCACCACATCACCGTCCGGCCGCCACACACCCCACACAGGCCTCGTCAGACGGCTCGACTGACCGACTTGCTGTCCCGCCCGGAGGACTCATGACCCCGCCCACCGCCTCTCATGATCCGTACGCGGAGCCGTACGAGGACGAGGGCGACCAGCCGCTGGTACGGCCGTATGCCATGACCGGCGGCCGGACCCGGCCGCGCTACCAGCTGGCCATCGAGGCACTGATCAGTACGACCGCCGACCCGGCGGCGCTCATGGGACTGCTCCCGGAGCACCAGCGCATCTGCCACCTGTGCCGTGAGGTGAAGTCGGTGGCCGAGGTCTCGGCGCTGCTCAACATGCCGCTCGGTGTGGCCCGGATCCTGGTCGCGGACCTCGCCGAGGCCGGTCTCGTCGCGATCCACCAGCCGGGCGGCGACGAGGCCACCGGTGCGCCGGACGTGACACTGCTCGAAAGGGTGCTCAGTGGACTTCGCAAGCTCTGACGCGGGTCGTTCCACCACCTCCGCGAAGATCGTGGTGGCGGGCGGCTTCGGCGTGGGCAAGACCACGTTCGTCGGCGCCGTCTCGGAGATCAACCCGCTGCGGACCGAGGCCGTGATGACCTCGGCGAGCGCGGGCATCGACGACCTGACGCACACCGGGGACAAGACCACCACCACGGTGGCCATGGACTTCGGCCGTATCACCCTGGACCAGGACCTGATCCTGTACCTGTTCGGTACGCCGGGTCAGGACCGGTTCTGGTTCATGTGGGACGACCTGGTGCGCGGCGCCATCGGTGCCGTGGTCCTGGTGGACACCCGCCGTCTGGCCGACTGCTTCCCCGCCGTCGACTACTTCGAGAACAGCGGCCTGCCGTTCGTCATCGCCCTCAACGGCTTCGACGGGCAGCAGCCGTACACGCCGGACGAGGTGCGCGAGGCGCTGCAGATCGGCCCCGACACCCCGATCATCACGACGGACGCCCGGCATCGGGCCGATGCGAAGAGCGCCCTGATCACGCTGGTCGAGCACGCTTTGATGGCACGGCTGAGGTAGCACCCAATTCAGAAGCGCCATACGGCAGTTGTCGTAGATGCTCCGGAGCTGGCTGTGTCCTTTGACACGGTCGGCCAAGGTGTTCATAACGTTTCGGCAGAGGAATCGGGTGGTACGGCCACGCGTCGCGCACATCCGGTCTCGCTGCGCGCACGATCGCCCCGCCTTTTGGCGGGGCTCGTTCTTTATGACCGTTTTATCTGGGGCTTACACCCTCCCGTATCCCTGCCCTCGACTGTTTGGAAGAGCGCAGGTCGTCGTGCTGGAATGCCTGAACTGCCCAATAGTCAATGACGTACTCGTCCATCGAGGACGTGGTTGGGCTCTGAGACACTGCGGCACAACGTTGGTGCCGACCGCCGAGAGGTTGTTGGTCGAGTGAGGCGAAGCAAGAACAGTCCCGAGCCGTCGGCCCGGGGCAACTTCACCCCGCCGCCGCGCACAGCGGCGCCCGCCCCCGTGCCCGGTTCGGAGCCGACGGCCGCACCCGCTCAGAGCGGTGGCCGTCTCTCCCCGCGCAACTGGCGCGTGGCGACCAGGCTCAACGCGATCCTGCTCATACCCGTGCTCGTCGGCCTCGTCATGGGCGGCTTCCAGGTCAAGAGCTCGATCGACACCTGGCAGGAGGCCGAGGACGCGGAGAACACCGCCCGCCTGGTCCGCGCCTCCCTGCTCTACGCCAACGCCCTCTACAACGAGCGCGACACCTCCGCCGCACCCCTGCTGAAGGGCAGCGCCCAGACCGCCCAGGACAAGGCGACCGTCGCCCAGGTCCGCAAGGCCACCGACGAGGCCGCCGACGCCTTCGACGCCGCCGCCCAGAACATGCCGGCCAAGCCCGGCCTGGAGCGCCGGCTGAAGCTGTTCCGCGAGGCGGAGCCGAAGCTGGCCACCCTGCGCCAGGTCGCGTACACCTCCAAGCTCAAGGGCGTCCAGACCGAAGAGGGCTACGTCGAGGTGGCCCACCCGCTGACCGAGTTCGCCAACGAACTCGGCCTCGGCACCGGCAACATCACCAGCTACGGCCGGACCGTGTACGCCATCGAGCTCACCAAGGCGGCCCTGTCGCTGCAGCGCTCCATCGGCATGCACATCCTGATCAAGCCGGGCCCGGACGACGGCAACCTGGCCAGCCAGCGCATCGCCCTGTCCTCGTACGCCTACCTCGAGCGCATCGCCGTCGAGGAGTACATCGGCGGCGGTACCGAGGAGGACGCGGCCAAGCTCAAGGCGGCCGAGGCGAAGCTGAAGACCGACGGCGCCGCGCTGGCCCGGGAGGCCAAGGCCAAGAACCCGGACTACGTGCCGCCGCCCTCGAAGCCGGAGACGATGGTCTCGGCCCTCGCGACGCTGCAGAGCACGGACCCGAGCGCCCGCGCCGCCCTCGCCGAGCGGGGCATCACCGCCGAGAACTGGTGGACGGTCAACACCCTCAAGTTCAACGCCTACGAGAAGATCGAGGCGGACATGGCGGACAAGGCGGTGAGCGAGGCCTCCGACATCGCCGACGCCGCCCAGCGCGACGCCTACATCACCGGTGCCGCCGTCGTCGTCGCCCTGCTCCTCGCCTTCATCCTGGCCGGTGCGGTCGCCCGCCAGATGAGCCGCTCGATGCGCCAGCTGCGCAACGCCGCCTTCGGCATCGCCGAGCAGCGCCTGCCGATGCTGGTCGACCAGCTCTCGCGCACCGACCCCGGACGCGTCGACACCCGCGTGCAGGCCATCCCGATCACCACCACGGACGAGATCGGCGAGGTCGCCCGTGCCTTCGACCAGGTCCACCGCGAGGCCGTCCGGCTCGCCGCCGAGCAGGCCCTGCTGCGGGGCAACATCAACGCGATCTTCACCAACCTCTCGCGCCGCAACCAGTCGCTGATCGAGGGCCAGCTGACCCTGATCACCGACCTGGAGAACAACGAGGCCGACCCGGACCAGCTGGAGAACCTCTTCAAGCTGGACCACCTCGCGACCCGCATGCGCCGCAACGGCGAGAACCTCCTCGTCCTCGCCGGCGAGGAGCCCGGCCGCCGCTGGGACCAGCCGGTCCCGCTGGTCGACGTGCTGCGCGCCGCCTCCTCCGAGGTGGAGCAGTACGAGCGCATCGAGCTGTCCGGCGTCCCCGAGGCCGAGATCCACGGCCGGGCCGTGACCGACCTCGTGCACCTGCTCGCCGAGCTGCTGGAGAACGCCACGACGTTCTCCTCCCCGCAGACCAAGGTCCGCGTCACCGCGACCCGGCTGCCCGACGGCCGCGTGATGATCGAGATCCACGACAAGGGCATCGGCCTGACCGCCGAGGACTTCGCGGACATCAACCACAAGCTGGCCAACCCGCCGACCGTGGACGCCGCGATCTCGCAGCGCATGGGCCTGTTCGTGGTCGGCCGGCTGTCCGACCGGCACGGCATCCGCGTCCAGCTGCGCCCCTCGGGCGAGCAGGCCGGCACCACCTCGCTGGTCATGCTGCCCGACGCGATCACCCACGGCGGTGGCGGCGAGCAGCACGTGGACCGCGACGAGTTCACCGTCTCGCAGATCATCCCGGAGCAGAACTTCGGCGGCGAGAACTTCAACCAGCAGCCCATGCGCACGGCCGCGGAGCTCGGCTTCGACGACAGCCGCTACTCCGACGTCCCCGACGACATACGCGAGCTGGACCCCGTCGGCCGCTCCCTGATGCGCGAGGAGCGCCGGGCGGCCCTGGAGGCCCAGGCGCACCAGCAGCCCGCCCTGCCCGGACAGAACGCCCAGGAGCAGGCCGAGACGCCCGCGTACCAGGACGAGTACAACGCGCAGCACGGCTACGACGCCGGCCAGGCCTACGACACCGGCCAGACCGGCTACCCCGAGCAGCAGCCCTCCGCGTACGACCGTCAGGCGCCGTACGAGGAGCAGCGGCAGACGGCGTACGAGGAGCAGCGGCAGACGGCGTACGAGGAGCAGCAGCGGCAGTCGTACGAGGAGCAGTACTACGCGCCGAACGGCGGCCTGCCGCAGAACGACACCTTCTCGCCGAACGGCGGCTACCCGGAGCCCTCCTATGCGGAGCCGGCCCAGGAGGAGCCCGCGGCGCCGGGTGCGGGCGTGCCCGACAGCTTCCCCGCCTTCGAGCAGCGGCGCTACCAGGATGACTGGCCGCAGCAGGACGGTTACCAGAACGGCTACCCGAACCAGTACCCTTCTCAGACCCCGGAAACGGAATCTGCGCAGGCCGCTGACGCGGGTGAGCAGGACCGCGTAGGCTTCGACCGTCCGGGACCGGCCCACTCCGCCGCACCCTCGCTGACCGACGCCGGGCTTCCCCGCCGCGGGTCCGCCGCGAGCGGTGCGAACGGCGCGGGCGGCGCCCGGCACGCGAGCCAGGAGCCTCCGGCCTCCACCCCGGAGAGCAACGGCGACAGCGACTGGCGTTCGGCGAACGACGAGCGGTGGCAGCAGGCCTCGCAGCTCCGGAAGCCGAAGGCGGGCGGGGTCACCTCCTCCGGCCTGCCGAGGCGGGTACCCAAGGCCAACCTGATCGAGGGTTCCGCCGAGAGCACTCCCCAGGGAGGCCCACAGGTCTCCCGTGCCCCGGAGGACGTCCGGGGCAGGCTGAGCAACCTGCGCCGGGGTGTCCAACGCGGACGCAGCGCAGGCAGTGAAACGAACGGCCAGGGCTTCGGTCCTGACAGCACCTACAACCAGGAGCGTTAGTGTGAGCCCGATGAGCCAGGCGGCACAGAACCTGAACTGGTTGATCACCAACTTCGTGGACAACACCCCGGGGGTGTCCCACACGGTGGTGGTCTCCGCCGACGGACTCCTTCTGGCGATGTCCGAAGGCTTTCCCCGCGACCGCGCCGACCAGCTCGCGGCCGTCGCCTCCGGTCTGACGTCTCTGACGGCAGGCGCCTCCCGGATCTTCGAGGGTGGCAGCGTGAACCAGACGGTTGTGGAGATGGAGCGGGGATTCCTCTTCATCATGTCCATCTCCGACGGCTCGTCTCTCGCGGTTCTCGCACATCCGGAGGCGGACATCGGCCTCATCGGGTACGAGATGGCGCTGCTCGTGGACCGAGCCGGTACGGTCCTGACCCCGGACCTTCGTGCGGAGCTCCAGGGGAGCCTGCTCAACTAACAGACGGACGGTGCGTTGTGGCGTCCCGTAGCCGTAAGGTTTCGGGACGCGGCTCCACAGCGATGGGTGCCAGGCACAGTCGGAGGAGGAGAAAGTGGCAACACCCCCAGGCGGTTCGTCTTCGGGCAACTGGTCGTACGGCCCTGCCCAGGGTCAGGGCGACGGTGGTCAGAACCCGAACCGTTACAACTTCCCCTCCGCACCGAGCCACCGGCAGCCGTACGCGCCACAGGGCCCCGGCCCGTCGCCGTACGACCAGCCGTCGGCCCCGCGCATCCAGCCCGTGCAGCCGCAGCGCCGCACCCCCGAGCCGGCGCCCGCCGGGGCGTCGAACAACCCGTTGGTGCGTCCGTACGCCATGACCGGCGGCCGGACCCGCCCGCGCTACCAGCTCGCCATCGAGGCGCTGGTGCACACCACTGCGCAGCCGCACCAGATGCAGGGCCAGTTGCCCGAGCATCAGCGGATCTGCAACCTCTGCCGGGAAATCAAGTCGGTCGCCGAGATCTCGGCGCTCCTCACGATCCCTCTCGGCGTGGCCAGGATCCTCGTCGCCGACTTGGCGGAGGCGGGACTGGTCGCCATCCATCAGCCCGGCGGCGACGAGAACGCCGGCGGCCAGCCAGACGTGACACTGCTCGAAAGGGTGCTCAGTGGACTTCGCAAGCTCTAGCGGAGGGCCTTCCCGCTCCACCACGTCCGCGAAGATCGTGGTGGCTGGCGGCTTCGGCGTGGGCAAGACCACGTTCGTCGGCGCCGTCTCGGAGATCAATCCGCTGCGCACAGAGGCCGTCATGACGTCCGCTTCGGCGGGGATCGACGACCTCACCCACACCGGCGACAAGACCACCACCACGGTGGCCATGGACTTCGGCCGTATCACCCTGGACCAGGACCTGATCCTGTACCTGTTCGGTACGCCGGGTCAGGACCGGTTCTGGTTCATGTGGGACGACCTGGTGCGCGGCGCCATCGGCGCCGTGGTCCTCGTCGACACGAGGAGGCTCGCCGACTGCTTCCCCGCCGTCGACTACTTCGAGAACTCGGGCCTGCCGTTCGTCATCGCCCTCAACGGCTTCGACGGGCAGCAGCCGTACACGCCCGACGAGGTGCGCGAGGCGCTGCAGATCGGCCCCGACACCCCGATCATCACGACGGACGCCCGCCATCGCGCGGACGCGAAGTCGACGCTGATCACGCTGGTCGAGCATGCGCTGATGGCGCGGCTGCGGTAATCGGCACGTTCGTCTTGCGGCCCTCGTTCCTCCTGTGGGAGGAGTGGGGGCCGCAGGTGTTTTCCGAAAGGGGGCGCGATGAGTGCGGAGGCGGCGGCGTTACGGCTGGGCACGACCGTGGCGAAGACGGCGGCCGACCTGTGGCTGGGCGGCAAGCGGCGGCAGCAGGAGCGGCATCTGTCGCTGGCGGAGCTGGTGCGGGTACGGGTGCCCGGGCTGCGGTTGCAGCGGAGTGTGGAGCGGCAGTTCGGGCAGGTCACCGACGCCGTGTTCGACCGGCTGGAGCCGTATCTGGAGCACGAGTTCCGAGGGCTGGACGAAGCCGGCCGGCAGGCCGTGATCGACGCGGTGTGCGACACGTTCGCGCGGGCGGACCTCTCCGACGAGGCCGTGCTCGCGGCGGATGCCAACGCCGCTGAGCTGATCCGCCGTATCACCACGTCGGTGCCGCCGCCGGTGGGCCTGAACGAGGCGGAGTCCCGGCTGTACGAGGTGCTGTTCGCCGAGTGCGTCGAGTACTACGTGCGGATCGTGCGGAGCCTGCCCGTCTTCGAGGAACGGGCGGCGACAGAGCTGCTGGCCCGGACGGCCACGCTCGGCGCCGAGGTGGCCCGGCTCCTGGAGCGGCTGCCGGACCGCTCCCTGCTCGCGCCGGACGGCACGGACCGGGACACGGCGTTCCGGCGCCGGTACCTGGAACTGGTGAGCCGGGATCTGGACGAGGTGGAGCTGTTCCGGCGTACGTCGGACCGGGCGGCGGGGCCCCGGGTGCGTTTGTCGGTGGCCTACGTGAGCCTTCGGGCCACCGGGGACGACGGGACCCGGCGGCGCGCCGCCCGGCCCTTCTCCGGGCTGCGGCCCGGCATGAGCGACTGGGAGGAGGCCGGAGGCGAGAGTTCCGGGATGCGGGTCGAGGCCGGGCTCAGCGGGGCCTCGCGGGTGCTGCTGCGGGGTGAGGCGGGTTCGGGCAAGACGACCCTGCTGCGATGGCTGGCCGTGACGGCGGCGCGCGGCGCCTTCTCCGGAGAGCTGGCCGACTGGAACGGCCTGACGCCCGTCTTCGTCAAGCTGCGGGAGTACAGCGGCCGTACGCCGCCGAACCCGGACGCGATGCTCGACGGGGTCGCCGGGCCGATCACCGGCATCATGCCCAAGGGCTGGGTGGAGCGGCAGCTCGACTCGGGCCGGGCCCTGCTGCTGATCGACGGCGTGGACGAACTGCTCGACCGGGAGCGCCGGGCGGTCCGGGACTGGCTGCGCAAGCTGCTCGTGGCGTACGACGGGGTGCGGGTGGTCGTCACCTCCCGCCCCGCGGCGGCCGGGGTGGACTGGCTGCGCGCGGAGCACTTCACCGCGATGCACCTGGACCGCATGAGCCCACCCGACCTGGCGGCGTTCGTACGGCAGTGGCACCAGGCGGTGCGGGAGCTGGGCGAGGACCTGCCCTGTCCCGTGGACGACCTGCCGCTGTACGAGCAGTCCCTGCTGACCAGCCTGAAGGACCGCCCACACCTGCAGTCCCTGGCGGGCACTCCTCTGCTGGCGGCGATGCTGTGCGCCATGCACCTCAACCGGGGGCGGCAACTGCCCCGGGACCGCATGGAGTTGTACCGGAACGCGCTGCACACGCTGGTCCACGACCGGGACGCCGACCGGAACGTGCCGAGCGCGGTGGACAGCAAGCTGAGCCTCAGCGACAAGCTGGTGATCCTTCGGGACCTGGCCTGGCGGCTGTCGGACAACAACCGCAGCGAGATCTCCGTGGAGCGGGCCGCCGTGCACGTGGGCCGCAAGCTGCGGGCGATGCGGCACCTGGACGGCCTGGAGGGTGGCCAGGTCCTCGACCAGCTCCGGCATCGCTCGGGCATCCTCCGCTCCCCCGCCGAGGCCCGCCTGGACTTCGTGCACCGGACGTTCCAGGAGTACCTGGCCTCCGCCGAGGCGGCGGAGGAGGACCGGATGGGCAACCTCGTGGAGCGGGCGCACCTGGACCTGTGGCGGGAGACGGTCATCATGGCGGCGGGCCATGCGAACGCCCGCCAGCGGGAGGAGTTGCTGGGCGGCATCCTCGACCGGGCGGACCGGGAGCCGCGGCACGCGCGTGTCCTGCGACTGCTGGCGGCGTCCTGCCAGGAGACGTTGCCGGAGGTCTCCGACGGGTTGGCCGGCCGGCTGGAGGAGGCGGTGTCGCGGCTGTTGCCGGCGCGGCGGCAGACGGATCCGCCTGCGTTGGCGGCGGTGGGGACGAGTCTGCTGCGGAGGTTGCCGAGGTCGTTGGGGGAGCTGACGGAGAAGGCTGCGGCACAGACGGTGCGGACGGTGGCGTTGATCGGTGGGGCGGAGGCGCTGGCGTTGTTGGCGCGCTACGCCGATGACGACCGGGACGAGGTGGTCGAGGCGCTCATCGAGGCGTGGGGGTATTTCGACGCCGATGCCTATGCCGACGAGATTCTGGCGAGGTTGCCGCTCGCGGGCCGACAGGTCAGGCTGACCCACTCCGGCCAGTGGCCGGCAGTCAGCCGCCTCGGTTCCATCGACAACGTGTGGATCACTCATTCCGTCACTGATCTCACGGTCCTCACCGAACTCCGCCCCTTCAGACAAGTCGCCTTTGTCGCACTTCTCGGCGAGGTGGATTTGTCGCCACTCGTGACACAAACGTCGCTGGTGCAACTGGTGCTGACCGGCCGTGCGTCGCTGAAGAACATCGATGTCCTAGGGGAACCCCCCGCACTGGAGATCCTGCACCTCGGCTACCGCTGCCTGCCCGACCTGGGCGAGCTGCGTTTGGGCGCGAACTTGCAGTTCCTGAGTCTGCACAACTTCGACGCGTCCCTGGATCTCGCTCTCCTCAGGCACGACCCGATCAGATGGCTGGGGCTGTATGCCAATGACATCTGTCTGCCCCGGAGTGTCCATGCCTTGTCCGCCCTGCCCCGGCTGACAAACCTGCGCCTCAGCCGCATCGATATTGCCGCTTGGTTGGAGGCCGGGCCGTTCCCTCCGCCCACCGTGACAGACCTGTCCCTGTGGGACTGCGCCCTCCCTGACGATCCCGCCGCGCTCGAACTCCCCGGGGTGAACATCACCGTCGACTGACACCGACGGCCCCGTTCCTCGCGAGGAAGAACGGGGCCGTCGGCAGGTGCGGGGGTCAGCGCCAGCTGTGCGGGGCGCGGAAGCCCGGTTCGCGTTCCAGGCGGCGCCAGCCGGCCTTGACGCGGCCGCGGTGGGCCGGGGCCGGGTCCGTGGGGCGGGCGGCGGCGCGGGCCAGGAGGATCGCCGTGAGGGCGGCGACTTCCTCGGGCTCGGCGTGGCCCTTCTCGACGCGGATATCAGGAATGTCCATGGGTGTCAGTCTCCGTGAGAGAGATGTCCGCCGGGTTACTGCGGAGGGTTGCCGTGCTTGCGGGAAGGCAGGTCGGCGTGCTTGGTCTGCAGCATCGCCAGGGACTTGATCAGCACCTCGCGGGTCTCGGCGGGGTCGATGACGTCGTCGACCAGGCCGCGCTCCGCCGCGTAGTACGGGTGCATCAGCTCGGACTTGTACTCCTTGACCATCTTCTGCCGCATCGCCTCGGGGTCCTCGGCCTCGGCGATCTGGCGGCGGAAGATGACGTTGGCCGCGCCCTCGGCGCCCATGACGGCGATCTCGTTCGTCGGCCAGGCGTAGGTGAGGTCCGCACCGATGGACTGGCTGTCCATGACGATGTACGCACCTCCGTAGGCCTTGCGCAGGATCAGCGAGATCCTCGGCACGGTCGCGTTGCAGTAGGCGTAGAGCAGCTTCGCGCCGTGGCGGATGATGCCACCGTGCTCCTGGTCGACGCCCGGGAGGAAGCCGGGGACGTCCAGAAGGGTGATGATCGGGATGTTGAAGGCGTCGCACATCTGGACGAAGCGGGCCGCCTTCTCGGAGGCCTCGATGTCCAGGACGCCCGCCAGCACCTGGGGCTGGTTGGCGATGATGCCGACGACCTGGCCGTCCATCCGGCCCAGCGCGCAGATGATGTTGCGGGCCCAGCGCTCGTGGACCTCGAGGTAGTCGCCGTCGTCGACGATCTCCTCGATGACCTTGGTCATGTCGTAGGGCCGGTTGCCGTCCGCCGGGACCAGGTCCAGCAGGACGTCCGAGCGGCGGTCGACCGGGTCGGAGGCCTCGGCGCGGGGCGGGTTCTCGCGGTTGTTCTGCGGCAGCAGCGACAGGAGGTAGCGGACCTCCGCGATGCAGGTCTCCTCGTCGTCGTAGGCGAAGTGGCAGACGCCGCTCGTCTCGGCGTGGACGTCCGCGCCGCCGAGGCCGTTCTGCGTGATCTCCTCGCCGGTGACCGCCTTGACGACGTCCGGGCCGGTGATGAACATCTGCGAGGTCTCGCGGACCATGAACACGAAGTCCGTCAGGGCCGGGCTGTAGGCCGCTCCGCCCGCGCACGGGCCGAGCATCACCGAGATCTGCGGGATGACGCCGGAGGCCTTGGTGTTGCGCTGGAAGATGCCGCCGTAGCCCGCGAGGGCCGAGACGCCTTCCTGGATGCGGGCGCCGGCGCCGTCGTTGAGGGAGACCAGCGGGGCACCGGCCGCGATGGCCATGTCCATGATCTTGTGGATCTTCGTGGCGTGGGCCTCGCCCAGCGCGCCGCCGAAGATGCGGAAGTCGTGGGCGTAGACGAAGACCGTCCGGCCCTCCACCGTGCCCCAGCCGGTGATCACACCGTCGGTGTACGGCTTCTTGGCCTCCAGGCCGAAGCCCGTGGCCCGGTGCCGGCGCAGCTGCTCGACCTCGCGGAAGGAACCGGGGTCGAGGAGCAGCTCGATGCGTTCCCGCGCGGTCAGCTTGCCCTTGGCGTGCTGCGCCTGGGTCGCCTTCTCGCTCGGTCCGGCCACCGCCTGCGCGCGGATCTCGTGCAGTTCGGCCACGCGTCCACGCGCGTCGGTCGGCTCACCCGGCGCCTCATCCAAAACGGTCATGTAGCGACCTTACGAAGCCGACCGAGGATTCCGGGCCGTCGACTCCTCACAGTCTCCGGCGTGTTTTCCTGGTACCCCTGAACAGAACCAGGGCGGGGTTCAGCCTTTTCGACTGTTCAGGGGTCGTTCGGCTTGTAGGGGTCGGACAAGGGCCTCAGCCGAGCGTCATCTCACATCGGTGGGTGGCGCAGGCCTTCCCGGGGGTGACGCGCAGGCGCAGCCGGCGGCCGGTCGCGAGCACCTCTACCGTCTCGTCGGCGCGGACGACCCGGCGGACCGGGCGGTCCCAGGTGATCTCCAGCGGTTCGCCCGTGCGGGGCGGCTCGCTCACGCAGAGGGTAGCGGTACGGCCCCGGCGGACGGCCAGCAGGCTCGCCCCGGCGGAGGCGGTGAAGGGGCCCGCCGTGCCGGGCTGCCAGAAGTTCGCGGCCGTGAGGCCGAGGGAGGGCACGGCGACCGCCTGGCGGGAGGCGTCGTTGGCGAGGACCGACAGCCAAGTGCGGTCGGCGGCGCGGCGCGCGACCGCGCGGGCGGACGCGCCGGGCATCAGGACGTAGGCGTACGTGGCGTCCACCGGGTCCGTGCCGTGGTCGATCCAGAGGGTCTGCCAGCGGCGGGTGCGGCGCTCCGGTGTGCCGCCGGTGTTGATGTCGGACCAGGCGCCGGTGCGGTCCCCGCGCAGGGCCTTCGGGGTGCCGTCGAGGAGGACCCAGCCTCCGTGGTCCTCCAGGTGGGCCCAGTCAGCGCCCCGGACGAAGCGCTGGGTGCCGTTCTCGCCGAGGTTGCGGTTGTCGACGATCGTCTCGACGGGGACACCGTCGGAGCAGGTGATCCCCGCGCCGAGGCAGATCACCGCTTCGGCGGCGCAGAACCAGGACTTGCGGGCCTGGAGGGTGGAGCCGAGGCCCTTGAGGTGCTGACCGAGGGCCGCGTAGGTGCCGTCGGTGGTGCCGCCGACCCAGCGGGCGTCCGGGCGGGCCGTGCCCCACTCGCCGCCCTCCCGGTCGGCGAGCCGTCTGGTGGAGACGGTGGTGCCGGGCAGGCGGTACCAGTCGACGGTCGGCCAAAACCAGTCCGTGTACTGGTCGCTCGTGCCCGCCCACCAGCTGACCATGCCGGCGCCGGTGTGCCAGCCGCGCGGGTTCTCGCCGTTGCCGCACTCGTAGTGGGCGATGCGGTCGCTGGCCATGGCGATGTTCACGGTGAGGCCGGGGCGGCGGTGGACGGCGCGGTCCATGGCGGCGAAGAGGTGGTGACCGGTGGGTTCGGGCGCGGCCGGGACGGGCGCGGCGGCGATCGCGTGCAGCCGGGCGAGGTCGGCGACGCCGAACTGGGGTGCCGTCAGGAGCGGTGTCACGTTGTCGCGTTCGATCCAGCCCTTGATGCGGGCGTGCCAGCGGTCGCGTTCCGCCGGGCTCGCCGCCGTCGCGAGGAGGGCGATGGCGGCGATGAGCTGCCCGCCGTGGAAGTGGTCGCCGCGCAGGATCCGGCGGTCGTCGGAGGTGAGGTACCCGCGGCTGATGGCGCGGCCGTTGACGCTGTCCATGACCAGCCCGTCGTGGATGAGCGGGGCGTAGGCGCGTTCGACACTGTCGAGGATGATCTGCCGGTTCGGGTCGGTGACCTCCCAGTCGGACCCGGCGAGCAGGGCGAACAGCCGGCCGAGGCCGTCGAGCATGACCTGGCCGTACGTGCCCGAGTAGGCGACCCAGGTGTGCTGGACGAAGGAGCCGTCGGCGTAGAGGCCGTCGCCGCGGGTGACGTACGGGAAGACCGGGGAGAGCGCGTCGCGGGCGAGGGCGATCTTGGCCGGGGCGCGGCCGAGGATGCCGCGCAGGGCGACGGAGCGGCACAGGTCGACGCGGTTGGCGCCGGTGGAGGTGCCGGAGTAGTCGCCGAGGGCCGTGTCGGGGACGAAGTGGTCGACGGCGGCGCAGGCGGCCTGGACGCGGGCGTCGCCCAGCTCGTCGTACAGGGCGGCCGTGATGTCCATGAGGTGGCGGGGGCTGCCGATCTGCCACTCCCACCAGTTGCCGTAGCGGGGGGTGGTGGGGTTGTAGACGGTGGCGGAGAGGTGGTCGAGGCCGCGCAGGACGGCGGTGAGGAGGCCGGGGTCGGCGGTCGAGCCGGTGCCCTGCTGGACGTAGGCCTGGGTCATGGTCCACAGGCGGCCGTAGCTGCGGGTGATGCCGGCCGGCGGGTCGAAGGGGTGCCCCGGCCACAGGGAGTTCGCCGTCGGGGCCATGGTGCCGGCCAGGGCGCGGGCGAGTTCGCCGGTCTCGGCGAGACGGGCGGCGTACGGCTGTGCGGTGGGGTCGTAGCCGGTGCCGAGGGCGATGCCGAGCCAGCGCAGGCGGAGGGCTCGGTACGGGTCGGGGTCGGGGCCTGGGTCGGCATCACCGGGAGCACCGGCGACCCGGGCCGCGGGCGTCGCACCGCCGGTCGCCGCCAGGGCCGCGGCCGCCAGCAGCAGCGCGCGCCGGCTGGGACGGGGCACGGCGGCCCGGGCGGTGCGACGGGGCAGGACGCGACGCTGGGGAGTCATGCCCATGCCCTACCACGGGGAGGCGCTCACCTGAACGGAGGATCCGGCCGCAGTGACCGGAACGGCGGAACGGATGGCTGTGACGCCGGGTCAGCCGAAGCGGTCGGGCAGGCGGCGCCGGGGCCGGGGGTGTTGCCGCGCACCTGGGCGGCCGGAGCGGGGCGGAGCAGGGGCCGGACGGGAGCCCGGGGCCACGACCGGGGCCGCCTGTCGGCGGAAGGCGGCCCACCTGGGCCCGGGACCTGGCCGGGAGGGACCGCGAGGGCGGAACGGCTGGCGGTGAGGCCGGTCAGCCGAAGCGGTCGAGGAGGTGGCGGTAGAGCCTTGGAGCCAGGCCGCGGATGCGGCCGGGGAGGGTCAGCCAGGTGGGGACGTGGACCACGTCGCGCTCCTGGCGGACGGCCTCCCAGATCGCGCCGGCGACACGGCCGGGCGAGGTGGGCCGGGGGTGGGAGCGGTCGTAGGGCCTGCCGCGGCGGGTGTAGAACGCCGTGTCGACGGGGCCGGGTACGACGAGGGTCACGCCCACGCCCGTGCCGCGCAGTTCCTGGCGCAGCGCCTCGGCGAAGGCGGCGAGCCCGGCCTTGGCGGCGGAGTACACCGCCTCTTCCCGGACGCCCACGCTGCCCGCGATCGAGCCGAGCAGCACCACGCGGCCCCGCCCGGCCGTGATCATGGAGGGCAGGACCTCGCGCACGAGGTGGAGCGTGGCGTTGAGGTCCAGGGTCAGCACCCGGTCGATGTCGGTGTGCGGCATGGCGGCGAACGGGCCCGCCCAGCCGATGCCCGCCCCGGCGACCAGGACGTCGATCCGGCCGGTGGTGTGGAGCGCGGACCGGGCCAGCAGGCGGGGGCCGTCCGGGGCGGCGAGGTCGGCGGGCAGCACGACGGCCGAGGTGCCGGCGGCGGTCTGCTCCAGGCGGTGCCGGTCGCGTCCGCTGAGGAGCAGGTGCCAGCCGTCCATGGCGAAGCGCCGTGCCGTGGCCGCCCCGATGCCCGAGGAGGCCCCGGTGACCAGGGCCACGCGCCGGTCCAGACGCGGGGGCGGCCCGTACGCGCGCACCCGGGAGGGGACGGGGGCCGTGGCGCGGCGCGGGGTGGCGCCCGCCGGTGGGGCGTCGGCCGTCGCGCGGCGCGGGGTGGCGCCCGCCGGTGGGTCGTGGGCCGAGCCGGAGCCGGTGAGTGTCACGAGTCGGTCTCCCTGCGCTGTGCGTCCGCCGTGGTCTCGTCTGTCTCCTGCGGTCCCTTGAAACGGAACCTCCTCTTCCAGGACACCGCCACCGAGGTGCCCCGCGCCAGCGCTGGGGCCGGTCCCACGGACCGGGCTCACCCGGTCCGACGCGCCCCTGCCGTGGGCGGTCTGCGGGCCGCGCCCGTTCCGCACCGGATCCGGCAGGACCACCCCTGCGGGCCGCCCGGTGCCGCCAGGCGGCGGTATGGGCGGTACGCGCCACGCCCCCTTCGGGTTACGTGGAAGGCACCCCTCCGTGTCCGTACGGCTCCCCGTGGCGAGGTGACCATGCGTGTGCTGCTCGTCCACCCCAGCGCCCTGATGTACTCCGAGATCTTCCTGCGGCTGGAGCCGCTGGGACTCGAACGGGTCGCGGGCGCCGCCCGCGAGGCCGGCCACGAGGTGCGGGTCGTGGACCTCCAGGTGCTGAGCCGGCGCCGGCTGCGCGCCGAGGTGCGCTCCTTCCGGCCGGAGGCCCTCGGCATCTCGCTGAACTACCTGGCGAACATCCCGGAGGCCATCGAGCTGGCCGCCGAGGTGAAGCGGGCCGTGCCGGGCTGCTTCGTTTTCCTGGGCGGGCACAGCGTCTCCTTCGTCGCCGAGGACGTACTGGAGCAGGCCGGGGGCGCGGTGGACGCGGTGGTGCGCGGCGAGGGCGAACCGGCGGTCGCGCCCCTGCTGGACGCGGTCCGCGACGGCGGCGTGGACGGCGTGCCCGGGATCGTCACGGCGGCCGGGCGGGGACCGGCTCCGCTGATGCTGCACGGCATCGACGCGCCACTGCCCGCGCGCGACCTGATGCGCGGCCGCCGGCGCTACTTCATCGGCGAGCTGGACCCGTGCGCGTCCATCGAGTTCACCCGCGGCTGCCCGTGGGACTGCTCGTTCTGCTCGGCATGGACGTTCTACGGCCGCAGCTACCGCAAGGCCTCCCCCGAGGCGGCGGCCGAGGACCTGGCGAGGATCCGGGAGCCGAACGTCTTCATCGTCGACGACGTGGCCTTCATCCGGCCCGAGCACGGGGACGCCATCGCCGCGGAGGTGGAGCGGCGCGGCATCCGCAAGCGCTACTACCTGGAGACCCGCAGCGATGTGCTGCTGCGCCACCCCGAGGTCTTCGAACGGTGGGCCCGGCTGGGGCTGAAGTACATGTTCCTCGGGATGGAGGCCATCGACGCGGAGGGCCTCGACCTGTACCGCAAGCGGGTGAGCCCCGACGAGAACTTCCGCGCCCTGGAGAAGGCCCGCCGGCTCGGCATCAAGGTCGCCATCAACCTCATCGTCGATCCGGCCTGGGACGAGGAACGCTTCCGGGTGGTACGGGACTTCGCGCTGGCGGTGCCGGAGATCGTGCACTTCACGGTGATGACGCCGTACCCGGGCACGGAGATCTGGCACACCGAGTCGCGGCGCCTGACCACCCGCGACTACCGGCTCTTCGACATCCAGCACGCGGTCGTGCCCACCACGCTGCCCCTGGAGCGCTTCTACGAGGAACTGGTGCGCACCCAGGCCGTCATCAACCGCAAGCACCTGGGGCTGCGCACCGCCGTCGGCGCGGCGCGCGCCCTCGGCCGCAACCTGCTGCACGGGCAGACGAACTTCGCGCGGATGCTGTGGAAGTTCAACCAGGTCTACAACCCGCGCCGGCAGTTCGCCGACCACGGCAGGCCGGTGCGCTACGAACTGCCCCTGCCGCAGCACCTCGACGTCGGCGACCGGCGGAAGCTGTACGTCCACACCCGGGGCGCGACACAGGGCGCGCCGTCCCGCCGGACCACCGACTGACCGCCCGAACCCGGCATGCCGATCGCGGTCCTGGCCTCCCTCGCCGCCGGTGTCTGCTTCGCCGTGGCCGGTGTGCTCCAGCAGTGGGCCGCGGGCGGGCGCCCGGACGCGGAGGCGCTGTCGCCGCGGCTGCTGGCCCGGCTGGTCCGGGACCGGGTGTGGCTGGGCGGCATCGGGCTGGCCGTGCTGGCCTACGGTTTCCAGTCGCTGGCGCTGGCGTACGGGCCGCTCAGTCTGGTGCAGCCGCTGATCGTGGCCGAACTGGTCTTCGCCGTGCCGCTGTCGGCGCGGCTGCACCGGATGCGGCTGGGGCCCCGGGAGTGGTTCGGGACGCTGGCGGTGGCGGCCGGGCTGGTGCTGGCCCTGGTCTCGGCCCGGCCGCACGGGGGCCGGCCGGACGCGGCGGACCTGCTCTCCTGGCTGTTGGTGCTGGGCGCGACCGCCGCGCTCGTGGGGTGCGCGCTGGCGGCGGCGCGGCTGCTGTCCGGGCCGTGGCGGGCCTCGGCGACGGCCCTGGCGGCCGGGGCGGTCATGGGCACGCAGTCCGTCCTGCTCGCGGCGACGGTGGACCGCCTCCGCCACGGCCTGCTCGCGGCGCTCTCCGCCTGGCAGACCTACGCCCTCGTCCTCGCCAGCGTCGGCGGCCTGCTCCTGATCCAGAGCGCCTTCCAGCAGGGACCGCTGGCGTCGAGCATGACGGTCCTGGACGCGATGGAGCCGGTGGTCGCCGTGACCGTGGGTACGGCGGTCTTCGGCGAGACGATCCACACGGGCTGGCCGGTGACGGCGGTGACGGCGGCCGGGCTGGCGCTGGTCGGGGCGGGCGTCGCGAGCCTGGACTCGTCACCGGTGATCGCGGCGTTGCGGGGGCGGGGGGCGGCGGAGGGGCGGTGAGGGGTTGGGATGGGGGTCTGCCCGGAGTGGCTGGGCCCGGCGGGGGCCGCGTCCGTCGGGGGCGGGGGCTGCGAGGCATCTGCCGGGGGTGGCTGAGTCCAGCGGGGTCGGGCCCGGCAGGAGGCTGGGTCCGGCAAAGGGCAGCTGGATCCGGCGGGGGCCGGGGGCGGCGGAGGGGCGGTGAGAGGCGGCTTGCGGGCGGCCTGGGCGTCTGGCGGAGGGTGTGGCCGAGTCCGGCGGGGCCGGCGGGTGGCGAGCCCTCCCGGGCGGATACCGAGCCACACCCGACCGAGCGGCAACCTCCGGCGGAGTCGGTGCCCGCGCCGCCGGTCAAGCCGCTCGGGGGCGGGCGCGGTTGCGGGACGGCGGGCGGGTGAGCCAGACGGGGAGGAGGTCCTCGGTCAGGACGCGGTCCCAGGTGGGGTGGGTGCCGCGGGCCGTGCCCGTCGCGCGGTGCCGTACCGCCGACAGCAGGGGCGGGCGGTCGAGGAGCCCGGCCAGGGCGTCCGCCCAGTCCCCTGGAGTGTCGCGGTGGACGACGACGCCGTCGCGGCCCGGCGCCAGGAGCCACTCCGTGGTGCGCGCGCCCTCGGGCAGCACGACCGCGAGGCCGCTGGCCATCGCCTCGGCGACGACGTTGCCGCAGGTCTCCGTGCGCGACGGGAACGCGAAGACGTCGCAGCCGGCGTACACCCGCGCCAGCCGGTCCTGCGGGAGGGTGCCGAGGAGGCTGACGTCGGCGCCGAGGGCCTGCCGGACGGGCCCCGCCTCCACGCCGGAGCCGGCCATGACGAGGTGCACGGCCCGGCCCCGCTCCCGCAGCAGCCGCACGCTCTCGGTCAGCAGCGGCACGCCCTTGGACGCGTCCAGCCGCCCCGCGAACAGCACCAGCGGACGGTCGGCCGGCACGCCGTACTCCCGGACGAGCCGGGCCCTGGCCGCCGGGTCGGGGCGGAAGCGCTCGTGGTCGACGCCCCGGCGGAGCAGGGCGACCCGGTGCGGCCCGAGGACGCGGCCGAGTTCCGCCCGGCCCGCGGGGGTCGGGACCAGTACCCGTTCACAGCTGTCCAGCAGCCGGTCCCGCCGCCGGCGCAGCAAGGTCTCGGCCCGGTCGGCGAGGAACGCGCCCGGCCCGGGGCGGTCGCCGGGCAGCCACCGGCCGGCCAGGTAGCGGGCGTAGACCGAGGCGAGCAGCGGGACGTCGGTGTGCACGGAGGCGAGCAGCCGGGGTGCCGGCCCGCCGCCGCGGGCGGCGCGCCGGGCGAGGCGCACGGCGGTGGCGGCGTAGGCGAAGCTGTGCGTGAGGTGCCAGACGTCGTGGCGCGGCAGCAGGGCCGCGAGCCGCGGGTGGTACGGGGCGAGGTCGGTGACGTCCTCGGCGCCGTCGGCCGACATCAGCGCGGCCGTGCCGAACAGCGGGCGGAGCGTGACGAGGCGTACCCGGGGCGAGAGGGCCTCGACGTGTTCGCGTTCACCGAGGAAGTAGACGGTCAGGTCGAGGCCGGAAAGGGTGCCGTCGGGCAGGCGGGCGGCGCTCTGCGCGAACCGCTCCCAGCACTTCACATGGCCGCCCGACGTGCCGCTGCGCACCAGCTCGACCAGGACCGCGACCGAGGACATGATCACTGGGTACCACTCGGGCCACGGATCCAATCAGGACACCCCGCCCGATGATGTTGAACCTTGAACGGAATAGGTCTACGGTGGGGCGCGTTGAGTAGTTCAACGTTCAACATAAGTCGCAGGAGGCGTACTCCATGAGCATCTTCAGCCGCACCGACACCGAGACCGCAGCCGCCACGGGCGCCGCCGTGACCCCGGACCTCGCCGCCCTGACCGGCGACTACACGATCGACCCCGCGCACTCGACGATCGGCTTCGTCGCCCGGCACGCCATGGTCACCAACGTCAAGGGCAGCTTCCAGGACTTCACCGGCACGCTCCACCTCGACGGCACCGACCCCTCGCGGTCCACGGCCTCCCTCGACGTCGTGATGGACAGCATCGAGACGGGCAACGCCGACCGCGACGGACACCTCAAGAGCGCGGACTTCTTCAAGGCGGACGAGTTCCCGACCATGACGTTCCGCTCCACGAAGGCGGAGGCCCTCGGCGGCGACGAGTACCGCATCACCGGCGACCTGACGATCCTCGGCACGACCCGGCCCCTCAGCATCGACCTGGAGTTCAACGGCGCCGCGAAGGACCCCTTCGGCAACGAGCGCGTCGGCTTCGAGGGCAAGGCGGAGATCCTGCGCTCCGAGTGGGGCCTGACCTGGAACGCCGCACTGGAGACCGGTGGCGTCCTGGTCTCCGACAAGATCAAGCTGAACTTCGACATCTCGGCGATCAGGAACGCGTGAGCCCCCTTCGACCGGCCCGGCGGCCTACCGCCGGGCCGGTTCTGGCTGGATCGCACCTTTCACTATTGTCATGAACTCGTCAATCTGATGCTTCGGTTGCACATCCCCAGGTCAACCCCCCACGAAAGGCATCACGTTGAAGAGACTTCTCACGGCCCTCAAGAGATGCGCGGTCCTCGGCGCGGCCGCCCTCGCGATCGCCAGTCTCCAGCCCGTCTCCGCCGCGCAGGCCGCCCCGTCGCCCGTCGTCGGCGGAACCCGTGCCGCGCAGGGCGAGTTCCCGTTCATGGTCCGGCTCTCCATGGGCTGCGGCGGCGCGCTCTACACCCAGCAGATCGTGCTCACGGCCGCGCACTGCGTGAGCGGTTCCGGCAACAACACCAGCATCACCGCCACCGCCGGCGTCGCGGACCTGCAGTCCACCAGCGGCCGGGTCCAGGTCCGCTCCACCAAGGTGCTGCGCGCCCCCGGCTACAACGGCACCGGCAAGGACTGGGCGCTCATCAAGCTCGCCCAGCCCATCAACCTGCCGACCCTGAAGATCGCCACGACCGCGCAGTACAACACCGGTGACTTCACCGTCGCGGGCTGGGGCGCGAACCGTGAGGGCGGCTCCCAGCAGCGCTACCTGCTGAAGGCGACCGTGCCGTTCGTCAGCGACGCCGCCTGCAAGGCCTACGGCGGCCTGTACAGCGGCCTCGTCGCGAACGAGGAGATCTGCGCCGGCTTCGACGCGGGCGGCGTCGACACCTGCCAGGGCGACTCCGGCGGCCCCATGTTCCGCAGGGACAACGCCGGCGGCTGGATCCAGGTCGGCATCGTCAGCTGGGGCGAGGGCTGCGCCCGGCCCGAGGCCCCCGGCGTCTACACGGAGGTCTCGACCTTCGCCTCCGCCATCGCCTCGGCGGCGTCCTCGCTCTGACCCGGCTTCCCTCCGACAGCCCGCGGGCCCGGTGCCGTTCGGTGCCGGGCCCGTCCCGTGCGGGGCGACGGCCTCCCGCGCGCCTCAGCGGTCCGGCCGTGCGGACTCCAGCCTCCGGACCGCCGCCGCCACCTGAGCAGCCCGGCCGCGCGCCGTCCGGGCGCGGAGCACGCCGAGCATCACGAGGTAGCGGTCCGTCCGCCCGAGCGCCTCGAAGGCCGCGGCGGCCCGGGGACTCCGCTCCAGCGCTGCCGCCAGGTCCTCGGGGACCGCGGCCTCCTTCTGGGACGCGTACGCCGCCTCCCAGCGCCCGTCCGCCCGCGCGGCCGCCACCTCCGCGAGCCCGCCGGGCCGCATCCGTCCGGCCGCGGTCAGTTCCTCGACCCGCCGGACGTTGACCAGGGACCAGAGGCTGCCGGGCCTCCGCGGGGTGATCCGCTGCAGGTACCAGGACGCGTCGAGCCCCTTGCGCTGCCCGGTGATCCACCCGTGGCACAGCGCCACGTCGTTGACGTCGGCGGCGCTGACGGAGGGGATGCCCGAGCCCTTCTTCGCGACCTTGACCCAGAGGCCGGCATGCCGGGCGGCGTGGGCGGTCAGCCAGGAGTCCAGGGCTGCCGCGGACGCGAAGGAGACGAGGTCCGTGCCGTCGGAGGCGGTCATGCCACCACCGTAGGGAGGAAGTAGGACAGGTGCCGTCCGCTAAGGGAGCAGCGCGCGGGCCTGTTCGCGGGCGTGCGTGACGGGGTCCGGGAAGACCGACAGCCCGTGGGCGACGAGGGCGCCCTCGTGCAGGAGCATCAGCGTCCGGGCCAGGGAGTCCGCCCTCTCGGGTGCGAGGTCAGCGGCGAGGCGCGTGAACAGGGCGAGCATCCACTGCTTCTGGCCGGTGATGATCGGGTGGGCCGGATGGGCGGGGTCGCTGATCTCCGCGTGGGCGTTGACCATGCTGCACCCCTTGGGGCTCGACTCCTCGGCCCAGGCGCGGGTGGCGTCGAACACCGCGAGGACGCGCTCGCGCGGGTCCGGGCCCGCCGCGTCGAGGCGTTCGGCGAGGAAGGCCCGCCAGCGCTCGTCGCGGTCCGCGAGGTACTCCACGACGATCTGCTCCTTGGAGCCGAACCGGTCGTAGAGGGTCTTCTTGGTCACCCCGGCCTCGGCGGCGATGAGGTCGACCCCGACCGCGTGGATGCCGCGCTCGTAGAACAGCCGGGCGGCGGCCTCCAGGGCGCGGCGGGCGGCGGGCGTCATCGGGATGCGGCGGGGGTGCGGTGCGGGGGTACCCATGACACCGACTATACCGTTCTGTATAGTGGACGGGGAACGGGTATACCGATCTGTCTACTGGTTGTGATGTCGTGAACATCCTCCTGTCCCTCGCCTTCGTCCTGTGCTGGAGTTCCGGGTTCATCGGGGCCAAGCTCGGTGCGGGCAGCGCCTCCGCGCTCACGGTCCTGATGTGGCGGTTCCTGCCGCTGGCCGTCGTCCTCGTAGCCGTCGCCGTCGTCCTGCGGAGCGCGTGGCGGGGGCTCACCGCCCGGGACGTGACCCGGCAGGCCGTGATCGGCGTGCTGTCGCAGAGCGGCTATCTGCTCAGCGTCTACTACGCCATCCAGCTCGGCGTCTCCAGCGGCACGACGGCCCTGATCGACGGGGTGCAGCCCCTGGTCGCCGGGGCCCTCGCGGGACCGCTGCTGGGCCAGTACGTCTCGGGGCGTCAGTGGGCCGGACTCGGCCTGGGGCTGGCAGGCGTCGCCGTCGTCACCTCGGCCGACGCGGCGGCCGGAACCGGCGTGGCCTGGTGGGCGTACGCCGTGCCGCTGCTCGGCATGCTGTCCCTGGTCGCGGCGACGTTCCTGGAGAGCCGGTCCCGCGCGCGGGTCGCCCCCTCCGTGTCGCTGACCGTCCACTGCGTCACCAGTGCCGTCCTGTTCACTGCCCTGGCCTTGGGCACCGGTGCCGCGGCGCCGCCCGCCGGGGCCGGCTTCTGGGTGGCGGTCGCGTGGCTCGTGGGCCTGTCCACGTTCGGCGGGTACGGGCTGTACTGGCTGATCCTGAAGCGCTCCGGCGTCACGAAGGTCAACACGCTGATGTTCCTCATGGCCCCGGTCACGGCCGTCTGGGGCGCGCTGATGTTCGGTGAGCCGTTCGGCCTGCAGACCGCGCTCGGGCTGGCCGTCTGCCTCGCGGCCGTCGTCGTGGTCCACCGCGGTGACGGGCGTCGGGGCACGGCCCGGACCGCCGCCCGGGGAGAGGGGGCGGAAAACCGGTGGACCCGGTCCGCCGACTCCGCCTAACGTGCCGTCCATGTCCAGCCCCGAGGCGTCCAGAGTGCGGCCACCGGTTCTCCGGTGGCTGTGTCCGTGACGCCGATGCCGGGCCGCCGGGCCCGCTGAAGCAGCCCGCTCCGCCGCCGGTGTGCCGTCCGACGTGTCGTGTCCGTCGTCGACTTCCGGGTGCGGAGTTTCTTCATGCCATTCGCTCTTCTTCTGCTGGGCCTTGCCGTGTTCGCGCAAGGCACGTCCGAGTTCATGCTGTCCGGGCTGGTGCCGGACATCGCGCGGGATCTGGGGGTGTCCGTTCCCGCGGCGGGGGCGCTGACCTCCGCCTTCGCGGCGGGGATGGTCGTCGGGGCGCCGCTGGTGGCGGGGCTCGCGCGGCGCTGGCCGCGGCGGGGTGCGCTGCTGGCGTTCCTCGGCGTCTTCCTCGCCGTCCACGTCGTCGGTGCGCTCACCGACAGTTTCGCGGTACTGCTCGCCACGCGGGTCGTGGGGGCGTTCGCCAACGCCGGGTTCCTCGCCGTCGCCCTCGTGGCCGCCGTGGGCATGGTCCCCGCCGACGCCAAGGGGCGGGCCACGTCGATGCTGCTCGGAGGGGTGACGCTGGCCTGCGTGGCCGGGGTGCCCGCCGGGGCCGTGCTGGGCGAACTGTGGGGGTGGCGTACGGCGTTCTGGGCCGTGGCGCTGGTGTCGGTGCCCGCGCTGGCGGCCGTGGCGCGGTCCGTGCCCGGGGGCAGGGCCGGAGGCGAGCCGCCCGCGCTGCGGGGTGAGCTGCGGTCGCTGCGCAGCCCCCGGCTGGTGGTCACGCTGCTGCTGGGCGCCCTGGTGAACGGGGCGACGTTCTGCACCTTCACCTATCTCGCGCCGCTGGTCACCGAGGTGACGGGGCTGGGCAGCGGCTGGGTGCCCGGGGTGCTGGCGCTGTTCGGGGCCGGGTCGTTCGCAGGGGTCAGCGCGGCGGGACGCTTCGCCGACCGGCGTCCGGTGCCGGTGCTCGTCGGCGGGGGCGTCGCGGTGTGCGCGGGCTGGTGCGCGCTGGCCCTCGGGGCGGGGCATCCGGTCCTGGCGCTCGGGCTGGTCTTCGTGCAGGGGGCGCTGTCCTTCGGCGTCGGCTCCACACTGATCTCCCAGGCGCTGTACGCGGCCCCGGGCGCGCCGACCCTGGCCGGCGGTTTCGCCACGGCCGCGTTCAACGTGGGTGCCACGCTGGGCCCCTGGGCCGGCGGCACGGCCATCGGCGCCGGGCTCGGGTACCGCTCGCCGGTGTGGGTCAGCGCGGGGCTGGTCGTGCTGGCGGGGGTCGTGGCCGGGGTGGCGTGGCGGCAGCGGGGGCGCCGGGGTGCGACCCCGGAGACGGTACGGAGCTGAGCCCCCGCTCAGGCGTGCGGGCGCGGGCTACGGGCCGCTGGACGGGCCACCGGACGGCAACGCAACGACGCTCCGTCGCCCGGACAGCAGCCGGGTCGGGGACCGGGGACGGACGTCCCTGTCTCCGGCCCGGTCAGAACCCGCCGCCGAAGTCGCCGCCCCCGCCACCGAAGTCGCCGCCGCCACCGAAGTCGCCTCCGCCGAAACCCCCTCCGAAGTCGCCGGTGTCGAAGTCCGCGCCGGAGACGTCGCCGCCCTCGTGGCCGCCGAAGTCTCCGTAGCCGGAGCCGTAGTCGGCCGCGTAGGCGGGGCCGGCCATCATGCTGCCGAGCATGGTGCCGATGAGGAGGCCGGGCAGGATGCCGCCGCCGAAGTAGCCGCCGGCCCAGGGGCCGTACGCCGGGCCCGCCTCCCAGTACGGGCGGCGGCCGTAGTCGGTGTCGACCTCGCGGATCACCGGGTCGCGGCCCTCGGCGAGACGCGTGCGGTCGGCCGCGCAGACCGGCACCTCGCGCGCGGCGCCGCCCGGGGGCGTCCAGCCCGCGTCGGCGACCGAGGGGCCGTGGCGCGGGTCGAAGAAGCAGGGCGGGCGGCGCTCCGGCAGCGGGGCGCCCTCGCGGCGGGCCGCGAGCCGCGCCAGGGAGAAGCGGCCGTCCTCCACGGCCTGGGTGACGGCTCGCACGTCCTCCGGCTTGGTCGCGGCGGCCATCAGCGACTTCGCCTGCTCGTAGGCGTCCAGCGCGTGCTCGTAGTCGGCGCGCATCGCGTCGTCGGCGCCGGGCTCGGCGGGGTGGAAGTCGAGGCGGTCGAGCTCCTCGCCGAAGGCGGTGATGTCCTCGTCGACGACCACCCGCAGCTTCTCCAGCGCGGCCCGCTGCTCCTCCTCGTGGCGGCGCCGGTTGCGCCGCACCAGGGCGTAGGCGCCCGCGCCGCCGGCCGCGAGAAGGGCGCCGACCGTGACCAGCCCGCCGACCGGCACGTCGCTGCCCGAGCCGTCGCTCCAGCTGCTCGGCGCCGAGCCGCCCACGTTGCGCAGGGCGTCGTCGACGAAGTCGTTCAGCTGCGCCTTGGCGTCGCCCGCGCCCTGGACGGCCGTGACCAGGTTGGACACGCCCTGGCGGCTCAGCACCGCGCTGTCGGCCCGGGCGTCGAACTCGTCGCCGACGCGGATGCCGTACAGGCCGGTGACGCCGGTCTCGGTGCGCAGGTTCCGGAACAGGTCCTGCGTGGGGTAGCCGTCCGGGAGGACCGCCACGAAGACGGGCTTGTCCGCGTCCTTGATCTTGTCGGCGAGGGCCTCCGCGTCCGACGCGGCCAACTGGTCCGAGGCGGCCGGATCGACGTAGACCGGGTTCTCGCGCAGCTCCTGGGCGACCTTGGAGAGGTCGGTGGCCGCGTGCGCGCCCGGCGCACCGGCCAGCAGCACCGCCAGTACGGCGGCGACCGGCACGATCAGCAGACGTACGAGGGTACGCACCAGTGCGGCCTTCATATGTTCGAAGCTACCCGAAATCACCCATAAAGGGTTATCCGTCGAGGCAGGGATTTATGGCCTCGGCTGGGCCTAGGATGCCCTCTGGCCGTGGGCCATCCAGGAGGGGCGGTAACAGGGGCATGTTCGGAAGACGCAGGGTTGCGGACATGACGGTGTCCGAACTGACCGAGCTGGACCGCTCGCGTACGCGGGCCGATCTGCTGTGGGAGCTGTTCCGGCATGCCGAGGCGGAGGTGACGTCGGCGATCGGCTGGTATCTGGCGCGGCGCCGGGGACCGTCGCTGTGGTCGCGCTCGCTGCGGGCGCTCGCCACCCTGCTGGGCATCGTCGGCACGCTCACGCCGCTGGTGCACGCGGCCGCGCCCACGGCCGTGCAGCCCGAGTGGGGCTTCGTGTTCCTGGCCGGCGGGGCGGGCTGCGTGCTCTTCGACCGGATCTTCGGGTTCTCGGCGTCCTGGACCCGCTACATCCGAGCGGAGATGGCGCTGCAGCAGATTCTCAAGAAGGCGCAGTCCGACTGGGCGCAGGCGTTCCTGCGGACCACCGACTCCCCCAGCGACAAGGAGCAGGCCGCCCTGCTCGGGGTGATCGAGCGGCTGCGCGCCGACGCCCAGCGGATCATCGAGGACGAGGGCACGGCGTGGGTCGGCTATCTGGCCGACGGCGTCGAGGAGCTGACCCGCTCCACGACCAACGCCACCGGCCAGCGCCCCCACACGGCGGGCCTCTTCCGCCTCGACCGGACCCCCGGCCGCGAGCGCGGCGGCGAGGTCCCGGTCCCGCGGTCCCGGGACACGGCGATGTGACACGCGCCCCGGGCACCCGGCCAGCCCGGCCCGCGGCTACTCCGCCGGTACGACCCCCGCCCGCAGCAACCCGTACGCGTACGCGTCCTCCAGGGCCTGCCAGCTCGCCGCGATGACGTTGTCGGCGACGCCCACCGTCGACCACTCCCCCGCACCGTCGGAGGTGGAGATCAGGACGCGGGTCGTGGACTGGGTGCCGTGCACGCCCTCCAGGATGCGGACCTTGTAGTCCACCAGGTCCAGCTTGGCGAGCTGGGGGTAGATCTTCTCCAGGCCCACGCGCAGGGCCCGGTCCAGGGCGTTGACCGGGCCGTTGCCCTCGGCCGTGGCGACGATGCGCTCGCCCTTGGCCCAGAGCTTGACGGTGGCCTCGTTGGCGTGGGTGCCGTCGGGGCGGTCCTCGACGATGGCCCGCCAGGACTCGACCTCGAAGTAGCGCAGGGGCCTGCCCTGGACCTCGGAGCGCAGCAGGAGTTCGAAGGAGGCGTCGGCCGCCTCGTACGTGTAGCCCTTGAGCTCGCGCTCCTTCACCCGCTCGACGACCCGGCCGACCAGCTCGCGGTCGCCGCCGAGGTCGATGCCCAGTTCCTTGCCCTTGAGCTCGATGGAGGCGCGGCCGGCCATGTCGGAGACGAGCATCCGCATGGTGTTGCCGACCAGCTCGGGGTCGATGTGCTGGTACAGGTCCGGGTCGACCTTGATCGCGGAGGCGTGCAGGCCCGCCTTGTGCGCGAAGGCGGAGACACCGACGTAGGGCTGGTGCGTGGAGGGGGTGAGGTTCACGACCTCGGCGATGGCGTGCGAGATGCGGGTCATCTCGCGCAGGTGGCCGTCGGGCAGGACCTTCTTGCCGTACTTGAGCTCCAGGGCGGCCACGACCGGGAAGAGGTTGGCGTTGCCGACGCGCTCGCCGTAGCCGTTGGCCGTGCACTGCACGTGCGTGGCGCCCGCGTCGACTGCGGCCAGCGTGTTCGCCACGGCGCAGCCCGTGTCGTCCTGGGCGTGGATGCCGAGCCGGGCGCCGGTGTCGGCGAGGACCGTGGAGACGACGGCCTGGATCTGCGCCGGGAGCATGCCGCCGTTGGTGTCGCACAGGACGACGACGTCCGCGCCGGCCTCGGACGCCGTGCGGACGACCTCCTTGGCGTACTCCGGGTTCGCGCGGTAGCCGTCGAAGAAGTGCTCGCAGTCGACGAAGACGCGGCGGCCCTGCTCCCTCAGGAAGGAGACCGTGTCCCGGACCATCTCCAGGTTCTCGTCGAGGGTCGTGCGCAGCGCGAGTTCGACGTGGCGGTCGTGCGACTTGGCGACCAGCGTGATCACCTGGGCGCCGGACTCCAGCAACGCCCTGACCTGCGGGTCCTGTGCGGCCGTGGTGCCGGCGCGGCGGGTGGAGCCGAACGCGACCAGCTGGGCGTGCCGGAAGTCGATCTCCTGCCGGGCGCGGGCGAAGAACTCGGTGTCCCGGGGGTTCGCGCCGGGCCAGCCGCCCTCGATGAAGCCCACGCCGAAGTCGTCCAGGTGTCGTGCGATGGCCAGCTTGTCCGCGACGGTGAGGTTGATGCCCTCCCGCTGGGCGCCGTCGCGCAGGGTGGTGTCGAAGACGTGGAACGAATCGTCGAGCTCGCTGGTAGCGGTCATGGTGTCAAGGCTCCTGAGGATGGGATCTCGGTCGTACCGGAATGACCGGCTCCACCGCCCTCACATACTCCCTCGCGCTCTCGCTCCTGACTGCGGGTGGGCCAGAAAAGCGAAAAACCTCTCGCGGGTGCGAGAGGTCTGCGCGCGGGTCGAGGACGACGGTGTCCGCCCGTACCTGGTCGTACGTGGCGGTCACTGCGGACCGGCGCGCCTGCTGCCAATAATCATGGCGAACGAGAGCACGGGGGCAGTCTGGCACAACCCCCGTGCCGCGCTCACGGTTGTCTCAGGATGCGGTCGGTCACCTCAGGTGGCGGACGTAGACGTGCGAGGTGTCGTACGTGTCGCCGGGCACGAGGTCGGGCGAGTAGCTGCTGAAGGCGACCGTGCGGCCGTGCCGGTCGATCACCGGGGCGGTCACGCTCTGGTCGTTCGGGCCGCCGGCGGTGTCCGGGCTGGCGAGGGTGGTGCGGCCGGTGCGCAGGTCGCGGACGTACGCGCGAGTGGTGCGGTCGGGGTCGCCCGGGTCGGCCGAGACGAACGCCAGGTGGCGGCTGTCGGCGCTGAGCTGCGGGGAGGCGGTGAAGGCGGCCGGGTCGGCGGCGTCGATCCGGCGCAGGCCCCCGGTCTTCAGGTCGCGGACGAAGACGTTGTGCCCCTGGTTGGTGTCGCCCGGGGTGAGCCGCGAGTCCCGCGAGTTGAAGACGACGTGGCGGCCGTCGGCGCTGATCTGCGGGGACTCCGTCTGCCCGTCGGACTTCTCGCCGTCCGGCGCCCGGTCGGCGTGGAACAGCCCGCCGCTCGGCACGTCCCGGACATAGGCGTCGCTCCAGTCGCCCGAGGAGGGGTGCGGGATGAAGAACTGGTAGCCGACGCGCTTGCCGTCGGCGCTGATGGACGGGTGGGTGGCGGCGGTCTTGCGGTCTCCGGCTGCGGGCTTGTGGCTGACGCGGACGGCCTCGCCGCCGGTGCGGTCGACGCGGTAGACGCGGCCCCAGCGGTCCTCACCCTCCCCGGCACCGGACTGCTGGGCGACGAAGGCGACGTAGCGGCCGTCGGCGCTGATGGCGGGCTGCCGGCCGGTGTCGTAGCCCGCGTCGACGGTGTCCGCGATGCGCTGGAGGGCGCCGCTCTTCAGGTCCTTGACCCAGATGTGGCTGCGGCCGTCGGCGGCGTCGGTGGCGCTGAAGGCCAGGTAGCGGCCGTTGCCGCTGAGGGCGACGTCGTCGACGGAGCCACCGTCCCCCGCGGTGCTCGCCAGGCGGGTCGTGCCGGTCTTCAGGTCGCGGACGAAGGCGTCGGCGGTGCCGTCGGTGTCGCCGGCGACGAGGTTGTCGGCGCTGGAGACGAAGGCCAGATGGCGGCCGTCGGCGCTGAGGCCCGGCCCGCCGGAGGGGCCGTTGCCCTCGGTGCCGTCCGGGGCGATGCTCGCCTTCTCGGTCCGCGGCGCCGGCGCGGGCGCGGCGGTCGCGGGCAGCGCGGCGATACCGCCGAGCGTGACGGCCAGGGCCACGCCGAGCGCGACGGACGTGGCCCTCTTGGTGCTGGTCATTGCTGTTCCCCCTGTGTTCCCCGTTGACGCTGCTCCCCCGGCCCCGCGCCGAGGGCTCCCCCGAAGCCAACAGCACCACGGACCACACGGTCAATCCGTCGTATTGAGTACAACCCGGGCGTACGTTCAGGCGTCCGCGAGGAGGCTGTCGGCGAGGAAGTCGCGCACGTGGGCGAGGACTTGGGCCCGGTCGGTGCCGCGCAGGCCGATCGCCACGTGGATGGAGAAGCCGTCCAGCAGCGCCCGCAGACGGGCCGCGAAGCGGTCCGGGTCCACGCGGCGGAACTCACCCCGCGAGATGCCCTCGGCCAGCAGGGCGACCAGATCGCGGTGCCAGGCGCCCTCGATGGCGGCCTGCCGGTCGCGGGCGTTCGTGTCGGCGTTCTGCGAGCGGTTCCAGACCTCCAGCCACAGCGTCCAGTGCGGGTCGCGGTGACCGTCCGGGACGTACAGGTCGACGTAGGCGTCGAGGCGTTCCCGGGCGGTCGCGGCCCGGGTCAGCAGCCGTCCGCGCTCGGCGCCGAGCCGGCCCTCGCTCCACTCCAGGGTCCGCAGCAGCAGTTCGTCCTTGGAGCCGAAGTAGTAGAGGAGGTGCCCGCTGCTCATCCCGACCTCGCGGCCGAGCGCCGCCATGGTGAGCTTCTCCAGTCCGCGCTCGGCGATCATCTCCATGGCGGCGGCGAGGACGTTCTCGCGGGGCGGGGCCTGCCTTCGCCCACCGGCCATGTGTGCTCCTAGGTCCTCGGTTGCTGCTGGGTGATGCAGTGGATGCCGCCACCGCCCGCGAAGATCGTACGGGCGTCCACCAGTGTCACGGTCCGCCCGGGGAACAGCCGGCGGAAGATGCCGGCCGCGATCTCGTCGCGCGGGTCGTCGAAGCCGCACAGGACGACGCCGCCGTTGCAGAGGTAGTGGTTGATGTAGGAGTAGTCGGCCCAGTGGCCGTCGGCCTCCAGGACGGTCGGGGCGGGGACCTCGACGACCTCCAGGCGGCGGCCGCGCGCGTCGGTCTGCGCCTTCAGCAGGCCGATGACCTCCTTGGTGATCTCGTGGTCGGGGTGCGCCGGGTCCGGCTGCGCGTGCGCCACGACGACGCCCGGGCGGGCGAAGGCCGCGACGATGTCGACGTGTCCGAGCGTGCCGAAGCCGTGGTGGGGGTACCCCCTGCTCGAGCGAAGCCGAGAGCTTGGGGGAGGATAGTCGCCGGTCAGGCCGCGGGGCAGCCAGATCGCCTTGCGGGTGCCGAGCTGGGCGTGGATCTCGGCCTCGACCTGCTCCCGGCTCCAGTCCGGGTTGCGCTCGGGGCCGAGCTGGACGGTCTCGGTCAGCAGGACCGTGCCCTCGCCGTCGACATGGATCGCCCCGCCCTCGTTGACGAGCCGGGAGGTGTACGTCCGTGCCCCGGCGAGGTCCGCCACATGCGCGGCGATCTTCGCGTCGTGCTCCCAGCGGGCCCACTCCTGGGCGCCCCAGCCGTTGAACGTCCAGTCCACGGCGGCCAGTCCGCCCTTGCCGTCGGTGAGGAAGGTCGGGCCGACGTCCCGCATCCAGGCGTCGTCGAGGTCCCGTTCGACGGTCTCGATCCCCGCGCCCAGCAGCGCACGCGCCTCGCCGGACTGCCCCGGGCCGCACACCACCGTCACCGGCTCGAAGCGGCGGACGGCCCGGGCGACCGCGGCCCAGGCGGCACGGGCGGCGGCCAGCTCGCCGGGGTCGTCGAAGGTCGGGTTCGGGCCCGGCCAGGCCATCCAGGTGCGCTCGTGCGGAGCCCATTCGGCGGGCATGCGGAAGCCGTCGGCGGCTGCGGACATCGGTGATCCTCAGAGGAAGTAGAGACGGTTGAGGGAGACGGAGTCGGCGGGTGCGGAGCGCAGCGGCTCGCCGTCGAGGGTGACCAGACCGGTGCGCTGGTCGACGTCGACGGCGCCGGTACGGGAGTTGCGGCGCAGGTCGGCCGGGCCGATGCCGCGTGTGCCGCGCACGGCGACCCGGCGGCGGCGGGTGGGCAGCAGGTCGTGGCCCTGGTCGAGGGCGGCCCGCGCGACGAACGCCACCGAGATCTCGGCCGGTGTCGCCCCGTGCGCGCCGAACTGCGGTCCGAGGACGAGGGGTTCGCAGGTGTCGGTGGCCGCGTTCGGGTCGCCGGTCACGCCGTAGGCGGGGAAGCCGGCCTTGAGCACCAGTTGCGGTTTGGCGCCGAAGTACTCAGGGCGCCACAGCACGATGTCGGCGAGCTTGCCCACCTCCAGCGACCCCACCTCGTGCGCCAGGCCGTGCGCGATGGCCGGGTTGATGGTCAGCTTGGCCATGTAGCGCAGGACGCGGTCGTTGTCGTGCTCGGCGTCGGGGGCGCCGAACTCGGTCTTCATCTTCCCGGCCATGGCGAGGGTCCGGCGGACGGTCTCGCCCGCGCGGCCCATGCCCTGCGCGTCCGAGGAGGTGATGCCGATGGCGCCCAGGTCGTGCAGGACGTCCTCGGCGCCCATGGTCCCGGCGCGGATCCGGTCGCGGGCCATGGCGGCGTCGCCGGGCAGGTCGGTCTTGAGGTCGTGGACGGAGACGATCATGCCGTAGTGCTCGGCGACGGCGTCCCGGCCGAAGGGCAGGGTGGGGTTGGTGGACGAGCCGATGACGTTCGGGACGCCCGCCATCTTCAGCACGTTGGGGACGTGGCCGCCGCCGCAGCCCTCGATGTGGAAGGCGTGGATGGTCCGGCCCTCCAGCACGCGCAGGGTGTCCTCCACGGAGAGGCACTCGTTCAATCCGTCGCTGTGCAGGGCGACTTGGACGTCGTGTTCCTCGGCGACGCGCAGGGCGGTGTCCAGGGCCCTGGTGTGGGCGCCCATGTCCTCGTGCACCTTGAACCCGGAGGCACCGCCCTCGGCGAGGGCCTCGACGAGGGGCGCCTCGTGCGAGGAGGAACCCCGGCCGAGGAAGCCGATGTTGACCGGCCAGGCGTCGAACGCGCCGAACGCGTGCCGCAGCGCCCAGGGCGAGTTGACGCCGACGCCCCACACGGGCCCGAACTCCTGCCCGATGAGCGTGGTCACGCCGGAGGCGAGCGAGGCCTCCATGACGCGCGGCGACAGCAGGTGGACGTGGGTGTCGACGGCCCCGGCGGTGGCGATGAGCCCCTCGCCGGAGACGATCGAGGTGCCCGTGCCGACGACGACGTCCACCCCGTCGAGGGTGTCGGGGTTCCCGGCCCGCCCGATGGCGTGGATCCGGCCCTCGCGGATGCCGATGGAGACCTTGCGGACGCCCTGCACGGCGTCGATCACGACGACGTTGCTGATGACGACGTCGCAGGTGTCCCGGACGGCGGCGGCTTTGAGGTGCAGTCCGTCGCGGGCGGTCTTGCCGAACCCGGCGAGGAACTCGTCGCCGTACCGCTGGGAGTCGGACTCGACGCGGACGGTCAGCCCGGAGTCGCCGAGGCGGATGCGGTCGCCGGCCCGGGGGCCGTGGGTGGCGGCGTACTCGTACGGGGTGAGGCGGCGGGCCTCGGCGGGGTGGCCTCCTGGGCGGCTCATCGCTCGACCTCCTGCTCGGGTGTGTCCGGTACGCCGAGGTAGCCGCAGGCGGCGGCGCGGCGCAGTGCCTCCTCGCGGGCGCCGGGGGCGTCCAGCGGCCCGTCGACCAGCCCGGCGAAGCCGATCGCGATCCGGTCGCCCCCGATCGGCACCACCCCGACCTCGGCGCTCTCCCCCGGCCCGAACCGCACGGAGGACCCGGCGGGCACGGCGAGCCGCATGCCGTAGGCCCGCTCGCGGGCGAAGTCGAGGCGCGGGTTGGCCTCGAAGAAGTGGAAGTGGGAGGTGACGGAGACCGGCACGGCGGCGGTGTTGGTGACCGTCAGCCGTACCTCCGGCTCCGGCTCGGTGTGCTCCGGCCCGGGCAGCAGCGCGCCGGGCGCGTCCGGGCCCGAGCCGCCGCCGAGGGGGGCGGTGACGACCGCGAGCCGCGAGCCGTCGTCGAAGACCGCCTCGACGTGCACCTCGGTGACGACGTCGGCCACCCCGGGCAGCACGTCGTCGGGCCCGAGGACGTACCGGGCGGCCTCGACGGCCTCCGCGAGCCGCTTCCCGTCCCGGGCGGCCTCGCACACCGTGTCGGCGATGAGCGCGGTCGCCTCGGGGACGTTCAGCCGCAGCCCCCTGGCCCTGCGGGCGCGGGCCAGCTCGGCCGCGCCGAACAGCAGCAGCCGGTCGCGTTCGGTCGGGGTCAGCCGCATGTCACTCCCTCCGTTTAGAGCACCACTCTAAACATGAATTCCCCTTGACCGAAAGGTTGACGGCGGACCATCGCACACATCACATTGAACGTCGCTCTAACCGAGGGAGACAAGCATGCCGATAGAACAACGCGGAGTCGACACCATCCCGGACGAGGAGCGCACCAGCGGGCCGCGCGACCTCGTCTCGATCCTGCTCGGCTCCAACCTGTGCCTGGGCGTGATCGTCTTCGGCTGGCTGCCGCCGTCCTTCGGCCTGGACTGGTGGTCGTCGGTCAGCGCGGTCGTGGCCGGCACGGTGGTGGGCGTGGTGTTCACGGCACCCCTCGCGCTGGTGTCACTGCGCACGGGCACCAACCTGTCGACGTCCTCCGGCGCCCAGTTCGGCGTCCGGGGCCGCCTGGTCGGCTCGGTGGTCGGCCTGCTCCTGGCCCTCGGCTACACCGCGCTGACCGTGTGGATCGGCGGGGACGTGATGGTGGGCGTGCTGGGCAGGCTCGCCGGACTCCCGCAGGGCGGCACGTCGTACGGGATCGTCTACGGGCTGCTCGCGGCGGCCACCGTCGCCGGCGCGGTGTACGGCTACCGGGTGCTGCTGGCGATGTCCCGGGTCCTCACCTTCGGCATGACGGCCCTGCTGGTGCTCGGGCTGGTCGCCTACGCCCCGCACTTCACCACCGCCGCGCTGCCGGAGACCGGCGGTTACCTGCTGGGCGGCTTCTGGCCGACCTGGCTGCTCGCGGCCGTGGCGGCCGGACTGTCCGGCCCGGTCGCCTTCATCACCCTGCTCGGCGACTACACCCGCTACATCTCCCCGGCCCGCCACTCCTCCCGCCGGGTGCTGCACGCGACCTGGCTGGGCCTGCTGCTGGGCCTGCTGGTGCCGCAGCTGTTCGGCACGTTCACCGCGTACGCGGCCGGGGCGGCCCTCGACTACGCGGGCCCGCTGGTCGCCGCGGCCCCCGCCTGGTACCTCCTCCCGCTGCTGCTGGCGGCCTCGGCGGGCTCGGTCGGCAACGCGGGTCTGATGCTGTACTCGATGGGCCTCGACCTGGACGCCATCCTGCCGCGCGCCTCACGGGCCCGGGCGACGTACGCGGTCGCGGTCGTGGCCACGGCCGCGGTCTTCGCCGGGCACTGGTTCTCGACCGCGCAGGACGCGATGACGTCCTTCGTCCTGCTCCTGACCGCGATCGGCACGCCGTGGGCGGTCATCACCCTGATCGGCTTCGCCCGCTGCGGCGGGGTGTACGACGCGGACGCCCTGCAGGTCTTCAACCGCCGCGCACGGGGCGGGGTCTACTGGTACCGCGCCGGCTGGCACGTCCCGGCGACCCTCTCCTGGGCAGCCGGAGCGACGGTGGGCGTCCTGGCGGTGTCCCTGCCGTCGTACGAGGGCCCGCTGCTGGCGCTGACCGGCGGGGTGGACGTGAGCTTCCTGCTGTCGGGCGTGGTGGGTGGGGTGGCTTATGTGCTGTCGACCCCGGGGGCCGGGTCGATGGAGCCCGGGGTCGAGGAGGCGACCAGCACTTCTTGTCCGACCGCGTCGGGCGGCGGGCGGGCATAGGCCGGGGGCCGGGGGCGGAGCCCCCGGTGGCCCGGGCGGACTCAGCCCAGCTGGTGCATCCAGCCGTGCGTGTCCTCGGCCGTACCCCGCTGGATGTCCAGCAGCGCCTGGCGCAGCCGCAGCGTGACCTCGCCCGGCTCTCCCCCGCTCTGCTTCCACTCCGCCCCGGCCCGCTTCACCGTCCCGACCGGTGTGATCACCGCGGCCGTACCGCAGGCGAACACCTCGGTGAGCGTCCCGTTCTCCGAGTCCCGCTGCCACTGCTCGACCGAGATCTTGCCCTCCTCGGCCTCGTAGCCGAGGTCACGCGCGACGGTGAGCAGGGAGTCACGCGTGACGCCCTCCAGGATCGAGCCGGTGAGGGACGGCGTGACGATCTTGTCGCCGTAGACGAAGTACAGGTTCATGCCGCCGAGCTCCTCGACCCAGGTGTGCTCCACGGCGTCGAGGTAGCAGACCTGGTCGCAGCCCTTCGTCGCGGCCTCGGCCTGCGCGAGCAGGGACGCCGCGTAGTTGCCGCCGGTCTTCGCGTCGCCCATGCCGCCGGGGACGGCGCGGACGCGGTCCTCGGAGACCCAGATGGAGACGGGCTTGACGCCGCCCGGGAAGTACGCGCCGGCCGGCGAGGCGATCACCAGGAACAGGTACTCGTTGGCCGGCTTCACGCCCAGCCCGACCTCGGTCGCGATCATGAACGGGCGCAGGTAGAGGGACTCCTCGCCGCCGTGCGCCGGCACCCACGCCTTGTCCTGCCTGACCAGCGCGTCGCACGCCTCGATGAACGTCTCGACCGGCAGCTCCGGCATCGCCAGCCGCCGCGCGGACCGCTGGAAGCGCTCGGCGTTCTTCTCCGGCCGGAACGTGGCGACCGAGCCGTCGGGGCGGCGGTAGGCCTTCAGGCCCTCGAAGATCTCCTGCGCGTAGTGCAGGACCGTCGTCGCGGGGTCGAGGGAGATCGGCGCGTACGGCACGAGCTGACCGTCGTGCCAGCCGCGGCCCTCCGTCCACTTGATCGTCACCATGTGATCGGTGAAGTGGCGGCCGAACCCGGGGTTGGCCAGGATCGCCTCGCGCTCTGCGGCGGAGAGCGGGTTGGCGGACGGCTTGAGCTCGATCGTGGGCGTCGTCATGGGTTGATGTCCTTCACCGGTTGTAGTGACGGGCCGCGCTCGGTACTGCGCTGATGGTGACCAGTGCTAGGACGTCCGAGCATTCCCTCGTTCCGCGGCCTCGCGTTCGATTATCGCCCGGGGGCGGCGGCGGAAGGAACGGGGTGAATGCGGCCCGGTGGTCGATGGTGGCACCCGGCGGGAACATGCGGAAGCCGCCGGGTGCGGATGCGACCCGGCGGCTTGGTGGAGCGCGGCGGGTCAGCCGGCTACGCGTACGGCGAGCGCGTCGCCGATCTCCGAGGTGGAGCGGGCGGGCTTGCCGGTGCGCTCCGACAGGTCGGCGGCGACCGCCTCGTCGATGCGGGCGGCCTCGGCCTCGTAGCCGAGGTGGCGCAGGAGCAGGGCGACGGACAGCACGGTGGCGGTCGGGTCGGCCTTGCCCTGGCCGGCGATGTCCGGGGCCGAGCCGTGCACGGGCTCGAACATGGACGGGAACTCTCCGGACGGGTTGATGTTGCCGGAGGCCGCCACGCCGATGCCGCCGGAGACGGCCGCGGCGAGGTCGGTGACGATGTCGCCGAAGAGGTTGTCGGTGACGATGACGTCGAAGCGCTCGGGCTGGGTGACCAGGTAGATGGTCGCCGCGTCGACGTGCATGTACTCGGTGGTGACCTCGGGGAACTCCTCGGCCACCTTGTTGAAGATGTTCGTCCACAGGTGACCCGCGAAGGTCAGCACGTTGTTCTTGTGGATCAGCGCCAGCTTCTTGCGCGGGCGGGCCTGGGCCCGGGCGAAGGCGTCCCGGACCACGCGCTCGACACCGAAGGCCGTGTTCACGGAGACCTCGGTGGCGACCTCGTGCTCGGTGCCCTTGCGGATGGTGCCGCCGTTGCCGGTGTACGGGCCCTCGGTGCCCTCGCGGACCACGACGAAGTCGATGGCCGGCTCGCCCTTGAGGGGCGTGTCCACACCCGGCAGGAGCTTCGACGGGCGCAGGTTGACGTGGTGGTCGAAGGCGAAGCGGAGCTTGAGCAGGAAGCCGCGCTCCAGGACGCCGGACGGCACGGAGGGGTCGCCGATCGCGCCGAGCAGGATGGCGTCGTGCTGCTTCAGGGCGTCGAGGTCGGCGTCGGTGAGGGTCTCACCGGTGGCGTGGTAGCGCCGGGCGCCGAAGTCGTACTCCTTGGTCTCCAGCTTCACATCCTGCGGAAGGACGGCGGAGAGGACCTTGAGACCTTCGGCCACGACCTCCTGGCCGATGCCGTCACCCGGGATCACTGCGAGATTGATGCTGCGAGACATGCGGGCACCCTACTCCTCGTCCCATGGGATGACACGGGGTGTCCGTGATACGGACACCCGCCCGGGTGAGCGCACGCGGCCGTCGACCGCCGTTCACCCGTACGTGGTGCGGTTGTTGGCCTCCGCTGGGAAGTTCACTGGACATGGAGATCCCCCACTTCGGCATTCCGCCCGAGCTCGCCCGCCGGATGAGCATGGCCGAGCAGCACGAGTACCTGCGCACCCGGCTGTCGCGGCGGCGCACGCTGGTGACCGCGGGCGCGGTGGCGAGCGGCCTGCTGACCGGCTGCGGCTCGGGCTCGGGCTCGGGGCAGGGCGGCGCCACGGCGACCCGGAGCCCGTCGCCGAGCACGTCGAAGGCCCCCGGCTCCTTCATCACGCCGTTCGGCCGCCATCTCGCCTTCGGCGCCGATCCGAAGACGCAGCTGCGGATCTCCTGGCAGGTGCCGCTCGCGGTGCGCAAGCCCTACGTCCGGGTCGGCCTGCGCCCCGACGACCTCGGCCGCAGGATCGAGGCGGAGCTGCGCGATCTGCACACCCCGGAGCTGAAGGGCGTGCGGGCGGCGGTCGACCAGTACTACCTGCACGCGGCGCTGGACGGCCTGCGCCCCGGCACGACGTACTACTACGGCGTCGGCCACGAGGGCTTCGACCCGGCCTCCCCGGAGCACCGGTCGACCATCACGTCCTTCCGCACGGCACCCGCGAGTCCGCCCGAGCGGTTCGTGTTCACCGCGTTCGGCGACCAGGGCGTGGGTGAGGAGGCGGCCCTCAACGACCGTACGCTGCTGCGCCGGAAGCCCGCCTTCCATCTCCACGCGGGGGACATCTGCTACGCCGACCCGATCGGCAAGGGCAAGGAGTCGGACGTCTTCGACGCGAGCCAGTGGGACCGGTTCCTCAAGCAGACCGAGCCGGTGGCCAGGTCGGTGCCGTGGATGGTGACGACCGGCAACCACGACATGGAGGCCTGGTACTCGCCGGACGGCTACGGCGGTCAACTCGCCCGGTTCTCCCTGCCGGACAGCGGCTTCGACGCGCGCACGGCACCGGGCGTGTACGCCTTCACGTACGGCAACGTCGGCGTGGTGGCGCTGGACGCGAACGACGTGTCGTACGAGATCCCCGCCAACTACGGCTACACGGAGGGCCGTCAGACGAAGTGGCTGGACAGGAAGCTCGAAGAGCTGAGGTCCGCCGAGGACGTCGACTTCATCGTCGTCTTCTTCCACCACTGCGCGTACTCGACGTCGACGCACGCCTCCGACGGCGGGGTGCGCGCCGAGTGGCTGCCGCTGTTCGCCCGGCACCAGGTGGACCTGGTGATCAACGGGCACAACCACGTCTACGAGCGGACCGACGCCATCCGCAACGGCGAGGTGGGCAGGCCGGTACCGGTCGGCGGGACGACGGACCCGCGACGGGACGGGATCGTCTACGTCACCGCGGGCGGCGGCGGCAAGGAGTTGTACGGATTCCCGGACGGCGTGAAGGAGAGCTACGAGGGGAACACCGCCGACCGGGAGTCGGTCGCCACGTTCCGGTGGGCCAAGTCCCGGGACACCAGGGCGGAGTCGGTCGAGTGGTCGCGGGTGCGCTACCGCGGTTTCTCGTTCCTCTCGGTGGAGGCGGTGAGCGGCGCCGCGCCGCGGCTGGAGGTGTCGGCGCTGGCGTCGAGCGGTGAGCGGATCGACCATTTCGAGGTGCGGCGCGGGGCGTGAGGCCCCGCACCGCGCCTCGATCGGGTGCGGCTCCCGGTCCTGATGCGGCCCTGATGCGGTCCTGGCGCGGCTCAGTGGCCGGTGGACCCGCCGTTGTCCCTGCGGTCGAGGGCGCGCTGGAGCGCGGCGGCGGCGTTCTTGCGGTCGGACTCGCTCGTACGGGAGACGTGACGGACTCGGCGGCGGACGGTCGTCTCGGCCATGGGAAATCGACTCCTTCGATACAGCACGGAGTGCGGAAAAAGGGGTTACGAGACTCCCCCACTGCCTAATGGGCGTGGGCGGTGCCCCCAGATGGGGCGGGGAGCGGTGCCGCAGGGGTTGCCTGCACGGGGCCCGGCTCACGACCGCCATTCGCTTGGTCGAGCGAGACGTTCGGCTCCTACAAAGCTAAGGGAGTCCGGAGCGTCTGTCTCCACAATTACTCGGACTTCCTACTATCTGAGACGGTGGACTGGGTCACACCCCTCTGACCTGCGGTGATTCCTAGAGCACCTCGCCGTCCCGCCAGTCGAAGAGCAGTTCGCGCGCCGGATCGAGAGGGCCGGCGAGGGCGGCGCGGACGTAGGTGCTGCCCTCCTCCTCCGGCAGGCGCACGATGCCGTCCTCAGGGCTGAGGGCGTGCACCTCGCCCGGCCACAGCCGCCAGCCGCGGGCGGTGTAGAGGCGGGCGCCGTCGTCGCTGGCGGAGAGCGCGCCGAGGTCGTAGGCGCGGTCGACGACGCGTTCCAGCTCGGCCATGACCCGCCCGCCGAGGCCGGTGCGGCGGACGTCGGCGCGTACGGCGACGTTCTCGACGTACCCGGTGCGCAGCCACCGGCCGCGGTGCCGCACCCGGCGCATCACGACGGCCCCGTGGGCGGCGAGCCCGGCGGCGTCGTAGGCGAGGGCGTGCAGGCCGCCGAGGCCGTGGTCCCAGTCGTCGTCGCCGAAGTCGCCGTCGAAGGCGGCGTCCAGCAGGGCCCGTACGGCGTCGAGTTCGGCGGGGGCGAGGTCGGCGGTGTGGGCGGTGCGCAGGCGGATGGTCATCGGCCCAGTATGCGAACGGGCCGGGTGGCTCTCGACCCGATATACGAGCACGATGGAAGGGTCCGGCTCCGGAAGGGAGACCCGATGACGACGGCAGAGCCGCGCGCACAGGTGATCACCCAGCACCGCTTCGGCGGCCCGGACGTCCTGGAGATCGAGGAGCGGCCACGGCCCGAGCCCGGCCCCGGCGAGGTGCTGCTCCGGGTGCACGCGGCCGGGGTCAACCCGGCGGACCGGCTGGCCCGTTCCGGGGCCGCCCCGCTGTTCGGGGAGCCGCCGTTCACGCTCGGGCAGGACGTGTCGGGGGAGATCGAGGAGGTGGGGGCCGGGGTCACCCGCTTCCGGCCCGGGGACGAGGTGTTCGGCCGGATCGACGGCGGCGGCCACGCCACCCACGTGACCGCGCCGGCCGGTCACTTCGCCGCGAAACCCGCCGGTCTCGACCACGCGCACGCGGCCGCCGCCCCGACGGCCGCGCTCACCGCCTGGCACGCCCTGATCGACATCGCCCGGGTCGGCCCGGGCAGCCGTGTGCTGGTCCGGGCGGCGGCCGGCGGGGCCGGGCACGTGGCGGTGCAGCTGGCCAAGGCGGAGGGCGCCCACGTCGTGGGCGTGGCACGCGCCGAGGACCACGACTTCCTGCGCGACCTGGGCGCCGACGAACTCGTCGACGACACGGCCGGCGACTTCACGGAGTCCGTCCACGACATCGACGCCGCCCTCGACCTGGTCGGCGGCGACCACGCCCTGCCCACCCTCGACACCCTGCGCCCGAACGGCATCCTGCTCTGCGCGGTCCCCGAGGACCTGGGCCTCGCCCCCGAGGACGCGGAGGCCCGGGGCCTGCGCTTCGCCCTCGTGCGCACCGACCCGTCGGGCGACCTGTTGGAGAGGACCGCCCCGCTCCTGGCCGACCGCCGCGTCCGCGTCCACGTGACGACGACCCTGCCGCTGACGGAGGCCGCCAAGGCCCACGAACTGGGCGAGGAAGGCCAGGCCCGGGGCGGGATCGTGCTGGTGCCGCACCCCTGAGCCCGGCTACGCCGACGGGCCGGGTCCCGTGACCCGGCCCGTCGGTGCGCTCAAGGGCTCAGCCCATGTGCGGGTACGTGTAGTCGGTCGGCGGGACCAGCGTCTCCTTGATGGCGCGGGTCAGGGTCCAGCGCATCAGGTTCTGCGGGGCGCCGGCCTTGTCGTTGGTGCCGGAGGCCCGGCCGCCGCCGAAGGGCTGCTGGCCGACGACGGCGCCGGTCGACTTGTCGTTGATGTAGAAGTTGCCGGCCGCGTAGCGCAGCTTGTCCGCCGTGTACGCCGCCGCCGCGCGGTCGTTGGCGATGACCGAGCCGGTCAGGGCGTAGTCGGAGACGGACTCCATCTGCGTCAGCATCGCGTCGTACTGGTCGTCCTCGTAGACGTGCACGGCGACGATCGGGCCGAAGTACTCGGTGCGGAAGACCTCGTTCTCCGGGTCCGTGCACTCGATGACGGTCGGGCGGACGAAGTACCCCTCGGAGTCGTCGTAGGTGCCGCCCGCGACGATCGTGCAGGAGGGGTCCTCCTTGGCGCGGTCGATGGCGGCCTTGTTCTTGGCGAAGGCCCGCTCGTCGATGACGGCGCCGATGAAGTTCGACAGGTCGGTGACGTCACCCATCTTGATGCCGTCGACCTCGGCGGCGAACTCCTCCTTGAAGCCGGAGTTCCAGATCGAGGCGGGGATGTACGCCCGGGAGGTGGCGCTGCACTTCTGGCCCTGGTACTCGAAGGCACCCCGGGTCAGGGCGGTCTTCAGGATCGCCGGGTCGGCCGAGGGGTGGGCGACGAGGAAGTCCTTGCCGCCGGTCTCGCCGACCAGGCGCGGGTAGGTGCGGTACTTCTCGATGTTGTTGCCGACCGTCTTCCACAGGTACTGGAAGGTCCTGGTCGAGCCGGTGAAGTGGATGCCGGCGAGGTCGCGGTGCTCCAGGGCGACCTTGGAGACCTCGATGCCGTCACCGGTGACGAGGTTGATGACCCCCTTGGGCAGGCCGGCTTCCTCCAGCAGCCGCATCAGCAGCACGGCGGCGTGGGTCTGCGTCGGGGACGGCTTCCAGACGACGACGTTGCCCATCAGGGCCGGGGCCGTCGGCAGGTTGCCCGCGATCGCCGTGAAGTTGAAGGGCGTGATCGCGTAGACGAAGCCCTCCAGCGGGCGGTGGTCCAGCCGGTTCCACACGCCCGGGGCGTTCGCCGGGGGCTGTTCGGCGAGCAGCTTGCGGGCGTAGGAGACGTTGAACCGCCAGAAGTCGATCAGCTCGCAGGGCGTGTCGATCTCGGCCTGCTGGGCGGTCTTGGACTGGCCGAGCATGGTGGAGGCGGCGAGCGTCTCGCGCCAGGGGCCGGACAGCAGCTCGGCGGCGCGCAGGATGATCGCCGCGCGGTCGTCGAAGGACATCGCGCGCCAGGCCGGGGCGGCGGCGAGGGCCGCGTCGATGGCGTCCTGGGCGTCCGCTTGCGTGGCGTTGCGGTACGTGCCGAGCACGGCCCGGTGGTTGTGCGGCTGGACGACCTGGAAGGCCTCGCCGCCGCCCATGCGCTGCTCGCCGCCGATGGTGCAGGGCAGGTCGATCGGGTTGTCGGCCAGCTCCTTCAGCTTGGCCTCCAGCCGGGCCCGCTCGGGCGAGCCGGGGGCGTAGCCGTGCACCGGCTCGTTGACGGGGGTGGGGACCTGGGTCACAGCGTCCATGTTTTCCGTAACTCCTTACTGAGCGGTGTGTCGGTCTCAGCCCTGGAGGGCTGTCAGCCCTTGGTGATCATGCTGCGGGCGAAGAAGCGCAGGTTCGCCGGCTTCTCCGCAAGTCGGCGCATGAAGTAGCCGTACCAGTCGGTGCCGTACGCGGTGTAGACGCGCATCCGGTGGCCCTCGGCGGCCAGCCGCAGGTGCTCCTCGGTGCGGATGCCGTAGAGCATCTGGAACTCGTAGTCGCCGGGCTTTCGTCCGGCGCGGTGGGCGAGTTCCTGGGCGATGGCGATCAGGCGCGGGTCGTGGGATCCGATCATCGGGTACCCCTCCCCCTCCATCAACGTCCGGAGGATACGAACGTATGCCCGATCGATCTCGTGTTTGTCCTGGTACGCGACCGAGGCGGGCTCCTTGTACGCGCCCTTGACCAGGCGGACCCGGCTGCCGCTCGCGGAGAGGCGGCGGGCGTCGGCCTCGGTGCGGAAGAGGTACGCCTGGATGACGCAGCCGGTCTGCGGGAAGTCCTTCCGCAGCTCCTCGTGGATGGCGAACATCGAGTCCAGGGTGGTGTGGTCCTCCGCGTCCAGGGTGACCGTGGTGCCGATCTCGGCCGCGGCCTCGACGACCGGGCGGACGTTCTTCAGCGCCAGTTCGTGGCCGTCCTCCAGCGCCTGCCCGAACATCGACAGCTTCACCGACATCTCGGCGCGGGTGCCGAGCTCCAGCGGCTTGAGGCGGTCGACCAGCTCCAGGTAGGCGTCGCGGGCGGCGGCGGCCTGCGCGGGGTGGGTGATGTCCTCGCCGACGACGTCCATCGTCAGCTCCAGGCCCCGGTCGGCGAGGTCCCGGACGACCGGGACGATGTCGTCGACGTCCTCGCCCGGGATGAAGCGGTCGACGACCTGCTTGGTCACCGGGGCGGCCGAGATCAGGCGTCGCATCCGGTCGCTGCGTGACGCGGCGAGAATCACGGGACCCAGCACGGGGCACCTCCAGAGCACAAGCAACGTGAGGCCGGACCCCGCGCGGACGACGCGTCGGGTACGGCACGGAGAACCACCGTGAAACCTAAGGATCCCTCCGATCGTCGGCCATCGACAGCTGTCACGCATCCGTGCCGCAGATCTCAGACAGATGTATGAAGGGGTCCTTGGAGTGCGGGACAATGCCCGGATGACGTCGGAACACAGGGGCGACTACGAGGAGCTGGTCGACGAGATCTCGGAGCTGCTCGGCGCGCCCGCCACGCTGGAGAACCGGGACTTCGAGCTGATCGCCTTCGGCGCGTACGACAGCGAGGGCGACCTCGATCCGTCGGCCCTGGACCCGGTGCGCACCCGCTCGATCCTCACCCGCCGCTCGACGGCGGCCGTGCGGGCCTGGTTCGAGGGCTTCGGCATCACGCGGGCGACCGGCCCGGTCCGTATCCCGCCGACCCCGGAGGCCGGCGTCTACCGGGGACGGATCTGCCTCCCCGTCCGCCACCGGGGCGTGGTCCACGGCTACGTCTGGCTCCTCGACGACGATCCCGGGCCGAGCGAGCGGCAGCTGTCCGCCGCGATGCGGGTCACGGCCCGGATCGGCGCCCTGCTCGCGGACGAGGCCCAGCACGGCGCCGACCTCAGCCGCGAGCTGCGGGCGGTGCTCACCGCCGAGCGCGGCTGGCAGAGCGACATGGCCATCGCCGAGTTCCGCACGGCCCTCGGCCCGCGCGCCGACGGCCCGCACACCGTGGTGTGCGTCGCGCCCTGGCCGTCGGCCGACCCCGACGACGCCCCGTCGGTCCGCGGCATGCCGGGCGCGACCGCCCTGTGCACTCTGCCGTGGGGGGCGACGGCCCAGTGCGTGGCCGTGCTGATCCGGCTGCGCTCCCCGGACGTCCTGACCCCGGCGACGACGGCGGCCGGCCGCCTGCTGGAGCGGGCGCGCGGGGGCACGGGGCAAGGCGAGCCCTCGACCCCGGGCGGAGCCGCCGCGGGCAGCGCCACCGGTTCCGGCGGAGCTTCGGCGGGTGGCACCACCACTTCGGGCAGAGCCCCGGCGGATGGTGCCACCGCTTCGGGCAGGGCCCCGGCGGGTGGCACCACCACCTCGGGCAGAGCCCCGGCAGGTGGCACCACCACCTCGGGCAGAGCCCCCGCAGGTAGCCCCACCACCTCGGGCAGAGCCCCCGCAGGTAGCCCCACCACCTCGGGCACAGCCCCCGCAGGTAGCCCCACCACCTCGGGCACAGCCCCCGCAGGTAGCCCCACCACCTCGGGCACAGCCCCCGCAGGTAGCCCCACCACATCGGGCACAGCCCCCGCAGGTAGCCCCACCACCTCGGGCAGAGCCCCCGCAGGTAGCCCCACCACTCCCGGCAGAACCCCCACCCCCGGCGGCTCCTCGGCGGCCGGCGCCACCAGCGCAGGCGGAGCCTCCGCCGGTATCGCCACCCCCCGCTCCGGCCTCGCAGAGCTCGGTGTCTCCTGGTGGGAGGCGTCGGCGGCGGCGCGGGCGGCGCTGGCCGAGCCGAGGCTGGGGCCGGTGGCGCAATGGGCGTCGATCGGGCCGTTCCGCCTGCTCACCGCGCTGCCCCCGGAGGTCGCCCGCGACCCCGTCGCCCGGACCCTGCTCGCCCCGGTCCACCGGGAACTCGCCCGCACCGCCGAGGTCTACCTCGACTGCGCCGGCCAGGCCGCCCGGGCCGCCGCCGAGCTGGGCATCCACCGCCAGACCCTCTACTACCGCCTCTCCCGCATCGAGAAGCTCACGGGGCTGGACCTGGACGACGGCGAGGACCGGCTGCTGCTGCACATGACGCTGAAAGGAGCCCGCCTCACCCCGGGTGACGCCATGGGGCCGTCCGGGTGAGTCCCGTCCCCCGAACGGGCGGTGTTCGGGACGGACCCGTACCCTCCGGCGCCGCGCGTGGTCACGGTTCTCCCGGTGTGCCATCGGCTGGGAGGAGTGCACGTGCGGAATCGACGCGCCTGGTCCGCGACGCGGACGGTGGTGGCGGGCCTGGCCTGCGGGGTGCTCGCGCTCGCCCTGCCGGGCGCCCACGCGAGCACCGGCCCAGGCCCCACAGAGCGCGCGGCGCCCGGGGACGAGCTCACCGGCCGGGGCGACCGGAACGCCTCGGTCGTCATCGAGTGGATGCGCACGGCCGATGACACCATCGACGCCGAGGCCCGCACGGGCCCACCCGAGTCGTTCATCTGGCAGGCGTACGTCTCCGCCGCCGTCTACAACGCCGTCGTCGGCGTCGAGGGCCGCTTCGCCCCGTACAAGTGGGACGGGCGGGCGCACCGCCCGGCCTCGTCGGCGGCTGCCGCCGCCTCGGCGGCGCACCACGTGCTGCGCCACCACTTCCCCGGCGCCGCACCCCGGCTGGACGCCGCCCTGGCCGACACCCTCGCGACCGTCCCCGACGGCGAGGCCGAGGAGGAGGGCGTCGCGTTCGGGAAGCGCGCCGCCGCCCACATCGTCGCACTCCGCCGGGACGACGGCCGCGGCGCGTCCGTGCCCTTCCCCGCGCCCCCGAGCCCCGGCGTGTGGCGGCCCACCCCGCCCGGACACCAGCCCTTCGCCAGTGCCTGGATGGGCAGGGTCCGGCCGCTGCTGCTGGACTCCCCCGGCCAGTTCCGCCCCGGCCCGCCGCCTCCGCTCCGCTCGGCCCGGTACGCCAGAGACCTCCACGAACTGGCGGCCTATGGAGGCCGCACCGGCTCGCACCGCACCCCCGAACAGACGGACACCGCCCGGTACTTCGTCGCCCTGGACCTGCAAGGCGCCCTCGGCGACCACGCGGCCCGGCACGGCTTCGGCATCGCCGAGACGGCGCGGCTGTACGCGGCGGCCAACACGGCCCAGGCGGACGCCGTCATCGCCGCCTGGGACGCCAAGCTCCACTACGGCACCTGGCGGCCCGTCACCGCCATCCGGGAAGCGGACACCGACGGCAACCCGGCGACCCGGCCGGACCGGCACTGGGAACCGCTGCTCAACACCCCGGCCCACCCCGACTACCTCAGCGGCCACGCCACCATGGGCGGCGCGCTGATGCGCATGCTGACCGGGATCCTCGGCACCTCCCGCGTCGACCTGCGCATCCGCTCGGTCACCACCGGCGCGACCCGCCACTACCACTACGCCGACGCGTACGAACGGGACGTCGTCGACGCCCGGGTCTGGGGCGGCATCCACACCCGGACGGCCGACGAGGCGGGCGCCGCCACCGGCCGGCAGCTCGCGGCCTGGGCGCTGCGGAAGTACTTCCGGCCGCTCTCCTGAGAGCAACGCCTTCAAGACACTATTCTGAAAACGATTGTCATCATGCTACGGTCGTGGCGCGTTCAACCATTGACCCTGTCTTGACCGTGCCTTGACCGAGGTGTTCCGTGCGCGTCCCCGTCCGTCTCGTCCCCCTCACCGCCGTGGTCGCGGCCTCCGCCCTGCTCACCGGCTGCTTCAGCGGCGCCGGGCAGGCCACGGACGACTCCGGCCCCGGCGGCAAACGCATACGCGTCGCCATGCTCCAGCCGCCCCGCTCCGGCCTCTCCCCGCTCTCCGACGACGCGTTCAAACTGTCGCGCTGGTCGACCGCCGAGACCCTGGTCAGGCTGGACGCCGAGGGCGAGGCACAGCCCGCGCTCGCCACCGGCTGGAAGCAGTCCGGGAAGACCTGGACCTTCACCCTCCGCGACGGCGTCACCTTCCACGACGGCACGAAGCTCACCGCCGAGGCCGTGGTCACCTCCCTCACCAAGGCCGCCACCGCCTCCCCCAAGCCCCGCATCCTCGACGGCGTGGACCTCACCGCGAAGGCCGACGGCGACCGAGTCACCGTCACCACCGCCACCGAGGACCCCCTGGTCCCGCAGCGCCTGAGCTCCCCGCAGCTGTCGATCCTGGCGGCCCGGGCGTACCGGGGGAAGACGGTCGACCCGATCGGCGCCGGCACCGGCCCGTTCGAGCTGACGAAGGTGAACGGCACCTCCTCCGCCACCCTCGACCGCTACGACGGCTACTGGGGCGAGAAGGCCAAGGCCCCCGGCATCGACGTGAAGTACGTGCCCGACGGCACCGCCCGCGCGGCGGCGCTGCGCAGCGGCGAGGCCGACATCGTCGAGGCGATCCCGGTCTCCCAGGCCGCCGTCCTCGACCAGGACCTCATCACCGAGGTGCCGATGCCGCGCACCAACACCCTGTACCTCAACACCGGGAAGGGCGCCTTCAAGGACCCCGCGGTGCGGGCGGCGGCCCGCGAGGCCGTCGACGCCAAGGCCATCGTGGACGGCGTCTACGAGGGCCGCGCCGACGTCGCCGAGGGCCTGCTCGGACCCGCGCTCCCCTGGGCGGCCGACCTGCGCACCCCGGTGAGGCACGCCGAGGCCGGCAAGCCGAACGGCCGGACCATCACCCTCGGCACGTACACCGACCGCTCGGAGATGCCCGAGGTCGCCGCCGCGCTGCAACAGCAGCTCCAGAAGGCCGGTTTCAAGGTGAAGCTGGACGTGCGCGAGTACGCGAACATCGAGTCCGACGCGCTCGCGGGCCGCTTCGACGCGTTCGTCCTCTCCCGCGCCACCGTCCTCGACTCCGGCGACCCGGCCGCGTACCTGTACAGCGACTTCGCGTCCGACGGCACCTTCAACCTCTCGGACTTCGCGGACCCGGAGGTCGACAAGGCCCTGCGGAAGGCCGCCGACACGCCGGTCGGGGACGCCCGCCGCAAGGCGATCGTCGCGGCCGAGGCCGCCGTGCTCGCCCAGGACGCGGCCGTCCCCATGCTCCACGAGCGCGTGATCCAGGGCGACGCGAAGGGGGTCGTGGGCGCCGCGCACGACCCGCGCGAGCGGGAACTCGTCACCGCCGACACCTACGTCAAGTGAAGTTCGCGGCGAAAGGGGCGGCCGGGCTGACCCGGGGCGTCGGACTCGTCGCCGTCCTGGCCGTCGTGGGGCTCCTGCCCTGGCTCTCCCGGCGGGACCCGGCGCTGACCGTACTGCGCGCCCGGTCGGCCGAGCAGGAGGCGACCGAGGAGGCGCTGTCGGCGATCCGCGCGGACCTCGGGCTGGACGCAGGTCCGCTGTCCCTGCTGGGCCGGTGGGCCGCCGGCCTGCTGCGCGGCGACTTCGGCACCTCCTGGGTGTCGGGCCATGAGGTCCTGCCGTCCGTGCTCGCCGGGCTCCAGGTGTCCCTGGGGCTGATGGGCGCGGCGCTCGCCGTGGCGGTGCTGCTGGCCGCCGCGCTGGTGGCGCCGGTGCTGGTGCGCGGGCGCGGCTCGGCCGGGGCGTTCGCCGCCATGCTGGCCGCCGTGCCCGAGTTCCTGCTGGCCACCGTCGCCCTGCTGGTGTTCGGGGTCTGGCTCGGCTGGCTGCCGACGTCCGGCTGGCAGAGCGCCGAGTATCTGGTGCTGCCCGCGCTCGCCCTCGGCGTCCCCGCGGGCGGGCTGCTCGGGCGGCTGGTCGCGGACGCGCTGCCCGCCGTGCTCGAGGAGCGGTGGGTGGAGCTGTGGCGGGGCGCCGGAGTGAGCCGGGCGCGGATCGCGGGGGCGGCGCTGCGGCGCGTCCTGCCGCCGCTGGTCCCGCAGTTCGGGATGGTCGCCGTCGGCCTGACCGGCGGGGCGGTGGCCGTGGAGACGGTGTTCGCGGTGCCGGGCATCGGCCGTACGGCCCTCGGCGCGGCCAGGTCGCAGGACCTGCCGCTGCTCCAGGGCGCGGTGCTCGCGCTGCTGCTGCTCGGCCTGGTCGCGGGCGCGCTCGCGGCGGGCGTACGGCGCCGGCTGCTCGGGCCCGCGCTGCGCGACGCCGGGCTGACGCTGCCGCCGGCCCGTCCGGTCCGCGCGCATCCGGCGGTACCGGTGGCGCTCGCCGCCGTCCTGCTGATCACCATCGGCTGGGGGCTGCTGCGCGACCCCTACACCGTGGACACCACCGTCCGGCTCGCCCCGCCCTCCTGGGCGCACCCGCTGGGCACCGACGGACTCGGCCGTGACGTGCTGGCCCGGCTCGGCCACGGCGCCGCCTCGACGGTCGGCACGGCGACGGCCGTCGGCCTGCTGGGCCTGCTGATCGCGCTGCTGCTGGGCTTCCTGCCGGGGATCGCGGCGGGCGCGGCGGACATCGCCAACGCGCTGCCGCCGGTGATCGTCGGGATCCTGGTCGCGGCGGCCGTCGGGCCCGGCACCGGCGGAGCGGCCCTCGCGGTCGCGCTGATCTCCTGGCCGGCCCTGTCCGCGCACGCGGCGGCGCTGGTGCAGGAGGTGCGGGCGTCGGCGTTCCTCACCGCCCAGCGCGCCATCGGCGCGAGCCCGTTCTGGATCCTCACCCGGCACGTCCTGCCGTCCGTGGCCGGCCCGGTCGCCCGGCACGCCCTGCTGCGCCTGCCGGGCATCGCCCTGGCCCTGGCCTCGCTGGGCTTCCTCGGCCTGGGCGCCCAGCCGCCCGCCCCCGAGTGGGGCCTGCTGCTGGAGGAGTCCCGGGCGTATGTGGAGCGCGCCCCGTGGGCGGCCCTCGCCCCGGCGGTCGCGCTGGCCCTGCTGGCCGGTCTCGCCGTGTCGGGCGCGGCGCTCACGCAGGGCCGCGGACCGCGGCGGGCCACCCGGGGCCCGGCCCCCGCCAGGAAGGAGGCCCCCGTTGGAGCCTGATGCACTGCTCTCCGTCAGCGATCTCCGTATCGCCTTCGACGGCGTGGAGGCCGTGCGCGGCCTGTCCTTCGACGTCCGCCCGCGCGAAGTGCTGGCGATCGTCGGCGAGTCGGGAGCGGGCAAGTCCCTCACGGCCCGCGCGCTTCTCGGCATGCTGCCGCGCGGCGCGACCCTGAGCGGCACGGTCAGCCCGGACCTCTCGGCCCACCGCGGCCGGCGCATCTCGCTGGTCCCGCAGGACGCCCTGTCCGCCCTGTCCCCCGTGCATCCGGTGGGCGACCAACTCGCCGCCGCCGTCCGGTCGGTGGCCGGGGTGTCCCGCAAGGAGGCCCGGGCCCGGGCGGTCGCGGCCCTGGACCGGGTCGGCATCCCGGACGCGGCGCGCCGGGCCCGCGCCTACCCGCACGAGTACTCCGGCGGCATGCGGCAGCGCGCGGTGATCGCCATGGCGACGATCAACGAACCGGAGATCGTGGTCGCCGACGAGCCCACCACCGCGCTCGACGAGGAGCGCCGCGAGCAGGTGCTGCGGCTGCTCGCCGAGCAGCGTGCGGCGGTCGGCGCCGCGCTCGTCCTGGTCACGCACGACATGGACGTCGTCCAGGGCCACGCGGACCGTGTGCTGGTCATGTACGCGGGCCGCCTCACCGAGCTCGGCCCGGCGGACGAGGTGCTGGCCCGCCCCCGCGCCCCCTACACCGCCGGTCTGCTGGCCTCCCTCCCGCAGCACGCGCCCGAGGGCCGTCGCCTCCCCGCCCTGCGCGGCACCCCGCCCGCCCCGGGCGCGCTCCCGCCGGGCTGCGCCTTCGCCCCGCGCTGCCCGCTCGCGGCCGAGGCCTGCCACACGGCGGAACCCGAGCCCCGGCCGGCCGCCGGCCGTCTGGTCGCCTGCCACCGCTGGGAGGAACTCCCCCACCCGGCGACCGAGTTGTTCCTCGAGGAGTGGCAGCCCGCATGAGTGATCCCCTGCTCGCCGTCCGCGACCTGGTCGTCCGCTACGGCCGGGTCACCGCCGTGGACGGCGTCTCCTTCTCCCTGGCCGCCGGCGAGACCCTCGCGCTGAACGGCCCGTCCGGCTGCGGCAAGTCCACCACGGCCCTCGCGGTGCTCCAGCTGCGCCGCCCGGACAGCGGCGAAGTCCGTTTCGAAGGGCGGGAGTTGACGACGCTGACGGAACCCGAGCTGCGTCCGCTGCGGCCCCGTATGCAGCCCGTCTTCCAGGACCCGTACGGCTCGCTCAGCCCGCGCCACCGCATCCGGGACGCGATCGCCGAGCCCCTGAAGGTCCAGGGCCGCTGGGACCCGGAGAAGGGCCCGGCCCGCGTCGCCGCGCTCCTCGACCGCGTCGGCCTCGACCCCGCCTACGGCGACCGGCGGCCGCACGAGCTGTCCGGCGGCCAGTGCCAGCGCGCCGGCATCGCCCGCGCCCTGGCCTCCGACCCTCGCCTGCTGGTCCTGGACGAGCCGGTGTCGTCCCTCGACCCGTCGGTGCGCGCGGGCGTGCTGAACCTGCTCGCCGACCTCCAGGACGACCTGGGCCTCGGCTACCTGTTCATCTGCCACGACCGGGCGGTCGTCCGGCATGTCGCGGACCGGGTGATCGAGATGCGGGAGGGGCGCCTCAGCGCTCCTTGACGCCCTCGATCACCCGACGGAGCCCCGCCGCCAGCTGATCGGCCTCGGGAGCGGTCTTCGGGTCGAAGGTCCACTGCGCCATGAGGCCCATCATCAGGGTCAGGTAGAAGTAGCCGAGGGTGTCCACCCGCTCCTCGGGGACGTCCTCCTCTCGCCCGCCGTGGAAGAGCGTGACGATGCCCCGCGCTCCCTCCCGCTGGGCCCGCGCCAAGTGCTCCCGCACCTCCGGCAGCTGATCGCCCATGGCCACGATCTCCATGCTGAGCCGCCACAGCGACCCGGGCTCGCGCATGGTGCCGATGATGTTCGTCCACACCTCGGCGAACCGCTCCAGCGAGCCCGGCTCCCCGCGCAGCTCGCCGCCGCCCTCGAAGGCCTCGGACATCCCCTCCACCATCTCGATGTACGCCTGCGCGAGCAGCGCGTCCTTCGAGCCGTAGTGGTAGCCGATCGACGCCAGGTTGGTCCCCGACTCCCGGACGATGTCGCGCGCGGTCGTGCGCAGGAAGCCCTTCGCCAGCAGGCAGCGCTTGGCGCCCTCCAGCAGATCCTCACGGTGTCCCATGCCGCCTCACTCTACTCCAGCATCCATACGCACGTCTTATACAGTCGTACTAGACAAGCGTTTAAGACGCTCGTACAGTCCTGCCCATGACGACGAAAGCGCACCCTCCCGCCCTCGCCGGCCGCCGCGAATGGACGGCTCTCGGCGTGCTGATGCTGCCGCTGCTGCTGGTCTCGATGGACGTGTCCGTCCTCTACTTCGCGATCCCCGCGATCAGCGCCGACCTGGAACCGAGCGCCACCCAGCAGCTGTGGATCTTCGACATCTACGGCTTCGTGCTGGCCGGCCTGCTGATGACGATGGGCGCGCTGGGCGACCGCATCGGCCGCCGCCGGCTCCTGCTGATCGGCGCCGCCGCCTTCGGTACGGCCTCCCTGGTGGCGGCCTACGCGAACAGCGCGGAGACCCTGATCGCGGCCCGGGCCCTGCTCGGCATCGGCGGCGCGACGCTGATGCCCTCGACGATGGCGCTGGTCCGCACGATGTTCACCGATCCGGGGCAACGGGCGAAGGCGATCGGCCTGTGGTCGGGCGTGATGACGGCCGGCATCGCACTCGGCTCCGTGATGAGCGGCGTCCTCGTCGAGCACTTCTGGTGGGGCTCGGTCTTCCTGGTCAACCTGCCCGCGATGGTGATGCTCCTGATCCTGGGCCCCCTGCTGCTGCCGGAGTCCAAAAACCCGCACCCCGGCCGCTTCGACTGGCTGAGCGTCCCCCTGTCGATGGCCGCGGTGCTCCCGGTGATCTACGGCCTCAAGGAACTCGCGTCGGAGGGCTGGCACGTCCGGTACGCGATGTCGGTGTCGGCGGGCCTGCTCTTCGCCGCGCTGTTCGTCCACCGCCAGCGCACGACGGCGTCCCCGCTGATCTCGCCGGAGCTGTTCCGGCGCCGCGGCTTCAGCCCGGCGCTGGTCCTCAACCTCGTGGCGGCCTTCGGCATGATGGGCTCGGCCTTCTTCACCACCCAGTACATCCAGTCGGTCCTGGACAAGAGCCCTCTCGAGGCGGCGCTGTGGAGCCTGCTGCCGTCGGTGCCCATCGGACTCGCGGCCCCGGTCAGCGCCCAGCTGGTGCAGCGGGGCGTGCCCCGCGCGTACGTCGTCGGCGGCGGCTTCGCGGTCACCGCGTGCGGCTACGTGCTGCTGGCCCTGACCAGCACCCGGTCCCTCTGGCTGCTGCTGGCCGCGTGCGCCGTCCTGGCCTGCGGCATCGTCGCCGTCATGTCCCTGGTGGTCGACATGGCCATGAGCGTCGCCCCGGTGGAGAAGGCGGGCGCCGCCTCGTCCCTGCTGGAGACCGGCACGGAGTTCGGCGGCGCGCTGAGCATGGCGTTCCTCGGCTCGATCGGCACGGCTGTCTACCGCCACCGGATTCCGGACGCCGCGCCCGGTCCGGCCCGCGAAACGCTGGGCGGCGCGCTGGCGGTGGCCGAACAGCTCCCGGGGCGCGCGGGAGACGCCCTGGCGGCGGCGGCACGCGAGGCCTTCACCAGCGGCATGCACGCGGCGGCGGTCACCGGGGCGGTGCTGCTGGCCGGCGCGGCGGCAGCGGCGGTCCCGGCACTGCGCCGGGCCCAGGTCGAGGACCCCGTGGCACCCGAGCGGGAGAAGGCGGCCGTCTGACGGCCCCTCGCAGTACGCCGAAGCGCCGGAGGGGCTGATCGAGTCAGCCCCTCCGGCGCTTGAGTTCAGAGCGAACGGAGGTCCGGGGGCTGAGCCCCCGGGAAGGTCACGCCAGGTTCACCGAGCGAGCGGACGTGGCGCCGATCTCCGCCGCCACCTCGGCCAGCACCGTGGCGGTCACCGTGTCGTCGACGGTCAGCACGGCCAGCGCCTCGCCGCCCGCGACCGCACGCGAGACCTGCATGCCGGCGATGTTGATGCCCGCCTCGCCGAGGATGCGGCCGACCGTGCCGACGACACCCGGCCGGTCCTCGTAGCGCAGCACCACCATGTGGTCGGCGAGCGCGAGGTCCACGTCGTAGTCCCCGACCGCCACGATCTTCTGGAGGTGCTTGGGGCCGGCCAGCGTGCCGGAGACCGACACCTCCTCGCCGTCGGCGAGGGTGCCGCGCACGGTCACCACGTTGCGGTGCTCGCTCGCCTCGGAGCTGGTCGTCAGCCGCACCTCGACGCCGCGCTCCTGCGCGAACAGCGGGGCGTTCACGTACGACACCGTCTCGTCGACGACGTCCTCGAAGACACCCTTGAGGGCGGACAGCTCCAGCACCTTCACGTCGTGCTGGGTGATCTCGCCGTAGACCTCGACGTCCAGGCGGACCGCGACCTCACCGGCGAGCGCCGTGAAGATCCGGCCCAGGCGCTCGGCGAGCGGCAGGCCCGGCTTGACGTCCTCGGCGATGACACCGCCCTGCACGTTCACCGCGTCCGGCACCAGCTCACCGGCGAGGGCGAGGCGCACCGAGCGGGCGACGGCGATACCGGCCTTCTCCTGCGCCTCGTCCGTGGAGGCGCCGAGGTGCGGGGTGGCGACGACCTGGTCGAACTCGAACAGCGGGGAGTCCGTGCAGGGCTCCTTCGCGTAGACGTCGAGACCGGCGCCGGCGACCCGGCCCTCCTTCAGCGCCGAGTACAGCGCCTCCTCGTCGACGATCCCGCCGCGCGCGGCGTTGACGATGCGCACGCTCGGCTTGACCTTGCGCAGCGCCTCGTCGCCGATCAGACCGAGGGTCTCGGGCGTCTTGGGGAGGTGGACGGTGATGAAGTCGGAGACCTCCAGCAGCTCGTCCAGCGAGAGCACCTTCACGCCCATCTGCGCGGCCCGGGCGGGCTGCACGTACGGGTCGTAGGCGACGACCTTCATGCCGAAGGCGGACATGCGCTGCGCGACGAGCGCGCCGATGCGGCCGAGGCCGACGACGCCGAGGGTCTTCTCGGCCAGCTCGACACCCGTGTACTTGCTGCGCTTCCACTCGCCGTTCTTCAGCGCGGCGTTGGCCTGCGGGATGTTGCGGGCCGTGGCGAGGAGCAGACCGCAGGCCAGTTCGGCGGCGGTCACGATGTTCGAGGTGGGGGCGTTGACGACCATCACGCCGGCCTTGGTGGCGGCTGAGACGTCCACGTTGTCCAGGCCGACGCCGGCTCGTGCGACGACCTTGAGCTTCTTCGCGGCGGCGATCGCCTCGGCGTCGACCTTGGTGGCCGAACGGATCAGGATCGCGTCCACGTCGGCGATGGCGGGGAGCAGCTCGGCGCGGTCCGCGCCGTTGCAGTGCCGGATCTCGAAGTCCGGGCCCAGCGCGTCGACGGTGGCGGGCGACAGCTCTTCAGCGATGAGTACGACGGGTTTCGAGCTCACGTGAGTCCTCACAAGTCCAGTGCTGCGGACGGCCGTCCCGACGGCCGCAGGCGGTGGAGGGGTGCTTGCCGCGTGGAAGACGCACGACGCTGTGGGCCTGACGCGTATATATGCAGCAGTGTAGTGGTGCGACAGGGGGCGCCTTACGCCTCTGCGGAAGGATCACCCGGACGAGAAAGGGCCCGGCCGCGGCATCGGTGCCGCAGCCGGGCCCAGGGGCTCACGCCTCCTCGTCGACCCAGCTCATGAGCTTGCGCAGCTCCTTGCCGGTGGTCTCCAGGAGGTGCTCGGAGTCCTGCTTCTTGTACTCGTTGTACTTCTTCAGGCCGCCGTGGTACTCGTCCATCCACTGCTGCGCGAAGGTGCCGTCCTGGATCTCGGCGAGGACCTTCTTCATCTCGGCCTTGGTGGCGTCCGTGATGATGCGCGGGCCGGTGACGTAGTCGCCCCACTCGGCGGTCTCGGAGATCGACCAGCGCATCTTCTCCAGGCCGCCCTCGTACATGAGGTCCACGATGAGCTTCAGCTCGTGCAGGCACTCGAAGTAGGCGATCTCCGGCTGGTAGCCGGCCTCGGTCAGCGTCTCGAAGCCCGCCTTGACCAGCGCCGCGGTGCCACCGCAGAGGACGGCCTGCTCACCGAACAGGTCGGTCTCGGTCTCCTCGGTGAAGGTCGTCTTGATGACGCCGGCGCGGGTGCCGCCGATGCCCTTGGCGTACGACAGGGCCAGCGCGAAGGCGTTGCCGGAGGCGTCCTGCTCGACGGCGGCGATGCACGGAACGCCGCGGCCCTCCTCGTACTGGCGGCGGACGAGGTGGCCCGGGCCCTTCGGCGCGACCATGCAGACGTCGACGCCGGCCGGGGGCTTGATGAAGCCGTAGCGGATGTTCAGGCCGTGGCCGAAGAACAGCGCGTCGCCGTCGCTCAGGTTGGGGGCGATGTGCTCCTCGTAGACCTGGGCCTGGATGGGGTCCGGGACGAGGATCATGATGACGTCGGCCTCGGCGGCGGCCTCGGACGGGCTCACCACGCGCAGGCCCTGCTCCTCGGCCTTGGCCTTGGACTTGGAGCCCTCGTGCAGACCGACGCGGACGTCGACACCCGAGTCACGGAGCGACAGCGCGTGGGCGTGGCCCTGGCTGCCGTACCCGATGACCGCGACCTTGCGGCCCTGGATGATGGACAGGTCGGCGTCGGCGTCGTAGAACAGCTCGGCCACTTTGGGTTCTCTCCTCGGGAGTGCAGGTGTTGCGTCCCACCGTATGACGGGGGGCGGAAGGGAAGTCTGGGGGTCTCGGAATACGGGCGGCCGACGGCGCGCCGACCGCCCGTTTTCCGTCTTACGCCGACCGGTCGAGGGCGCGCAGCGACCGGTCCGTGATGGAACGGGCACCGCGGCCGATCGCGATCGTGCCGGACTGGACGAGTTCCTTGATGCCGTACGGCTCCAGCATCTTCAGCATCGCGGACAGCTTCTCGCCGGATCCGGTGGCCTCGATGGTGACGGCCTCCGGGGAGACGTCGACCGTCTTGGCGCGGAACAGCTGGACGATCTCGACGATCTGGGAGCGCGTCTCGTTGTCGGCGCGCACCTTCACCAGGACGAGTTCGCGCTGGACGGCCTGCGACGGCTCCAGTTCGACGATCTTCAGCACGTTGACGAGCTTGTTGAGCTGCTTGGTGACCTGCTCCAGCGGCAGGTCCTCCACGCCCACGACGATGGTGATGCGGGAGATGTCGGGGTGCTCGGTGACGCCGACCGCGAGCGAGTCGATGTTGAAGCCGCGGCGGGAGAACAGGGCGGCGATCCGCGCGAGGATGCCGGGGGTGTTCTCCACCAGGACGGAGAGCGTGTGCTTGGACATGGTCTGCTTCCTCTGCTTGAAAGTCCTGGACGGCTCTCAGTCGTCTTCGTTGTCGCCGAAGTCGGGGCGGACGTCCCGGGCGGCCATGATCTCGTCGTTGGAGGTGCCGGCGGCGACCATCGGCCAGACCATGGCGTCCTCGTGGACGATGAAGTCGACGACGACGGGGCGGTCGTTGATGGAGTTCGCCTCTTGGATGACCTTGTCGAGGTCGTCCGGGGACTCGCAGCGGATGGCGTAGCAGCCCATGGCCTCCGACAGCTTCACGAAGTCGGGGACGCGGGTGCCGCGGGCCTGCGGGTTGACGTCGTCCGGGCCGGAGTGCAGGACGGTGTTGGAGTACCGCTGGTTGTAGAACAGGGTCTGCCACTGGCGGACCATCCCGAGGGCGCCGTTGTTGATGACGGCGACCTTGATCGGGATGTTGTTCAGGGCGCAGGTGGTGAGCTCCTGGTTGGTCATCTGGAAGCAGCCGTCGCCGTCGATGGCCCACACGGCCCGCTCGGGCGCCCCGGCCTTGGCGCCCATGGCGGCCGGGACGGCGTAGCCCATGGTTCCGGCGCCGCCGGAGTTCAGCCAGGTGCCCGGCTTGTCGTACTCGATGAAGTGGGCGGCCCACATCTGGTGCTGGCCGACGCCCGCCGCGAAGATCGTGCCCTCGGGCGCGAGCTGCCCGATGCGCTCGATGACCTGCTGCGGGGAGAGCGAGCCGTCGTCGGGCTGGTCGTAGCCGAGCGGGTAGGTCTCGCGCCAGCGGTTCAGGTCGTTCCACCACATGCTGTAGTCGCCCCGGTGGCCCTCGCTGTGCTCCTTCTGCACGGCCTGGATCAGGTCGGCGATGACCTCGCGGGCGTCACCGACGATCGGCACGTCGGCGGCGCGGTTCTTGCCGATCTCGGCCGGGTCGATGTCCGCGTGGACGATCTTGGCGAAGGGGGCGAAGCTGTCCAGCTTGCCGGTGACGCGGTCGTCGAAGCGGGCCCCGAGGGCGACGATCAGGTCGGCCTTCTGCAGGCCGGTGACGGCGGCCACCGAGCCGTGCATGCCGGGCATGCCCAGGTGCTGCGGGTGGTTGTCGGGGAACGCGCCGAGCGCCATCAGCGTGGTGGTGACGGGCGCGCCGGTCAGCTCGGCGAGGACCTTCAGCTCGGCGGTGGCCCGGGCCTTGAGCACGCCGCCGCCGACGTACAGCACGGGCCGGCGGGCCTGGGTGATCAGCTTGGCGGCCTCGCGGATCTGCTTGGCGTGCGGCTTGGTCACCGGGCGGTATCCGGGCAGGTCCATGGCCGGCGGCCAGGAGAAGGTCGTCTTCGCCTGGAGGGCGTCCTTGGCGATGTCGACCAGGACCGGGCCGGGGCGGCCGGTGGAGGCGATGTGGAACGCCTGGGCGATGATCCGCGGGATGTCCTCGGCCTTGGTGACGAGGAAGTTGTGCTTGGTGATCGGCATGGTGATGCCGACGATGTCCGCCTCCTGGAAGGCGTCCGTGCCGATCGCCTTGGACGCCACCTGGCCGGTGATCGCGACCAGCGGCACGGAGTCCATGTGTGCGTCGGCGATCGGGGTGACCAGGTTGGTGGCGCCGGGTCCTGAGGTGGCCATGCAGACGCCGACCTTGCCGGTGGCCTGCGCGTAGCCGGTGGCGGCGTGTCCGGCGCCCTGCTCGTGGCGGACCAGGACGTGGCGCACCCTGGTGGAGTCCATCAGCGGGTCGTAGGCCGGGAGGATCGCACCGCCGGGAATGCCGAATACCGTGTCGGCGCCGACCTCCTCGAGAGAGCGGATGAGGGACTGCGCGCCCGTCACCTGCTCGGGGGCGGAGTGTCCTCCGGATCGGGGCCGGGGCTGCGGGTGGTGGGCCCCGGTGGCCTGCTCGGTCATCGGCATTCTCTTCTCAGATGCTGAGGGTTTTTGCGAGGTTTGTGCGATTTTCGGCTGCTGCACGGACGGTGCCTGTGCAACAAAAAACCCCTCGTGCCATAAGGCAAGCGAGGGGAGCGCGCCGGGTGGGGTCGCTGAGCGGTCGAGGCTCAGCGTCAGCCGACGCGCTTTCCAAGTACGAGAATTCGGGTGCGCATGGCACAGACCCTCCCCCCGGCACGCACCTACTGTCAAGTGGGTGGGACGGGAGTCTCATTATGTGAGCGGAGAGCCGTGCCGCCTCCGATGACGGCGGAGACGCCCGAGCTGTACACCCGCGGGCCACCGCCCGCGAACGCCGGTTCGGCCGGTCCGTTCGGCACCGGATAGTGACCGGCGGCGAGCGCCCGGCGCAGCCGGTACTCGTCGAGCGGTCCGGAGAACGCCATGCCCTGCCCGTGGGTGCAGCCCATCGCGCGCAGGGCGACGACCTGCTCGGGCAGGTCGACCCCTTCGGCCACGGACTTCAGCCCGAGGTCATTGGCGATGCGCAGCAGCCCACTGGTGATCTTGTGCAGGCGGGCGGACTCGACGACGCCCTCGACCAGACCGCGGTCGAGCTTGAGGATGTCGACGGGCAGCCTCCTGAGGGCCGTGATCGCCGCACAGCCGCTGCCGAACCCGTCGAGCGCGATCCGTACGCCGACCCGCCGCAGGGCGCCGAGGCGCCGCTCCAGCTCGTCCAGCGGGACCCTCGGGTCGGCGTCGGACAGCTCGATGACCAGCGAGCCGGACGGCAGGCCGTGCCGGGTGAGCAGCGCCTCGACCGTGCCGAGCGGCATGGACTTGTCCAGCAGCCGGCGCGCGCTCATCCGGACGACGACCGGCACGGACAGCCCGGTCGCGTGCCGCTCCGCCGCCTGCTCGACGGCCTCCTCGATCATCCACCGGCCCAGCTCGGCGGTCTTGTCGCTGTCCTCGGCCACGCGCAGGAACTCCGCCGGGGTGAACAGCACCCCCTGGGAGGAGCGCCAGCGCGCCTGCGCGGACACCGACGCGATCCGGCCGTCCTCCAGGGACACCACCGGCTGGTGGAGCAGGGCGAACTCGCCGTCGTGCAGCGCGGCGCGCAGGCGCGTGGCCAGCTCCGCCTTGCGGACGACGTCCTGCTGCATCTGCGGCTTGTACAGCTCGACGCGGCCCTTGCCGGCGCCCTTGGCCCGGTACATCGCGAGGTCGGCGTTGCGCAGCAGCTCGCCCGCGCCGAGGCCGGGTTCGGCGAAGGCCACCCCGATGGAGGCGTTGACCCGGACATCGTTGCCGTCGATGACGTACGGCTGGGACAGCGTCGTCCTGAGCCGGTCGGCGAGTTCCAGTATGTGCCGCTGCCTCGCCTCGCGGTCGCGGGTGTTGTCCCCGACGATCAGGGCGGCGAACTCGTCGCCGCCCAGCCGGGAGGCGGTGTCGCCCTGCCGCACGGAGTCCTGGAGGCGGCGGGCGGCCTGGACGAGCAGTTCGTCCCCGGCCTGGTGCCCGATGGTGTCGTTGACGGCCTTGAAGCCGTCGAGGTCGATGAAGAGCACGGCCGTGTTCCGCAGGGCCACGCCCCGGTCGGAGGCGCGGCGGCCCGACAGCGCGTGCTGGACGCGCTTGGTGAACAGGGCGCGGTTGGGCAGGTCCGTGAGCGGGTCGTGCTCGGCGTTGTGCTGCAGCTGGGCCTGGAGCCGCACGCGTTCGGTCACGTCCCGGCTGTTGAAGATCAGCCCGCCGTGGTGGCGGTTCACGGTCGACTCGACGTTCAGCCAGCCGCCGTCGCCCGAGCGGAAGCGGCACTCGATGCGCGTGGTGGGCTCCTCGACCGGGTCGGCGGCGAGGAACCTGCGCACCTCGTGCACGACGCAGCCCAGGTCCTCCGGGTGGATGAGGCCGGCCAGTTCCGTGCCCACCAGGTCCTCGGCCGGGCGGCCGTAGACGCCGGCGGCGGCCGGGGAGACGTACCTCAGGATGCCGCTGGGGGCGGCGATCATGATGACGTCGCTGGAGCCCTGCACCAGGGAGCGGAAGTGGTTCTCCTTCTGCGCCAGCTCCTGGGTGAGGGTGATGTTGTCGAGCAGCATGATGCCCTGGCGCACGACGAGCGCGAGCACGACCGTGCCCCCGGTCAGCAGGACCACGCGGTCGACGCTGCGGCCGTTGAGGACGTTGTAGAGGATCCCCAGGGTGCACACGGCGGCCGCGAGATACGGCGTGAGGGCGGCGAGGGAGCCGGCGATGGGCCGGGCGGCCGGGTAGCGGCTGTGCTCGCCTCCGGGCAGGGACGGCGGGTGGTGCGGTCCGCTGCGCTGTCCGGGCACGTGCTCGTGCACCACGCGCGTGTGCCCCGCCGTGCCGTGCCGGTCCAGGCCCTGCCGGTCGGTCTCCGAGGTGCGGGGCGCGGCCCAGGGGGCGTAGGCCAGGAGCAGCGAGCCGGCGAACCAGCCCGCGTCGAGCAACTGGCCGGAGCGGTAGTCGTGGTGCATCAGCGGCGAGGTGAACAGGGCGTCGCACATCACGGTCAGCGCGAGCGCGCCGATGGCGGTGTTGACCGCCGAGCGGTTCACCGCGGAGCGCCGGAAGTGCAGCGCGAGCACCATGCTGACCAGCGCGATGTCGAGCAGCGGGTAGGCCAGCGACAGCGCGGTGTGGGCCACGCTCGGGCCCTCGGACTTCGCGGCCTGGGCGAGGGCGAGGCTCCACGCCAGGGTGAGCAGCGAGCCGCCGATCAGCCAGGCGTCGAGCCCCAGGCAGACCCAGCCGGCCTTGGTCACCGGCCGCTTGGCGAGCACGAGCAGTCCGACGATGGCGGGCGGCGCGAAGCACAGGAAGAACAGGTCGGCGTAGCTGGGGCTGGGCACGGGCAGCCCCAGGACCACCTCGTACCACCCCCAGACCAGGTTGCCCAGCGAGGCCATGGCCGAGGAGAGGCCGAACAGCAGCCAGGCGGATCGAAAGCGGGTCCGGCGGCTGCGGGCGTAGAGGAAGCATGAGACGGCGGCGGTGGCGGCCGCGGCGCTCAGCCCGAAGTCGCCCATGATCAGGGCCAGTTCGTGCGAACCCCAGCCGAGCGCGGAACCGAGGGCGTATCCCGCGCAGACCAGGGCGAGGACGAGTTGGAGGGCCAGGCCGGGCCGGTGGCCGGCGACCGGCGTGCGGGGCAGCAGCGCTCCCGGGGACGAAGGCTGTGCCCGCAGCGCTCCGTCCAGCGTGGGGGTCGGGGGCGCGCTCACCGGACCCTCCCGGTCCGTGTCGCCCCCGGGTCCCGCGGGCCCCTGTGCGCCGGCTGGGCATGCCTTCTGCGGCTGCCGGGCCTGCGCCGGTGATGGCTGTGGTCGGTGTGGTGGTCGCTGTGCTGGGTGTGGTGGCCGACGTGATCGGCGTGGTGACCGCGTCTGCCCGCGGCCGTCCGCCAGGGTCGCCGCCGGCAGCCCCGCCCCGTCGGATCGCTCGTCCATAGGCCGTGCATCGCCTGTCGCCCCCCTCACAGTCCGAAGTGTCCGTCCCCGGCGCCGAACGGTCCGCGGCGCATCCCCTGTCGGGACGATACACCAGTCTCGTCACTCAGGGACATAGGTTCTCTACTCTCCGTGACGATCAACAGATATATGAGTACCCACCGCACCCGGAGGATTGCGGACGGTACCCGAGGTCGGATCAGCCGGTTGGTGCACCCGTCGTAAGGATCACGTTCCGCAGCGGCTCCCGGTTCACATAACGGTTCAACTGGTCCACCAGGAGCCGCTTGGCGCGCGGGAGGAACGCGGAGGTGGGTCCGCCGACGTGCGGGCTGACGAGTACCCCCGGCGCACGCCACAACGGGTGTTCGCGCGGCAGGGGCTCCGGGTCGGTGACGTCGAGGGCGGCGGTGATGCGGCCGTTCTCCAGTTCGGCGAGCAGCGCCTTGGTGTCGACGACGGGGCCGCGGGCCACGTTGACCAGGAGCGCGCCGTCCTTCATCCGGGACAGGAAGTCGGCTCCGGCCAGGCCACGGGTGGTCTCGGTGAGCGGGGTGGACAGGATGACGACGTCCGCCTCCGGGAGCAGGGCGGGGAGTTCGGTGAGCGGATGCACCGGCCCGCGCGCCGTGGTGCGCTCGGAGCGCGCGACGCGCGCCACCCGCGCCACCTCGAACGGAACGAGCCGGTCCTCGATGGCCGCGCCGATCGATCCGTAGCCCACGATGAGGACGTTCTTGTCGGCGAGCGCGGGCCGGAAGCCGCCGAGCCACTCCCCCCGGTCCTGGGCGTGCACGAAATCGGGGATCCCGCGCAGCGAGGCCAGGATCAGCGTCAGGGTGAGTTCGGCGGTGCTGGCCTCGTGGACCCCCCGCGCGTTGCACAGCCGCACGCCCGGAGGCAGGTGCCCGAGGCCCGGCTCGACGTGGTCGATCCCGGCGGAGAGGGTCTGCACGACCTCCAGGTGGCTCATCCGCGGCAGGGGACGTACGCACAGCGGACTGGGCTTCATGTAGGGGACGACGTAGAAGACGCAGTCGGCCGGGTCGGCGGGGAAGTCCTCCGCGCCGTTCCAGAAACGGTAGTCCGGCCCCTCGGGGAGTCCGTCGATCTCGTCCGGCGGGATGGGCAGCCACACGTCAGCAGTCATGCTCTGGAGGCTATGTCAGGAGCGCGCCACGGCAGAGGTTAGGTTGGGGTGGCCGGAACAGGGAGGGTCACGACCAGGTGGAGCGCAGGACGATCGGCGCGGGCGCACTCGCGGTGGGGGCCGTCGGACTCGGGTGCATGCCGATGAGCTGGGCCTACAGCACCTCGCGGCAGCGCGGCGAGGAGTCGCTCAGGGCGGTGCACCGGGCGCTCGACCTGGGCTCGTCCCTGCTGGACACGGCCGACATGTACGGCCCCTTCACCAACGAACTGCTGGTGGGGCGGGCGTTGAAGGAGCGGCGGTCCGACGCGTTCGTGTCGACGAAGGTGGGGCTCCTCGTGGGCGACCAGCACATCGTCGCCAACGGCCGTCCCGGGTATGTGAAGCGGGCCTGCGACGCCTCGCTGCGGCGCCTCCAGACGGACGTCATCGATCTCTACCAGCTGCACCGGGCCGACCCCGAGGTGCCCGTCGAGGAGACCTGGGGCGCGATGGCGGAGCTCGTGCACGCCGGGAAGGTGCGGGCGCTGGGGCTGTGCGCGGTGGGTGCGCGGTCCTCGCGCAGGGGCGGGGCCCGGCTGCACGACGCGACGATCCGGCAGCTGGAGCGGGTGCAGCAGGTCTTCCCGGTGAGCGCGGTGCAGGCGGAGCTGTCGGTGTGGTCGCCGGAGGCGCTGGAGGCGCTGCTGCCGTGGTGCGAGACCCGGGGCGTCGGCTTCCTGGCCGCGATGCCGCTGGGCAACGGGTTCCTGACCGGCAGGCTGCGGCCCGGCGCGGGTTTCGAGGCGGACGACCTGCGCGCGCGGCACCCCCGCTTCACGGCCGAGATGATGGCCGCGAACCAGCCGATCGTCGCGGGCCTGCGCCGGGTGGCGCGCCGGCACGGCCCGGGCGTCACGCCCGCCCAGGTCGCCCTCGCCTGGGTCCTCGCCCAGGGCCGGCACGTGGTCCCCGTCCCGGGCGCCAAGCAGGAGCGCTGGGTCACGGAGAACGCGTCCGCGGCGGCGCTGCGGCTGGACTCCGCGGACCTCCGGGAGGTCGCGGAGCTGCCACCGGCCCAGGGATCCTGGGACTGAGCGGTCCTTCGGCCCGGGGGCGTAAGGGGCAAACCGCTCGTTCGGGCTTCGAGGTTCGGTGATCGGGAACCTGGGAAGCGCGGGCGGTGTATGACAGGGAGAACCCCGCCGCGTCGAAGGGACCATGATCGTGCAACGTCGAGCCGTCCCGGCCGTGTTGACCGCCGCAGCGCTCCTGCTGACCGCCGGCTGCTCCTCCGACGACGGGGGGACGTCCGGCGCCGCCGGGAGCGCCTCCCCGAGCCGTACGGCATCCGGCTCGTCCGCGCCGCCGCGGCAGGGCGCCGAGGAGACACCGCCCGCCAAGGGCTCGGTGAAGGTGGTGCGTACCGTCGCCGAGGGCCTCGATTCCCCCTGGGGCCTCGCTCCCCTGCCCGGCGGCGGCCTGCTGGTCTCCTCGCGGGACGACGGCACGATCGTCCGGGTCGACGAGAAGACCGGCAGGAAGACCGAGGTGGGCGAGGTGCCCGGGGTGTCCGCGGCCGGCGAGGGCGGCCTCCTCGGCATCGCCCTGTCCCCCGACTTCGCCTCGGACCGCATGCTCTACGCGTACTTCACCTCGGACGGCGACAACCGCATCGTCCGCATGATCTACGACGACGACAAGCCCGCCGGCGAGCAGCTCGCCGCGCCCGACACGGTCTTCCGGGGCATCCCCAAGGGCTTCATCCACAACGGCGGCCGGATCGAGTTCGGCCCGGACAAGATGCTGTACGTCGGCACGGGCGAGAGCGGCGACACCGGCCTGTCCCAGGACAAGGACTCCGTGGGCGGCAAGATCCTGCGGCTGACCCCGGAGGGCGAGCCGGCGCCGGGCAACCCCTTCCCCGACTCGCCGGTGTACTCGTACGGCCACCGCAATGTGCAGGGTCTGGCCTGGGACGGCAAGCAGCGGCTGTTCGCCTCGGAGTTCGGCCAGGACACCTGGGACGAGCTGAACGCGATCAAGCCGGGCGACAACTACGGCTGGCCCGAGGCCGAGGGCAGGTCCGACGACTCGGAGTTCCACAACCCGGTGGACCAGTGGACGACCGCGGAGGCCTCCCCCAGCGGCATCGCCTACGCCGAGGGCTCGATCTGGATGGCGGGCCTGCGCGGCAAGCGGCTCTGGCGGATCCCGCTGAACGGCACGGAGGCCTCGGCCGAGCCGCAGGCCTTCCTGGAGGGTGAGTACGGCCGGCTGCGCACGGTGGTCCCGGCGGGCGGTGACCGGCTGTGGCTCGTGACCAGCAACACGGACGGCCGGGGCGCTCCCAAGGACGGGGACGACCGGATCCTGGAGCTGCGGGTGACCTGACGGCGGGCTCAGGAGTCCTCGGGGGTCTCCGGCTCCTCGTGCGGCGGGCGTACGACGACCTTCCCGGAGGCCAGGTCTATCGGACCGCGTCCGGGGTCGCCGTCGCCGACGTCCTCCCGGGTCAGTTCCAGTCGCTTCTGTTCGTCGCGGGTGTGCTTGCGGCCGGGTGAGAACAGTTCCTCGAACACGTTGAACAACGGAGCCTCCCTGGCCGCGAGGGCTCGCGACGTCTCTTCCAGCGTATGCCTCAGCCCGCCGGTCGTGACGTGAGCGATCCGGCCGGAAACAGGCCCAGCCGGTGCGCCACCGCCGCCGCCTCGCCCCGGCCGGAGACACCGAGCTTGGCGAGGATGTTGGAGACGTGGACGCTCGCGGTCTTCGGGGAGATGAACAGTTCCTCGGCTATCCGGCGGTTGGTGTGTCCGGCGGCGACCAGGCGCAGCACGTCCCGTTCCCGGCTGGTGAGGCCGAGGGCCCCGGCGGGGTCGGTGGCGCCGGGGGCCGGTTCCGCCGTGGAGGTCTGCGGCAGGCGGGCGCGCCGGGCGAGCGCGCCGGCGGCGGCGGCGAGCGGCCGGGCGCCGAGGTGGCGGGCGACGGCGTCGGCGAGGCGGAGCAGTTCCGCGGCACGGCCGCGCTCGTCCTCGCCGCCTTCCGCCAGCAGGGCCTCGGCCAGCCGGTATCGGACGCGGGCGAGGTCGTAGGGCCGCTCCAGGGATTCGAAGGCGGTGACCACCTCCGACCAGGTGCCCGGGGTGTTCCGGCCCCCGGCGCGCTGGAGCTCGGCGCGGACCCAGTGCTCGTGGGCGAGCCAGACGGGCGCGTTCGTGGTGAGGCGCTTGACCGTGTCGAAGAGGCGGTCAAGCACCTCCTCGCGGCCGTCGCGCGCGGCGGGCAGCGCGCGGGCGTCGGCCTCGGCGGTGGCCGCTTCGAGCAGCAGGGGCCAGGCGTAGCGCTGGGTGCCGGGCGGGAAGCCGGACTCCAGGGTGCGGGCCAGTTCGGCGCGGGCGTCGGGGAGGCGGCCCTCGGCGACGGCGACGGCGATCGTGAGGCAGGAGATCGGCAGGTCGTGCTGCGGCATGGGATCGTGCGGCCCGTAGGCGGCGCGGCCCTCGGCCAGATACCGGGCCGCCTCGGACACCTGGCCGCGGGCGAGCGCGAGGAACGCCAGGCTGTTGGCGCCCGATCCGTGCGGACCGGCCGTCTGGCCCCGCCGCTGGGCGTTGCCCGCGGCCTCGGCCGCCTCGTCCCAGCGGCCCAGGGAGATGAGGGATTCCGCGAGGTTGCTCCAGATCCAGGCCTCGGCGTCGCGCAGGCCCATCTTCTCCGTGAGCCGCAGGCCCTCGTTCAGGATGCCGACGGCCTCCTCGGAGCGGCCGACGCCTTCCAGGACGGAGGGCAGGTTCACATGGCTGCGGCCCACGACCGACACGAGCCCCCGGGCGACCACCTCGTCCCTGACCTCGTACATGTGGGTGAGCCCGGCCTCGATCTGCCCGGCATCGACCATGAGTCCGCCGAGGGTGAGGCGGGCGTGGGACTCGATGTCGTCGGCGCCCACCATGCGCGCGTACTCGACGGCCCGCTCGGCGGCCGTCAGGGCCTCGGGTCCGGGTTCGTGGAGCATCGACCAGTGGGCGGCCGTGGCCAGCACCTCGGCGTGCACCTCGGACGGGGGCAGGCCTCTGACCAGGTCCTGCGCGGTGGCGATCTCCTGCCAGCCGTCGCCGCGGGCGAGCCCCTGCACCAGCCGGGAGCGCTGGATCCAGAACCAGGCCGTCCGCTGGGGGTCGCCCGCGTCGTCCAGCAGGCGCAGCGCCCGCTTGGTGATCTTCAGGGCGCGTTCGCGCTCCCCGCACAGCCGTCCGGCGACGGCGGCCTCGGCCAGCAGGTCCAGGTGGCGCAGGGCCGTGGTCGCCGCGTCGCCGCCGCCGGAGGTCGCCCCGCGCCGTTCGGGCGGTGAGGGAGGGTAGGCCTCGGCGTAGTCGACGGGGCGCAGGGTCTCGCGTACGGCGTCGGGGGCGGCGTCCCACAGTTCCATCGCCCTCTCCAGCAGCCGCAGCTGCTCGGCGTAGGCGTGGCGGCGACGGGCCTCGACGGCGGCGTCGAGGACGGCGGGCAGGGCCTTGGCGGCGTCGTGGGCGTGGTACCAGTAGCTGGCCAGGCGGGTCGCCCGCTGGTCGGCGGGGACGAGCGTCGGGTCGGCCTCCAGCGCTTCGGCGCAGCGGCGGTTGAGGCGGGAGCGTTCGCCGGGGAGCAGGTCGTCGCTGACGGCCTCGCGGACCAGGGAGTGGCGGAAGCGGTAGCCGTCACCGCCGGGCGCGGGGGTGAGGATGCCGGCGTTCACGGCGGCCCGCAGCGCCTCGATGAGGTCGTCCTCGGCGAGCCCCGCGACGGCGGCCAGCAGCCGGTGCTCGACGGTGGAGCCGCCCTCGGCGACGATCCGGGCGACCTGCTGGGCGGTCTCCGGCAGCCCCTCCACGCGGACGAGCAGCAGATCGCGCAGGGAATCCGTCAGGCCGGTGCGGCAGCCCTCGCCGGCGGCGACGGCCAGTTCCTCGACGAAGAAGGCGTTGCCGTCGGAGCGTTCGAAGATCGCGTCGACCTGGTCGGGGTCGGGTTCGTGGGCGAGGATGCCGGCGACCTGGCGGCCCACCTCCTCGCGGGTGAAGCGGGCGAGTTCGAGGCGGCGGATCGTGCGGAGCCGGTCGAGTTCGGCGAGCAGGGGCCGCAGGGGGTGGCGGCGGTGGATGTCGTCCGAGCGGTAGGTGCCGAGGACGACGAGGCGGCCGGTGCGCAGGGTGCGGACGAGATAGGTGAGCAGGTGGCGGGTGGAGGCGTCGGCCCAGTGCAGGTCCTCCAGGGCCAGGACGACGGTGTGCTCGGCGGCGACGCGCTCCAGCAGGCGGGCGGTGAGCTCGAAGAGGCGGGCCATGCCGTGCTCGTCGTGCCACCCGGTGGCGGAATCGCCCAGCTCGGGCAGCAGCCGGGCCAGTTCCTCCTCCTGGCCGGCGGCCGCGGCGGCCAGTTCGCCGGGGAGTTCGCGGCGCAGGGCGCGCAGGGCGGTGGAGAAGGGGGCGAAGGGCAGCCCGTCGGCGCCGATCTCCACGCAGCCGCCCAGCGCGACCACGGCTCCCCGGCGGCGGGCGGCCCCGGCGAACTCCTCGACCAGGCGGGTCTTGCCGACGCCGGCCTCCCCGCCGATGAGCAGCGCCTGCGGTTCTCCCCCGCAGGAGCGCAGGAGGGCGTCGCTCAGCGTGCCCAACTCCTCGGCACGACCGACGAACACGGGGCTGACGGACCTGGTTTCCACGGCCCCGAGCATCGCATGCGGGTCCGACAACGCGGCACCGGATTTCCGGAGACGACGAGTCGGGACACCGGCCGCGGTCGCCCTACGGACGGCCGCCGGACCGGCCACGGTCACAGCATCCGCAGCCACGGCACCGGCCGCGGTCGCCGTACCCGGCGCCACCGCACCGGCCGAGGTCGCCGTTGGCACGGCAACGGGACCGGTCGGCGCCCCGGCTGGAACAGCCTCGGTGCCGGCCGGTCCCGCCCCGGGGTTCACGCGGCCCGGGCGAACCGGGGCCTGCGGAAGCGGCGGCTATGGCTCTCGTGCTCGGCGGAGCCCTGGCCCGCTTCACCGCGGGCGGCGCGGCGGGCGCGGGTGGCCTCGCGGACGAGCCGCTCGTGCTCGGCCCGGCGGATCAGGTCGGCGGTGCGCATCTGCTGGAGCTCGTACTCGTACATGGCGTGTCCTTGGTGAGAGGCCGGTCACGGAGGGGCTTCTCCGCGATGTCTCCACCTTCGTCTCCCAGGCGGGGCGGCCACATCGGGAGAGTTCCGCATCTTGGGAGGCGGGCGGGGCCTTAGACACGCGTGAGGGGCCTCAGGGCCTCCGTAAGGTGCTTACGGAGGGCCTAAGACCCCTCAGGACCTGCGGTGACTCAGCTCGCGGACGGCAGTCCGAGCAGGACGCCGCTGTACTTCAGGACGGCCAGGAACAGGCCGATGACGCCGAGCGCGACGCCCGCCCAGGCGACGGACTTGATCCACGGGGCCTGGATCCTGCCGGGCGTGCCGAAGGCGGGCCGGGCGAGCACCGCGACGCCGACGATCAGGGCGACCAGGGCGAACAGGCCGCCCCACAGGGCCGTGGTCTGCCAGGCGTCGCCGTAGACCGCCTGGATCTGCTTGGCCACGCTCGCGTTCTGCGCGGTCTCCAGCTGACCGATGAGGTTCTGGCGCGCGGCGGCCACCGTACCCATCCAGCTGCCGGTGAGCGAGACGACGCCCAGCGCGGCGGAGACCACGGCTCCGGCGCCCTGGCCGACGCCGTAGGAGCTCTCCTCCTTGGCCTCCGCCTCGGTCTCCGGGGCCGCGGCCGGGGCCGGGACCTCGGTCTGGGGCACCTCGTCGGACTTGGTGGTGTCCACCGCCTTCTCGTCGGTCGTGGCCTCGGTGGCCTCGGTCTCGTCCACTGCGTTCGTTGCCATGTCTCGCACCGTAGGGTCGCTGTCTGAGAAGTCTCTTAATGATCGTTGTGACCGGCACGCGCGCGTGCCTCGCGCCACTCGGGCGCCAGCACGGACCAGACTTCGAGGTCGTGCCGTACGCCACCGTAGTGGTGGGCCTCGCGCCGCACACCGTCGCGGGTCATGCCGAGCCGCCGCGCCACGTTCAGGCTCGGCTGGTTGCCGGAGGCGGCGACCCACTCGACGCGGTGGATGCCGCGCTGCTCGACCGCCCAGTCGATCAGCACGAGCATCGCGCGCGTGACCAGGCCCCGGCCGGTCCCGGCGGGCTCCAGCCAGCAGCCGACCTCGCAGGTGCCGTTCGCCGCGTCGAAGTTCAGGAAGAGCACCCCGCCCACGAGCGTGCCGTCCAGCCACAGCCCGTGCAGGGACCCCGTGTCGGCGGCCCGCATGTCGGCGTACAGCTGGAGCTTGGCCCGGGCCGAGATCAGGTCGGTCTCGGTCGTCCCGAACGGGATGTACCGGCCGATGAACTCCCGGCCCCGCTCCAGGTGCGCCAGGAACTCCCCGGCGTGCCAGGGCTCCAGGGGTCGCAGTTCGGCGTCGTCACCCAGGGATATCGCGTACATCCCGCTGCCGCTCCTCCTCCGCCAGGACGTCCGCCACCTCGGCGTCCGTCGCGGCGGCCAGCCTCTCATGGGCGGCGCGGCTCTCGGGCGGTTCGATGCTGATGCGCGGCATGCGCTTGTCGAGCCAGCGGGGCAGCCACCAGTTGGCGCCGCCGAGGAGGTGCATCAGGGCGGGGACGAGGAGCGTGCGCAGGACGAAGGCGTCCAGGGCGACGGCGGCCGCGAGGGCGATGCCGAACATGGCGATCACGCGGTCGCCGCTGAGCACGAAGGCCAGGAAGACGGAGATCATGATGACCGCGGCCGAGTTGATCACCCGGCTGGTCTCGGCGAGGCCGACCCGGACGGCCCGCCGGTTGTCGCCGGTCTCCAGCCACTCCTCGTACATCCGGCTGACCAGGAAGACCTGGTAGTCCATGGAGAGGCCGAAGAGCACCGACACCATGATCACGGGCAGGAAGGGCTCGATGGGCCCCGCGCTGCCGAGGCCGAGCAGTTCGCTGCCCCAGCCCCACTGGAAGATCGCGACCACCACCCCGAAGGCGGAGGCCACGGCGGCGACGTTCATCGCGGCGGCCTTCAGCGGGATGCCGATGGACCGGAAGGCCAGCAGGAGCAGCAGACAGCCCAGGCCGATCACGACCCCGACGAAGACGGGCAGCTTGGAGACGATGACGTCGGCGAAGTCGTCGTAGCCCGCCGTCACGCCGCCGACCTGCACGTCGAGGGAGGTGCCCGCCTCGGCGCGCGGCAGCACCTCGTCGCGCAGCCGGTCGACGAGGTCGCTGGTCTGCTTCGACTGCGGGGAGGACTCCGGTACGACGGTCAGGTACGCCGTGTGGCCGCCGGAGTCGAACGTCACCGGCGTCACGGCGGCGACGCCCTCGGTGGCCTGGAGCGTGCCGTCGAGGTTGTCCAGGGCGAGCTTGTCCTCGGCTCCGTCGACCTTCGTGACGAGGGTGAGGGGCCCGTTCACGCCGGGTCCGAAACCGTCGGCGAGCAGGTCGTAGGCCTGGCGGGTGGTGGCGGTCTTCGGGTCGTTGCCCTGGTCGGAGGTGCCCAGATGCAGGGAGAACGTGGGCAGCGCGAGGACGGCCATGACGACCAGGGCGACCACGCCGAGCACCTTGGGGTGGCGCTCCACGAACGCCGACCAGCGGGCGGCGAAGCCGGTGGGCAGCTCCGGCTCGGGCCCATGCTCCGCCAGCCGGCGGCGCTCGCGGCGGCTGAGCGCGCGCATGCCGATGAAGGACAGCAGGGACGGCAGCAGCGTCACGGACGCGGCGACGGTGAGGACCACGGTCAGGCTGGCCGCGATGGCGACGCCGTTGAGGAAGCCGAGCTGCAGGATCAGCATGCCCAGCAGGGCGATGCAAACGGTGGCACCCGCGAAGACGACCGCCCGTCCCGTGGTCGCGACGGCGTTGGTGGCCGCCTCGGTGACGGACAGCCCGCGTTTGAGCCCGCGCCGGTGTCTGGTCACGATGAACAGCGCGTAGTCGATGCCGACGCCGAGCCCGATCAGCATGCCGAGCATGGGCGCGAAGTCGGCGACGGTCATGGCGTGCCCGAGCAGCACGATCCCGGCGTAGGCGGTGCCGACGCCGACCAGGGCGGTGGCGATGGGCAGCAGCGACGCGGCGAGCGAGCCGAAGGCGAGGAACAGCACGACCGCGGCGACGGCCACGCCGACGATCTCCGCGAGGTGCCCGCCGGAGGACTGGGTCAGCCCGACGGCGCTGCCGCCGAGCTCCACCTGGAGCCCATCGGTCTCGGCGCTCTTCGCGGTGTCGACGACGGCCTGCGCCTCGCCCTTGTCGATGTCCTGGGCCTGGTCGTCGAAGGTGACCGTGGCGTACGCGGTGCGGCCGTCCTCGCTGACGCGGCCGGTGCCCGGGCCGTCGTAGGGGCTGGTCACGGAGGCGACGCCGGGCAGGTTCTCTATCCGGTCCAGCGTGCGGCTCATCGTCTGCTCGACGTCGGCGGCGCGGACGCTGCCGGACGTGGTGTGCCAGACGACGGTGTCGCTGTCGCCGCCGAGCTGCGGGAAGCCCTCGTGCAGCAGTTCGGTGGCGCGGCCGGACTCGGTGCCCGGGACCTTGTAGTCGTTCGAGTACGTGGTGCCGGCGACGGCGGCGCCCGCGGTGACCCCCGCGAAGGCGAGGAGCCACAGCAGAACAGTGACCAGACGGCGTTGGACACACCAACGTGCGAGGGCTGCCACGAAACGTGCTCCCAGAGTTGCTTTGTGTGGATCTTTGACCGGGAGCAGTCGTCCATGAACTGAACAGCCCGCAAAGAACGCATGAGCAATGCGAAATCACTCTTGCAGGCTCAAGAGATCATTTGTCTGTTTCGTGGGCTTGTTCACAGCGGGCGCACTCAGTCGAACTGGTCCCCCAGCGCCATCACCATCACCCCGGCGATCAGCAGCCACAGGGCCCGCCGGGTCCGGCCCCGCGAGCCCAGCACGGCGGCGAGGGCGCAGACGGCGGCTCCGGAGGCGTACGCCGCCGGGACCAGGGCGGGGGCGGAGCGGGTGAGGCGGAGCAGTGCCGCGGCCAGGCCCGCGAGCGTCAGGGCGGCACCGGTGCCGACGGCGGTCCAGCGGGCCCGGCGGGCGTCTTCCAGGAGGTCTTCGGCATCGTCCTGCTCGGCGGTCGCCTCCGAGTCCGCTATCTCCGGATCGGTGTCGGAATCAGTGCGTCCACTCATGGCCGAGACGGTAGCGCGTCGGCGAGGAAAACCAGGTGCGGGGCCTGGGCGCAGGCTGTTAGCGTCCGCTGGTCCGAGGAACGCCGCGGCATCTCGCCGCCCGGCCGAAGCAGGTGCTTGTATGACGGTCCGACCGAGCTCCGACGCATCCCCTTTCTTCCTCAAGGACTCAAGGAGCCCGTTCACCGATGTCGGACATCACTTCCCGCACCTCGGACATCCCCCTCGCTGACCGTGTGAGCCACCCCGGCTACCCGCGCAGCAACGGCTACGACGCCCGCTGGACCATCGAGAACCAGATGGGCCCGCACGCGCTGTGGCTGCTGGAGTGGCTGGCGCCCGCCCTGGGGCTGGACACCCTGAGCCCCGGCTCGCGCGTGCTCGACCTGGGCTGCGGCCGCGCCATGACGTCGATCTTCCTCGCCAAGGAGTACGACGTCCAGGTCACCGCCGCCGACCTGTGGGTCAAGCCCGGCGAGAACGCCGGGCGCATCGCCGAGGCCGGCCTCGCCGACCGCGTCCTGCCCGTGCTCGCCGAGGCGCACGACCTGCCGTTCGGCGAGAACAGCTTCGACGCGATCGTCTCCGTCGACGCCTACCACTACTTCGGCACCGACGACCTGTACCTGCCCGAGCTGACCCGGCTGCTGAAGCCGGGCGGGCGGATCGGGGTCGTCGTACCGGCGCTGCGCGAGGAGATCGACGGCGTCGAGCCGCCGGAGCACCTCAAGCCGTACTGGGAGCCCGGGTTCTGGTCCTTCCACACCGCCGGCTGGTGGCGGCGCCACTGGACCCGCAGCGGGGCCGTGGAGGTCGAGACCGCGGACTGGCTGGAGGACGGCTGGCGCGACTGGCTGCGCTGGTGCGAGGTCGTCGCCGAGGAGCACACGGACGAGTTCCACATCCGGATGGCCGGACAGTGCGCCGAGATGCTGCGCCTCGACCAGGGCGGCACGCTGGGCTTCGTCCGGGTCGTGGGGCGTCGCGTGTAAGGAACCAAGTCGCCTGTAAGGAACTGAGAGGGGGGATGCACCGGGTTCCGGTGCATCCCCCCTCTTCCGGGTCCGCTCTGTCGGGTCCGCGGAGGGCTCAGCCCTCGCTGACGCCCAGCTTCTCCAGGATCAGCTCCTTGACGCGGGCCGCGTCGGCCTGGCCCCGGGTCGCCTTCATGACCGCCCCGACGAGTGCACCGGCGGCGGCCACCTTGCCGCCGCGGATCTTGTCCGCGATGGCCGGGTTGCCGGCGATGGCCTCCTCGACGGCGGTGGTGAGGGCGCCCTCGTCGGAGACGACCTTCAGACCGCGCTTGTCGACGACCTCGTCCGGGGTGCCTTCGCCCGCGAGGACGCCTTCGATGACCTGGCGGGCCAGCTTGTCGTTCAGGTCGCCCTTCGCCACCAGCTCGGTGACCCGGGCCACCTGCGCCGGGGTGATCGCCAGCTCGTCGAGCGCCTTGCCCGACTCGTTGGCGCTGCGGGCCAGCTCACCCATCCACCACTTCCGGGCGGACGCCGCGTCGGCCCCGGCCTCGATCGTGGCGACGATCGGCTCCAGCGCACCGGCGTTGAGGATCGCCTGCATGTCGGTGGCCGAGACGCCCCACTCCTCGCGGAGCCGGTTGCGGCGGACCAGCGGCAGCTCGGGCAGACCGGCGCGGATCTCCTCGACCCACTCGCGGGACGGCGCCACCGGGACGAGGTCGGGCTCCGGGAAGTACCGGTAGTCCTCGGCCTCCTCCTTCACACGGCCCGAGGTCGTCGACCCCGTGTCCTCGTGGAAGTGCCGGGTCTCCTGGATGATCGTGCCGCCGGAGGACAGCACGGCCGCGTGCCGCTGGATCTCGTAGCGGGCCGCGCGCTCCACGGACCGCAGCGAGTTGACGTTCTTCGTCTCCGAACGCGTACCGAACTTCTCGGTGCCGTGCGGGCGCAGCGACAGGTTCACGTCGCAGCGCATCTGGCCCATCTCCATGCGGGCCTCGGAGACGCCGAGCGCCCGGATGACCTCGCGCAGCTCACGGACGTAGGCCCGCGCGACCTCGGGGGCCCGCTCGCCCGCGCCCTCGATCGGCTTGGTGACGATCTCGATGAGCGGGATGCCGGCGCGGTTGTAGTCCAGCAGGGAGTGGGACGCGCCGTGGATGCGGCCGGTGGCGCCGCCCACGTGGGTCGACTTGCCGGTGTCCTCCTCCATGTGGGCGCGCTCGATCTCCACGCGGAAGGTCTCGCCGTCCTCCAGCTGCACGTCGAGGTAGCCGTTGAAGGCGATCGGCTCGTCGTACTGGGAGGTCTGGAAGTTCTTCGGCATGTCCGGATAGAAGTAGTTCTTCCGGGCGAAGCGGCACCACTCGGCGATCTCGCAGTTCAGCGCGAGGCCGATCTTGATGGCGGACTCGACGCCGGTCGCGTTGACGACCGGGAGCGCGCCGGGCAGGCCGAGGCAGACCGGGCAGGTCTGCGTGTTGGCGTCCTGGCCGAGGGCGGTCGAGCAGCCGCAGAACATCTTGGTCTTGGTGCCGAGTTCGACATGGACCTCGAGGCCCATGACGGGGTCGTACGACGCGAGTGCGTCCTCGTACGACACCAGGTCGGTCGTGGTGGTCACGGTGAAACTTCCCTCTCAGCCCAGCAGGACGTCGTCGTCGCCCAGCCGCTTCAGCTCGCGGTAGAGAATGGCCAGGTTGGTGACGACCGCCGCTCCGGTCACGACGGCGTCGATCAGCCGCAGCGTGTCGTTGTCTCCGCGGGCCTTCTTGATCTGCTTGTAGACACCGACGGCGCCGAACGCCGACGTGGCCATCGAGATGTACAGACCGGACTTGGAGCTCTTGAAGCCCTTGGCCTTGGACAGTGCGCTCACAGCGACGGAGCCTCCTCGATCAGCGGGTGGCCCCACCTTTCCACGAAGGCGGCCTCGACGGCGGCACCCACCTTGTACAGGCGGTCGTCCTTCATGACGGGGGCGATGATCTGCAGGCCGACCGGGAGGTTGTCCTCCGGGGCGAGGCCGCACGGCAGCGACATGGCCGCGTTGCCCGCCAGGTTGGTCGGGATGGTGCACAGGTCGGCGAGGTACATCGCCATCGGGTCGTCGGCACGCTCGCCGATCGGGAAGGCGGTGGTCGGGGTCGTCGGGGAGACGATCACGTCCACCTGCTCGAACGCCTTGTCGAAGTCCTGCTTGATGAGCGTGCGGACCTTCTGGGCGCTGCCGTAGTAGGCGTCGTAGTAGCCGCTGGACAGGGCGTACGTGCCGAGCATGATGCGGCGCTTGACCTCGGGGCCGAAGCCGGCCTCGCGGGTGAGGGAGGTGACCTCCTCGGCGGAGTGCGTGCCGTCGTCGCCGGTCCGCAGGCCGTAGCGCAGGCCGTCGAAGCGGGCGAGGTTGGAGGAGCACTCGGACGGCGCGATCAGGTAGTACGCCGACAGCGCCAGGTCGAAGGACGGGCAGTCCAGCTCGACGATCTCGGCGCCCAGTTCCTTGAGCAGCGCGACGGACTCGTCGAACCGCTGGATGACGCCGGCCTGGTAGCCCTCGCCGCGGAACTGCTTGACGACGCCGACGCGCATGCCCTGGACGCTGCCGTTGCGGGCGGCCTCGACGACCGGCGGGACGGGCGCGTCGATGGACGTCGAGTCGAGCGGGTCGTGCCCGGCGATGACCTCGTGCAGCAGGGCCGCGTCGAGGACCGTGCGGGCGCAGGGGCCGCCCTGGTCGAGGGAGCTGGAGAAGGCGACCATGCCGTACCGCGAGACGGCACCGTACGTCGGCTTCACGCCGACCGTGCCGGTGACGGCGGCGGGCTGGCGGATGGAGCCGCCGGTGTCGGTGCCGATGGCGAGGGGGGCCATGTGCGCGGCCAGTGCGGCGGAGGAGCCGCCGCCGGAGCCGCCGGGGATCTTGGTGAGGTCCCAGGGGTTGCCGGTCGGGCCGTAGGCGCTGTTCTCGGTGGAGGACCCCATGGCGAACTCGTCCATGTTGGTCTTGCCGAGGATGACGACGTCGGCGGCCTTCAGCTTCTGCGTGACCGTGGCGTCGTACGGCGGGATCCAGCCTTCGAGGATCTTCGAGCCGACGGTGGTGGGCACGCCCTCGGTGGTGAAGATGTCCTTCAGCGCGAGGGGGACGCCGGCGAGGGGGCCGAGCTTCTCGCCCCGCTCGCGCTTGTCGTCGACGGCACGGGCCTGGGCGAGGGCACCCTCGCGGTCGACGTGCAGGAAGGCGTGCACCTTCTCGTCGACGGCCTCGATGCGGGCGAGGTGGGCCTCGGTGACCTCGACGGCCGTGAGTTCGCCGGAGGCGATCTTCGCGGCGGTCTCGGCGGCGGTGAGCTTGATGATGTCCGTCACGGTCTTAGTCCTCCCCCAGGATCTGCGGCACCTTGAAACGCTGCTGCTCCTGGGCCGGGGCGCCGGAGAGCGCCTGCTCGGGGGTGAGCGAGGGACGGACCTCGTCCGGGCGCATGACGTTCGTCAGCGGGAGCGGGTGCGAGGTCGGCGGTACGTCTTGGTCGGCGACCTCGCTGACGCGGGCGACCGCGCCGATGATGTCGTCCAGCTGGCCTGCGAAGTGGTCGAGCTCTTCGGGCTTCAGCTCCAGACGCGCCAGCCGGGCGAGGTGGGCGACCTCCTCGCGCGTGATGCCAGGCATGCAGCGATCCTCTGGGGTGAGTGAATGTGGTTTGGCCCAATCCTATGGGGCCGGGGGGCGTGCCCGTGAAACGGTTTGCCCGCACCCACGGGGAGCGGCCGGGGGCTGAGCCCCTCGACGGTGTGCCGGCCCTCATGGGAAGGGGCGGCCGGCCGGGTCTCCCGGGCGGCCTCAGCCCACCCGGCCCGAGTCGTCCGCCGCGGCCGCCGGGAGCGCGGCCCGGGGGCGCTGCCAGCCCCGGGAGCCGCGGGCGCGGAGCCAGGCCGTGGTCTCGTCGGGCGGCATCGCGGCGGCGACCAGCCAGCCCTGCACGGCGTCGCAGCCGAGGTCGCGCAGGCGCTCCCAGGTCTCGTCGTCCTCGACGCCCTCGGCGACGACGAGCAGGCCGAGGGAGTGCGCGAGGTCGACCGTGCAGCGCACGATCTCCGCGTCCTCGTGGTCGAGCGCGAGCCGGGCCACGAACGAGCGGTCGATCTTCAGTTCGCTGACGGGGAGCCGGCGCAGGTGCACGAGGGAGGAGTAGCCCGTGCCGAAGTCGTCCAGGGACATCTTCACGCCGTGCCCGGTCAGCCCGTTGAGGGTGTCAGCGGCGCGCTGCGGGTCCTCCAGGAGGACGTGTTCCGTTATCTCCAGTTGGAGCGCTCCCGCCGGGACGCCGTGCCGGGCCAGCCGGGCGGCGACGGAGCCCGCGAACCCGGGGGTGTGCACATCGCGCGGGGAGACGTTGACCGCGACCGGCACGAACAGGCCCTGGGCGCGCCAGCGGGCGACCTGGCCGAGCGCGGTCTCCAGGACATACTCGGTGAGGTGCGGCATCAGGCCCGAGGACTCGGCGATCGCTATGAACTCGTCCGGCGGCACCTTGCCCCGCTCGGGGTGCACCCAGCGGACCAGGGCCTCCAGGCCCGCGACCTGTCCGTCGAAGCGGACCTTGGGCTGGTAGTGCAGATGCACCTCGTGAGCGTCGAGCGCCCGGCGCAGGTCTCCGAGCAGACCGAGCCGGTCCGGGGTGTTGGAGTCGCGCTTGGACTCGTACACCTCCACCCCCGTGCGGTCCCGCTTCGCCTGGTACATCGCCACGTCCGCCCGGCGCAGCAGTCCCTCGGCGTCCAGGGCGTGGTCGGGGAAGACGGCGACTCCGGCGCTGGCCTCCAGGACCAGCGTGAGGCCGTCGAGGTCGAGGGGGGAGCTGAGCGCGGAGACGAGGCTGCGGGCGACCCGGGTCGCGGACGTCGTGGAGTCGGCGACCGGCAGTAAGACGGCGAACTCGTCCCCGCCGAGCCGCGCGGCCTCCGCTCCGCGCGGCAGCGCCACCCGCAGCCGGTCGGCGATCTGCAGCAGCAGCCGGTCACCGGCCAGATGACCGAGCGTGTCGTTGACCGACCGGAACCGGTCGAGGTCGATCAGCATGAGGGCGGCGCGGGCGTCGATGCGCTCGGCGTCGTCCAGCGCGGTCCAGATGCGCTCCAGCAGCCACTGCCGGTTGGGCAGCCCGGTCAGCGGGTCGCGCAGCTGCTCCTCCGCCCGGGCCCGGGCTATCCACAGGGTGGAGTCCAGGGCGATGAGGGGGATGGAGAACAGCGGCAGCAGGATCGGCTTGGCCACGGCCACCACGCACACCAGCGGCGCGATCCCGAGCAGCGCGACCGCGACCAGGCCCTGTCTGACCAGGGCGGTGCGGGCGACGGTGGGCAGGCCGGGGCGCGGGGCGTGCAGGTACCAGAGCAGGACGCGGGTGACCGCCAGGTAGGCGATGGCGACGAGGGCCACCTCGGGCGCGGTGGCGAGTGTCCAGGCGCCGGGCTGGGCCGGGGACTCGACGGACGGCACCGTACCGAAGAGACCCAGCACCAGGGCGCCGGCGCCGATGCCGAGGAGGTCGACCGCGCCGTGCAGCACGCCTTGGCGCCAGCGGTTGCGGCGGGCTATGCCGACCAGCACGACGACGGTGAGGCTGACCATGCCGGCCGGGACCCAGCCGTAGAGCAGCAGCACTGCGAGGGTGAGGGCGGCGCCCGAGCCGGTGCCGCCCCACCAGCGGGAGCGGCCCAGCATGACGAGGTGGCCGACGATGATGCCGGTCAGCACGGCCAGCGCCCAGCCGGCCGTGCCCGACGGGAAGAGCGCGTGGCCGCCGGTGAAGGCGCGGTAGAAGCCGGCGCCGAGGACGAACCCGGCCGCCGCGACGACCGCCGCGGGCAGCGCGGGCCAGGACGGGTGCCGTTCCGTCTCCCCGTCCGCGCCGGTCAGCCCGGGGGTGTGCTCGGTGACGGGCTGTGCGGCGCGCCCCCCGGCGGCGCGTGAGTCCGCGGTGTACTGTCCGACGGCGCGCGCCTCCGCGCCCGGACGCCCCGCCGGCCGACCGGCCCCACGGACTGCGCGCCATGCGACCGCCATGCGGCTCAGGCGCAGCCGTGAGCCCGGCGCGGCGCTCTCGGTCGGTTCCATTCCCGTCCCTCTCACAGCCGGCGGTGCCCACGCCCGCGGCCCGGTGCCCGACAACCCTCAACGGCCCGCGCTGGAAAACCCTTCCCCGTGCCCTGCCCGAGCGCGACGATGCCCCGACCGCAGCTGGGCACGGCAGGCGCACATCTCAACAGTAGGCCGCAGAAGGCTTCCACGGGCAGCGGTCGCCGACGGTTGCCCGAATGCGCCCCGGCCACCCGTATGCATCTGGTATGCGCCGATCGGGTGGCCTTCAACCGCTACTCCTCGGACGAAAGGGCGACTTCGGCCGCCGCTTCCGGTCCCTGTTCCAACAGGACGCCGAAGCCCTCCTCGTTCAGGACCGGCACCTTCTGCTGCATCGCCTTGTCGTATTTCGATCCGGGGTTGTCACCCACGACGACGAACGACGTCTTCTTGGAAACCGAGCCGGTCACCTTCGCTCCCCGGCTCTGCAGCGCCTCCTTGGCGCCGTCACGCGTGAAGTGTTCGAGGGTGCCGGTGACGACGACCGTGAGCCCTTCGAGCGGGCGCGGCCCCTCGTCCTCGCCGGTGCTCTCCTCCTCCATGCGGACGCCCGCGGCCTTCCACTTACGGATGATTTCGCGGTGCCAGTCCTCGGCGAACCACTCCTTGACGGCGGTGGCGACGATCTCTCCGACGCCGTCGGTGTTCTTCAGCTCCTCCTCCGTGGCCTGGTCGATGCGCTCGATCGAGCGGAACTCGCGGGCCAGCGCCTCCGCCGCGACGGGCCCGACGTGACGGATCGACAGGCCGGTGAGGACGCGGGCGAGCGGGCGCTGCTTGGCCGCCGCGATGTTCTCCAGCATGGCGAGCGCGTTCTTGCGGGGCTTGCCCTCCTGGTTGGCGAAGATCGTGGCGACCTTCTCCTCGCCGGTCTTCGGGTCGCGCTTGGGCAGGCCGCTGTCCGGGTCGAGGACGTACGCCTTGATGGGCAGCAGCTGTTCGATGGTGAGGTCGAACAGGTCGCCCTCGTCCAGCAGGGGTGGGTCCTTCGGCTCCAGTGGCGAGGTGAGGGCGGTGGCGGCGACGTAGCCGAAGTGCTCGATGTCGAGCGCCTTGCGGCCCGCGAGGTAGAAGAGGCGCTCGCGCAACTGGGCCGGACACGTGCGGGCGTTGGGGCAGCGCAGGTCGACGTCGCCCTCCTTCATGGGCCGCAGCGCCGTACCGCACTCGGGGCACTCGCTCGGCATCACGAACTCGCGCTCGGTGCCGTCTCGCAGGTCGGCGACGGGCCCGAGGATCTCGGGGATGACGTCACCGGCCTTGCGCAGCACCACCGTGTCGCCGATGAGGACGCCCTTGGCCTTGACGACGTCCTGGTTGTGCAGCGTGGCGAACTCGACCTCGGAGCCGGCGACCGTGACCGGCTCGACCTGGGCGTAGGGCGTGACCCGGCCCGTGCGGCCGACGCCCACGCGGATGTTGATGAGCTTGGTGTTGACCTCCTCCGGCGCGTACTTGTACGCGATCGCCCAGCGCGGGGCGCGGGAGGTGGAGCCGAGGCGGCCCTGGAGGGGGATTTCGTCGAGCTTGACGACGACGCCGTCGATCTCGTGCTCCACGGAGTGGCGGTTCTCGCCGAAACGGGCGATGAACTCCCGGACGCCTGCCAGGCCGTCGACCACCTTGTTGTGCCGGGAGGTGGGCAGGCCCCAGGTCTTGAGCAGGTCGTAGGCCTGGGAGAGGCGGGTCAGGCCGGTGAAGCCCTCCAGGGCGCCGATGCCGTGGACCACCATGTGCAGGGGGCGGGTGGCCGTGACGCGGGGGTCCTTCTGGCGCAGGGAACCGGCCGCCGCGTTGCGCGGGTTGGCGAAGGGCTTGTCGCCGGCCTCGACGAGCCGGGCGTTGAGCTCCTGGAACTTCTCCATCGGGAAGTAGACCTCGCCGCGGATCTCCACGAGGTCGGGGACGGAGTCGCCCTTGAGGCGGTCGGGGATCTCCGCGATCGTGCGGACGTTCGGCGTGATGTCCTCGCCGGTGCGGCCGTCGCCGCGGGTCGCCGCGCGTGTGAGGCGGCCGTGCTCGTAGGTGAGGTTCACGGCGAGGCCGTCGACCTTCAGCTCGCACAGGAAGTGGTAGGCCTGCTCGCCCAGTTCGCGGGCGATGCGCTCGGACCAGGCGGCGAGCTCGTCGTCGTTGAACGTGTTGTCCAGGGAGAGCATGCGCTCGCGGTGCGCGACCGCCGTGAACTCCGTCTCGTAGGACCCGGCGACCTTCTGGGTCGGCGAGTCCGGTGTGCGCAGCTCCGGGTGCTCCTCCTCCAGCGTCTCCAGGGAACGCAGCAGCTGGTCGAACTCCGCGTCGCTGACGACGGGAGCGTCCTTCACGTAGTAGCGGAAGCGGTGCTCCTCGATCTGCTCCGCGAGGCGCGCGTGCTTCTCCCGTGCCTCGGCGGGCACCGCCGTCGTCTCCGCCTGCTTGTCGCCGGCCACCGTGTCGTCCTCCCGTTACTCTGGGTTGTCCGCGAGGGATCTCGCCGCCCGGACGCAGTGGGCGAGCGCCTGGCGCGCGTACCCCGGGGAGACCCCCGCGAGTCCGCACGCCGGGGTGAGCGTGACCGCCTCCGCGAGAAGCCCCGGTGACAGCCCCAGCCTGCGCCACAGCGTCCTGACCCCCATGACGCTACCGGCAGGGTCTGACAATGGGCCCTCCGCGGACGGGACGACACCGGCGAAGAGCCGGGTGCCGCCCTCCACCGCCTCGCCGATCGCCTCGTCGTCACGCTCGGTGAGGAGGGAGAAGTCGAACGAGACGGCCGCCGCGCCCGCCCGCCGGAGCAGGGCGAACGGGACGTCCGGGGCGCAGGAGTGGACGACGACCGGGCCGCCGGGGTGCGTCCCGACGAGGTCGCGCAGCGTCTGCTCGACGATCTGCCGGTCGACGGCCCGGTGGGTGCGGTAGCCGCTGGCTGTCTTCACCTGGCCGCGCAGGACGGCCGTGAGGGACGGCTCGTCGAGCTGGAGCACGAGCTGTGCGCCCGGGACGCGCCGCCCCACCTCGGCGAGGTGCTGGCGCACTCCCTCGGCCAGGGAGGCGGCGAGGTCGCGGCAGGCGCCGGCGTCCGACAGGGCCGCCTCGCCGTTGCGCAGCTCCAGGTGGGCGGCGAGGGTCCAGGGGCCGACGGCCTGGACCTTCAGCGGCCCCTGGTAGTCCTGCGTGAACTCCTCCAGCGCGTCGAGGTCCTCGCCGAGCCAGGAGCGGGCCCGCTTGGTGTCCCGCCCCGGCCGGTCGCCGAGCCGCCAGCCGCTGGGCTCCACGCGCGCGTACAGCTCGACGAGCATCCCGGCGGTCCGGCCGATCATGTCCGCGCCGGGCCCCCGGGCGGGCAGTTCGGGCAGGAAGGGGAAGTCCTCGAAGGTTCCGGTGGCGGTCTTGGCGGCCTCCCGGGCGTCGCCCCCGGGCAGGGAGCCGACACCGGTGGCCGCACCGAACCTGAACTGGCTGTTTTCGCTCACCGCAACAGCCTAGTGAACGGGGCGCCGCGGTCAGGCGCCCGGCCGCACCGTCAGGTCGTTGACCTCGGCGTCGCGCGGCAGGTCCAGGGCCATCAGGATCGTCGTGGCCACCGACTCGGGGTCGATCCACTTCGAGGCGTCGTACTCCTTGCCCTCCTGCTGGTGCACCTTGGCCTGCATGGGGCTGGCCGTGCGGCCGGGGTAGACCGAGGTGACCCGGACGCCGTTGCCGTGCTCCTCGTGCCGCAGGGAGTCGGCGAGGGCCTTCAGGCCGTGCTTGGAGGCGGCGTAGGCGGACCAGCCGGCGTGGGCGTTGAGGCCGGCGCCGGAGTTGACGAAGAGCACGTGGCCCCGGGCGGCGCGCAGCTGGGGCAGGAAGTGGCGGGTCAGCTCGGCGGGGGCGACGAGGTTGATGTTGAGCTGGTGGCGCCAGGTCTTCGGGGTGAGCTCGCCGACCGGGCCGAGGTCGACGACCCCGGCGATGTGCAGCAGCGAGTCCACGCGGTCGGGCAGCGACTGGTGGGAGAAGGCCCAGGAGAGCTTGTCGGGGTCCGCGAGGTCGCCGACCAGCGTCCTCGCGCCCGGGAACTCGGCCGCCAGTTCCTTCGCCCGGCCCGCGTCGCGCGCGTGCAGCACGAGGTCGTCCCCGCGCGCGTGCAGGCGGCGGGCCACGGCCGCGCCGATGCCGGATCCGGCCCCGGTGATCACATGAGTAGCCATGCCCGCCATGCTCGCATCAGGGCCGGGTCACTCGATGCCCCGGCTCTCCTCCAGGTAGGCCAGCGCCCCGACCGGCTCCTCCGCGAAGAACACCAGGTCGGTGAGCGGGCGGGGCAGGAAGCCCTCGTCCTCCATGCGGCGGAACTGCTCCTTCAGGCCGTCGTAGAAGCCCGCGGTGTTGAGCAGGACGACCGGCTTGTCGGTGTGCCCGTGCTTCTTCAGCTCCAGGATCTCGGTCGCCTCGTCGAGCGTGCCCGTGCCGCCGACCATGATGACCACGGCGTCGGCCTTCTCCAGCAGGAGCTTCTTGCGCTCGGCGAGGTCCTTGGCGACGACCATCTCGTCGACGCCCGGGCGGGCCTTGGCCGAGAGGAACTGCACGGAGACGCCGACGAGCCGGCCGCCCGCCTCCTGCACCCCGTCGGCGACCACCTTCATGAGGCCGACGTCGGAGCCGCCCCACACGAGCGTGTGGCCGCCCTTGCCCAGCAGCTTGGCGAACTCCCGCGCGGGGCGGGTGTAGCGCTCGTCGAGGTCGGCGGCGGAGAGGAAGACACAGATGTTCATGAACCCACCGTACGGGCCCGGTCCGCGGCCGTGGTCACCCGCATTTTGGACTGGCGGTGCGGCAGTTGCTCCCAGTCGTCCATGAACCGGGCGTTGAGGCCGTGCCGTGCGGCGAGTTCGGTCAGCGTCCGCGTCCGGTAGTAGAAGTCCTCGTGGAGCACCTGGTGCTCCACGCCCTCGGTGCGGTCGAACGTGAAGTCGAAGAACCCGCCCGGTGCGAGGATCCGGCCGACGTGCGCGAAGCACTCCTCGATGACGTGCAGCGGCGAGTGCGAGAAGACGCTGTGCGCGTGCACGACGTCGAAGTGCGCGTCGGGCAGGAAGGCGAAGGTGAGGTCGTCGGCGAGCGCCAGGTAGGGCAGCTTGGGCTGGAGCTTCTCGGCCACGAGGGTGTCCTGGGCGGCGAGCAGGATGTGCGGCGAGATGTCGATGCCGTAGTAGTGCCCGGTGTCGAGGTGGTCGATGAACAGCCGGCCGGCGCGCAGGTTGCCGCAGCCGATGTCCAGCATGCGGTGGTGCGGCTGGAGACCGTGTCCCACCAGGTAGTCGAACTGCATACGGCCGATGCGGGTCCACGACTCGCGCGAGGGGTTGTGCCCCACCGCCGCCTCCGCGCTGCGCGCCGCGTCCGAGGCCATCACGGCCCGGTAGTAGGCGATGTGGTCGCGGTAGCGCAGCCGCAGCCAGGCGTCCCGCACCGCGCGCCGGGCGTGCGCGGGCACACGCTCCGGGTGGCGCAGGGCGTAGCGGACCTGGTGGGCCAGGCTGCTGCGGTTTCCGGCCGGCTCAGTGGCGCGCACGGTGCCTCCTGTGGCGGGCGAGGAACGGGCGGGGGAAGAACTCCGCTCCAGCCTGCGCTGTACCCGAGGAGTCGGCTACCCGAGGAGGGGCGATCGTGACGGCAGGGCACCGCATCACCGTCGAACGGAGCACGTGATCGGCTGACGCACGGCCCGCCTCACCCATGAAGACCGCGCGGTGCGGCAGTCTCAACAGGCATGGACAACAAGATCCTTTCGCGCGACGGCACCCGCATCGCCTACGAGAGCACCGGCCGGGGTCCCGCGGTCGTCCTGGTGAGCGGTGCGATGTCGACGGGCGGCACCCTGGCGCCGCTGGCCGTGTCGCTGGCGGAGCGTTTCCAGGCCGTCGTGTACGACCGCCGGGGCCGCGGGGCCAGCGGGGACACGGCGCCGTACGCGGTGGAGCGTGAGGTCGAGGACCTGGCGGCGGTGATCGAGGCGGTGGGCGGCGAGGCGCTCCTGTACGGCATCTCGTCCGGCGGTGCGCTCGCCCTGGAGGCGGCGGCGAGCGGGCTGCCGGTGCGGCGCGTGGCGGTGTACGAGACGCCGTTCGCCATGTCGGAGGAGGGCGCCGAGGAGCGCGCGGAGTACACCCGGCGGCTGACGGAGGCGCTCGGCGAGGGGCGGCGCGGGGACGCGGTCGAGCTGTTCCTGCGGCTGACCGGCCTGGCCGAGGGGGTGATCCAGGGGGCCCGACAGTCCCCCATGTGGGCCGGCATGGAGGCGATCGCCCCGAGCCTCGCCTACGACGACGCCGTGATGCGCGACGGCCGGGTCCCCCGGGAGCGGCTGGGCTCGATCGCCGTCCCCGTCCTGGCGGTCGCGGGCGACGCGAGCCCCGCCTGGCTGCGCGAGGCGGCCCGGGCGATCGCGGACTCCGTCCCCGAGGGCACGTACCGCACGCTCCAGGGGCAGACGCACATGGTGGAGCCGAACGTGCTGGCGCCGGTGCTGGCGGAGTTCTTCGCCCAAGGGTGAGGGAGGGCTGAGCCGGGGCACGCGCGCGTGGAGTCGGCCTGCCCCGGGTGCCCTTCGGGTCAGGCCACGCCGGCCGTCGCCCGCTTCGTCGACGCGATCGTCGCCGAGCCCACCACGCGCGTGCCGTCGTAGAGCACGATCGCCTGGCCGGGGGCGACGCCACGGACCGGCTCGGTGAAGGTGACCTCCAGGGTGCCGTCGACGAGTTCGGCGGTCACCTCGGTCTCGCCGCCGTGGGCCCGGAGCTGGGCCGTGTAGGTGCCGGGGCCGGCGGGGGCGGCGCCGCACCAGCGCGGCTTGATCGCGGTCAGGGCGCTGACGTCCAGCGCGTCGGCCGGGCCGACGGTGACGGTGTTGGTGACCGGGGAGATGTCGAGGACGTAGCGCGGCTTGCCGTCGGGGGCCGGGGTGCCGATCCGCAGGCCCTTGCGCTGGCCGATGGTGAAGCCGTACGCGCCCTCGTGGGTGCCGAGCTTCGTGCCGGACTCGTCGACGATGTCGCCCTCGGACCGGCCGAGCCGGTCGGCGAGGAAGCCCTGGGTGTCGCCGTCGGCGATGAAGCAGATGTCGTGCGAGTCGGGCTTCTTGGCGACCGCCAGGCCCCTGCGCTCGGCCTCGGCGCGGATCTCGTCCTTGGTGGTGACCGTGTCGCCGAGGGGGAACAGGGCGTGGGCGAGCTGGCGGTCGTCCAGCACGCCGAGGACGTACGACTGGTCCTTGGCCATGTCGGAGGCGCGGTGCAGCTCGCGGGTGCCGTCCTCGCGGACGATCACCTTGGCGTAGTGGCCCGTGCAGACCGCGTCGAAGCCGAGGGCGAGCGCCTTGTCGAGGAGGGCGGCGAACTTGATCTTCTCGTTGCAGCGCAGGCAGGGGTTGGGGGTGCGGCCGGCCTCGTACTCGGCGACGAAGTCCTCGACGACGTCCTCGCGGAAGCGGTCGGCGAGGTCCCACACGTAGAACGGGATGCCGATGACGTCGGCGGCGCGGCGGGCGTCGCGGGAGTCCTCGATGGTGCAGCAGCCCCGCGCGCCCGTCCGGAAGGATTGGGGGTTGGCGGAGAGCGCGAGGTGGACGCCGGTCACGTCGTGGCCCGCCTCGGCCGCGCGGGCGGCGGCGACGGCGGAGTCGACGCCGCCGGACATGGCGGCCAGGACGCGGAGGGGGCGGGGGCGCTGCGGGGTTTCAGTCATAACCCCTCCAGGGTAAGGGGGCGCGGGAACCAGGGCCCGCGAGTATCCGTTGACGATCACATGGGACAGCGGAAGGCTCCGAAGGACGGCGACCGGAAGGTCGGGCGCCGGGCGTTGCTGATCGGTGGGGCGGCGGCAGCGGCGGGCTCGGCCGTGCTGGCCCGGGACGAGCTGGCGCGCCTGTGGTGGCGGACTCCCGGCGTGGAGAAGCCGCGCAAGGAGGGCGAGGTCGACTACGCGGGCGCGCGCTGGGTGGCGGCGTCGGACGCGAACTGGCGGCGGGCGGACCGCCCCGACGACTTCGGCATAGACATGGTGATCGTCCATGTCACGCAGGGCAGCTTCGACAGCGCGGTGAAGGCCTTCCAGGACCCGGGCCACAAGGCGGCCACGCACTACATCGTCCGCCAGGACGGGCACGTCGCGCAGATGATCCGCGAGCTGGATGTGGCGTACCACGCGGGCAACCGCGACTACAACGAGCGCAGTGTCGGCATCGAGCACGAGGGCTTCGTGGACCGTCCGCAGGACCTCACGGACGAGATGTACGAGGCCTCGGCGCGCCTGACCGCCCGGATCTGCGCGCGGTACGAGATACCCGTCGACCGCGAGCACATCATCGGCCACGTGGAGGTCCCGGGCACGGACCACACGGACCCGGGGCCGCACTGGGACTGGGACAAGTACATGCGGCTGGTGCGGGAGGCGCGTACGGGGCGGGCCTGATCCGGCCCGGCGGGCGGTGTCACATCAGCCCGGCCGTCATGGCAACCCGGCCCTCACATCAGCCCGGCCGTCACATCAGCCCGGCCGCCCGGGCCCGTTCCACCGCCGGGCCGATGGCCTTCGCGAGGGCCTCGACGTCGGCTTCGGTGGAGGTGTGGCCGAGGGAGAAGCGGAGGGTGCCGCGGGCCAGGTCGGGGTCGGTGCCGGTGGCGAGGAGGACGTGGCTGGGCTGGGCGACGCCGGCGGTGCAGGCGGAGCCGGTGGAGCACTCGATGCCCTGGGCGTCGAGCAGGAGCAGCAGCGAGTCGCCCTCGCAGCCGGGGAACGTGAAGTGCGCGTTGGCCGGGAGGCGGCCCGCCGGATCGGGGTCGCCGCCGAGGATCGCGTCGGGGACGGCCGAGCGGACGGCGGTGATCAGGCTGTCGCGCAGGGCGCCGATCTCGCGGGCGAACCACTCGCGCTGCTCGGCGGCAAGCCGCCCGGCGACGGCGAAGGAGGCGATGGCGGGGACGTCGAGGGTGCCGGAGCGCACATGCCGCTCCTGGCCGCCGCCGTGCAGCACGGGCACGGGGGCGTGCTCGCGGCCGAGGATCAGCGCGCCGATGCCGTAGGGGCCGCCGATCTTGTGGCCGGAGACGGTCATCGCGGCGAGGCCGGAGGCGGCGAAGTCCACGGGGATCTGACCGAAGGCCTGGACCGCGTCCGAGTGCAGCGGGACGCCGAACTCCGCGGCGGCGTCGGCCAGTTCGCGGATCGGCAGGATCGTCCCGATCTCGTTGTTGGCCCACATGACGGTGGCGAGGGCCACGTCGTCGGGGTCGCGGGCGATCGCCTCGCGCAGGGCGTCCGGGTGGACGCGGCCGTGGGCGTCGACCGGCAGGTACTCGATGGTGGCGCCCTCGTGTTCGCCGAGCCAGTGCACGGCGTCGAGGACCGCGTGGTGCTCGACGGGGCTGGCGAGGACGCGGGTGCGGGCCGGGTCGGCGTCGCGGCGTGACCAGTAAAGGCCCTTGACGGCGAGGTTGTCGGCCTCCGTGCCGCCCGAGGTGAAGACGACCTCGCTGGGGCGGGCGCCGAGGGCTTCGGCGAGGGTCTCGCGGGCCTCCTCGACGGTGCGGCGGGCCTGCCTGCCGGATGCGTGGAGGGAGGAGGCGTTGCCGGTGGCACCCAGCTGGGCGGTGAGCGCCTCTGCCGCCTCCGGAAGCATCGGGGTGGTCGCGGCGTGGTCGAGGTAAGCCATGGTGAGCCCGATTCTACGGCTCCCCTTCTCGCGGCCTCAGATCAAGCCCGGCCGAAGGTGAAACGCTGTCCCGCGCGGCGGCGGCCCGTCGTCCCCGGGCCCGGCCGCTGCGGGTCGGTCTCAGCTGGTCCGACGGTGGCTCAGAAGCTCCACGAGACCGTGCTGTCGACCTCCATGAAGGCCACCAGGACCAGCAGGTCGGCGACGCCCAGGCCCAGGCCCAGGAGCGCGCGGCCGCGGCGGTTGGTGCCGCGCCACAGGGCCACGCTCGCCAGCACGATGGCGAGCGGGCCGAGGAAGACGTTGAGAACCAGCAGGCCGAGCAGGCCGAGGATGAAGGACGCGACGGCCATGCCGTCGGTGTCGCGGATACCGGTGTGGCGCGAGGCCGGAGCGGTGAGCTGCATGGTGATCGACTCCCGGTGTCGGGTCGGAGGTAGGTGGTCAGTGCGCCTGTGTGTGGCGCCGGCGGTTGCGCTCGCGGAGCGCGAAGATGCCCAGCCAGGCGGCGATGACGACGCCGGCGGCGAGGGAGAAGGTGACCGGCGCGTGGGCGACGGTGCCCAGGACCACGCCCAGCAGCAGGAGTGCGGCGACGATGAACAGCATGGGAAACAGCCCCCAGGGTTCGGTGAACGGTTGTGGTTACAGTTGTTCACTGACTTCCCAGTCTACCGGCTCCCATGACTTTCCAATTCCAGAGAACAGTTGTTAACTGCATGGTATGAGTCACACTCTCGGCATCCGGCAGGCCCAGAAGCAGAAGACCCGGCAGGCACTCCTGGACGCGGCCCTGGGACTGCTGGAGGAGCAGAGCCTGAGCAGCCTCGGGCTGCGCGAGGTCACCCGCGCCGTCGGTGTCGCCCCGACCGCCTTCTACCGGCACTTCCGCTCCACGGCGGATCTGGGCGTGGCCCTGGTCGAGGAGGCGCTGGGCAGCCTGCACCCGATGATCCGGACGACGGTGTCCGACACGGGCGACCAGGAGGAACGCATCGCGCGTGCCATCGAGTTGATCGCCCGTCACGTCGACGGGTACCCCGCCCACGTCCGGTTCATCGCCCGGGAGCGGCATGGCGGGGTCCAGCCGGTACGGGAGGCCATACGGGACCAGCTGTCCCGGTTCGCCCGGGAGGTCAAGGACGAGCTGGCCAAGGACCCGGAGTCCGAGGGGTGGACCGAGGACGACCTGCTGATGCTCGCCAACCTCTACGTGGACCAGATGCTCATCACGGCGTCGCTCTTCCTGGAGGCGCTGGAGGGGCCGGAGGAGGGGCGCGAGGAGCGGAAGCGGGAGGTCGCCCGGGTGGCGACCCGGCAGATGCGGCTGATCGGCCTCGGTCGCCACCACTGGCTGGATTGAGCCGCACCCGACGACGCGCAGGGGCGGCGCGCCCGTCGCTCCTGGGCGCGCCGCCCCTGCCGTGCCCCCGGGCATCCCGGGGGCTCTTTTCCTTCTTCGCGCTCAGTTCGCCTGGCCCTGGCCGCCCCCGCCCGGAGCGCCGCAGCCGCCGCCCTGGCCACCGCCGGGACCGCCGCCGGGCCCACCGCTGGGCATGCCCGAGGGGACCCCGGACGGCGTGCCCGTGGGCTTGGCACCCCCGGAAGCGGCTCCCGAGGGAGCCCCGGACGGAGCCCCCGACGGCACACCGGAAGGCGCGCCCGACGGAGCCCCGGACGGCGCACCGCTCGGCCTCCCCGACGGTGCCTGGCAGGTCTGCTGCCCCCCGGACCCGCCCCCGCTGCCCGAGGACGACGGGGAGTCACCCGAGCCGCAGGCCACCAGGGCCAGGGGCGACAGCGCCAGCAGGGTCACAGCCGGGAGGAGACGCGCTCGCTTCATGAGAAACCACTCCAGGGAAGATGAGGAGGTCCTGAGGCAGGCACTCAACCAACGCCGCTCAGGACTCTCCTCGGACCGCCCTGTGACCGACCTGTCAGGCGGGCAAAGTTCAGCCCAGCCGGACCCGCGCCAGCTGCCGGGACTGCGCCACCAGCCGGTCCTCGCTGTCCCACACCTCGGCGTCCTCCTCCAGGAAGCCGCCGGCGAGGTTGCGGGTGGTGATCGACACGCGCAGCGGGCCCGGCGCCGGGCGGCAGCGGACGTGCACGGTCAGCTCGACGGTCGGTACCCAGCCCTTCAGCCCGAGTTCGAAGGCGGTGGGCGGCAGGGCGTCGACCGCCAGCAGCAGGGAGAGCGGGTCGGGCTCGCGGCCGTCCTTGAGGCCGAACCAGGCCCGCATCTCGCCCTTGCCGGAGGGCTGTCCGAGGGCCCAGCCGAGGGTCGACGGGTCGAGCTTGAGCATCAGCCGGTCGGTGATCGCCGAGCTGCCGTCGACCGGAGCCGGCCCGTCCTCGGGGCCGAAGCAGTGCTCGATCGGCGGGATCGCGGGCGGCCGGGCCGTCGTGCGGACGTCGTCGGGCAGGGCGTCCAGGTCGCCGTAGGAGGCGAGGACGCGGATGCGTTCGACCTCGCGGCCCTCGTCGTCGTACTGGAACAGGGAGGCCTGGCCGGTCGACAGGGTGCGGCCGGTGCGGACGACGTCCGTGCGGACGACCGCCGGGCCGGGCTGGGACGCGGTGAGGTAGTGCGCCGAGATGGTGAAGGGGTCGGCGTGCGGCAGGGCGTCCGCGAGCGCTCGGCCGAGGACGGCCAGCAGGTAGCCGCCGTTGACGGCACTGATGATCGTCCAGCCGGCGGAGAGGTCGATGTCGTAGACGCCGGGCGCGCGGCGGGTGAGCGCGGTGTCGCGGTCGAACTCGCTGTCGCCGATCGTGGCCCGGACGGCCGGGGCGGAGGCTGCTTCAGGCATGACTGAACAGTACAAGAACTAACTACTAAGCGGTAGCTTTCTACGTTCTGCCGGAGTCATGCCTTGGTGAGACACCGGCAACTTCTTGGTAAGTGTCCGACTCGTCCGTAAACCCTCTGGCTCGTTCCTCCCTCTGTAGGGGCATGAGCCTCACCGGGACACCGTTCCTCTGCACGCTGATCGTGCTGTCCGTCGTCGCCCTCGTCCTGCCGCTGTTCCTCTGGTCACGCGTCCGCGGACCCCGGGTCCTGCGTGCCGCAGCCCGGACGCTGATGCTGCTGTTCGCGCAAGGGACGGCCGTGGCCCTGGTGTTCACCCTGGTCAACAACGCCAACAGCCTGTACGACAACTGGGCCGACCTGCTCGGCACCGGTGACCACGTGCAGCAGGCCGCCAATCTGGGCGCCGACGGCACCGGCGGGATCGCGCTCAAGCGGCTGCCCAAGGTGCGCCAGACCTTCCAGCCCGCTTCCGGGCCGGGGATGCGCGCGGCCGGCGGGGTGCGGGTCACCCAGCTCAGGGGCCGGGTGTCGGGCGTGAACGCCGAGGTCTACGTCTGGCTGCCGCCGCAGTACCACGAACCGGCCTACCGGCACCACAGGTTCCCGGTCGTGGAACTCCTGCCCGGCTACCCGGGCTCGGCCAAGGCCTGGTTCGGCTCGCTGCACGCGCACGAGCAGCTGGAACCGCTGATGCGGGACGGCCGTGTCGCCCCCTTCATCCTGGTCGCGCCCCGCACGAACCTGCTGGCCGGGGTGGACACGGGCTGCGCCAACATCCCGGGCACGGTCAACGCCGACACCTGGCTGAGCGTCGACGTGCCGAAGATGGTGACGGACAACTTCCGCGCCGAGCCCGCCCCGCAGGGCTGGGCGGTGGCCGGCTACTCGGCCGGGGCGCACTGCGCGGCCAAGCTGGCCGTCGCCCACCCGGACCGCTACCGGGCCGCCGTCAGCCTGTCCGGCTACAACGACCCGATCGGCGAACGCGACTCGCTGGCCGCGCAGAGCCCCGCCCTGCGGGCCGAGAACAACCCCTACGTCCTCCTGCGCAGGGCGGCCGTCCCGCCGCGGATCGCGCTCTACCTCTCCGGCCAGCCGCACGACGGCTACGAGGCGGCCGTCGCCCTGGAGCAGGCCGCGAAGGCGCCGACGACCGTGCACGTGGTGTACATCCCGAGGAGCGCGGGCGGGCACACCATGGCGCTGTGGCGGCCGCAGGTGGTCCCCGCGTTCGAGTGGCTGACGCAGGAGATGGGCGCCCGTCCCGTCACGGCAGCACGGGCTGTTCCTCCTCGCTCACCGTCGACCGCCGGTGCCACGCCCGCGGAGCTCGCCAGTGGTACCGCATCGCGAGCAGGCGCAGTACGAAGGCGGTGATCACCGCGAGGGCGCTGGTGAGCGGGTTCAGGGCGTCGTAGCGGAGGCACAGGGCGACCAGGGCGGAGCCGACGATCGCCGGGACCGCGTACAGGTCGCGGTCCCAGCGCAGCAGGGACGGCACCTCGTTGGCGAGGACGTCCCGCAGCACACCGCCGCCGACGGCGGTGGTCAGCCCCAGGCCGGCCGAGGCGGTCAGGCCGAGCCCGTACTCGTACGCCTTGATCGTGCCGGCGACGCAGAACAGGCCGAGGCCGGCCGCGTCGAAGACGTTCACGGCGACCTGGATGCGCTCCACCTGCGGGTGCAGGAAGAAGACGAGGAGCGTGGCGAGCAGCGGGGTGAGGAAGTACCCCAGGTCCGTGAAGGCGGCGGGCGGTACGGCCCCGATGACCAGGTCACGGAAGAGCCCGCCGCCCAGCGCGGTGACCTCGGCGAGGACGGCGATGCCGAAGACGTCGAAGTTCTTGCGCACCGCAAGCAGGGCACCGGAGATCGCGAAGACGAAGATGCCGATCAGGTCGAGCGTGTGCTGGACGGACGGGCTGAAGAGTTGCTGGAGCACCCCGACATTCTCACCGGTGGGCGCGCGGGGCCTTCGTCCGCGCGGACGAAGGCCGCGGAACGCGTCCGCCGGTAGTCGCGGGCGGCCCGCCGGAAGAAGCGCTGGGGTGCCACGGAGGCGTCCACGGTCCACTCCAGCTGGCCGCTGCCGACGGCCCCCGCCACCAGCAGGGGCAGGTCCCCGCCCGACAGGTGGGCCCCGACCGTCAGCACGCACGGCCCCTCGGGGGTGAGTGCCAGCTCGGTGTGGGCCGGTCCGTGGCGCAGGCCGAGGATGTCGAGGGCGGCCAGCGTGTGCAGGACCAGCGCGTCCTGCTCCGGTCCGCGCCGGGACAGCAGGACGCCGCGGGACAGCCCCGGGGCCGCGTCCCGGTCCGGCGGCCGCACCTGCCAGATGTCGCACACGTGGTGCGTGCCGTCGAGGCTGACGGTGTTCACGTGGTACCTGCCGCGCGGCGGACACTCCCGGGCCAGCAGGGCCGCGGCCGGCCCGGCCGGCTCGGGCGCCGCGCCGACGAGGCCGCGGAACGCCGCGACGAGGTCGTGTTCGGTCGCGCACGGGATGCGCCGGGCGGGGCCGCAGCCGGTCCCCCCGAGGGTCTCCAGGGTCACCCGGCCGCCGACCGCGGCGTACCAGGCGAGCAGCCCGGCGAGGTCGCTGACCAGGAGTTGACGCGGCGTGCGCAGCCCGGCGGTCCGCAGCGCGTCCGCCATCCGGTAGCGGTCCCGGCGGACCTCACCGAGCCGGGTGTCGTTGCCGCGCAGGCGGAGCGCCTGCGCCAGGGCGTCGACGACGCCGGCGGCGCCGGGGCTCCCGGCCACCAGCGCCACGGGCCGGTGAGCGGCGACGGCGGGAAGGATCCGGCCCACAGTCCCGTCCCCCACGATCAGCTCGCGGTAGGCCTCCGGGCGGAAGCGGGCCAGGAGGTGCCCCGGAACCTCCTGGCCGCTGCGCACGTGCACGCAGGCGTGGCCGCGCTCGTCGAACAGGGCGGGCAGGTGGCGTGCCGTGCCGTAGCCGTCGACGATCACCACGACGGACTCACCGGCCGGCCCGCCCCGCGGCCCCTCGGCCGCGGCTCCCCGGGGTGCGCTGCAGGTCACCGCCCGTTCCCTCCTCTCCGCGCTACTCCTTGGGCACGTCCCGGAGCTTGCGCAGCGGGGAGAAGACGATGAACAGGACGGCCAGCCAGTCGCCGAGGGCCGAGACCGTCAGCATCGGACGGACGCCGACGTACGTGCCGAGCGCGCCGCCGGCCAGGGCACCGAGCGGCATGGTGCCCCACATGATCCAGCGCACCGAGGCGTTCATGCGCCCGAGCAGCTCCGGCGGGGTGATGGTCTGCCGGTAGGAGACCTGGGAGCTGTTGTAGAGCACGAAGATGACCATGAGCATCGTCATGCCGACGGCCACCAGGACGGTCGACCAGCCCGGCTGTGCCGCCGGGATGAGCAGTCCGGCCCAGCCGAAGCACAGCGCGGGGAGCCAGATCATCCGGGCGGTGCCGATCTTCTTGCCGACCCAGTTGGCGATCAGGCCGCCGGCCAGGCCGCCCACCGCCGAGCCGCCCATCACCAGGCCGATCACCCACGGTTCGGCCTTCAGCTCGCGGACCAGGTAGACGGTCTGGAGGCTGAGCACGATCGTGCCGAAGAAGTTGGAGACGGCGGTGGACGCGACGAGCTTGCGCAGGATCGGGTGGCCGACGACGAAGCGCAGGCCCTCGGCGATCTCGGTGCGCAGCCGGCGCTTCTCGGCGGGGCGCTCCGGGACCGGTTCGGGCGTGCGGATCAGCACCAGGGTGAGCGCGGAGACGCCGAACGACACGGCGTCCGCGGCCATGGCCTTGGCGGCGCCGAGCAGGGTGACCAGGGCGCCGCCGAAGCTCGATCCGGTGAGCTGCGCGAAGGACTGGGTGGCGCCGAGCTTGCCGTTGGCGTCGACGAGCTGGTCCTTGCCGACGAGCGAGGGCAGGTAGCTCTGGTAGGCGATCGCGAAGAAGACGGACAGCACGCCCATCGCGAGGGCCACGAGGTAGAGCTGGACGAGGGTCAGGACGCCGAGCACCGCGGCGACCGGGATGGATCCGGCCAGCACCATGCGGCCGAGGTCGCACCACACCATCAGGCGCCGCTTCATGACCCGGTCGACCACGGGCCCGGCGGGCAGGGCCACCAGCAGGAAGGGCAGGGTCGTCGCCGCGGTGAGCAGACCGACCTCGAAGGTGGTGGCGTCGAGCATGAGCAGCGCCACCAGGGGAAGCGTCAGCTGGGTGATGTTGGAGCCCACCTCGCTGACGGTCTGTCCGCTCCAGAGGAGCATGAAGTCACGGTGCCGCCAGAGACTCTGTGGCGGGGTCTCCTGCGTCGGTGGGGTCACTGCGGTCGTCATGGTTCTTCCTTGTCTCGTACATCTCGGGGAGGGCTCGGGGACGGTGGGCGTGCGGAGGCCGGGGATCAGTGGGCGGGAGGCACCGCCGCGGGGGTGAGGCGCAGCGCGGAGAGGGCCTCGCGCACGGCCGCCTCCAGTTGCGGGTCGCGGCCGGCCGCCCAGTCCTGGGGCGCGATCACGACCTCGACGTCGGGGTCCACGCCCCGGTTCTCCAGGCCCCAGCCGGGCCCGTCGAACCAGAACGCGTGCTTCGGCTGGGTGACGAGGGTGCCGTCGACGAGGACGCCGGGGTCGTCCATGCCGAGCGCCCCGCCCCAGGTGCGGGTGCCGACCACCCGGCCGATGCCGTGGTGGCGTACGGCGTGGACGGCCATCTCGGCGTCGGAGCCGGTGCGTTCGTCGGCGAGGACGACGACCGGGCCGCGCGGCGCCTCCTGCGGGTAGGGAGCGGGGCCGCAGCGGCGGGACACGTCCCAGCCGCTGATCCGGCGGCCGAGTTTCTCCAGCAGCAGCGGCGAGATGTGGCCGCCGGTGTTGCCGCGCAGGTCCACGAGCAGCCCGTCGCGGGCGAGTTCCGGTCCGAGGTCCCGGTGGAGCGCCGCCCAGCCGGCGGACATCATGTCCGGCAGGTGCAGATAGCCGAGCCGGCCGCCGGAGCGTTCGCGGACCGCGGCCCGGCGCCCGCGCACCAGGTCGTGGTACCGCAGCTCGGCGTCCGAGGCGAGGGGCACGACCACGACGTCGTGGTCGCGGCCGGCGCGGCGCAGGGTCAGGAGCACGGGCTCTCCGGCCCGGCCGGCGAGGGCCGCGGCGGGTCCGTGCACCGGGTCCACGGGCCTGCCGTGCACCGCGACGATCCGGTCTCCGGCCCGCGCGTCCACCCCGGGTTCGGCCAGTGGCGAGCGGGCCGCGGGCGCCGAGGACTCCCCCGGCAGGATCCGGTCGATGCGCCAGGCGCCGTCGCCGTCCGGTGACAGGTCGGCGCCGAGCAGCCCCGGGGCGGGGGTGGCCGGTGCCGGGGCGGGCGGCCGTACGTAGGCGTGCGAGGCGCCCAGTTCGCCGTGGAGTTCCCAGAGCACGTCGGTGAGTTCGGCCTGGGTGCCGGCCCGGTCCGCCAGCGCGGCGTAGCGCTCGCGGTGCCCGGCCCAGTCGGTCCCGGCGAGGTCGGCGCGCCAGAAGCCGTCCCGCATGAGCCGCCAGGCCTCGTCGAACATCTGCCGGCGCTCGGCCACGGGATCGACGGTGACGCGGATCCGGCCGACCGGCACCGGCGTCCGCGCGCCGCCCGGAGCCGCGGGCCCGGCCAGGAGGCGGTCCGCGACCCGTACGGCGAGGCGCAGTCCGTCGCCGGAGACGGCGTACCGGTCGGCGTCCCCGGCGAGCGTGCTGCACTGACGGGACGTCAGATCGTAGTGCTCCAGGCGGGTTCCGGTGCCGTCCGGCTCGGCCGCCGCCTCGCCGAGGTTGCCGGCCAGGGGGTGGCGGATCCACGCCAGGCCGCCGGCGACCGCGGTCAGGCCGGTGCGCAGGCCGGGACCGACCGGCACCGGGACGATCCGGTCGGCGAGGCCCTCGAAGTCCACGGTCGTCGCGGCCGGGTCGTCGTCCCCGCCGTGCGGCCGCGCCTGACCGGGCCCGTGCCCGGGTCCGAACGGCGAAGGGGTGCCGGCCGCGAGCGCCACCAGGTAGGGGCGGACGCCGGGCAGGAAGCCGAGGTCGAAGCTGTGCTGGTCGTAGACGGGGTCGAAGGTGCGGTTGGACAGGAACGCCAGGAACCTGCCGTCCCGGGTGAAGACCGGGTCGGTGTCGTTGAAGCGCGGGGCGGTGACGTCGGTGATCCGGCCGTCGGACAGCCGGGCGAGGCGGATGTGCGACCCCTCCGCCGGGGTCGACCCGTCCGACGGGCGGTACAGCTCCGCCCACGCGAGATGGCGGGAGTCCGGGGAGAAGGCCGGGCCGCGCACCTCGCGGTGGGCGCTGCGGGCGATCTCGGTGTTCTTGCCGGACTCCAGGTCGACGACGAGCAGGCGTCCGTCGTCGCAGGCCACCGCGCAGCTCCCGCCGTCCGGCGCCGCGGCCAGCGCGGTCACCCGGCCGAACTCGCCGTGACCGATCCGGCGGGGGCCGGCGACGTCCGGCCGGGCGATCTCCAGGCCGTCCTCGCCGCCGGCGTCGCTCACGCAGACGACGCCGCCGTCCGAGGGCAGCGCGACGGGCAGCCGCCGGCGCACCCCCGGGTCGTCGAGCAGGGTGCGCGGCACCCCGCTCGCGGCCGACAGCAGGTGGACGGTGCCGCGCACCTCGACGGCGAGGGTGTCCCCGGCGGCGTCCAGGGCGAAGTCGCCCAGCGCCTGTTCGCCGGTGACCTGGAACGGCAGCCGTCCGGCGCGCAGGCCGCCGAGCGCGATGCGCAGGCGTACGGGCGCGGCGTCGAGCGACGGCAGCAGCCACAGGTCGCCGCCGGCGGCGTAGACGACCCGGCGGCCGTCGGTCGTCGCGTGGCGGGCGTAGTGGCCCGTCGTCGGCGTGTGCCGGCGCAGCCCGGAGCCGTCCCGCGCGGTGGAGTACAGGGCGCCGGTGCCCTCGTGGTCGGAGAGGAAGGCGATACGCCCGTCCACCCACATGGGGTTGACGAGGTGTCCGCCGACGTCCGCGAGGATCCGGGTGAACTCGATACCGTCCGGCGCGTACCAGATCCGGCCGCCCATGCCGCCGCCGTACCGCTTCCAGCAGGCGGGGTCCCGGAAGACGGGGGTGCCCAGCAGGACCGCGCCGTCCGGCCCGTGCGCAACCTCGTCGGCGGGGCCGTACGGCAGGCAGCGCGCGGGGCGGTCCAGCGGCACGGCCCAGGCGCGGGTGCGCCACTTGCCGTGTCCGGGGCTGCTCCTGACGGCCAGCACCTCGGTGGGGGACAGCCAGCCCCGTACCGCGCAGTCGGCGTCACCCCAGTGGGTCAGGCGCCGGAACGGCTCGGAGCCGGCCAGGTCCGGCCCGGCCACCACGGCCGTGTGCAGGTCGTGGTCCGCCGTCCAGGCCACGCGCCGGGCGTCGGGGCTGAGCCGGGGGTGCGCGGCGGACGCGGCACCGGTGGTGACGCGCCGGGCGACCGCGGTCGTCCCGGTGGCGTCCGCGAGCGGGGCCAGCCAGACGTCGCCGTCGGCGACGAAGGTGACGAGGTCCCCGGCGAGGTGCGGATGGCCGAGATACGGCGCGGGGGCCGGGGTGAGGGCGGTGTCGTCCGTCATGCGTCCACCAGGCGGCGGTCGATGACGGGCTTGATCTTGCCGCTGGTGGCGTTGCGGGTGAGGCCGCCTTCCGGGTGGCACTCGACGACCAGCTCGAAGACGTCGAGGGCGTCGTCGAACAGGTGCTCCTGGTCGAGGGTCTTGAACTGCCGCGTCAGGTGGTCGCGGACCTCCCCGGCGTCCAGGGCCAGGGGCGACTCGACCCGGGCGATCACGGTCTCCCTGCCGTCCACGGAGACGATCTCGACCTGGAGCTGGGAGACCCGGAACACCTCCAGGGCCGCGAGCATCTCGGCGTGGGTGACGGTGGCGCCCTTGACCTTGACCTGTCCGTCGGCGCGGCCCAGGTACTCCAGCACGGGCCCGGACACCCCGCACGGGCAGTCGTACCGGAAGACCCGGCCCAGGTCGCCGATGCGGTAGCGGATCAGCGGGCCCTCGAACTTCTGCAGGCTGGTGATGAGCAGTTCGCCGGGTTCGCCCTCCGGGACCGGGACGAGGTTCTCGTCGACGACCTCGATGAGGTTGTAGTCCGGACAGGCGTGGTGCAGCGTCCCGCCCATCCGCGCGCACTGGTAGCCCAGTTGGGCACCGTCGTTGGCGGCCAGGATGCTGGTGACGACCCGGGCGCCGAGCTCCTCGCGCAGCCAGTCCTTGTCGGTCTCGGTCATGGGCGTGCCGCCGTAGACGACCTTCTCCAGGCGCAGGCCGGGCCGGCGCTGCTTCGCCTCGCGCAGCAGCGGCATGATCAGCACGGGCAGGCCCAGCAGGGCGTTCGCCTCGAAGCTCTCGCAGAGCATCAGCAGGTCGTCCACGGAGATGGCCTGCGCGGTGGAGTAGCACTCCAGGGGCATCCGGGACAGTTCGCACAGGGTGGTGCTCAGACCGCCGTACAGGCCGCCGCCGTACAGGGTGTTGATCAGCCGGTCGCCGTTCTCCAGGCCGAGGGTGCGGAAGAGGGGGATGGCCTCGCGGATCATGTTCTCCCAGTCGGTGCGGGAGTACACGATGTAGCGGGGGGCGCCGGTGCTGGCGCCGCTGCGCAGCACCTCGCCCGTGCGCGGCCGGTCGGTGGACATGCCGCGGCTGCCCGGCAGGGAGTTCGCCTCGAGCGCCGCCTTCTCCAGGACGGGCAGCCGGCCGAGGTCGTCCAGACCGCTCACGGCCGGCAGGTCCCGGTAGAACGGGGTGCGGCGGGCCTGCCCGACGAGGTAGCGCAGCCGGGCCCCCACCCGGTCGGCCTCCCGCGCCCGGTCGGCGCTCCGGGCCGCGGACAGGGTCGTGCCGCGCAGGTGCTCGCGCCGCAGGAGCCGGTGCGGCCAGGGTGCCCGGCAGTCCTCGCCGGGCACGTCGCCCACCAGCCCGGCCGGGTCGGCGGCCTCCCGCGCCCCCAGGACGATCAGGATGTCCTCGGTGTCGCCGGACGGCGAGCCGGAGACGGGCTCGGCGAAGACGGCCGGGTCGAAGGGAGCCGGGTTGAGGGGGGCCGGGTTGAGGGCGGCCGGGTCGAAGGGAGCCGGGTCGAGGGGGGCCGGGTTGAGGGCGGCCGGGTCGAAGGGAGCCGGGTCGAGGGGGGCCGGGTCGAGGGCGGCCGGGTCGGAGGGAGCCGGGTCGAGGGGGGCCTCGGGGCGGGTGTCGGGCGTGCCCGTGCGCAGGACCGGTACGACGTCGGGTACGGCGACCGGCCGTGCCCCGGCCGGGACCGGGGCGTCCGGGGCGGTCACCCGCAGCGGCGGAAGGGGATGGCCGAAGGCGCGCAGCCGGCCGGCGAGCGCGGTCCAGAAGGACTCCCGGACGGTGCGGACGACGACCTCGTTGCCCACGGCCCAGGCGAGCAGCAGCCCGCGCAGGGTGTTGCCGGGCCGGTGGTCGTCGAGGACGACCACACCGGCCGGCGAGATCAGGTAGACGTCGTCGCTGTCGACCGCCGGCTGCCAGGGGAACTGGCCGAGGCCCCCGAGGAGCCTGTCCAGTCCCTCGGTGACGGCGGCACCGGCGAACAGCCCGGCCAGGGCGGACAGCCCGGCCTCGCGAAGCAGCCGGGCGAGACCGGAGTCCGGTTCGGCCAGCGCCCGCTCGGCGTCCTCGACCGCCAGCAGCAGATCGGTGGGGTAGTACCTCATGAGACGTTCCTCAGCTCGGCGGTGGCGGAGGGCTCTGCGGAGGCGGAGGGCTCAACGAGAGCGGAGGGCTCGACGCGGACGGGAGACTCCGCGGAGGCGGAGAGCTCCATGGACGCGGGGGCTGTCGCGGCGGCGGAGAGACCCACCGGCGCGGGGGCTGTCGCGGAAGCGGAAAGCTCCGCCGAACCGGGAGCCACCGCAGAAGCGGAAAACTCCACTGAACCGGGGGCCGCCGCGGCAGCGGAGAGACCCGCACCCGGCAAGGCCACGGCAGAAGCAGCCAGCCCCACCTCCGGCGCAGCCACCACCGCAGCGGACGGCGTCACCGTGATGGCGCGGACGCACTCCCGCAGGAAGTCGCCCAGCACCGTCGAGTCCTGGTGGGAGGCCTCCACGAACACCGGTACCAGCCACTCCTGGTAGGTGACGTGGTCCGGCAGCGGCTCGGTCGGGCCGAGTCGGTGCAGCCGGTCCACGCACGGGTGGTGCGCCAGGTGGTCGGGGACGGTGACGTCGACCGTCGTGCCCGGCGGCAGATGGTGCCCGGGGAACACCAGCCAGGCGTGGTACCGCCCGGTCGCCCCGGACGGCTCGGGCCGGGGAAGCCCCAGCCGGACGGCGATCTCGTGCGTGGGCAGATGGACGCCGCTGTGCCGTTCGTGCGCGGTGATGACCCCGGCGCCGCCGACCCGGTTGGCGACCTCCAGGAAGACCAGATCCCCCTCGGGGGTCTCGAACATCTCCAGGTGCAGGCACCCCTCGGTGATGCCGAGCGCCTTGACGACCCGGGCGGCGAAGGCGAAGTGCTCCTCGTCGTGGGGCAGCTGGTAGGAGCCGAGCGGGGTCCCGGTGACGAAGTCCACCGGCTTGGTGATGTACCGGCTCACCACGAGGTGCACCAGCTCGCCGTCGCTGACCAGCCCGTCGGCGTGCAGGATGTCGCCCTCGACGTACTCCTCCAGCTGGTACTCGCGCGGGTTGTCCAGCCTGCGGTACGCGCTCAGGGCCTCCCTGGCGGTCGCGTACACGGCGACGCCCTCGCTGGAGGCGCCCTGCCGGGGCTTGACGACGGTCCGCCCGGACCAGGGCAGCGGGCCGCAGGCGGGCGGGGCGGCGACGAACCGCGGGTAGCGGATGCCCGAGCCGGCCAGGGCGGCCTTCATGCTGACCTTGTCGCGCACCCGTTCCACCTGCGCGAGGTCCGGGCCCGGCAGCCCGAGGTGCTCCCGTACGCGCCGGGCCTCGAACATGGCGAACTCCGAGAGGGAGAGCACCTTCTCGTAGCCGTCGGCCCGTGAGGTGCGGGCGAGGATGCCGTCCAGGAGGTCTTCGCCCTCGTCGAGCACGAGCCTGCGGCACCTGAGTTCGGCGGGCAGGTCGGCCATGCGGTGCGGCTGGCCGATGTACGTGACGTCGTGGCGGTCGTGGTCGATACCGCGGTGGTAGTCGATCTTGCGGTACGGAACCTGGTGTATGACGAGAATCCTCATCCTTGAATCCCCCGGTATTCCAAGGCCGTGATGCCCCAGCTGAACCCCATGGCGCTGGTCGCCAGCACGACCAGGTCCCCGCTGCGCAGCCGCCGCTCGTCCGCCAGTTCCCGCAGGGCGATGAGGGTGTCTGCGCCGCCCATGTGACCGAGCCGGTCGTAGTTGAAGACGCTGCGCCCGGCCGGGATCCCGATGGTGCCCAGGAGCCGTTCGTGCATCCGCCGGTCGCCCTGGTTGATCAGGAAGTGGTCGATGTCGTCGGGAGTCCGGCCGAGCGCCGTCAGGGTCTCCTGGAGCAGCGCCGAGAAGTTCGCGACGTACGCCTCGGACAGCCCCGGCCGGTGCGGCTCCCGGCGGATCCTGACCCGGCCCTGCCGCCACTCCCCCGCGTAGTAGTCCACCCAGCCGGGATCGGTGCGCATGGCCGAGTGCAGCAGTTCGAACGACCGGGGGCCGTCGGCGGTGACGAGCATCGCCGCCGCGGCGTCCCCGAAGTTGAACAGCGCCCGGGAACCCGGGTCGGTGCGGTCCACCATCCGGCTGAGCCGGTCGGCGACGAGCACCAGGGCGTACTCGCCCGGGCCCGGGCCGGCCCCGTCCAGGGCCACCCGGAGCGCCACCGAGCCGGCGTTGCAGAAGTTGGTGACCTCGAAGCAGTGCGCGCGGTCGATGCCCAGCTCATGGGCGACCTTCGCGGCGGGCGACCAGAACGGGACGTCCCACTCGCCCGAACCCGCGTAGATCACCTGGCGGATGGCGCCGCGCGGCACCGGCGTGCGCCGCAGGACGGCCGAGGCCGCCTGCAGCGCCAGCTCCCAGGACAGCTCGTGCTCCCCGAGGGCGGGAAACTCCTTGCTGTGGGTGACCTCCAGGATGTCCGGGACGGGCACGCCGGACGTGGTGTGCAGGTCCTCGGCGCTGATCCGGGAGGCGGGGAAGCATACGTCGAAGTCGACTATGCCGCCCACTGCTCACCCGATTCGATGCTCACCCGGTGCACCGTCCGGTTCACGCCCGGCTCCACGTCGGTGGCCGCGTGATACGTCGTCCTGGTCTTCCACACCAGCAGGTCGTTGGTGGTCCACCGGTGGGTGTAGACGTGCTCCGGGTCCTGGATCAGGCCGTCGACGAGGGTGAAGAACTCCTCGGTCTCGTTGGCGTCGAAGCCCACGACGCCCTCCATGTACTCGCGGGACCCGTACAGGTACGGGCGGCCGGTGACCTCGTCGTGCCGCACCAGCGGGTGGCGCACGGGCGGGTGCTCCGTCTCGGCCTGCGCCTTGAACTCCGCGGCGGACAGCCCGACGTGCTCGGGGCGGATCCGCAGCCGCTTGGCCACGGTGTGGATCCCCGTGGCGTCGGCCAGCTTCCGCTTCCACTCCTCGGGCAGCCGGTCGTACACGTCCACGGCACTGGCGAAGAGGGTGTGGCCGCTGGTGCCGGGGACGTTGACGCCGTGCAGCATGGTGAACGGCGCGGGGTCGGCGACGAAGGTGGAGTCCTGGTGCCAGAAGTTGCCCACCCGGGCCACGCCGATCGGCTTGTCGTTCTTGACCTCGTTGGACGAGATCATGATCTCCGGGTACTCCGGGTGGCGGTACTTGCTGATCACGAACGGCACGGGCCGGCCGAGGCGCGAGGCCAGGGCGATCTGCTGCTTCGGCGTGAGATCGATGGAACGGACGACGACCAGCTGCCGCTCGTGCACGTTGCGTACGAGTTCGTCGAAGACCTCGGGCCGCTCCAGGTCCTCGTAGACGGCCCCGGTCAGCTCGGCACCGATGTACGGGGTGATGTCGGTGAACTTCACGAGAGTCTCCCTCAGGCGTCTGCCAGGCACGCGGTGAGCGCCTGGACGAAGTAGTCGATCTGCTCGCGGGTGCGGTACGGAGCCACGGTCACCCGGAACCGTTCGGTGCCCCGGGGCACCGAGGGGAAGTTGATGGGCTGGACGTAGATGCCGAACTCGTCCAGCAGGCGCCGGGCCACGCGGCGGACACGCTCGGCGCCCGGGACCATCACGGGGACGAGGTGGCTGTCGGCGTCGATGAAGTCGATACCGGCCGCGCGCAGGGCGTTCTTCGTGTACCGGGTCCCCGCGTCCAGGGCAACGCGCAGTCCCCCGTCCTTCTGCACCAGGTCCAGGCCCTTGAGCGTGGCGTCCACGCCGGCCTGGGGCAGGGCGGTGGTGAAGATGAAGCCGGGGGCGAAGGAGCGCACGTAGTCCAGGGCGGTGTCGGGCCCGGCCACATAGCCGCCGACCGTCCCGATGGCCTTGCCGAAGACCCCCTGGATGAAGGTGGCCCGGTGGTCGCCGAGTTCCTCGCTCAGGCCGGCGCCCGTCGGTCCCCGCACACCGATGGCGTGCGTCTCGTCGACGAAAGTGAGCGCGTTGTACCTCTCGGCGAGATCGAGAAAGGCACTCAGCGGCGCCACGTCCCCGTCCATGGAATAGACGGTCTCGAACACGATGATCTTGGGCTGCTCAAGCGGGTACTGGGAGAGATCGCTTTCCAGGGCGTCCGCGTCGTTGTGCCGGAATACATGCTTCCGGCATCCGGTGCGGGAAATTCCCTCGATGAGCGAGCGGTGATTCAGGGCGTCCGAGAACACGACCGTGTCCGGCACCGCGGAGATCATCGTGCTCAGCGACTCGAAGTTCGCGACGTACCCGCTGGAGAAGATCAGCGCCCGCTCTTTCCCGTGCCAGGCGGCGAGCCTCTCCTCCAGCTCCACATGACTGGCGCTGGTGCCCGCGATATTGCGGGACCCGCCGTTTCCGGTGCCGTGCCGGAAGGTGGACTCGATCTGCGCGAGAATGACGTCCGGATGCTGGCTCAGCCCCAGGTAGTCGTTGCTGCACCAGACCTGGAGCCGCCGGTCGCCGTACTGGGTCTGACCACGGTCGTCGGCCCGGTGGGCACCCGCGATGAATTCCCGGTAGAGCCCGTTCACCTTCAGGTCGTCGAGCCTTCTGCGGAATTCCCCCAGGAGGACCGTTTCCCGTGCCTCGCTGCCGATGATGGTCACGCGCCCCACCCGGAATCGTCGGGCTTGACGGTGACGTTCGCCTCGGCGACCGCGAAGCCGCCCCCCGTCGGAGCGGACATCCACAGCGCAAGAGCCGAGAAGGCTCCGGCCGCAAGCATGCCCACAGCACGTCGATATCGCGTCTTCATCTCAGTCCCCCAGAATCCTGCACGAGACGGCCTTTTCACCGCCCCCTGTGACGGAAAGAGATCCTGCCGACACTGAGGGCACAGATCCAGCCGCAGGTGGGATCATGAATCTGCACTACGGAAACCTGAAGGGGGGGCACATGTGCACAGAAATGGACAACCTCGCCAGAACCGGTGAGGTGGAACTCTGCGACCGGGGACTCACCCAGTACCGGGACGCACTCATGAACGGCAGCACCTCTACGGAGGTGGCGGAGTGTCTCCATACCCTGGGGCTGCTCCGGCCCGCCGCATCGAACTCCGGAACGCTCGAACCCGTGTCACCGGACGTCGCCCTGAGCGTGCTCAGCCAGCCCATCCACCGCGTCATCCTGGAACAGCAGGATGCCCTGGCCGCACTGCACCTCGCGATCTCACGTGCCAACAGCACCTACGCGGACGTGCAACAACAGCGACGAGCACCCGTCCGGCCGCTCCTGGGGGAGGAGGCCATCAGCGCCTCGCTGGAGGAGGCCGTACGGTCCTGCCGGGAGGAACTCCTCACCGCCCAGCCCGGCGGCGGCCGCTCCGAGAACATCCTGGCCGAAGCCCTCGACCGGGACCTCGCCCTGCTGGCCCGGGGTGTCCGGCAGCGCACCCTGTACCAGCACACCGCCCGCTCGCACGGCCCCACCCTGACCTACATCGAGCAGGTGGCCAAGAACGGTGCCGAGGTCCGCACGCTCGACGAGCTGTTCGAGCGCCTGATCATCTGTGACCGGACCGTGGCCTTCATCCCGAACGCCCAGCAGGAGCGCCGTCAGTCGGCCCTCATGATCGAGCACCCCGGGGTCGTCGCCTACCTCGTCGGCGTCTTCGAACACGCCTGGGAGCGAGCGGATCCCATCCCCGTCGTGGCGTCCTGCGAGCGGCCGCCGCTGCTGACCGACCAGACGCGGCAGGCCATCTTGCGGTTGATGGTCGACGGGTACACCGACGCGAGCATCGCGAGCCGTCTCGGCATGAGCTCCCGCACGGTCGCGGCCCACATCAAGAAGGCAGCGGAGGCGCTGGGCAGTCGCAGCCGCGCCCAACTCGCCTATCTGGTCGCGCAGTCGGGGGTGCTGGACCAGCCCGCGGGGCAGCAGGCGAGCTGAGCCGCACCGTCGCGTGCGCCGACGACGCGACGGGTGGCAACGCCCTCGGCCCCCGATCCACACCAGGGATCGGGGGCCGAGTCGCCGCGTTCCGGACCGGGCCGCCGCAGCAGGCTGCCCGGACCCGGTCAGGGGTTACTGCTTCGAACCTCCGGCCTCCGGGGACTCCTCGGCCCCGGCGGCACCGGAGGCCTCACCGGAGTCCGCCGGCCGCGCGACGGCCTCGGAAGAGGCCTCACCCTCGGAGCCCTCGGCACCGGAGGAGGCCTCGGCACCGGAGGAGCCCGCGGCGCCGGAGGAATCCGCGGCACCGGAGGAACCCGCGGCGCCGGAGGAACCCGCAGCACCGGAGGAGGCCTCGGCAGCGGAGGAGCCCTCGGCGGCCACGGCCTTCGACGTCTGCGCCGACTTCTCCACGACCGCCGCCGGCACCAGCTCCACGGCCTGCTTGGCCTCCGAGAGGAGCACGGTGTCCTGCGGCTGCTGGTCCGCGAAGTTCTCCGGGTGGTGGCAGGCGACCCGCTGGCCCGCGCGCAGCTCCGCCAGCGGCGGCTCGGTCGTCCTGCAGATCTCCGTCGCCTTCCAGCACCGGGTGTGGAAGCGGCACCCGCTCGGCGGGGCGATCGGCGAGGGCACGTCGCCCCTGAGCAGGATGCGCTCGCTCTTGGCCGCCCTGCGCCGCGGATCCGGGATCGGCACCGCCGACAGCAGGGCCTTGGTGTACGGGTGCATCGGACTGGCGTACAGCGAGTCCCGGTCGGCCAGCTCGACGATCTTGCCGAGGTACATCACCGCGATCCGGTCCGAGACGTGCCGGACGACCGACAGGTCGTGCGCGATGATCACATACGTCAGGCCGAGCTCGTCCTGGAGGTCGTCCATCAGGTTGACGACCTGGGCCTGGATCGACACGTCGAGCGCGGAGACCGGCTCGTCGGCCACGACCATCCGCGGCTTCAGGGCCAGTGCCCGGGCGATGCCGATGCGCTGCCGCTGACCGCCGGAGAACTCGTGCGGGTAACGGTTGTAGTGCTCGGGGCTCAGCCCCACCAGCTCCAGGAGGCGCTGGACCTCCTGCTTGACGCCGCCCTCGGGTTCCACGCCCTGCAACCTGAACGGCGCCGAGACGATGGTGCCGATGGTGTGCCGGGGGTTGAGCGAGCCGTACGGGTCCTGGAAGATCATCTGCACGTCGCGGCGGAGCGGGCGCATGCCGCTCGTGCCGAGGTGCGTGATGTCCTTGCCGTCGAACTCGATCTTCCCGCCGCTGGGTTCGAGCAGCCGGGTGATGAGACGGCCCATGGTCGACTTGCCGCAGCCGGACTCGCCGACGACGCCGAGGGTCTCGCCGCGGCGCACCTCGAAGTCGATGCCGTCCACGGCCTTGACCGCCCCGGCCTGCCGCTGCAGCAGGCCCTTCTTGATGGGGAAGTGCTTGACCAGTCCCTCGACCTTGAGCAGCGGTTTCTCATCGTCGGTCACGGCCGTCGTCCCTGCCCGGGTATCGGTCTCGCTCACAGCTTCGGCGCAATCTCTTCGTTCCAGATCCGGGTGCGGTCCTCCTGCGACAGGTGGCAGGCGGTGAAGTGCCTGCCGCCCACCTCGCGCAGCTCGGGCCGCTCGGTGCGGGTGATCCCGCCCTTGGGGATGTCCGCGTACGGACAGCGGGGGTTGAACGCGCACCCCGAGGGGACGTTGATGAGGCTGGGCGGCTGGCCCTTGACCGGGATGAGCCGGTCGGTCTGCTCGCGGTCGATCCGCGGCATCGAGCCGAGCAGGCCCCAGGTGTAGGGATGCTGCGGCTGGTAGAAGATCGTGTCGACCGGTCCGCGCTCCACACAGCGCCCGCCGTACATCACGAGGATGTCGTCGGCGATCTCGGCGACCACGCCGAGGTCGTGCGTGATGATGATGACCGCGGAGCCGAACTCCTTCTGCAGGTCCCGGATCAGGTCGAGGATCTGCGCCTGCACGGTCACGTCGAGCGCTGTGGTCGGCTCGTCCGCGATCAGCAGCTCGGGGTTGTTGACCAGCGCCATGGCGATCATGGCGCGCTGCCGCATACCGCCGGAGAATTCGTGCGGGTAGCTGTTGACGCGCTTGTCGGGCTCGGGGATGCCGACCCGGTCGAGGAGTTCGACGGCGCGCCTGCGGGCGGTCTTCTTGTCGACGTCGTGGTGGACCCGGTACGCCTCGACGATCTGGTTGCCGACCGTGTAGTAGGGGTGCATCGCGGACAGCGGGTCCTGGAAGATCATCGCCATGTCATGGCCGCGCAGCCGGCGCACCTCGTCGGGGCTCGCCGAGACGAGTTCCTTGCCGTCGAGCCAGATCTCGCCGGACATCCGCACGTTCTTGCCGCGGTTGCCCAGGCGGTGCAGGCCCATGATGGCCAGCGAGGTCACCGACTTGCCCGAGCCGGACTCGCCCACTATGCCGAGGGTCTGGCCCTTCTCCAGCTGGAAGGAGAGCCCGTCGACGGACTTGACCAGGCCGTCGTCGGTCGGGAAGTGCACCTTGAGGTCACGCACATCGAGGAAGGCCCGGGGGCCCTCCCTGCTGGGCGTCGGCTCGCCCACGGCGGCCCCGGTCTTGGTCAGTTCGGTCACGAGAGCCTCACGCGCGGGTCGACGGTGGCGTACAGCACGTCCACCACCAGGTTGCAGAGCACGACGAAGAAGGCCGCCAGCAGGGTGACGCCGAGGATCGGCGGCAGGTCGTTGTCGGTGATGGCCTGGACGGCGTACTGGCCGATGCCGGGCAGGGAGAACACCGACTCGGTGATCACCGCGCCGCCGAGCAGCAGGCCGATGTCCATGCCGAAGACCGTCACGATCGGCGTGAGCGCCGCCCGCAGGCCGTGCTTGACGACGACCTTGCGCTCCTTCAGGCCTTTGGCCCGTGCGGTGCGGATGAAGTCCTCGTTCATGGTTTCGAGCATGCCGGACCGGGTGAGCCGCGCGTAGATGGCGGAGTACAGCAAGGCCAGCGAACACCACGGCAGGAACAGGGTGTTGGCCCACTGGGACGGGTTCTCGGTGAACGGCACATAGGTCCGCCCGAAGATGTCCAGCTGATAGCTGAAGACGAGCAGGGCCAGCTGGCCGGTGAAGAACATGGGGAGCGACACACCGGCGAGGGCCACGCCCATCGCGGCGCGGTCGAAGAACGAGCCCGGCTTGAGCGCGGAGATCACACCGGCGGCGACACCCGACAGCAGCCACAGCACGGCGGCGCCCGCTGCCAGGGAGATGGTCACCGGCAGCCGGTCCACGAGCTGGGGCCAGACTTCGATGTGGTTCTTGAAGGAGTAGCCGAAGCAGGGCAGCTCGCACTTGACCGTGTTCGGGCCGAGGTTGTAAGTGGCGCCGGAGACGATCCCCTTGATGAACTCCCAGTACTGCTCGTAGACCGGCTTGTCGAGCCCGAGGTTCTGCTTGACCGCCAGGATGTCCTCGGGCGAAGGGTTCTTTCCGATGTACTGGGCGGCCAGCTGGTCGGGACTCTGCCCGGCCAGTCTCGGCAGCAGGAAGAAGATGCCGAAGGTGACCGCGGTGACGACCAGCAGCAGGATCACTGCCGCGATCGCCCGGCGGATGATGTACGAGATCACGGGGACCGGCGCCGGCGCCCGCGGGGGGTGAGACCCACGGGCGCCAATGCCTTCACCTGCCTTCCAGGGCTGCTCTTCGCGCTACTTCTTCGTCGTACCGAGGTTGAGGGCGTCGTACTGACCGCTCCAGGCGGCCGAGGACACCACGTTGGTGGCGTTCGGCGAGCGGTACAGCAAGACCTTGAAGTAGGTCAGCGGCACGATGACGGCCTCGTCCATCGTCTTCTTGTCGGCCTCGGCGTAGGCGGCGTTGCGCGCCGACTCGTCGGGGTTCTGGATGGCCTCGTCGAGCAGCTTGTTGACCTCGGCGTTGTCGAACGACGAGAGGTTGGTGTTGCCGGAGGAGCTGATGGCCTTGCCGTTGAGGATCTGGTTCAGGTAGCCGTAGCCGGTCGGCCAGTCGGCGCCCCACTGCATCATCATGATGCCGATGCCCTGCTTCTTGGCGAACGCGGGCACACCGGCGTAGTCCGTGAAGTACTTGCCGGACGGGTACTGCTTCATCTCGGCGTTGATGCCGACCTTCTTCAGCGAGTCGATGATCGCCGTGGCCGCGTCGACCTCCTGCTGACGGTCGCTGCGCGCGGAGATGTAGGTCTTGAAGCCGTTCGGCTGCTTGCAGGCGCTCAGGTGCTCCTTGGCCTTGGCGGCGTCACCCTTGTTGCCCTTGGTGGGGTAGGCGTCGAACTTCTGGTAGCCGATGACGTCCGGCGGCAGCACCGTGGAGGCGATGTCACCGCGGACCGGACCGCCCTGCGCGGTCTGCACGGCCACCTTGTCGATGGCGTACTGCACGGCCTTGCGGCACTCGACGTTGTCGAACGGCTTGACCGTGGTGTTGAGCGCCGCGTAGACGAGACGGCCACCGTAGGTGTTGTCCGTGTTGGCCTTCTGGTCCTTGTTGTTGAGCAGCTGCGCCTGCGTCTGCGTGTCCACGCCGCGGCCCGCCAGGTCGACGGTGGTGGTGCCGGCCATCAGGTCCTTGTCGATCGTGGCCTGGTTGACCTTCAGGTTGACCACGATCTTGTCCGGGTACTGCTTGCGCAGCGGGTCGGTCTTGGCGCTCCACTCGGGGTTGCGCACCAGGGTGACCGACTTGCCCTCCTGGTAGCTCTGGAACTTGTACGAGCCCGAGGAGACGATCTTCTTGGTGTAGTCGACGCCGGTGTCCTTGGCCTTCGGCACCGGAGCCGTCTGCGGGGCGGTGACCAGGTAGTCGAAGTCCGTGAACGGCTGCTTGAGCTTGAAGGTGATCGTGTACTTGTCCGGCGTCTCGATCGACGCCAGGCCCTTGTCGCTCTTGTCCTTGTACGGGCCCTTGTACTTGTCGCCGCCGTCCAGGAACTGGGCGAAGTAGTTCGGGCCGAGGGAGAGCACGTCACGGGCGAAGTTGGAGCGCTCCACCGCGTACTTGACGTCCGCCGAGGTGACCTCCGTGCCATCCTCGTACTTCACGCCCTGGCGGAGCTTGTACGTCCAGGTCTTGCCGCCGTCGGACGACTGGCCCTTGGACTGCGCCAGGTCCGGCACGATCTCGTTGCCCTTCTCGCCGGGGGCCGGCTTGAAGGTGAGCAGCGGACGCGCGTAGAGGCGGCTGAAGTTGTACATGTACGCGTAGTACGTGTTGCCCGGGTCGAACGAGTCCGGCACGTCGGACATCGCGTAGGTGACCGTGCCGCCCTTCTCCGTGGAGGCGTTCACGACCGACTTGGTGGCGGCATCGGCGGTGGCCTTGCTGCCGCCGTCGTCGCCGTTGTCGTCGGCCTTGCTGCAGCCCGCCAACACGAGGCTGGCGCTGCTGATGGCCGCGGCGACGGCAATTGCTGACCTTCGCATGATGGTCGGATTCCCCTTCTGAAGTTGAACACTTGGGCTGGACGCGGCACCGGCCGCGACCGCAGACGTCAGCGGCTGCGGGGGTCGAGAGCGTCCCGGAGGCCGTCACCGAGGAGGTTGAAGGCCAGTACGGTGACGAAGATGGCGAGACCGGGGACGAGCATGTACTGGGGATCGACCTCGAAGAAGTCGACCGCCTGGTTGAGCATGCCGCCCCACGACGCCTGCGGCGGCTGGATGCCCACGCCGAGGAAGCTGAGGGAGGCCTCGAAGAGGATGTTGGTCGGGATGAGCAGCGTCGAATAGACGATGATCGGCGCGACCAGGTTCGGCAGCAGCTCCTTGAAGAGGATGTACGGCCCGGAGGCGCCCATCCCCCGTGAGGCGTCGACGAACTCCCGCTCGCGCAGCGCCAGCGTCTGACCGCGGACGATGCGGCCCATGTAGGGCCAGTTGAAGAAGCCGATCACGAAGATCAGCACGAGGATGTGCAGCGGGAGGCCCTCGAGCCCGAACGCGCCGCCCTGGAGCGTCGCCGAGATGGCGATGGCGAAGAGCAGCAGCGGGAAGGCCAGGAAGGTGTCCATGAGCCGGCTGATGACCGCGTCGACGCGCCCGCCGTAGTAGCCCGCGATCAGGCCGAGCACGGTACCGATCACATTGGACAGCACCGTCGCTCCGAAGGCCACGACGAGGGAGACCCAGGAGCCCTCCAGGATGCGGGCGAGGATGTCGCGCCCGAACTTCGGCTCCACACCGAGGGGGTGGTCCCAGCTCATGCCGCCGAAGTCACCCTTGGGGAGGGTGGTGTTGGGGTCGATGAGGTCCTGGTGGAAGGCGTTGGGGTCGAGGCCCAGCAGCGACTGCAGCGGGCGGGACAGTGCGGCCGTCAGGATGAGCAGCACGACCACGACGCCGCCCGCGACCGCCACCTTGTCGCGCTTGAAGCGGGTCCAGGCGATCTGCCCGAGGGACCGGCCCTCGATGTTCTGGGACTTCACACCCGCCAGCACGGCCTCCGGCTGGGCCTCGGCCTGCGATCCGGTGGTCTCGATCGGTGCCGTCACAAGTGCCCTGCCCCTTCTCGCCGGTGGTCACCGGCCCCCTTGCCCACCGTTGTCGGCGGCTTGATCCACTGTGGCTATGGCGTGGCGTCCGCAGATGGTACGGCCACCGTCAGGCCGATCCTCAGCTTGGTATCGCTCACAGGATCGACGGCCTCGCGCCTGAGAGGCGAGTCTTCAACGCGCTCACGATCACACGCCAGGCCTGATGGAGAAAGTATGCGCAACCGTGATGCCGACAAGGGGATTCCGTTATCCGGACACGCAGGCGCGTGGTCCGGACGTTACGGCGTTGGACGTACGCATCACGCCGCGTGCCACCCGGCGTCCGCGAGCGGGACGGTCGGCGGGGCGACGGCCGGTGCCGACCGCGTCAGTACCGGCCCTGCGCCGGCGGGTAGCCGTAGCCCGAGGCCGGGGCCTGGACGGGGGCGGTGGCGTGGGCCTCGCGGTCGTAGAAGGGCCGGGCGTTCGCCCGCAGCCACATGGCGACCGGGTCGTGCTCGTCGGACATCGCGACGGTCGAGACGGGGAGCCCGTCCGGTACGGCGCCGAGGGACTGCTGCATCATCGCGCGCACCGAATCCACGGCCGGCGGCGAGGCGTCGTACACATCCAGGCCGATGGCGAGGTACGGCGCCCCGAGCGCGGGCTGCACCCAGGCGCGGCGCAGGGAGCGGACGGCCGGGGTGCGGTGGGCGTTCTGCGCGAGCAGCGCGTAGAACTGCGGGACCTCGATGGCGGGTTCGGACAGCCGCAGCGGCCCGGCGGGCTGGCGGTCCAGGCCCGTGGCGATCCGGCGCAGGTCGAGCCAGGGGATGCCGACGCCGCCGCCGGGGGCGTGCGGGTTGAGCCAGAGGCCGTAGTGGTCGGGGTAGAGGGCGCGGGCGACGTCGACGCCGTCGACCACCTCGTAGGAGCGGTTCCAGCCGCTGGCCGACAGCTCCTGCGCGGAGGTGACGCAGGGGGCGTAGCCGTAGCCGTCGACCTCCATGTTTCCGTACTGGGCGTCCGGGGAGCCGGCCTGGCCGTGCCACAGGAGCATCCAGATCTGGCCGGTGTGCGGGGTGGCGAGCGCGCGCAGGAGGGCCTCGTAGGCGTCGTAACGCCCGGGCGTGACCTGGCGCAGCATGTGCTCGACCTGTCCGGCCGCGGCCGTGCCGCTCGCGCTCACCTTTACCGCCCCTTCGTACAACGCCTCGACCGTGACCTAGCTTAAGCCCGCCCACCGACTCGGGACCGGCCCTCGTCCGGCGAGTGCGGGTCCGTCCGTGGCTCGTCGCGCCCACGCGGCGGAGCCGCATGGTGTCACAGCCCCGCGCCCCCCGGGTCCCTTGCCCTACCGCTGGTAGAAGGGCCGGACCCGGTCCCTCATCCAGTTGCCCACCGGGTCCTCCGTCACGTCCAGGAGGACGAGGTTGACGGGCCAGGGCGCCGGTGCCGTGGTGACGGCCCGGGTCAGGGCGTCCAGGGGCAGGGCCCGCAGGTCGCCTTCCCACTGGGAGAGTTCGACGCCCACGAACATCACGGGGTCGGCGGTCTCGATGGCGGCGAGGCAGCGGCGGGCGGTGAGGACGACGCCGATCGCCTCGAACTCGGCGGACGCGGCGGCGAGGAAGTCCACCGGGTCGTCCTGCCAGTCCGGCTCGAAGAGGCGGACCCGGCCGCCGCTCGCGGGGCCGTCCAGGGGGGTCCGGCCGGCCCGGCACAGTTCGGCCACGGCGGGCGGCGGGAGCGGGATGCCGACGACACCGCCCGGGTTGACGGCGATCCCCGCGTGCGGGGGCAGACCGCGGGCGAACTCCACGGCGGGGGCGATGGTGTACGGCATGTGGGAGCCGGCGACCTGGCGGAACTGCTCCTCGGAGCTGAACACCGGGACGTACGCCTGGCCGTCGATCTCGATGCCGGGCAGGTCGAGGGGGCCGCTGTGCGGGCCGCCGCCGTTGGGCAGCGGGACCCACACGAAACTCCGGCCGAGCACCTCGACGATCCGCCCGCCGGCGGACGGCCCGGCGCCGAGGGAGGCCGAGAGCACCTCCTCCAGCTCGTTGCCGGGCCATCCGCCGTGCGGGTGGGTCTGCGTCTGCGCCGGGAAGTCCGCGGAGAAGTCCGCCGGGAAGTCCATCTGCCTACCGCCTGCCTGGAACCACTGCTGTGGCCCAAAGGCTAACGGCTCCCGGCCGACGACCGGCGGGCCCGGGGCCCTGGGCGATCGGTCCGGGACCCGTGGCGCACGGCATCGGCTCCCGACCCATGACACACGGCCGGCCCCCTGCTCAGCCCGTGAAGGCGATGCGGCGCAAGGTGTTCGCCGCGTCGCGGTCGACCAGGATCGCGCCGCCGCAGCCCGAGGGCAGTTCGCCGGCTTCCACGGCGCGCAGCAGGCGGTTGGTCGCCGCGCGGTGGCGCAGGAACGCGTAGCGCGAGACGCCGCGGCCGCGGTCGCGCTGGCCGGCCAGGGCCTGTTCGGGCGTGACGTCGAGGAGGAGCAGGTGCAGGGTGCCGCCCCGGCGGCGGGCCTCGCGGGCCAGCCAGCGGCGGACCCACGCCTGCGTGCCGCAGTCGTGCACGACGACCCCCTCGCCGCCGCGCAGGGCGCGGCGCAGCCCGGCGTAGTGGGCGAGGCGGACGAGGGGGCGGTAGACCGCGTAGGGAAGGAAGCGCGGCATGCGGCGGTCCCAGCGGTCGCGGGTGTCCTGGGAGTCGACGCGCGGGCCCGGCACGGTGCGCCGCATGAGCGTGGACTTGCCGCTGCCGGGCAGGCCCGTGACCACGATGAGGTCGCGGGGGCCGAACAGCAGCGCGCGCGGGCCGCGGCCGGCGCGCTCGCGCAGATCGCGGACGACCGGCGCCGGCACCGGGCCGCAGGCCGCCCGGGCCGGTGCGGCGGCCGGCTGCTCGGGCAGCGCGATGCCCGTGGTCGTGGCGTACGCCGTGGTCCTGTTCACCGTGATCGTCCTCCCCTGGGGCCAGGTACGGAGTCCCATCCCCGCCGAGTGTAAAGAGAAGGTAATGCCGGAGGCTCTCGTTTCGGTCCTTGTCCTGCAACAGGGCTGCTACAGGGTGTCGCGGGTCGCTGCGGGTCGCTGTGTCCGGCGCGGGGGACGCTGTGCACTCCCTGTGAAAGGTCCCCCTGCCGCGCCGGAAGGATGCGTGCAATGATGTGCGCGCCAACTGCATACCGGCCGTTTGAATCCGCGCGGGAGAGTTCCCAGCACCGCTGACGCTGGGGCGCCGAAGGAGCAAGTCCCTCCCTTGAATCTCTCAGGCCCCGTTACCGCGCGGGCGAGGCACATCTGAAAAGCGGGCCGCTGCGACAGCGGTCCCACCCAAGGTGCAAGCCATGGACCGGCGCGGTCATGGCGAACCTCTCAGGTTCCGATGACAGATGGGGAGGAACGACCTCGCCCGTCATTGCCTTGGGAGACGACCGACCGTGAGCAGTACAGGAGAACTCCGTCACACCGCGCTCGATGCCCTGCATCGTTCGCTCGGCGCGACGATGACCGACTTCGCCGGCTGGGACATGCCCCTGCGCTACGGCTCCGAGCGCGACGAGCACACCGCCGTGCGCACGAGGGCCGGCCTGTTCGACCTCTCCCACATGGGTGAGATCACCGTCACCGGCCCGCAGGCCGCCGCCCTCCTCGACTTCGCCCTGGTGGGCAACATCGGCGGCGTGAAGCCGGGCCGCGCCCGCTACACCATGATCTGCCGGGCCGACGGCGGCATCCTCGACGACCTGATCGTCTACCGCCTCGGCGAGACCGAGTACATGGTCGTCGCCAACGCCTCCAACGCCCAGGTCGTCCTGGACGCGCTGACCGAGCGCGCGGCCGGCTTCGACGCCGAGGTGCGCGACGACCGGGACGCCTACGCGCTGATCGCCGTCCAGGGCCCTCAGTCCCCCGGCATCCTGGCCTCCCTCACGGACGCCGACCTCGACGGGCTGAAGTACTACGCCGGCCTGCCCGGCACGGTCGCCGGGGTCCCGGCCCTGATCGCCCGCACCGGCTACACCGGCGAGGACGGCTTCGAGCTGTTCGTGAAGCCGGAGCACGCCGTCGAGCTGTGGCAGGCCCTGGCCAAGGCCGGTGAGGGCGCCGGACTGGTCCCGTGCGGGCTGTCCTGCCGCGACACGCTGCGCCTGGAGGCGGGCATGCCGCTGTACGGGCACGAGCTGAGCACCTCCCTGACGCCCTTCGACGCCGGTCTCGGCCGCGTGGTGAAGTTCGAGAAGGAGGGCGACTTCGTGGGCCGCGAGGCCCTGCGCGAGGCCGCCGCCCGGGCCGAGCAGAACCCGCCGCGCGTCCTCGTCGGGCTCGTCGCCGAGGGCCGCCGCGTCCCGCGCGCCGGGTACGCCGTCGTCTCGGGCGGCGAGGTGATCGGCGAGGTCACCTCCGGCGCCCCCTCCCCCACCCTCGGCAAGCCGATCGCCATGGCCTACGTCGACGCCGCGCACGCCGCGCCCGGCACGCCCGGTGTGGGCGTGGACATCCGGGGCAGTCACGAGCCGTACGAGGTCGTGGCGCTGCCGTTCTACAAGCGGCAGAAGTAGACACTGGCCACGGGCGCCACGAGTTCCCGGGCACATCACCCCGCTCACCAGCGGTCCCCTTCACCAGCACTCCCGCGCGTACAGGAGAATCCAGGCCATGAGCAACCCCCAGCAGCTGCGCTACAGCAAGGAGCACGAGTGGCTGTCGGCCGCCGAGGACGGCGTGTCGACGGTCGGCATCACGGAGCACGCGGCCAACGCGCTCGGCGACGTGGTCTTCGTCCAGCTCCCCGAGGTCGGTGACACGGTGTCCGCGGGCGAGACCTGCGGCGAGCTGGAGTCGACCAAGTCGGTGTCCGACCTGTACTCCCCGGTCTCCGGTGAGGTCACGGAGGTCAACGAGGACGTCGTGAACGACCCGTCGCTGGTGAACTCGGCCCCCTTCGAGGGCGGCTGGCTGTTCAAGGTGCGGGTCACGGACGAGCCGGGCGACCTGCTCTCCGCCGACGAGTACACCGCGTTCTCCGCCGGCTGAGGAGTCGTAGCCGTATGTCCGTCCTGAACACACCCCTGCACGAGCTCGACCCGGCCGTCGCCGCCGCGGTCGACGCCGAGCTGCACCGCCAGCAGTCCACTCTGGAGATGATCGCCTCCGAGAACTTCGCGCCGGTCGCGGTCATGGAGGCGCAGGGCTCGGTCCTCACCAACAAGTACGCCGAGGGCTACCCGGGCCGCCGTTACTACGGCGGCTGCGAGCACGTCGACGTGGTCGAGCAGATCGCCATCGACCGGGTGAAGGAGCTGTTCGGCGCCGAGCACGCCAACGTGCAGCCGCACTCGGGCGCCCAGGCCAACGCGGCCGCGATGTTCGCGCTGCTCAAGCCGGGCGACACCATCATGGGTCTGAACCTCGCCCACGGCGGGCACCTGACCCACGGCATGAAGATCAACTTCTCCGGCAAGCTCTACGACGTCGTCGCCTACCACGTGGGCGAGGACGGCCGGGTCGACATGGCGGAGGTGGAGCGGCTGGCCAAGGAGGCGAAGCCGAAGCTGATCGTGGCCGGCTGGTCGGCGTACCCGCGGCAGCTGGACTTCGCGGAGTTCCGCCGGATCGCGGACGAGGTCGGCGCGTACCTGATGGTCGACATGGCCCACTTCGCCGGGCTCGTCGCGGCCGGGCTGCACCCCAACCCGGTGCCGCACGCGCACGTGGTCACCACCACGACCCACAAGACCCTCGGCGGCCCGCGCGGCGGTGTGATCCTCTCCACGGCCGAACTCGCCAAGAAGATCAACTCCGCCGTCTTCCCCGGTCAGCAGGGTGGTCCGCTGGAGCACGTGATCGCCGCCAAGGCCGTCGCGTTCAAGGTCGCCGCCTCCGAGGACTTCAAGGAGCGCCAGCGCCGTACGCTGGAGGGTGCCCGCATCCTGGCCGAGCGTCTGGTGAAGGACGACGTCCGGGCCGTGGGCGTGGACGTCCTGTCCGGCGGCACCGACGTGCACCTGGTCCTGGTCGACCTGCGCCACTCGGAGCTGGACGGCCAGCAGGCCGAGGACCGCCTCCACGAGGTGGGCATCACCGTCAACCGCAACGCGATCCCGAACGACCCGCGTCCGCCGATGGTGACCTCCGGTCTGCGGATCGGCACCCCGGCCCTGGCCACCCGTGGTTTCGGGGCCGAGGACTTCGCCGAGGTCGCGGACGTCATCGCCGAGGCGCTGAAGCCGTCGTACGACGCGGAGGCCCTCAAGGCCCGGGTGAAGGCCCTGGCGGACAAGCACCCGCTGTACCCGGGTCCGAACACGTAACAAGCGACAGCCAACGGTCGCGAAGAAACCTTTCGGGTGCCGTGCCGGCCACCAGCGGGCGCGGCACCCACCCCCTCTGCACCACCCCCGTAGTCAGGAGTTCCCCCGTGGCCATCTCGGTCTTCGACCTGTTCTCGATCGGCATCGGCCCGTCCAGCTCCCACACCGTCGGCCCGATGCGCGCGGCCGGCCTGTTCGTCCGGCGGCTGCGCAACGAGCAGCTCCTGGGGTCCGTCGCCTCGGTCCGCGCGGAGCTGTACGGCTCGCTCGGCGCCACCGGCCACGGCCACGGCACGCCCAAGGCGGTCCTGCTCGGCCTGGAGGGCGACTCGCCGCGCACGGTGGACGTGGAGACGGCCGACGAGCGGGTGGAGACGATCAAGGCCGACGGCCGGCTGAACCTGCTCGGTGAGCACGAGGTCGCGTTCTCCTTCGACGACGACATGGTCCTGCACCGCCGCAAGGCCCTGCCGTACCACGCGAACGGCATGACCCTGTGGGCCTACGACGCCTCGGGCGCGGAGCTGCTGACCAAGACGTACTACTCGGTCGGCGGTGGGTTCGTCGTCGACGAGGACGCGGTCGGCGCGGACCGCATCAAGCTCGACGACACCGTGCTGAAGTACCCCTTCCGCACGGGCGACGAGCTGCTGCGCCTGGCCGAGGACACGGGCCTGTCCATCTCGGCGCTGATGCTGGAGAACGAGCGGGCCTGGCGCACCGAGGAGGAGATCCGCGAGGGCCTGCTGGAGATCTGGCGCGTGATGCAGTCCTGCGTGGCGCGCGGCATGTCCCGCGAGGGCATCCTGCCGGGCGGTCTGAAGGTGCGCCGCCGGGCCGCCAACACGGCGCGCAAGCTGCGCTCCGAGGGCGACCCGAAGGCTCTCGCCATGGAGTGGATCACGCTCTACGCGATGGCCGTGAACGAGGAGAACGCCGCCGGCGGCCGGGTCGTCACCGCCCCCACCAACGGCGCGGCCGGCATCATCCCGGCGGTCCTGCACTACTACATGAACTTCGTGCCCGGCGCCGACGAGGACGGCGTGGTCCGCTTCCTGCTCGCCGCGGGCGCGATCGGCATGCTGTTCAAGGAGAACGCCTCCATCTCCGGCGCCGAGGTCGGCTGCCAGGGAGAGGTCGGCTCCGCCTGCTCCATGGCGGCGGGCGCCCTCGCCGAAGTCCTCGGCGGCTCCCCCGAGCAGGTCGAGAACGCCGCGGAGATCGGCATGGAACACAACCTCGGCCTGACCTGCGACCCGGTCGGCGGCCTCGTCCAGATCCCCTGCATCGAGCGCAACGGCATGGCCGCGGTGAAGGCCGTCACCGCCGCGCGCATGGCGATGCGCGGCGACGGCTCCCACAAGGTGTCCCTGGACAAGGTCATCAAGACGATGAAGGACACCGGCGCGGACATGTCGGTGAAGTACAAGGAGACGGCGCGGGGCGGGCTGGCGGTGAACATCATCGAGTGCTGACCCTTTCCGGCCGACCGCCTGACGGCTGTCACACCCCCCTCCTAAGCTGGGCCCTTCGAGCACCAGGGGGTGGGGCACAGTGGCGAGGCGGCCGGAGAGTGTCGATGTCGTGGCGGCGGTGCGGCGAGTCTTCCGTGACGGCCTGCTGAGCGGGAAGTCCGCGTTCGCGCGGGAGGTGCCGGCCTGGAGCGAGGCCACGGCCTCCGATCTGCGCATGCGGTTCGTGGACCAGCCGGACGAGTCCTCGGACACCTTCCTGGTCAAGCTGCGGCGCCAGCTCGACGGCGCGCCCGACGCGACGGTCCTGCTCGCGGCCGAGCTGCTGTTCGTGAACATGGCGCCCTTGGTGCCCGAGCAGATCGGGCTGGCCAAGAAGCGCCAGATCCTCGGCGAGGTGCTGTCCTGGGCCGACCGCCCGGTGGCGGTCCCGGCGGACCTGGAGCCCGGCCTCAAGGGTTTCCTGCACGGCGGCCAGGGCTTTCTGAACTACCGGTGGGCGCAGTTCCAGATCCTGGTGCTGCTGGTCGAGCGGCTCGCCGGGATGACCGGTGCCGAGCTGGAGGCGGTACTGAAGGACCCCCTGGGGTTCAAGGACCTGTGCCTGGACATCCAGCGGTCCGTCGGGCACAAGAAGGGACGGGCGCAGATCCACGTCCTGCTGTTCCTGCTCTTCCCCGACTTCTACCAGCCGATCGCCAGCGCCTACCACAAGCAGGAGATCGTCAAGGCCTTCGCGGACGAGCTGCCCGAGCCCACCGGTGACGACGACCGCGACCTGCTGGAGCTGCGCCGGACGCTCCAGGCGCAGACCGGGGAACCGGTCGATTTCTACGACGAGCCATGGGTGCGCAGGTGGCGCGGGGGAGCCGCTGAGCACGAGCAGCGCGGCTGGCTCGTGCGCGGATACAACGTGGACGGGCACAACTTCGTCCCGGACTGGATCCGGCGCGGCTACTGCTCGCTGTCCTGGCACGAGATGCCGGAGATTCCCGCCGGCTCGGCCAAGCAGGACGTGCAGCGGGCCGTCGCCGAGGCGATGCCGGAGGCCAGTGCCCAGCTGCGCGGACAGGCCGCGTACCAACTGCACGCCTTCCTCACCCTCATGCAGCCGGGGGACCTGGTCGTCACTGTCACCCCGGACGAGGTTCACGTCGGCACGGTCCAGGGCCCGGCGGTGTACGACACGTCGGACGGACCGGACAACGCCCGCCGCCGGCCGGTGAGCTGGGCCACCGCCGAGCGGCCGCTCGTCCGCGCGGAGCTGCCCGAGCGGGTGCAGGCCCGGTTGCCCCTGCCACCGGCGCTGTACGACGTCAGCAGCATCGCGGCCGAACTCGCCGAGCGCGCGGGCCTGGAGGACGTGGTCGCCGAGGAACTCGTCGACGTCGACGTCACCCATTCCCTGGAACTGCCCTCCGTCACCGAGGAACTGGCGGCCCGCCTGCTGATGCCACTGGAGTGGCTCCGGGAGACGGCCGAACAGCTCCAGGAACAGGGGCAGCTGGTCTTCCACGGCCCGCCCGGCACCGGCAAGACCTACCTGGCCCGTGCCCTGGCCCGGCATCTCGCCGGACCCGACCGGGTGGAGCTGGTGCAGTTCCATCCCTCCTACACCTACGAGGACTTCTTCGAGGGGTTCCGTCCGGTCCGGGGCGAGGACGGCTCGGTGGTGTTCGACGTCGTGCCGGGGCCGTTCCGGCTGCTCGCCGAACGCGCCGCGAAAGACCCGGCGAACCCGTACGTACTGATCATCGACGAAATCAACCGGGCCAACGTGGCGAAGGTCTTCGGCGAGCTGTACTTCCTGCTGGAGTACCGCGAGGAGCCCGTCACCACCCAGTACAGCCCGCACGCGCCGTTCACCCTGCCGGGCAACCTGTTCCTCATCGGCACGATGAACACCGCCGACCGCTCGATCGCCCTGGTCGACGCGGCGATGCGCCGCCGCTTCGCGTTCCGCCGCCTCTCCCCCGAGAAGCCGCCGGTGCGGGGACTGCTGGACCGCTGGCTGCGCGAGCGCGGCCTTCCGGACACCGCCGCCCGGCTCCTGGACGAGCTGAACGCCCGGCTCGGGGACGCCGACCGCGCGATCGGGCCGTCGTACCTCATGAAGCCCGCCGCGGCCCGGCCGCAGGGGCTCGACCTCGTCTGGCGCACCCAGATCCTGCCTCTGTTGGAGGACCAGCTCTACGGCACCGGCGTCGACGTGGAGGAGGAGTACGGCCTGCCCGCCCTGCGTGTGGCGCTCGGGCCGGCCCCGGAGGAGGCGTGACCGCCTCCGGCCCGGTCGCCCGAGGCCCCGCCGACCTCGACCTCACCGTCCCGGAGACCGGCCCGGGCACCGTGCGGGAACTGACCGGCGACCAGATCGCCGGGCTGCTCGGTGTGCCGGGCCTGGTCCGGCTGACCCCGGCGGCGGGCGGACGCTGGCGTCTGCGGGGGAACCAGAAGGTCGGGCTGGTCCGGCTGCGCACACCGTCCGGCGGAGCCGTCCAGCTCCATCTGCGTCCCAAACTCCCGGTCCGCGACCTGCTGTTCCTGCTCTCCTACTCGCCCGGCGACCCGTGGCGGCCCGAGCCGGTCACCGCCGCCGAGTCGAACGAGCTCCTCCCCGCCGTCGCCGATCTCCTCGCCCGCACCGCGCGCCGCACCCTCGACGCCGGGGTGCTGCACGGCTACCGCACGGTCGAGGAGGACCTGCCCCTGATCCGCGGCCGGATCCGCACCGCGGACCAGCTGCGCCGGGTCGGCCTGCCGCTACCCGTCGCCGTGCGCTACGACGACCACACCCCGGACATCCCCGAGAACCGCATCCTGCTCACGGCCCTGCACCTGGCCGCCCGGCTGCCGGAGGTCCCCGCGGCGACCCGCCGGACCCTGCGCCACATCTCCGGCCAACTGACCGGGGTCCAGCCCCTCCGCCCCGGCGCGCCCTTGCCCCGCTGGACGCCGGACCGTCTCAACTCCCGTTACGGGCCTGTGCTGCGGCTCGCGGAGCTGGTGCTCTCCGCGCGCTCCGTCCAACCGGACGGCCGGGCCCCCACCGCGGCGGACGGCTTCCTGCTCGACATGCCGGACGTGTTCGAGCGGTTCCTCACGGCGGCGCTGGGCGCGGCCCTCGCCGGCCACGGAATCCGGTGCGCCGCCCAGGAGGGGCACCACCGCCTGGACGAAGCCCGCCGGGTGCGGCTGCGGCCGGACATCGTGCTGTACCGCGCGGGCCGCCCGGTCTCCGTCGTGGACGCGAAGTACGTCTTCCTCGGCACGCCGGCACCGTCGACCGACCACCTCGGCCAGCTGCTCGGCTACTGCACCGCGCTCGGCCTGCGGCACGGCCACCTCGTCTACGCCGCCACCGACCGGGACGGCCCCGCGGACCACGTCATCCGCCGCGCCGGCATCACCGTCACGGCCCACGCCCTGGACCTGGCCCGCCCGCCGGCCGAGCTGCTGTCGGCCGTGGCCACCCTGGCGGACCGGATCACCGCGACCGCGGCGCCAGGTGCGGGCGCCGCCGCCGAGCGCCCCACCGAAGTTGACCAGCCTCCACTCCTCAGCCGCGGAAGTCCGCCGGGCGTTCCGGGGACGCCTCGGTCAGGGCCTTGGTGATCGTGTCGGTGCCGGCGCGCAGGCCGTAGACCGGGGTGCCGGGCTGCTGGCGCCAGGAGTCGTCGATGCCGCCCGCGTCGACGGTGTCGAAGCCGAGTGCGTCGATCAGGTCGCGCACCGTGCGCTTGGCCGCCTCGTCGTCGCCGGCCACCGGGAGGGCCATGCGGTCGGGGTCGCCGGCCGGAAGCGGGCGGTCCAGGATGTCCTGGGCGTAGGTGCCGTTGAACGCCTTGACCACCGGGTGGCCGATCTGCCGCTCGGTCCAGCGGCTCTCCGTGAGGCCCTCGTCCTCGATCGCGGCGATCCTGCCGTCCCGCTGCCGCGGGTAGTAGTTGCCGGTGTCGATGACGGCGACGCCGTCCGCCGCGCCGTCGAGGAGACCGGACGGCAGGTCCGGGACCGCCTTCAGGGGGATGGTCACCACGACCACGTCCGCTCCCCGCGCCGCCTCCTCGACCGGCACGGGCGTCGCCCCGGTCTCCTCCGCCAGGGCCGTGAGCGTGTGCGGGCCGCGGGAGTTGGCGACGGACACGTCGTGACCGAGGGCGGTGAGCCGCCGGGTCAGGTTGCCGCCGATGTTGCCCGCTCCGATGATGCCGATCTTCATGTCCTCGCCTCGCCTTTCGGGATGTGGACAGCGCCTCGCGGAGCCTCAGTGCCCAGGGCAACCTCCGGGGCGGATGGGCTATTCCGGGTCCCGGGCGGGTGCGAACGGGTCCTCCAGCTCCGCGCGCAGCACCTCCGCCGCGCCCTCCGCGTCCCCGTCCGCCACCGCCCGGACGAGCGCCTCGTGGGCCTCGTCGCCGGTGTCCGGGTCGTCGGCGCGCAGGCCGGTCAGGGAGAGCAGCTCGATCAGGCCCTCCCGCAGGACGGGCGTGAACTCGGTGAACAGGTCGGCGAGCACGGGGTTGTGGGCGGCTGCGACCACGGCGGCGTGGAAGGCGATGTCCGCGTCGACGAAGGCGGCGTCGTCGAGAGGGCCGGCGGCCCGGCGGGCCCGGAGGGCCGCCCACAGGGCCGTGACGTCCTCCGGCGTGCGGCGGCGCGCGGCCAGCCGGGCCGCGTGCACCTCGACCGCCATCCGGACCTCGTAGACGTCGGTCACGGCGGCCCGGCGCAGCCGGGTGGGCCAGTCCTCGACCGGCTCGGTGGCGATGACGAAGACGCCGGCGCCCTGGCGGGGCCGTACCAGTCCGGCACCGGCGAGCGCGCGCAGCGCCTCGCGGACGGTGGAGCGGCCGACTCCCAGTTCCTTCGCCAGGGTCGTCTCGCCGGGCAGCTTGGTGCCGACCGGCCAGTGGCCGCCGGTGATCTGCTCGCGCAGCCGGGCGGCGGCCTGCTCGACCAGGGGGCTGGGGCGGACGGCACCTAGCGGCATGGGGTTCACCAACTTGTCTGAGGAGAGAGGGGATTTCACTTGTCTGAGGACCTGAGCAGTGGTTAGCGTACTGCGCGTGACGCTGCGCGGTCTCCTTCTCCTCGGCTGCCGCGGCGGGGCCTGACGCGACCGGCACCCCGCCGCGGGTCGCCGTGCTGCCGGTCACCGTCCGACCGAGCCGAAGGCCACAGCCGACGATGACCACGACCACCACCCCCGCCACCGCCTGGAACCCCCAGCGCCCGGGCCCCATGCCGTACCACCGCTACCGCCCCTTCCAGGAGCGCGTGCACGTCCCCGCCGCCGGTCGCGCCTGGCCCGCCGCCCGGATCGAGCGCGCTCCCCTCTGGGTCCCCGTCGACCTGCGCGACGGCAACCAGGCCCTCGCCGAACCGATGGACACGCCCCGCAAGCGCCGCTTCTTCGACCTGCTGACCGGCGTGGGCTTCAAGGAGATCGAGGTCGGCTACCCGTCGGCGAGCCGCACCGACTTCGACTTCGTCCGGCATCTGGTGACCAGCGGCGCCGTACCGGACGACGTCACGCCCGTGGTGTTCACCCCGGCCCGCCGCGATCTGATCGACCGCACCTTCGAGGCGATCGAGGGGCTGCCGAGGGCCGTCGTCCACCTGTACATCGCGACCTCGCCGGTGTGGCGGGAGGTCGTCCTGGGGCGGGACCGGGCGGCGGTGTGGCGGACCGTGCGGGAGGCCGCCGAGCACATGGCCCGCCGCGCGGACCGCTCCTCGTACGTCCGTTTCCAGTTCTCCCCGGAGACCTTCAACCTGACCGAGCCGGACTTCGTGCTCGAACTGTGCGACGGGCTGAGCGAGTTGTGGGACGCGAGCCCCGACCGGCCGGTCACCCACAACCTGCCCGCGACGGTGGAGATCGCGACGCCGAACGTCTACGCCGACCAGATCGAGTACGTCCACCGGAATCTGTCCCGCCGCGACAGCGTGATCCTCTCCGTGCACCCGCACAACGACCGCGGCACCGGTGTCGCCTGCGCCGAACTGGCCGTGCTGGCCGGGGCCCAGCGGGTGGAGGGCTGCCTGTTCGGCAACGGGGAGCGCACCGGCAACGTCGACCTGGTGACCCTCGCGCTGAACCTGTACGCGCAGGGGGTCGACCCGATGCTCGACTTCCGGGACCTCGACGCCGTACGGGAGACGGTCGAGCACTGCAACCGGCTGCCCGTGCACCCGCGCCATCCGTACGCCGGGGAGCTGGTCCACACGGCCTTCTCGGGCACCCACCAGGACGCCATCAGCAAGGGCCTGGCCCGGCACGCCGAGCGGGCGCGGGAGCTGGGCGTGCCGGAGGGGCGGGCGCCCTGGTCGGTGCCGTACCTGCCGATCGACCCGGCGGACGTGGGCCGTTCCTACGAGGCGGTGATCCGGGTGAACTCGCAGTCGGGCAAGGGCGGCGCGGCCTATCTGCTGCGCACCGCGCACGGCGTGGACCTCCCGGCGCGCATGCGGCCGGACTTCTCCCGGGTGGTGCAGCGGGCGACGGACGACAGCGGGCGGGAGATGACGGCGAAGGAGCTGTACGCGCTGTTCCGGGCGACGTACGCGGTGGAGGACGGGGAGGTGGCGCTGGACGCCTGGTCCGTGCACCGGGACGAGGCCACGGGCGGGCACCGCTTCGTGTGCACCCTGCGGACGGGCGAGCGCACCGGCGACTACGAGGGCTCGGGCGCCGGCCCCGTATCCGCGTTCGTGGACGCGCTGGCGGGGGCCGGGATCGCCGTGGAGGTCCTGGACTTCTGCGAGCGGGCCGGTGACGAGGGCACGGACGTTTTCGCCGAGTGCCGGGTCGGCTCCGCGACGTGCTGGGGCGCGGGCCGGGACGCCTCGGCCCTGGCCGCGTCCGTGCGGGCGGTGCTGGCCGCGGTGAACAGGGCGCTGCTGTGACGGGGATCGTCCTGCGGGCCGAGGACGTCGAGGTCGTGCGGGAGGGCCGGCCGATCCTGGCGGAGGTGTCCCTGACCGTCCGGGCCGGGGAGCACTGGGCGCTGCTGGGGGCCAATGGCGCGGGCAAGTCCACGCTGCTCCGGCTGCTGGGCGCGCTGGTCCATCCCACCCGGGGCACCGTGGAGGTGCTGGGTCACCGGCTGGGCCGGGTCGACCTGCGGGAGCTGCGGGCCCACGTGGGGCATGTCGATCCCCGGCATCCGCTCGCCTCGCCGCTGCGGGTGCGGGACGTGGTGCTGACCGGCCTGACCAACTCGGTGGAGCCGCTGCCCCGGTGGCGTCCGGCACCCGGGCAGGCCGAGCGGGCGGAGCGGCTGATCGGGACGCTGGGGCTGGCCGAGCATGCCGAGGCGCGCTGGCCCACGCTCTCGCAGGGGCAGCGCGGCCGGGCCCTGATCGCCCGGGCCCTGATGCCGGAACCCCGGCTGCTGCTGCTCGACGAGCCGGCGACCGGGCTGGACCTGCCGGGCCGGGAGCAGTTGCTCGGGGCGCTGGAGGACCTGCGCCGGGAGCATCCGCGTCTCGCCACGGTCCTGGTCACCCATCACCTGGAGGAGCTGCCGGCCCACACCACGCACGCCCTGCTGCTGCGCGAGGGCCGTCCGCTCGCGGGCGGCCCGGTGGGCGAGGTGCTCACGGCCGACCGGCTGGGCAAGTGCTTCGACCTGCCGCTGGCGCTGGAGCGGCACGAGGGCCGGTGGAGTGTGCGCACGGCCCGCCGGGCATGACGAGGGGCCCGGTCCGTTCGTGGACCGGGCCCCTTCGTGCGGGTGCGGGCGCCCCCGGCGGCTTACTTGTTCAGGTAGGCCCAGAACTCGTCGAAGCTCAGCTTCTTGTCGCCGTCGAGGTCGCGGGCCTTGATGACGACCTCGGCGACCGACTCGGTGACGTTCCAGTCGCCCGACCGGGCCAGGGCGGTCTTGAACTCGGCAGCGGTGATGTATCCGTCACCGTCCGTATCGATCCGCTCGAACTGCTTGCGTGCTTCCTCGATGTCCGCCACCGATCCGCCCCTCATCTCGTGCTGTACGTCGTACTGACGCAGGTCAGATTAACCGCCCGCCCGGACCTCCAGCGCGGCGACCACCCAGGCGAACTCCTCGCGGTACGCCGCCTGTGGCCCGGACCCGTTCACGACGGCCATCAACTCCCGGTAACGGGCGACCCGGTCGGTGGCGTGCGACCGCAGCCGTTGCAGCACGGTCGCGGGGTCGGCGTCGCCCAGCAGCTCGCGCAGCACCTCGGCCGCCTCGGGCGAGTCGGGGGCGATGCCGCGCTCGCGGGCCGAGGCTCCCAGCTGGACGAGCCGGCGGGAGAACCACAGGGAGGCCCCGGCGGGCGTGGTGTGGCCGTGGTCCGCCGCGTTGAACTCGGCGACCTTGCGCATCTCGGCCCGGAAGCCGGGGTCCTGGAGCATCTCGGCCAGCTCCAGCCAGGCGTCCACCTGCTCGGGCGTGGGCTCCTCGGGCAGGTCGGCGGCGGTGTTCCGCAGGCGTTCGCGGATCACCGGGTCCGCCGTGTCCAGCCCGTGGAACACCTCGTCCACGAACTCCTCCAGGATGCGCCGCCGCTCGGCCGCCGACAGCCTTGCCAGTTTGTTGACCACCGTCATCTCCTCCGCGTCGGAACCCCGCTTCGCGACCGTCGACAGCACCGCACGCGTCACCTTCAGGGACCTGATCTGCGCGTCCAGCGCGACCACGTGCGCGGCCGCGACCCGCGCGACCGTCGTCTCGCCGGCCAGCACCCGGCGGACGTCCGCGAGGCCCAGGCCGAGTTCGCGCAGCGTCCGGATCAGCTCCAGCCGGGCCACGGAGGCGGCGTCGTACAGCCGGTAGCCGCCCTCGGACCGGGCCACCGGGGGCAGGGCGCCCTCGTCGGACCAGTAGCGGATGGTGCGCACGGTCAGTCCGGTGGCCCGGGCCAGTGCGCCGATGGTGAGCAGTCCGGTGCCGTCGTCGGTCATGTCTGGGAGTCTGGACCTTCCAGCGGGTGGAGACTCAAGGAGCGGGCCGGTGGCGGACACGCTGCGGGACATTCTCGACGCGGCGGCACGGGGCGTCTTCCCGCCGGCCGACGGCGGTACGACGATCGTGCCGCAGCCCTCGGCCCGGGACGCGGGCGTCCTCGCCTTCACGGCGCACTCGGTCGTCTTCACCGACGAGGATCCGGACTGGGTGCGCCGGACGCTGGGCCGCACCGACTGCGACCGGCTCGCGGCCACGATGAACGCCCGCTTCCTGACGGCCCTCATGGACCGGACGGGGCGTACGTCCGACACCGTCGACGTGCTGCTGACCGGCGCCGCGCTGCCCGGGGAACCGCCGGTCCGGCTGACGCAGGCGGAGGGCTCCCGCCATCCGCGGGTGCGCTCCGCACGCGGACGGCGGGACGACGTGCGGGTGTGGGAGGCGGACGGCGGGGTGCTCGCCCTGGGCCGCGGGGTGGCCGGCCGGTGGGAGGTCGCGGTCGACGTCGAGGAGGGGGCGCGGCAGCGGGGGCTGGGGCGGCGGCTGGTGGAGTCGGCGCGGCACCTGGTCGACGGGGCGCCCGTGTGGGCACAGGTGGCCGCCGGGAACGCCCGAGGGCTGCGGGCGTTCCAGGCGGCCGGTTACCGGCCCGTGGGCTCGGAGGTGCTGCTCAGTGCCACGGCTCGTAGTGCGGGTTGCTCTCGCACTCGCTCATGATCTCGGTCTTGGTCTGCTTGTCCACCGGGCAGACGCCGATGATGTACTGCCGGGCGATGCCGCCGGGGAAGGCGACCTCCTGCTGGTCGGCCCATTTGTGGGTGTCGCCGATGGTCTTGTTGACGTCGATGCCGCCCGGGGCGTCGACGTAGTAGTTGAAGGCGGACTTCCACTTCTTGTAGAGGTCGTGGTCGTACGTCGTGGACACGTACGGGGACGGCTGGTTGACCAGGACGTACTTCTCCAGATCGTACTGGCCGTTGACGACGTCCTTGGGGTGGAAGCCCTGCTCGAAGACGACGGAGGGGCCGCGGCCGTCGGCGCGGTAGAGCGTGCCGCAGGTGGTCCGCCAGGACGGGTCGGGGGTGATGCGGCCGACGTCGACACGGCGGTCGGCGGCGGCCTTGATCTCGTCGTCGAACTGGACGGGACAGGCGGCCGGCGCGGGGGCCGCGGGCTTGGCGGGGGCCGCGGGCCTGGCCGGCGCCTGGGCGGGCGCGGCGGCCGTGGTCGTGAGGACGGCGGTGAAGCAGAGGGCGGCGGCGGTGGTGCGCCGCCGCAGACGAAGAGTGATCATGCAGGGCACGATCGCGGTTCCGCTGCGGCGGGCCGGGGACCCTCACCCGATCAGGGGCGTGTCAACTGCTGCCGCGTGGACGGCGGATGGGCGTCACCGGAAGATGCCGGTGTGGCCGAGCGAGTAGCGGCCGGGCTGCGGGTAGACCGCGAGGCCGTGCGGGCCGCTGCCGACGGGGATGCGGGCGAGCTGGGTGCCGGTGCGGGTGTCGATGGCGTACACCTCGGCGTCGTAGCGGCCGGAGAGCCAGAGCACCTTGCCGTCGGCGGAGACGCCGCCCATGTCGGGGCTGCCGCCGTCGGGCAGCTGCCACTTCTTGGTGAGCTTGTCCTGGGTGAAGTCGAAGACGGAGATGGTGCCCTCGCCGCGGTTGGACACGTACATCTCGCGGGAGTCGCGGCTGACGTAGAGGCCGTGGCAGCCCTTGCCGGTGGGCAGCAGGGTGGGCTCGGTGAACTTGTCGCCGTCCAGGACCCACATGCCGTGGGCCATCATGTCGGCGATGTAGAACTTCTTGCCGTCGGGCGAGACCTTCACGTCCTGCGGCATGGCGCCCTCGAACGGCAGCCGCTGCTGTCCGACGACCTTCATCTTCTCGGTGTCGACCTTGAGCAGCTCGCCGCTGAACTCGCAGGAGACGATGAAGTAGCGGCCGTCGAGGGAGAAGTCGGCGTGGTTGACGCCGTAGCAGGAGACCGGGACGGTCTTCTTGCGTTCCATGGTGTGCGGGTCGCGGAAGACCAGCTCCCGGTCGAGGGAGGCCATGACGACGGCGTACCTGCCGTTGGGCGTGAAGTAGAGGTTGTACGGGTCGTGGACCTCGACCTCCTTGCCCGCCTTGCCGGTCCTGGGGTCGATGGGGGTGAGGGTGTGGCCGCGGTTGTTGTTGACCCAGAGCGTCTTCAGGTCCCAGGAGGGCACGACGTGCTGGGGCTGCCGGCCCACGGGGATCGTCTCGATGATCTCGTACGTCTTCGGGTCGATGACGGAGACCGTGTCGGACTCGGTGTTGGGCACGTAGACGCGGGACGGGAAGTCCTTGACCACCGGGGACAGCTTGTTCGGGCGGTCGGCCGCGTAGACGTCCTCGGGGTCGAGGACGGGCGGCATGCCGGGCAGGCCCTCGACGGGCTTCTTCTCGGGCGGGGCGGGTACGGCGGCCTTGGTGCCGCGCGCCTCGGAGGCCCGCTCCCCGCCCGTGCCGCAGGCGGCGAGGACGGCGAGGGCGGCACCCGTGACCAGGGCACTCTTGATGAGGTGACGGTGCATTCCACCATTTAAGGTGCGCGTCACCTGGAAACGGGCTATTCGCCCGATCGGCGGCCGGGTGAGCCGCCGCGCAGGCAGCCGGACCCGGCCCGCGCGGCACAGGCAGCCGGACCCGGCCCTCAGCGGTCGCCGACCCGCATCTCGAACCAGGTGGTCTTCCCCCGGGGCAGCAGATCGACGCCCCAGCGGTCCGCCAGCTTGTCGACGAGGAACAGGCCCCGGCCGCTGACGTCCAGTTCCTGCACCGGCATCAGGCACGGCAGCCCGCGGGAGGGGTCGCGGACCTCGACGCGGATCCAGCCGCGGCGCCGGTGCAGGCGCAGCCCGAAGACGCGGGCGCCGGTGTGGCGTACGGCGTTGCCGACCAGTTCGGAGACGAGAAGGACCGCGTCCTCCGTGGTCTTGGGGGTGAGCCCCCAGTGGCGCAGGACCACGACCTGGGTGAGGCGTCTGGCGGTGGCCGCGGACTCGGGGCGGGACGGCAGCGGGACCTCTGCCTCCGTCGGGTTGCCGTACAACTCCAGCGCCTTCAGCGCGTGTTCGTCCTCGACGGTCGGCGACCAGCGCGCCGCGGCCGCATGTGCGTCTCCCCGCGGCTGTTCCATACCCTCCAGCCCCGCCATGCCCCCATCATGGCCGCCGGGAGCGCCCGACGGGGCCGTTCCCGGGGAATACGCCCCCGGGCACGGCCTGCGGACCGACGGTCCAGCGTCATATGCCAACGGCACTTCGGAGTCGTCCGCACCCCCTCCGACCTGCTGGAACGACCCGTTTCGGGGCAATCGACGGACCCCCTCGGCCGACCACGCTTAAGGCTGCCTTAAGGCTGCCATAAACCGCCCCTTCGAGGGACCCGGATCAGACACCGCGTCAATGGCAAGCCCCTGGAGGGAGGTTCAGAGGAACTTCGCCTTGCCCGGCCCCTCCTCCACGAAGCTGCGCATCCCGCGCTCGCGGTCCTCGGTGGCGAACAGGCCCGCGAACCAGTTCCGTTCGATCGCCAGGCCCGTGTCGATGTCCGTCTCCAGGCCCGTGTCGACGGCCTCCTTCGCGGCGCGCAGCGCGAGGGCGGGACCCTGCGCCAGCTTCGCGGCCCAGGCGTGCGCCTGCGCGTACACCTCGTCGGCGGGCACGACCCGGTCGACCAGACCGATCCTCTCGGCCTCGTCGGCCTTGACCATGCGGCCGGTGAAGATCAGGTCCTTGGCCTTGGAGGGGCCGACCAGGCGGGCCAGGCGCTGGGTACCGCCCGCGCCGGGGATCAGGCCGAGCAGGATCTCCGGCTGGCCGAGCTTGGCGTTCTCGGCGGCGATGCGATAGTCCGCGCACAGCGCGAGTTCGCAGCCGCCGCCCAGCGCGTAGCCCGTCACGGCCGCGACGACCGGCTTGGGGATCCGGGCCACCGCCGTGAAGGAGTCCTGGAGGGCGCGGGCGCGCAGGACCATCGCGGTGTGGTCCATCGCCTGCATCTCCTTGATGTCCGCGCCGGCCGCGAACACCTTCTCCCCGCCGTAGACCACCACGGCCCGCACGTCCGCGCGGCGCGCGGCCTCCTCGGCGAGTTCCTTCAGCCGGTCCTGCGTGGCGATGTCCAGCGCGTTCATGGGCGGTCGGTCCAGCCGGAGCGTGCCGACGCCTTCAGCGACTTCGAGAGAGACGGTCATAGGGAGCAGGTTAACGGGGGCTAACGGGCAGGGCCCCGGTGCGGTCCGTCACACCGGGGCCCTGCCGTCAGCGAAGGGGTGCTACTTCTTCCACTTCTCCCACGACATGTTCCAGCCGTTGAGCCCGTTGTCCGGGGCGACGATCCGGTCCTCGGAGTTCTTGACGACCACCACGTCGCCGATCATCGAGTGGTTGAAGAACCACGCGGCCGGCGCGTTCTTGTCCCAGCCGCCGCGCACATCGCGCAGGCCGATGCAGCCGTGGCTGGCGTTGTAGTTGCCGAAGGCGCCGCTCGCCCAGTAGTTGCCGTGCAGGAACGTGCCGGAGGTGGTGAGGCGGACGGCGTGCGGGACGTCCTTGATGTCGTACTCGCCGCCGTAGCCGACGGTCTCGCCGTTCATCCGGGTGACCGTGAGCATCTCGCTGATGACCATCTGGCCGTTCCAGGTCTCCATGCCGGGCTTGCCGGTGGTGACCGGGATGGTCTTGAAGAGCTTGCCGTCCCGCATGACCTTCATCGTCAGCTTCTTGGCGTCGACGACGGAGACCTGGTTGCGGCCGATGGTGAAGTCGATGGTCTTGTCCTGCTCGCCGTAGACCCCGGGGCGGCCCTCGACGCCGTCGAGGTTCAGGTCGACGGTCACCTTGGTGCCGGGCTTCCAGTACTTCTCGGGGCGGAAGTCGAGGCGGTCGTTGCCGAACCAGTGGCCCTCGACGTCGACGGCCGGCTCGGTCCTGATGCGGATGGCCTTCTCGACGGCCTCCGGGCTGGTGATGCCCCGGGAGAAGCGGATCGAGAACGGCATGCCGACGCCGACCTTGGAGCCGTCCTCGGGGGTGAAGGTGCCGATGAAGGTGTTCTTCGGGGTCAGCGTCGTGAAGCCGGCGTCCTCCGCGGCCGTACGGCCCTCGGCGTCCTTGGCGACCGCGTGCACCGTGTACTTCGTGGCGGCGGACAGGTGCGTGGACGGCGTCCAGCTGGCGCCGTCGCCGGATATCTCGCCGTCGACCTTCCTGCCCTCGCCGTCCTTGACCTCGACCTCGGTCAGCTTGCCCTTGGCGGCGGTGACCTTCAGCGCGCCGCTGGTGTCGACGGACTTGGCGCCGTCCTTGGGGGTGATGCTGACGACGGCCTCGGACTGCTTGCTCTGCGCGGTGTCCGCGTCCTTGCCCTTGCCGTCGCCCGCGCCGGAACCGGAGCCGGTGCCCCCGCCGCCGCACGCCGTGACGGCGAGGAGCAGCACGCCCAGGATCAGCGCGAGCAGTCCCTTCCCGCCCCCAACCGACGCCCCCGATATCGGTCGCCCGTTCAAGTTGTTCTCCCCTCCCCGGGCCTGGTCAGGCCCGCACCCCTGCGCGTCCCCCGCGCACCGGCGAATAGTAACCACAGGGTGCGGGGCGCAGGCGGCCCGCGATTGTCACTGTTCGGTCCCAACGGAATGCCGGGTCAACCCGCCCCTCTGTCCGGCTACTTCACCGCACTGCCCGCCTTCCATGCATTCCAGCCCATATTCCATCCTCCGAGCCCGTTGTCGGGAGCGACCTTTTTGTCATTGCTGTTGACGACCTCGACGACGTCCCCGATGAGGCTGCGGTCGAAGAACCAGCCGGCCGGGGTGTCGGAGCCGCCGCCCTTCACATCGCGCAGTCCGACGCAGCCGTGGCTGACGTTGGTGCGGCCGAAGACGGTGTGGTGCGCCCAGTAGTTGCCGTGCAGGAAGGTGCCGGAGTCGGTCAGGCGCATGGCGTGCGGGACGTCCGGGATGTCGTATTCGCCCTTGCCGTCGCGCTTCTTGAAGCCGACCGTGGCGCCGTTCATCCGGGTGACCTCGAGCATCTCGGTCACCACCATCTTGCCGTTGTAGGTGGTGGTCTTCGGGGCGCCGGCGGTGATCGGCACGGTGGCGAGGGGCTCGCCGTCGCGGCGCACCTCCATGGAGTGCCGGGCGGCGTCGACGACGGAGACCTGGCTGCGGCCGACGGTGAAGGAGAACGTCTTGTGCTGCAGGCCGTAGACCCCGGGTGCCCCCTCGACGTCCCGCAGGCGCAGGGAGACGGTGACCTGGGTGCCGGGCTTCCAGTAGTGCTCGGGGCGGAAGTCGAGGCGGGTCCGGCCGAACCAGTGCGGGCGGATCTCGACGGCCGGGCGGGCGGTGACCCGCACCGCGCGTTCGACGGCGGCGCGGTGCCTGATCTCCCGGTTGAACTCCAGGGAGACGATCATGCCGGTGCCGACCGTGGCGCGGTCCTCCGGGGTGACGTAGCCGATGAAGCGCTCCTCGGGGACGTACGTCGTGAAGGTGGTGTGGCGGGCCGAGCGGCGTCCGTCGCCGCCCACGGCGACCGCGTCGACCGTGTACTCGGCGGCCAGTGCCAGCCGCTCCTCCGCGGGCTCCCAGGTCAGGCCGTCGGCGGAGATCCGCCCGGGCACGGGGGACTCCTGGGCGTCCTGTGATCTGACGACCTTCACCGACTCCAGCCGGCCGTCGGGCACGCGCACCCGCAGCTTCCTGCCGGGGCGCACGCCCTTGCTGCCGTCGCCGGGCGAGACCTTGATGACGTCCTCGGGCGCCGGGGGCGCGCCGAACGCCCCGGCGATCCCGCCCGCGTCGTCCGAGGTACAGCCCGTGGCCCCGGCGAGGAGCCCTGCCCATGTCACTACGGCGGCCAGCGCGGCCCTCGCGCGCCGCGCGCGCCCTTGTACGTGCCTCACGAGGTGCCCAACGACCGGTCGCGTCCCCGGGAAACGACCATGCCCGCCCCCGGGGAAACGTGAGTGCGACCCACCCTCTGGGCAGAACAGTGGGGAGGACGTCGCGCAGGGGAGCCGCGGACCGGAGCGCAGCAGGGCCGCACCCCTCTGTCCCCCGTCGTCCCACGAGCCGCGGGAGGCTGACAGGTGTCCAGCGCAGCCGAGCAGGAGGCGGTGGCCGGTCCTCAGGCCACCGGGAACGGGCGCCAGGCCGCCGCCGTGAACGGCCTACGGCGGGCCGCGCCGCCGCCCACGGTGCCCGCCCGGCCGGGCGCGCCGACCCCGCTGGGCGCCCGGTTCCGGGTCGGTCCGGACGGGGTGGCCGGGACCAATTTCGCGTTGTGGGCGGGCGGGGCCGAGGGCGTCGAGCTGTGCCTCTTCGACGAGGCGGGCAAGGAGTCACGGGTCCGGCTCGCCGAGCTGACCCACGAGATCTGGCACGGCTTCGTCCCGGGCGTGCTGCCCGGGCAGCGCTACGGCTACCGGGTGCACGGCCGCTGGGACCCCTGGACGGGCGCCCGCTGGAACCCGGCGAAGCTGCTCCTCGACCCGTACGCGCGTGCCGTGGACGGCGACTTCACGCTGCCGCCGGAGGTGTACGGGCACGTCCGCGACTGGCCGCAGCAGCACGTCGCCGACACCGTGCGCGACGACCGGGACTCGGCGCCGTACGTCCCGAAGGGCGTCGTCGTCCACGATGACGACGACTGGGCCGACGACCGCCGGCCGAAGACGCCCTGGGCGGACTCGGTCATCTACGAGCTGCACGTCAAGGGCTTCACCCAGCGGCACCCGGGCATCCCCGAGGAGCTGCGCGGCACCTACGCCGGCCTCGCCCACCCGGCGGCCATAGAGCACCTGGTGAAGCTGGGCGTGACGGCGGTGGAGCTGCTGCCGGTGCACCAGTTCGCGCACGAGGACCACCTGCTGCGCAGAGGCCTGCGGAACTACTGGGGCTACAACTCCATCGGCTACTTCGCCCCGCACGCGGCCTACGCGGCCTCCGGTACGACCGGGCAGCAGGTCGGCGAGTTCAAGCGGATGGTGCGCGCCCTGCACGCGGCGGGGATCGAGGTCATCCTCGACGTGGTCTACAACCACACCGCCGAGGCGGGCGAGCTGGGCCCGACGCTGTCCCTGAAGGGCATCGACAACCGCGGCTACTACCGCCTCCAGGACGACCCCCGCCGCTACGCCGACTACACCGGCTGCGGCAACACCCTGCACGTGGTCCAGCCGCAGGTGCTGCGCCTGATCACCGACTCGCTGCGCTACTGGGTGACGGAGATGGGCGTGGACGGCTTCCGCTTCGACCTGGCGGCGGCGCTGGCCCGCTCCATGCACGACGTCGACATGCTCTCCCCGTTCCTGGCGGTGATCGCCCAGGACCCGGTGCTGCGGCGGGTGAAGCTGATCGCCGAACCGTGGGACGTGGGGTCGGGCGGCTACCAGGTGGGGGCGTTCCCGCCGCTGTGGACGGAGTGGAACGACCGGTACCGCAACGCCGTCCGGGACTTCTGGCGGCACGCGCTGCCGGACGTGCGCGAGATGGGCTACCGCCTGTCCGGCTCCAGCGATCTGTACGCCTGGGGCGGCCGCAGGCCCTACGCCTCGGTCAACTTCATCACCGCGCACGACGGTTTCACCCTGCGCGACCTGGTGTCGTACGAGCGTAAGCACAACGAGGCCAACGGCGAGGGCAACCGGGACGGCACGGACGACAACCGGGCCTGGAACTGCGGGGCCGAGGGCGAGACGGACGACGAGGGCGTGCTCGCCCTGCGGCGCCGGCAGCTGCGGAACCTGCTGACCACGCTGCTGCTGTCCACGGGCGTGCCCATGCTGGTCGCGGGCGACGAGCTGGGCCGCACGCAGGGCGGCAACAACAACGCCTACTGCCAGGACAACGAGATCAGCTGGCTGGACTGGGACCTGCTGGCGGACCCCGGCTGGCGGGCCCTGTTCGAGCTGACCTCCCGGCTGATCGCGCTGCGCCACCGGCACCCGGTGCTCCGCCGCCGGGCCTTCTTCTCCGGCCGGGCCCAGACCGCGGACGGCCTGCGCGACCTGGCCTGGTTCACGTCCCGGGGCACGGAGATGACCGAGCAGGACTGGTACGCGCCCGCCGCCACGCTGGCCATGTACCTGTCCGGACGGGACATCCCGGGCCGGGACGAGCGCGGCGACCAGATCCTCGACGACAGCTTCCTGGCCGTGCTGCACGCGGGCGAGGAGCCGGTGAGCTTCGTCCTGCCCGGGCCGCCGTGGGCGGAGCGGTACGAGGTCGTCGTCGACACCGGCCTGGAGGAACAGGGGGAGGCGCCGGGGGTGGCGCACCGGGCGGGGACGGAGATCACGGTGCCGGCGCGGGCGGTGCTGCTGCTGCGGGTGGCGGGCTAAGTGGTGTCCCCCCAGCCCGAACGCCCCGGGGGCGGGCCGAGGATCCCCCGGTCGTATGCCGTCGCGACCGCTGCCGCGCGGTCCTTGACGCCGAGCTTGGCGTACAGGTGGGTGAGGTGGGTCTTCACGGTCGCCTCGCTGATGAACAGTTCCCGGGCGATCTCGCGGTTGGAGGTGCCCCTCGCGACCAGGGCCAGGACCTCGCGCTCCCGTGCGGAGAGCGGCTCCCTGCCGGGAGCCTTCGGCGTGCGGACCGCGGAGACCAGGCGGGAGGCCACCGCCGGGGAGAGGACCGTGCGGCCTTCCGACGCCGCCCGGACCGCCGTGCAGAGCTCCTCGCGCGGGGCGTCCTTGAGGAGGTAGCCCGTCGCGCCCGCCTCGATCGCGGGGAGGGTGTCGGAGTCGGTGTCGTAGGTGGTCAGGACGAGGACCTTGGCGCGGGCGCCGGTGCGGGTCAGTTCGCGGATGGCGTCCACACCCCCGCCGCCCGGCATGCGCAGGTCCATGAGGATCACGTCCGGGTCCAGGCCGGCGGCGAGCGCGACCGCCTCGACGCCGTTCGCCGCCTCCCCGAGGACCGTGAAGCCCGGCGTGGACTCGAACATGCCGCGCAGTCCGTCCCGGACGACGGGGTGGTCGTCGACGATGAGCAGAGTGATGGCGGCGTCGTCAGTCATGGCGGACCAACGGTACGCGAGCGGAGACCGCCGTACCGTGGCCCGGCTCGGACTCGACCGTGAGGGATCCGGCGATGCGTTCGGCGCGGGCGCTCATGCCGGGCAGGCCGAAACCGCCGGTGCTGGTGCGCTCCCCGACGGCGGCCCGGTCGAAGCCGCGGCCGTCGTCGCGGATGTCGAGGATGACGTCCTCGCCGACGAAGGACAGGGTGACCCCGGCCCGGGTGGCGGCCGCGTGCCGGGCCGTGTTGGAGAGGGCCTCCTGGACGATCCGCAGGAGCGTTGCCGCGACCTCCTCGTGGAGTTGCTCGGCGGTACCGGTGACCGTGAACTCGGCGCGCACGCCCGTTCGTTCACCCCACTCGCCGACCGTCTTCTTCAGGGCTTCCGGCAGTCCGGCGTCGGCCAGTGCCACGGGGGCGAGGTTGTGCACGGACCGGCGGGCCTCGCCGAGGCTGTGCCGGGCCAGGTCGGTCGCGCGGGACACGTGCTCGCGGGCCAGGCCGGGGTCGGGGGTGTTCGCGACGACCTGGAGCTGGGCGATGATGCCGGCCAGCCCCTGGGCGATGGTGTCGTGGATCTCGGCGGCCAGCCGCCGGCGTTCGTCGGCGACCCCGGCCTCCCGCGCCTGCACCAGGAGCTGGGCGTGCAGGGCGGCGTTCTCGTCGAGGGCCTGCTGCAACGCCGCGTTGGTGCGCTCCAGTTCGGCGATGGTGGCGGTCTGGATGCGGGTGCGTTCCTCCTCTCGCGCGGTCAGCTGGCCGAAGACGGCGATCAGCGTGACGTGGACGCAGAGCAGTCCGCCGAACACCGCCCAGTCCAGCGGTCCGTGCAGGGGCATGCCGCCGGACTGGGAGCCCGCGATGGTCACCGCGGTGGCCACCAGGCCGAGTTTGAGGGCGCGCCCCCGCAGCAGCCGCTCGGCGCCGATGAATCCGGCGGCGGCGTAGAACGCGAAGAACGGGTTGCACCAGCTGAGCGCGAAGCCCAGCGCCCAGCGCACGAAGTAGTAGCAGGCGCCCGGCACCGACGGGGCCAGGGGCCGGCCGCGGGACCAGCGCCCCCACCACAGCTGGAGGACCACCGCGGCGCCGACCAGGGCGACGGAGGCGTACTGCTCCGCCGTGCTCATGTCGACCGCGTCGGCCGAGGCCACGCTGAGCAGCGTGCCGGCCCCGAGCATCCCGTACGGTCCCCAGCGGAAGTACGCCGCCCACCGCTGCTCGACACCCGCCACGTCCGTCATGCCCTCAGTGTCGGCCACGGCCCGGCCCCCCTCCCCCGGCTCCGGTCATTCCCAGCGGAACCAGCGGGCGGCCGACACCGAGAGCACCGCCGTCCACGCCGCCAGCACGGCCAGGTGCCCCCAGCCCGGCCAGTCGCCCGCGGCGGCCTGGTCCAGGGCCCGCGCGGCGGCCCCGAACGGGGTGCACTGGACGACGCGGGCCAGCAGGTCCGGCATGGCCTGCACCGGCATCCACACCCCGGCGCAGAACATCATCGGGAAGAACACGGCGGTCCCGATGGCCGTCGCGATCCTCGTCGTGCGGGCCCGGGCCGAGATGACCGCTCCCAGGGAGAGGGCGGCGAGCACCGCGAGGAGCAGCGCGACCAGGTATCCGGCGGGCTGCTGGGGCAGCCGTACGTCGTACGCGAGCCGGCCGACCGCGAGTGCGAGCAGCGCGGAGGCCACGGCGGCCAGGCCGTTCACCAGCATCTGGGCGGCCAGCAGGGACGCGGGCCGGACCGGGGTGGTGGACAGCCGGCGCAGGATGCCGTTCTCCCGGTAGCCGGTGAGGGTCGGCGGCAGCGCCTGCACCCCGGCCATGATCAGGGCGATCAGGACGCTCACGGGCACGTAGACGTCGACGGTCCGCAGCCCGCCGAGCCCGTCCTGCGCCTCGCGGTACGACGGCACGGCGCCGAGGATGCCCAGGAGCAGGCTGGGGAAGAGCAGGATCCAGAAGAGACTGCCCGGTTCCCGGCGGAAGAGCCGGAACTCGCTGCGCAGCACAGCGGGGTCGATCAGGGCGGTGCTCATGCGGAGGCCTCCGTCAGGTCCAGGAACGCGTCGTCCAGCGTGGCGTCGGTGACGCGGAGTTGGTGGGCGGTGATGTGGCGACGGGCGAGCAGGGACAGCACGGCGTCGACGGTGTCGTCCGTGCCGGACAGCGTGATCCGGCCGTCCTTGTTCTCGATCCCGGCCAGGGCGGGGAGTTCGTTCAGCTCACCGTCGTCCAGGGGCGCGGACGGGGTGAAGCTGATGACGGTGGCGCCCGCCGAGCGGCGGATCAGCCCGGCCGGGGTGTCCAGGGCGGCCACCCGGCCCTGGTCGATCACCGCGATCCGGTCGCACAGCCGCTGCGCCTCCTCCATGAAGTGCGTGACGAGCAGGACGGTGACGCCCCGCGCGCGGACGTCCTCGACGAGCTGCCAGGTGTCGCGGCGGGCCCGCGGATCGAGGCCGGTGGTGAGTTCGTCGAGGACGACGATCCGGGGGTCGCCGATCAGGGCGAGCGCGATGAACAGGCGCTGCTTCTGGCCGCCGGAGAGCTTGGCGAAACGGGTGGTCAGCTTCTGCTCCAGGCCGAGGCGTTCGGCCAGCGGACGCCAGTCGGCGGGGCGCGGATAGAACGCGGCGTACAGCTCCAGCGCCTCCCGCACGGTGAGCTTGGGCTGAAGCCGGCTCTCCTGGAGCTGGGCCCCCAGCACCCGGGCGACCCGCTCGTGGTCGGCGAGGGGGTCGAGGCCGGTGACGCGGACGCGTCCGGAGTCCGGTACGCGCAGCCCCTCGACACACTCCACGGTGGTGGTCTTCCCGGCACCGTTCGGCCCGAGGATCCCGAAGATCTCCCCCTCCTCCACGGCGAAGGAGACACCGTCGACGGCGGGACGGCCCGCGTAGCTCTTGTGCAACTCGGTGACTTCGATGACAGGTGCGGTCGGCATACGACGAGGATCGCGGCGGGGCGGGGCGGCGCACATCGGCCGTCGCGCTCGAACGGGCATCAGCCGATCGGTTGATGCGGCGATACGACTCGGCGGGCGCGGCCGCGCGACTGGGCGGGCACCGCCGTGCGGCCCCTCGAACACGCAGGTCGCAGGACCGGCGCCCGACCCGGGTCCGGCGGAAACTCGGTGGGCAGTGTCAGTGGCGATCCGTAGGCTCGCTGCTGATGGCCACGACACCCGCCCCCGCCCAGGACCGTTCCGTCGTGCGCACGCTGCTGCGCCTGTGGCCGTACGTGCGGCCCGTGCGGGCGCGGCTGTTCACCGCCGCGTTCGTGGCGATACTGGCCTCCTGCACGGGCCTGGTGATCCCGCTCGTCCTGAAGTGGATGGTGGACGGACCGGTCGCCGACCGGGACCCGGCCGGGGTGTGGCTCGGCGCGCTGTACCTGCTGCTGCTCGGCTTCGCGGAGGCCCTGCTGTTCGGCCTCAGGCGCTGGCTGGTGGCCCGTCCGCTGTCGCACGTCGAGGCGTCGATGCGGGCGGCCCTGTACCGCCACCTCCAGCGGCTGCCGGTGTCCTTCCACGACCGGTGGGCCTCGGGGCAGTTGCTGTCCCGGGGGACGACGGACCTGATGCTGCTGCGCATGTTCCTCGCCTTCCCGCTGACGTTCCTGCTGGTCAACGGGGTGACGATCGTCGTCGGCGTGGTCATCATGCTGCTGCAGGACTGGACGCTGGGGCTGGTCATCCTCGGACCCGCCGTGCCCGTCATGGTCACCTGCCTGGTCTTCGAGAGGCGCTACGCCGCGGCGGCGCGCCGCGCCCAGGACCAGGTCGGCGACCTGACGACGGTCGTCGAGGAGAGCGTGCTCGGCGTCCGCATCATCAAGGGCTTCGGCCGCCACCGGAGTCAGGCGCGGGCGTTCCGGGAGCTGTCGCGCAAGCTGCGCGGCACGGAACTGCGCAAGGCGCGGCTGCTGGCGACGATCTGGGGCGTCATCGTCACGCTGCCGGAGGTGGCGATCGGGGCGGCGCTGGTGGTGGGGGTCGTCCAGGTGGCCGACGGGGCGCTGTCGGCGGGCACGCTGGTGGCGTTCCTGTCGACGGCGCTGGCGCTGCGCTGGCCCGTGGAGTCGATCGGGTTCCTGCTGGCGATGAGCCAGGAGGCGGCGACGGCGACGGAGCGGTACTTCGAGGTGATGGACGAGGAGCCCGAGGAGGCGGCGACCGCCCCGATTTCCGCCCCGACTCCCCAGGAGGAGAAGGGACTTCGCCTCGACGGCGTCACCTTCCGCTACCCGGACGCCCCGCCCGGCACCCCGCCCGTGCTCCGGGACATCGACCTGCACATCCGCCCGGGCGAATCCATGGCCCTGGTCGGCGCGACCGGCAGCGGCAAGACCACCCTGACGGCGCTCATCCCCCGTCTGTACGAGGTGACTTCGGGCCGTATCACGCTCGACGGCGTCGACATCACCGCCCTGTCCCGTGAGGCGCTCCGCGCCAAGGTCGCCGTCGCGTTCGAGGAACCCACGCTCTTCTCGGCGTCCGTCGGCGACAACGTTCTCATGGGCGCCGGCGACAGCGCCGGTCCGGCCGAGCTGGAGCGCGCCCTGGCCGTCGCCCAGGCCGACTTCGCGCACGGGCTGCCGCAGGGGACGGACACCCGGGTGGGCGAGCAGGGCCTCAGCCTCTCCGGCGGGCAGCGGCAGCGCCTCGCACTCGCGCGGGCCGTGGTCGGACAGCCGGAGTTCCTCGTCCTGGACGATCCGCTGTCGGCCCTGGACGTGCACACCGAGGCCGCCGTGGAGGCCGCCCTGCGGCAGGTCCTCGCGGACACGACGGCCCTGATCGTGGCGCACCGCCCGTCCACGGTGCTGCTCGCCGACCGGGTCGCGCTGCTGTCCGGCGGCCGGATCGCCGCGGTCGGCACCCACCAGGAACTGCTGCGGACGAACGCCGAGTACGCGCACCTGATGTCCGGGGCATCGCCGGGGTCAGGGGAACAGGAGGACGCACGATGACGGCGGCCACCACCACCGCACCGGCCGGCGACAAACCCGGCGACCGGCCCCCCGGCACCGCCGACACCGGCGACACGGGTGATCCCTTCGACAAGGACGTCCTGCCCACTCCCCCGGGCGCCACCGCCGCCCTGCTGCGCTCCCTGCTCGCGCCCCTGAAGGCCCGCGTCACGGTCACGACGCTCCTGCTGCTGCTCCAGCAGGCGGTGGTGCAGGCGGGCCCGCTGCTCGTCGCCTACGCCATCGACCGTGCCGTGCCGGCGTTCCGGGCGCACGACCACGGGCCGCTGATCGCGGTCGGCGCCGGCTACCTGGGGTGCGCGCTGGCCGCGGGCGGACTGCAGTGGGCGTTCATCGCCGCCGCGGCCCGGGTCAACCAGGACGTGCTGCTGGACCTGCGCGGCCGGATCTTCCGCCACGCGCAGGCGCTGAGCGTCGACTTCCACGAGCGCTACACCTCGGGCCGGCTCATCTCCCGCTCCACGACGGACGTGGAGTCGCTGCGCGAACTGCTGGACGAGGGCCTCCAGGAGCTCGTGACGGTCGTCCTGTCCTTCGTCTACATCTCGGCGATGCTGCTCTGGCTCGACCTGGGCCTCGGGGGCGTGGCGGTGGCGTCCCTGGTGCCGCTCTACGCGCTGGTGCGGCTGTACCAGCGGCGGGCCGGGCGGGTGTACCGGGCGCGGTCCACCGCGATCGCGGCCGTCATCGTCAAGTTCGTCGAGACCATGAACGGCATCCGCCCGGTGCGCGCCTTCCGCCGCGAGGCCGCCAACGACGCCGACTTCGGGGCGCTGAACCGGCGGCACGAACGGACCAACGGCGACGCCCTGCTGGAGATGGCCCGCTACGTCACCGGCTCGCGGCTGGTCGCCAACACGGCGGTCGCGGCGATCGTGCTGTGGGGCGCCTACCGGGTCGCGGACGGCACGCTGGCCCTCGGCGTGCTGGCGGCGGCGGTGCTGTACCTGCGGCGGCTGTACGACCCCATCGACCGGCTCGGGATGTTCCTCAACTCCTACCAGTCGGCGGCGGCCTCGCTGGAGAAGATCGCCGGGCTGCTCGCCCAGACCCCGTCCGTGCCCGAGCCGTCGAACCCCCGGCCGCTCCCGCCGCTCGAGAGCGAGCACCCGGGCCGCGAGGTGGTCTTCGACGGCGTCCGCTTCGGCTACCGCACCGGCGGCGAGGTGCTGCCCCGCTTCGACCTCACGCTCCCCGCCGGGCAGACGGTCGCGGTCGTCGGCTCCACGGGCGCCGGCAAGTCGACGCTGGCCAAGCTGCTGGCCCGGTTCTACGACCCCTCCGACGGCCGGGTGCTGCTGGACGGCGTCGACCTGCGCGACCTGGCCGTGCCGGAGCTGCGGCGCGGGGTGGTCATGGTGACGCAGGAGGCGTTCCTCTTCTCGGGCACGGTCGCCGACAACATCGCGATCGGCCGCCCGGACGCCACCCGCGCGGAGATAGAGCAGGCGGCGAAGGAGATCGGGGCGCACGACTTCATCACCGCCCTGCCCGACGGCTACGACACGGACGTCCGCAAGCGGGGCGGCCGCATCTCGGCCGGGCAGCGCCAACTGGTCGCGTTCGCCCGCGCGTTGCTGGCGGACCCGGCGGTGCTGATCCTCGACGAGGCGACCAGCTCGCTGGACATCCCGGGCGAGCGTGCGGTGCAGCGGGCGATGGCGACGGTGCTGAGGGGCCGTACGGCGGTCGTCATCGCGCACCGGCTGTCGACCGTGGAGATCGCGGACCGCGTCCTCGTGATGGAGGGCGGACGGATCGTGGAGGACGGCGAACCGGCCGGACTCATCGCCGGCACGGGCAGGTTCGCGGATCTGCACCGGGCGTGGCGGGACAGCCTGGCGTAGCCGCCGCGCGCCGTGGGGTCGGTCCTGCCGACCTCACGGCAGCCGCTCCTCACGACAGCCGCCCCTTACGACAGCCGCTCCTTACGCGTCCGCATAGCGAACATGAACTTCCGGTCAACGAACCTTTTCCGGCCAATGTATTGACGCGCCCCTGACAGAAAGCGCGCTCCCCTGCCACGCTTCCCGCGACTGCTCCACGGCAACCCCACGGCAACACCTCCACCTCCCCAGGCCGGGCGACCCCCGGTCCCGCAGAAGGAGTCAGTGTTGAGAAGCAGTTCCTCGGAAAGAGGCACCTCCCACAGACGCACTCCCCACACTCCCCGCCACACCGCGGCCGTGGCCCTCGCCGGCGTCGCCGCGCTGATCGCCGCCGCCGTGCAGAGCGGCACCGCCACCGCTGCCCCGGAGAAGGCACCGCAGGCCGCGAGCAAGGCGAACCCCGGCTCGGAGTCGGTCCGGCTCACCCCCGCGCAGCGCGCCGCGCTGATCCGCGAGGCGGACGCCGCCAAGACCCGGACCGCGAAGGACCTCGGCCTCGGCGCCAAGGAGAAGCTGGTCGTCCGTGACGTCCTGAAGGACCGGGACGGCACCGTGCACACCCGCTACGAGCGCACCTACGACGGCCTGCCGGTCCTCGGCGGCGACCTCGTCGTGGAGAGCACGAAGGCCGACGACACCGCCGCCGTCGTGAAGGCCACCCGCGCCGCCATCGCCCCGGCCACGACGAGGACCGCGGTGCCCGCCGCGCAGGCCCGGCAGCAGGCACTGGCCGCCGGGAAGGCCGAGGAGGCGAAGAGCCCCGGCATCAACCGCGAGCCCCGCAAGGTGATCTGGGCCGCGAGCGGCAAGCCGGTCGTGGCGTACGAGACGGTCGTCGGCGGCTTCCAGCACGACGGCACCCCGCAGGAACTGCACGTGATCACCGACGCCACCACGGGCGAGAAGCTGTACGCGTGGGAGGCCATCGAGACCGGCACCGGCCACACGGTGTACTCCGGCACGGTCGACCTCACCACCACCCAGTCCGGGTCGACGTACACCCTCACGGACGGCGCCCGCGGCAACCACAAGACGTACAACCTGAACCGCGGCACCTCCGGCACCGGCACTCTCTTCTCCGGCCCCGACGACGTCTGGGGCAACGGCAGTCCGTCGAACCTGGAGTCGGCCGCCGCCGACGCCCACTACGGCGCGGCGCTCACCTGGGACTACTACAAGAACGTGCACGGGCGCAGCGGCATCCGCGGCGACGGCGTGGGCGCGTACTCCCGGGTCCACTACGGCAACAACTACGTCAACGCCTTCTGGTCGGACAGCTGCTTCTGCATGACCTACGGCGACGGCTCCGGCAACGCCAACCCGCTGACGTCGATCGACGTGGCCGCGCACGAGATGACCCACGGGCTCACGTCCAACACGGCGGGCCTCAACTACAGCGGCGAGTCGGGCGGTCTGAACGAGGCGACCTCCGACATCTTCGGCGCGACCGTGGAGTTCTACGCCAAGAACTCATCCGACGTCGGTGACTACCTCATCGGCGAGGAGATCGACATCAACGGCGACGGCACGCCGCTGCGCTACATGGACAAGCCCAGCAAGGACGGCGACTCCAAGGACGCCTGGTACTCGGGCATCGGCTCGATCGACGTGCACTACTCCTCGGGCCCGGCGAACCACTTCTTCTACCTGCTGAGCGAGGGCAGCGGCACCAAGACCATCAACGGTGTCACGTACGACTCGCCCACCTCGGACGGCCTTCCGGTCACCGGCATCGGCCGGGACAAGGCGGAGAAGATCTGGTTCCGCGCGCTGACCACCAAGTTCACCTCGACCACCAACTACGCGGGCGCCCGCACCGGCACCCTCGCGGCCACCGGTGAGCTCTACGGCACCGACAGCGCCGAGTACAAGGCGGTCCAGGACGCGTGGGCGGGCGTGAACGTCGGAGCCCGCTCCGGCGGCGGCGGGGGCGGCACGTCCTTCGAGAACACCGCCGACGTGGCGATCCCGGACCGGGGCGCGGCGGTCACCTCGTCGGTCACCGTCTCCGGCCGGACGGGCAACGCGCCCTCCAACCTCCAGGTCGCCGTGGACATCGTCCACACCTACATCGGCGACCTCAAGGTGGAACTGGTCGCCCCCGACGGCACGGCCTACACGCTCAAGGGCTACGGCACCGGCGGCAGCGCGGACAACATCGCCACCACCTACACGGTGAACGCCTCCTCCGAGGCCGCCAACGGCGTCTGGCAGCTGCGGGTCCAGGACAACGCGGCCCGCGACACCGGATACATCAACAGCTGGAAGCTCACCTTCCCGTAGCCCCCACGGCAGGGCGTCGCCCCGGCGGGTTCGAATCCCCCGGGGCGGCGCCCGTTTCACGCTCCGGATGTCCACCTCATCGTCGATTTCCGGCCAACATCACCACACTCACCTGACATGCACACGCCCTAAGTGCCACTCTTCCCCCACCCGCCGCACAGCACCACAGCAGTTCCCCCACATCTAGGAGCTCGTGTGACCACCCCCCGCTACGCGCGTCACAAGCGCACCACCCTGACCATCGCCACCGCAGTCGCGGCCGGCGCCCTGCTCACCACCGGCCTGACCTCCGGCAGCAGCGTCGCCGCCGACGCCACGGGCAAGCCGGCGCTCGCCGCCGCCCCCGTCCTGCTCACCGCGCCCGCCCGCACCGCGCTCATCAAGGAGCAGCAGGCGGACGCCGCCGCCACCGCCGACGCGATAGGCCTCGGCGAACAGGAGAAGCTGGTCGTCAGGGACGTCGTGAAGGACGCCGACGGCACCGTGCACACCCGCTACGAGCGCACCTACGCGGGCCTGCCGGTCCTCGGCGGCGACCTCGTCGTGCACGAGTCGGAGTCCGGCGAGTCCCAGGGCGTCACCAGAGCCACGAAGGCCGCGATCAAGGTCGCCTCCCTCAAGCCGGCCGTGCCCGCCGCCAAGGCGGAGAAGCAGGCCGTGACGCTCGCCAAGGCGGCCGGCTCGGAGAAGACCGAGGCGAACGCCACGCCCCGCAAGGTGATCTGGGCGGCCGACGGCAAGCCCGTCCTCGCCTACGAGACGGTCGTCGGCGGCCTCCAGGAGGACGGCACGCCGAACGAGCTGCACGTGATCACGGACGCCGCCACCGGCAAGAAGCTCTACGAGTACCAGGGCATCGAGACCGGCACGGGCAACACCACCTACAGCGGCAAGGTCACCATCGGCACCACGAAGTCCGGGTCGTCCTACACCCTGACGGACGGCACGCGCGGCGGCCACAAGACGTACAACCTCAACCGCGGCACCTCCGGCACCGGCACCCTCTTCTCCGGCGCCGACGACGTCTGGGGCACCGGCAGCCCGTCCAACCTGGAGACCGCCGCCGCCGACGCCCACTACGGCGCCCAGGTCACCTGGGACTTCTACAAGAGCACCTTCGGCCGCAGCGGCATCCGCAACGACGGCAAGGCCGCCTACTCGCGCGTCCACTACGGCAACAACTACGTCAACGCCTTCTGGTCCGACAGCTGCTTCTGCATGACCTACGGCGACGGCTCGGGCAACGCCCACCCGCTGACCTCGCTCGACGTGGCCGCGCACGAGATGAGCCACGGCCTGACCTCGGCCACGGCCAAGCTGAACTACAGCGGCGAGTCCGGCGGTCTGAACGAGGCGACCTCCGACATCTTCGGCGCGGGCGCGGAGTTCTTCGCCAACAACTCCTCCGACGTCGGTGACTACCTCATCGGCGAGGAGATCGACATCAACGGCGACGGCACGCCGCTGCGCTACATGGACAAGCCCAGCAAGGACGGCGACTCCGCCGACGCCTGGTCCGCCGGCCTGGGCAGCCTGGACGTCCACTACTCCTCCGGCCCCGCCAACCACTTCTTCTACCTGCTGTCGGAGGGCAGCGGCTCGAAGACGATCAACGGCGTGACCTACAACTCACCCACCTCCAACGGCTCCACGGTCACCGGCATCGGCCGCACCAAGGCCCTGCAGATCTGGTACAAGGCGCTGACGACGTACATGACGTCGACGACCAAGTACGCGCAGGCCCGCACGGCCACCCTGAACGCGGCCTCGGCGCTGTACGGCGCGTCCAGCACCGAGTACAAGGCGGTCGCGGCCGCCTGGTCGGCCGTCAACGTCGGCTGACCGGAGCACGGCTCAAGGGCGGTACCCGGACCGAAGGCGGGTCCGGGTACCGCCCTACTCTTGGTGACCGTGTCTTATCCGGATCCGCAGGACTTCACCTACGCCGACGTCGGCGCCACCCGCGACCAGGGCTTCTGCCCGCCGGGCTTCCATCCCATGAACGTCCGCACCCGCCTCGGCGAGGGCGAGGAGGTCTTCCGCCGGGCGTCGGAGGCCGTCCTCACCTGGGAGATGCACCGGGCCCTGGGCGTCGGCATCGACGCCGGTGCGGACCGCGCCGCCCCCGGCGTCGACGTCACCGTCACCCTCGCCGGCATGATCAAGGCCCCCTGCCGCGTGGTCTGGACGGTGGAGGAACCCCGCCGCGCCGGCTGGGCCTACGGCACCCTGACCGGCCACCCCGAGTGCGGCGAGGAGTCCTTCGTGGTCGACCGCACGGGCGACGGCACGGTCTGGCTGACGGTGAACGCGTTCAGCCGGGGAGCCAAGTGGTACGCGAGGGCGGGCGGCCCGGCAACCAGAGGCTTGCAACACGCATACGCGCGACGCTGCGGCAGCGTCCTACGGAACCTCGCGACACCCGGGGGTGCAGGTACCTAGGGGCGCGGGGAACTGCGCGACCAGCCCCCACGCACCCGCAGCCAACCCTCAACGCATCAACAACCCCGCAGCCGCTACCAGTTCCTCGGAAGGCCCGGCCACCAAGCCCAACTCCGCGCTGGAAGCCAACAGCCGATGCGCCGGAAGGATCCGCACCGTATACCCAAAAGGCCCGGTGCGATCCAGGGACAAGGCCCCTTCATAAACCCACCGCCCATCCTGCTCGGCGGAGCCCACCGGCTTCAGGGGAACAACCGTCGCGTCACCGATCCGGTCCTCCTCGTCCACCCGCCCCGAGACGACCTGCACCTCCACGTCGTCCGGCCCGAGATCCCCGAGCCCGACCCGCACCCGAAGCCCCAGCGTCGTACCCAGCTCCGCCAGAGTCTCGGACGCAGACGTCTCCACATGGTCGACGGTGACGGCCGGCCAGGCCCCCCGCACCCGGCCCTTCCACTCCGCGAGATCCCGCGCCGCGTCCGGATCCATCGACCGGTGGGCGAGCGCCGCCGGCGCGTAGAGCCGCTCGACGTACTCCCGGACCATCCGCCCGGCCAGCACCTTCGGCCCGAGCAGGCTCAGCGTCTGGCGGACCATCTCGATCCACCGGTCGGGCAGCCCGCTCTGCCCGCGCTCGTAGAAGCGGGGCGTCACCCGCTGCTCCAGCAGGTCGTACAGCGCCGCGGCCTCTACGTCGTCGCGGTGGTCCGGGTCGGTGCCGACCCCGTCGGCCGTGGGGATCGCCCAGCCGAAGTCGGGCTGGAACCACTCGTCCCACCAGCCGTCCAGCACGGACAGGTTGAGGCAGCCGTTGAGCGCCGCCTTCATCCCGGACGTGCCGCACGCCTCCAGCGGCCGGAGCGGGTTGTTCAGCCAGATGTCGCAGCCGGGGTAGAGCTTCTGCGCCATCGCCATGCCGTAGTCCGGCAGGAACACGATCCGGTGCCGCACCCGCGGGTCGTCCGCGAACCGCACCAGCTCCTGCACCAGCCGCTTGCCGCCGTCGTCCGCGGGGTGCGCCTTGCCCGCGACGACGATCTGGACGGGCCGCTCGGGGTGCAGCAGCAGCTCCATCAGCCGGTCACGGTCGCGCAGCATCAGCGTCAGGCGCTTGTACGACGGCACGCGCCGGGCGAAGCCGATGGTGAGGACGTCCGGGTCGAGCACGCCGTCGATCCAGCCCAGCTCGGCCGTACCCGCGCCGCGCTGCCGCCAGGAGGCCCGCAGCCGCTCGCGCACCTCCTCGACGAGCTGTTCGCGCAGGCCCCGCCGCAGCTCCCAGATGTCCTGGTCGGGGATGTCCGCCACCGTGTCCCAGCGGTCCGAGCCGCCGACGGTCAGCGCGTCCTCGGCGCGCTGGGCACCGATCTGCCGGGCGCCGAGCCGGAACACCTCGGGGGCGACCCAGGTCGGCGCGTGGACGCCGTTCGTCACGGACGTGATCGGCACCTCGTCGGGGTCGAAGCCCGGCCACAGGCCGGAGAACATCTCGCGGCTGACGTTGCCGTGCAGCAGGGAGACGCCGTTGGCGCGCTGGGCCAGGCGCAGGCCCATCACGGCCATGTTGAACAGGTTGGGCTCCCCGCCGGGGTAGGTCTCCATGCCGAGCCTCAGGACGCGCTCGACGTCGATGCGGGGCAGCTCGGCGTCGGGGCCGAAGTGCCGGGCGACCAGCTCGCGGTCGAAGCGGTCGATGCCGGCCGGGACGGGGGTGTGCGTGGTGAAGACCGTGCCCGCGCGGACTGATTCCAGCGCGGAGTCGAAGTCGAGGCCCTCCGCGCAGAGTTCGGCGATGCGTTCCAGTCCGAGGAACCCGGCGTGTCCCTCGTTCGTGTGGAACACCTCCGGCTCGGGGTGACCGGTCAGCCGGCAGTACGTCCGTACCGCCCGGACCCCTCCTATGCCGAGCAGCATCTCCTGGAGCAGCCGGTGCTCGCTGCCGCCGCCGTAGAGCCGGTCGGTCACGCCGCGCTCGCCGAGGTCGTTCTCCTCGACGTCCGAGTCCAGCATCAGCAGCGGGACCCGGCCGACCTGCGCCTGCCAGATCCGGGCGTGCAGCTGCTTGCCGCCGGGCAGGGCGAGGGCGACCTGGGCGGGGGTGCCGTCGGGCTCCTCCAGCTGCACGACGGGCAGCTCGTTCGGGTCGAGGACCGGGTAGTGCTCCTGCTGCCAGCCGTCCCGGGACAGGGTCTGGCGGAAGTAGCCGTGGCGGTAGAGCAGGCCCACGCCGATCAGCGGGACACCGAGGTCGCTGGCCGCCTTCAGATGGTCGCCGGCGAGGATGCCGAGGCCGCCGGAGTACTGCGGCAGGGCGGCCGTGATGCCGAACTCGGGTGAGAAGTAGGCGATCGCGGCGGGCAGTTCCTCGGGCTGGGCCTGGTACCAGCGGTCGCCGGTCATGTAGTCGTTCAGGTCGCCCGCGACCGCGGCGAGGCGGCGCAGGAAACGGCGGTCCTGGGACAGCTCGGCGAGCCGCGCGGGCGGCACGCTGCCCAGCAGCCGGACCGGGTCGCCGCCCGAGGCGGCCCAGCGCCCGGGGTCGACGGACTGGAACAGGTCACGGGTCTCCGCATGCCAGGACCAGCGCAGGTTGCGGGCCAGATCGCTGAGCGGCCGGAGGGGGTCGGGGAGCACGGGTCGGACGGTGAATCGACGGATCGCCTTCACGGGTTCCACCTCGGCGCGTTGCAGGATGACGCAGGGCTTCATCGACGTCTCCTACGACAGTACCGGCGTCGGTGCCGCCACCGCCGACGCTCCGCCACGGCGCCCCCGATCGGCCTGAACAGGACCGTCCGCGGATATTGGCCGATTCCGCCCCCATAGGCGTCCTTGTGGTGCTTCACCCGCCACGAGAGGCTGCCCCTGGCGTACCGGCCCGCGCCGGCCGCACGCGGCACCGCGCGGCAGCCGTACGCCGAGTCGAGGAGGGGAACTCGGACCATGGCACGGACGCGACAGCGGCGTCTGCGCCGGACGGGGGGCCTGGCCGCGGTGATCTCCGCCGTGGCGTTTTCGGCCATCACCCTGCCCGCGCACGCCGTACCGGAGGGGCGGATAACCGGCGCCGGAGGACCCGGCTCGGTGCACGGAAGTTACCTGGTGACACTGGAGAAGGGCACCCGGGCACCGTCGGCGGCCGGAAAGGACCTCGCCGAGAAGTACGGGGTGGAGATCAGCCACACCTACGGCACGGTCCTGAACGGCTACGCGGTCCGGGCCGACGAGAGACGGGCCCGGCGGCTCGCCGCCGACCCGCGGGTGGCCTCCGTCGTCCAGGACACCCGGGTGCGGCTGGACCGGACGCAGCGGAACCCGCCGTCCTGGGGGCTGGACCGCGTCGACCAGCCGGAGCTGCCCCTGGACGGCGGCTACACCTGGCCCGATGCGGGGGGCGCGGGGGTGACGGTGTACGTGCTCGACACCGGCGTCCGGACCACCCACCAGGACTTCGGCGGCCGGGCCGGCCACGGCTGGGACTTCGTCGGGAACGACCGGACGGCCGGGGACGCCAACGGCCACGGCACCCACGTCGCCGCCACGGTCGCCGGGAAGAGGTATGGCGTCGCCAAGAAGGCGCGGATCGTCGCCGTGCGTGTCCTCGACGCGGCGGGCGCGGGCACCACGGCCCGGGTGATCGCCGGGATCGACTGGGTGACCCGGCACGCGAGGAAGCCGGCGGTCGCGAACCTCAGCCTGAGCGGACCCCGCAACGCGCAGCTGGACGCCGCCGTCCGCGCGTCCATCGCCTCCGGCGTCACCTACACGGTCGCCGCGGGCAACGACGGCAGGCCGGCCGGTCTGTACTCCCCGGGGGGCGTCAAGGAGGCGCTCACGGTCGGCGCGACCGACCGCGGGGATGCAAAACCGGCCTTCTCCAACCACGGTCCGGCGCTCGATCTGTTCGCCCCGGGCGTCGGCATCGCCTCCGCGTCGGCCGCGAGCGACACCGCGCGGGCCGTGTTCTCGGGTACCTCGATGGCGTCCCCGCATGCCGCCGGCGCGGCCGCGCTGCATCTGGCCGACCATCCGAAGGCGACTCCGGCCCAGGTCACGAGGGCTCTGGTCGCGTCGGCGGCGACCGGGAAGGTCTCCGGGCGGGGAGTCGGTTCGCCGGACAAGTTACTGCGGGTGCCGCGGGGGTAGGCGGAAGCAGCGAAGACGCGCAGGGGCCGGCCTCGTCCGCCGCGGACGAGGCCGGTCTTGTGTGTCGACATACGCGTGAGTAGTTAACAAAGTGCCGGATTGCCCACCCGAATAGGGTGGGAAGGCTCCTCCGGGTACCCCTCTCAGGAGCACCAAGCAGGACCCACCTCCCCACATACATCCGCCCACCCACGTTGACGCGGACAGGAGCGGTCATGCCCGCCAAGCACCAATCGCCAGCACCCCCCAACCGCCGCACCACCGGGGCGCACGCCTCCGGCGGCGAAGCACACCCCGTGCGCCCGGCCGACACCGGTCCACCGGTCCCGCCACCACCCCAGGTGGGCGGGGCGACCGCCGTAGGGCGGATACCCGTTCTCGATGTCCGCCCGGTCGTCCAGCACGGGCGCCGGCCGGCCAAGGCCGTGACCGGCGAGACCTTCGAGATCTCGGCGACCGTGTTCCGGGAGGGGCACGACGCGGTCGCCGCCAACGTCGTCCTGAGGGATCCCGAGGGCCGTCCCGGCCCGTGGACGCCGATGCGGGAGCTGGCGCCCGGGACGGACCGCTGGGGCGCCCGGGTCACCGCCGGGGAGCCCGGCCTGTGGTCGTTCTCGGTGGAGGCGTGGGGCGACCCGGTCAGCACCTGGCGCCACCACGCCCAGATCAAGATCCCGGCGGGCATGGACACGGACGTCGTCCTGGAGGAGGGCGCCCGCCTGTACGAGCGGGCGGCCGAGGGCGTGCCCGTGGAGGAGGGCCTGCGGGACGTGGTCCTGGCCGCCGTCGACGCCCTGCGGGACGAGCACCGCCCGGCGGCGTCCCGGCTGGCGGCGGCGTTGACGCCGGAGGTGGACGCGGTCCTGGCCCGGCATCCCCTGCGGGACCTGGTCACGACCTCGGAGCCGCTGCCGCTGCTGGTGGAGCGCGAGCGGGCGCTGTACGGCTCCTGGTACGAGTTCTTCCCCCGCTCCGAAGGCACTCCCGAGCGGCCCCACGGCACGTTCCGCACCGCCGCCCGACGGCTGCCGGAGATCGCCGCGATGGGCTTCGACGTGGTCTACCTGCCCCC
>NZ_JBEXTS010000005.1:262245-438309 GCF_040628815.1 Streptomyces sp. NPDC006140 | reverse complement strand
CACCCCCGACCTCGACGACGTCTTCTTCGCCCTGACGGAGGCTGCCCGATGAGCACACCCACCGCCCCCGCCCGCCCGGCCCGGATCTCCCTCGCGGTGCGCGACTCCTCCACCATGCTGCGCCGCAACCTCCTGCACGCCCGGCGCTACCCGTCGATGACCCTGAACCTGCTGCTCACGCCGGTCATGCTGTTGCTGCTGTTCGTCTACATCTTCGGCGACACCATGAGCGCGGGGATGGGCAGTGGCGGCGGCCGGTCCGCGTATCTCGCGTATCTCGTCCCGGGCATCCTGCTGATGACCATCGGCGGCACGACGATCGGCACCGCGGTCTCCGTCACCATGGACATGACCGAGGGCATCATCGCCCGCTTCCGCACGATGGCGATCCACCGCCCCTCGGTGCTCGTCGGGCACGTCGTCGGCAGTGTGCTGCAGTGCGTGCTGAGCGTGGTCCTCGTCGGCGCCGTCGCCGTGGCCATCGGCTTCCGGTCCGTCGACGCCACGGCTCTGGAGTGGCTGGCGGCGCTCGGGCTGCTGGTGCTCGTCTCCCTGGCGCTCACCTGGATCGCGGTCGGCATGGGCCTGTCCAGCCCGAACCCGGAGGCCGCCGGCAACAACGCCATGCCGCTGATGGTCCTGCCGCTGCTGTCCAGCGCCTTCGTCCCGCTCGACGCGATGCCGGGCTGGTTCCGGCCGGTCGCCGAGTACCAGCCGTTCACCCCGGCCATCGAGACCCTGCGCGGCCTGCTGCTCGGCACCGGGATCGGCCACAACGGATGGCTCGCCGTGGCCTGGTGCCTGGGTCTCGCGGTGCTCGGCTGCTTCTGGTCGACCTCGAAGTTCAACGCCGACCCGAAGTAGCGGCCAGGACGAGGGACGCCAGGCACGGGGAGCGGCCGGTCAGCTCGCCCCGGAACCGGAGTTCCCGGCCGCCTCCTGCGCGGCGCGGCGGTACTCGGCGTTGATGCGCTGCGCCTCTTCGAGCTGGTCCTCGAGGATGACGATGCGGCAGGCGGCCTCGATCGGGGTTCCCCTGTCGACGAGCTCGCGGGCCCGCGCGGCGATCCGCAGCTGGTAGCGGGAGTAGCGACGATGTCCGCCCTCCGAGCGCAGCGGAGTGATCAGCCGGGCCTCGCCGATGGCTCGGAGGAAACCAGGGGTGGTGCCGAGCATCTCGGCGGCCCGTCCCATGGTGTAAGCGGGGTAGTCGTCGTCGTCCAGACGATCGCTGAGCGGAGTATCTGCTGCCATGTCACCTCGTAGTGCAACGCGTCGAGGGGCCCTGGTGCCGTACGGCACCAGGGCCCCGAAGGAAATTCAACACCATCTGTCGGCCCGTGATGCTCTGCCGACCTTCTGTTTCCGCTACCCGGCCCGGTGACGGGAGGGGTGCGGGGATCGCGGCTGCGTGACCGGGGACCACCATCCAATCCGGGGTCTTGCGGTACCCGGACCGAGGGCTTCCCGGGCCGGGCGATCCTGATGGCGTCTGCTCCTCCGTTCTTCCTCTCTGAACCAACTACTGACCTGCGAACTTCAGGTACTGCTACCCGCCGGTCCGTGTGTGCGGGTCTCACTTGACCTTGTAGACGAGAAAAATGCTAACCGTGGTTCGACGCAATGTCTACTCTGGCAAAGGTAGATTTTGGTGTTCGAGGGCCGCAGGATCCGCGCCTCGCCGCCAAGGCGGCGACATGACGATGAGGGCCCTGCCGACGCGCGTCGGCAGGGCCCTCATCGGGTCCTCAACGGGTGAAGCCCGTTGGATCAGCGGGCGGGGGCGAGGGCCCCCTGCGGTCCGGCGAGGACGTCCCGCAGCCGGATCCGGTCCGTGTAGGCCGGGCTGTCCCGGAGACCGGCCAGCCAGGCCAGCGTGACCAGGCCCGTGCTCTGGTCGTCCCCGTCGCAGAGGACGAGGTGATCGACCCGGGCACCGGCCATGAGGGACAGCGCCACCTCGACCGTCATGTCGTCACGGATCCGGGGCCCGGGCCCGTGCCCGTCGTAGGCCACGGCCGTGGGGGAGCGATGCCCCGCAGGGTGCTGCGTCTGAACCGGCGTCATGGGTGCCTCCTGGCGCGTACGGGTGGGCTGGTGGTCGCAGCGGCCCTACGCGGCGGAGCCGAAGCCGGTCCGCCGCGGGGACCTGGAGCGGACCGCCTCGCCGGCGGGACGGCCCTGCCCGCGGCGATTCCGGCGCGGCCGGGACGAGGACGCGCCGCGGGGGCGTTCCACGACCGGTGCGGTGACGACGACCGGGATGCCGGAGGGGGCCTGGGCGCCGGTGATGCGGCTCAGCTCCGCCTCGCCGGACCGCACCTGGGCGACCTGCGGGGTGATGCCCGCCGAAGCCATCAGCCGGGTCATACCGCGACGCTGGTCGGGGGTCACCAGGGTGACGACGCTGCCGGACTCGCCGGCGCGTGCCGTACGGCCGCCGCGGTGCAGGTAGTCCTTGTGGTCGCTGGGCGGGTCCACGTTGACGACCAGGTCGAGGTTGTCGACGTGGATCCCGCGGGCCGCGACGTTGGTCGCCACCAGGACCGTCACGTGCCCGGTCTTGAACTGGGCCAGGGTCCGTGTGCGCTGCGGCTGGGACTTGCCGCCGTGCAGGGCCGCGGCGCGGACTCCGCTGTTCAGCAGGTGCTTGGTCAGCCGGTCCACCGCGTGCTTGGTGTCGAGGAACATGATCACCCGGCCGTCCCGCGCCGCGATCTCGGTGGTCGTGCGGTGCTTGTCCGCGTCGTGCACATGCAGGACGTGGTGCTCCATCGTGGTGACCGCGCCGGCGGAGGGGTCGACCGAGTGGACGACGGGATCGTGCAGGTAGGTCCGCACCAGCCGGTCGACGTTGCGGTCCAGGGTGGCCGAGAACAGCATCCGCTGCCCGTCCGGACGCACCTGGTCGAGCAGGGCGGTGACCTGCGGCATGAAGCCCATGTCGGCCATCTGGTCGGCCTCGTCGAGGACGGTGACGGCGACGTCGTCCAGCCGGCAGTCGCCGCGGTCGATGAGGTCCTTGAGCCGCCCGGGCGTCGCGACGACCACCTCGGCCCCGCCGCGCAGCGCGGCGGCCTGCCTGCCGAGGGACATCCCGCCGACGACGGTGGCCAGCCGCAGGCTCAGGGAGCGGGCGTACGGCGTGAGCGCGTCCGTGACCTGCTGGGCGAGCTCGCGGGTGGGGACGAGGACGAGGGCGAGCGGCTGCCGCGGCTCGGCCCGCCGACCCGCCGTGCGGGCCAGCGTGGCGAGCCCGAAGGCCAGGGTCTTGCCCGACCCGGTGCGGCCGCGGCCGAGGACGTCACGGCCGGCCAGGGAGTTCGGCAGGGTCGCCGCCTGGATCGGGAACGGCACGCTCACGCCTTCGTGGCCGAGCGTGGCCAGCAGCGCCGCGGGCATGTCGAGATCGGCGAACGACTCGACGGCGGGCAGCGCGGGCGTGATCGTCTTCGGGGGCGCGAACTCGCCCTGGACGGCCCGTCCGGCCGGTCGATTTCCGTAGCCCGCGGAGCGGCGGGGACTGCCGGAACGGGTGCCGCCCGAGCGTTGGGCGCCGGAGCGTTGGGTGCCGGAGCTTCCGGCGAAGCGGTCGTATGTGCGGGGGGTGCGGGATGTGCGGGCGCGCGTCATGCGGGACCTTCCTTGATGGGGCTCGTGGCAAGGAATTCCCGCAGCAGATGAGCGGCGCAGAGAAACTCCCTGAAAAGCAGCGAGCTGGGGCCCGCACCCAGCGGTGCGGGCCCCAGCTGCGAAGTATGCGTCAGCGCCGTTGTCAGGCGGGGACGATGTTCTCGGCCGTCGGGCCCTTCTGGCCCTGCGCGATGTCGAAGGACACCTTCTGGCCTTCCAGCAGCTCACGGAAGCCGGAGGTGGCGATGTTCGAGTAGTGGGCGAAGACGTCGGCGCCGCCGCCGTCCTGCTCGATGAAGCCGAAGCCCTTTTCCGCGTTGAACCACTTCACGGTGCCAGTAGCCATTTTGTTTCTCCTTCGGAGACGGTGCCAGGAACTCACCCTGTGTGAATTCCGTGTCGCCGTGATGATTAACCCGTCGGAAATGAACCTTCTGGCAACCACACCTGCAACTGAGATCGACAGTAGCACGGTGCGATCGGCCGTGTGCGGTCCCTGAATTTCGATCGGACCCGCTGCCGGGGAATACTCGGCGTGCCCCGACTCTATTTCTCATTTCGCGAGCACAGATATTGCCCCGCGCGGGCGCGGTTTTCCCGCCGGGCAGTCCCGCCCGCAGCCCTGTGACCTCCCTCGACGTCGGATGCGCCACGGCCGCCGCCGTCACCGGACGGCCCGGCGCCGGACGCGTCGGAAGCCCCCTGTCGCGATGTAGGTCACATCGGTACGGCACCATGACCTGATGACCCGCATCGCCGAAACCCGCGACGGCGCCCCCGGCCCGGCACGGACCCGTCTGGCGGCGGCCGGGGCGGCGGTGGTGACGGTCGGCGCGGGGCTGGGGCTCAGGACCGTCGCGGCGGGGGACGTGGCCAAGTACGGCGGGGACGCGCTGTACACCGTCCTGCTGCTCACCCTCGTCGTGCTGGCAGCCCCACGGGTGACGCCCCTGGCGGCCGCCGGCAGCGCGCTGGCAGCCAGCTGGGCCGTCGAGTTCCTCCAGCTCAGCCCGGTACCGGCGGAACTCTCCGCGCGCAGCACCCTCGCCCGCCTCGTACTCGGTTCCACCTTCAACGCGCCCGACCTGCTCTGGTACACGGTCGGCGCGGCGACGGGCTGGCTCATCCACACCTTGGTGAGGCCGACTGCCCCGGAGAACGCCGGCACCCCGAAGGAGTTCGTGCCATGACCGGCTTCCGCTGCGAACTCCTCTTCCTCAAGGCCCAAGATGCACCACCGCGGCACAGGCGAGCGCGTGTTCGGATGATTCGGTGATGGCCTTCCGTACGACCTGGTGGAGGGCGTGGGCCGAGCGCTCCGGGTGAAGTCGTCCGTCCGGGCCCAGCAGTCGGTCGTACACGGCGCGGGCGAGGTCCTCGGCGGAGCCGTCCGCGCCCCACACCGGCAGCTGGATCACATGGTCGAAACCGGCGGCCTGGAAGCGCGTCGCCAAGGCCCATGCGTCGCTCTCGAGGACCAGGTCGCTGCCTTCCGTCTCGCGGACCGAGAGGTAGGCCAGTGCTCCGTCGACGACGGGACGGAGTGGGTACTGCTGTTCGTGTGTGCCGTCGGCGCCGAACCGCAGCTGCAGGACGCCCTGGTGGAGACCCGCACGGCCGACGAAGTGGAAGCAGGGGTGATCGCCGAGCTGCGCCGCCACGGTCGCGCCCGTGGCCCGCTCGCCGTGCAGGACCCGGGCGTGCGGGACGCGCCGGCGGATCGCTTCGATCTCCCGCTGCCCGTACGGCAGGTCGTCGTCCGCGAGGACCAGCAGCATCGGCTGGATGGGTCCGCGAGCCGTGTGCCTCTCGTGGTGGCGCGCGGCCGTGAGCGCCTGAAGGCTCGAGGTGTAGGAATGGACCGCGTAATCCATGGCGTTGTCGTGCCGATCTCCCGCCAGGTGCAGGGGCAGGACCGTGAACGGGTCGGTGGGGCACCACCACACACGGGGCAGGGCGTCGGACGGGACCGTGGGGCGCACCCGGACATCCGTTGCGGCGGGGTACGCCCTGCCGGGGTCGGAGGGAGCGGCCGTCCCGAGTGCGGTGAGGACCGGTCCCACCACTCGTTCTCGCAGCCAGTCGAGCACGGCCCACGCCTGGTTTTCCCGCGCCGCCGGATGGTCGTAGCCCATCGCGAGCCGGTATCTGACCGAGTTGTCCGACAGGTGGACGAGGCTCACCCCGGTCAGCGGGAGCACCGACACGCCCTGGCGCGTCACGAGCAGGGCGTCGCAGCGGTGGGCGGCGGCGTTGAGGACGACGACGGGGCCTTCGCTCGCGGCGGCCACCAGCCGTTCGACGGGCACGGGGGCGAGGAAGTCCGCGAAACCGGGAAGGGTGCGCACCGCTCCGACGAGCTGCTCCAGGCGGGCCGGAGCCGGACCCTGTAGCCGGTGGATCCGCGCTGCGGGCGACCGGGGGGAGAGATGGAGGAACGCCCACCACCAGCGCAGTTCCGCGAAGAGTTCCGGCGCGGATTCCCACAGCCGGTCCACCCCGGCGTGGATGCCCTGACGCCAGGCTGCCAGGAGGACGTTGCGCTGTTCCAGAAACTCCAGTGCGCGTTCCGGAGCCCCCGCCTCGATCGCGTGGGCGGCGGCCCCCCGGCTCAACTCCTCCCAGCTCCGGACGAGGTCCGCGTGCTCCCGGCCGGACGTCAGCAGCATCAGAGGCATCAGAGCGGCGACGGTCTCGTAGCTCAGTACGACGTCCTCGGAACGGTTGTGGCGTACCGACAGGTTTCCCCAGACGAGTCCGGCCCGGAGGCGTTGCATCGGCGGGGCGTCCCGGCTGACGGCGATGTCGCGCGCCCTCTCGGCCGCACGGCGGAGGGAGGCGTGCGACGGGTTCGGCCGGAGGGAGACGAACGCGGCCTGGGCCAGAACGATGGGCACCGACTCGGGATCCGTGAACCGGGGGTCGAGTTCGTCGTGGACCAGCAGCGAGTGCAGCTCCTCCAGGGCGCTCGCGACCTCCGCCGACGAGGGGTCGAGGGTATGCAGTTCGAGCAGGGCGTCGGCGCAGGCGACGCTCCGGCCGTCGTCCTGTGCGAAAGCGAGCCCCCTGGTCGCTCTGAGGCTTTCGACGGCCTGGCCCAGTGCGGCGCTGTCCCCGGTCGCCTTGTATCTCAGGACCAGGCATTCGCCTTGCTGCACCAGTGCCGCGTGCTGGTAGGGCAGGTCCGGCTCGTGCCGGGAGTGGAAGACGATGTCCCGGGAGGCGTCGACGGCCCGGTCGAGGGCGGACACGGCCCCGGTCCGGCGGAAGCTGTCGAGCAGGCACCGGTTCAGACTGATGAGCGCCGCCAGCCTCCAGACGGACCTGCTCGGCAGGGACCTGGCCGCCCGTTCGGCGAGATCGACCGCCTCGTCGAGATCCGCGTGCGCGGACAGCACGGCGGCGCGCGTCCGCAGCACGTCACTCAGAGCGTGTCGCAGCCGGGCGCGGAGCAGCTTGTCGTTTCCGGGGCAGATCCTCACCGCCGAACGGCACTGCGTCAGTGCTGCCTCGAGAGCTTCCTGCGAGCCGTCCCGCCAGAACCGGGCCATCTGCACCGACGCGAGCACAGCCGCCCGTTCGGCCTGCACGGACCGCGGTTCCTGGCGGGGTGCGACGGCCTCCGCCCAGTGCTCGGCCTGGTCGAGGACGGCCGGACCCCCTTCCGCCTCGTACCGGGCGACGAGGGCCCGGGCGAGCGGCAGCGCCGCGGCCTCCCGGTCGGCGGGTGACGCGAACGACTCGAACGCCGAGCTCGCGAGATCCAGAGCCTGGCGCAGCGAGCCCCGGCGCGGCTGGATCTCATGGAGGAGCACGTAGGTGTCGAGGAGTTCCGCGACGAGCCGCCCGATGGGGACGGAGCCGCCGAGCAGCCGGTTCACCCAGGTCTCGAGGGTGTCCACGGACCGGTACAGCTGGGAGACATCCCCCGTGTGGCAGAAGATCTGGCGCTGGGCGGCCCCCATGAGGGTGCCGGCTCGCATGCTCAGCTCCAGGTCCGGACCGCCGGTGAGGTCCTGGACGACGTGGACGGTCCGTTCGAGTGACCTTCGCGAGCCGAGGTGAAGACCGTGGAGGTACAGCGTCTCCGCCGCCTCGCAGCCGAGTCCGGGGAAGTCCTGTGGTTCGTACCCGGCATCCAGGGCGCGCTGCGCGAGGGTGAGTGCCTGGCGGAGCACCACGGTGTCGTCGGTCCGGCGGAACTCGTCGAGCAGGTCTCTGATCGCCCGCGTCAGCCGGGGCACCAGCTCGGGGTCCGCCTCGGGTCCGATCAGGCGGGCCAGTTCCTCGTAGGGGGTCACGTCCGGTTGCGGCGCGGACGGTACGGGTGCGTCGATGACGTAGACGTGACCCGCGCCGGTGCGCAGACTGACGGGGCCGGTCCCCACGTCGACGCGGACGACCTCGGCCGCGTCGACCCGCACCGTACGGACGGTGGTGCCCGCGGTGACCTCGACGACCCGGGGAGAGGTGTCGGGGACGAGCACGGCCGCCGCGTCCGTGCCCCTGACCTTCCCCAGCAGCAGCGCCTCGCCCGCGCGCAGGACGCCCAGCGGGGCCTCGCCGAGGGCCGAGGCGATGGACGACACGGTGGCCAGGGTGAGTTCGGGCGGCGCGCCCGGGTCGAGGGACGGAACGTGCGGGCGGGCCGCGTTGGCGAGGCTCCACGCGGTGGCCGTCGACAGGGCCTCCGAGGGCAGCCGTCGCGATGCCTCCGCGAACCAGCCGGCCAGGCCGGACCGGTTCTCCCGCACCAGCGCGTGCAGGGCGCTGTTGAGGTGCTGGGTCGCGCTGTCGGTGTCACCGCTGAGGCTGTCCCACGTGATCTGTTCCTCGAGGAGCAGCGCGGGCGACAGGCCGCGGTGGAACTCGGTGACGATGTCCATGACCTCCCGGAGGCGCGGCTCGCCCTGCAGCCTGTCCACGAGGCCCGCCCGCAGGTAGGGCAGGCATTCCGGGATCAGCGCGATGGCCTCCGGCGTGCGGGCGCCCACCCAGTCGCTGAACCAGAGATCGGCCTCGGCGCCGACGTCCAGGTGGGGCAGGAGCCGGAGCCTGACCGCGCGGATCAGTTCGGGTTCCATGCGGGTCGCGATGCTCAGCACGGTGGCGAGTTCGATCGCACCGGCCGGCGGCGGGGGCGGCAGCTCCCCCGGTGGTCCGGTCACGGAAGCCTCACCGTGGCCCGGCTCGCGGTGGTCGTGCGGTCCCAGCTGACCAGGGGCAGCAGGCCCGTCATCCACCGGGGCCAGCGCCGCGGGGGATACGGGGAGAGCGCGACGACGCCGCACCCGGCCCGGGTGACGAGACCGACGAAGTGCTCCCACTCCTGCCGGGTGCCGCGCTGCGGGTCGTCGGGCGGTCCGCCCAGGCCGAGGTCCGACAGCAGCAGGACGGGCCTGCCGGACTCGGGGGGAACGTAGGCGGTGCGGGTCCAGCGCGCGCCGGGCCCGGTGCCTCGCTGGGGGGTGCCGGAGAAATAGCCCACCTCGACCAGCGAGGGTCCGACCACCGCGCGGACACGGTCGAGGAGTTCGTTCTGGTCGCGGCGGAAGGGCTGCATTCCGGGGCCTCGGTCGACCAGTACCTGGACGCCGTACCGCATCGTGGGCAGGGGGAGGCGGGGCAGTCGGCGGACCGGGCGCCCATGGGCGAGGGTGTCGATGAGCGCCGGGATGTCCACCGCGCCCTCGGGGACCCGCCTGGAGACCATGGCCCGGAGGATGGCGCTGGTCCAGCCGGGGACGAACAGCGGCAGATGTGGGAGCGGGACGCGTTGGGCCGTCGGCCGGGCGAGTGGCCGCACCGGTTCCCGGGGGGTGGGCACGGCCTCGACGCGGACCGGCGGGAGCAACGGCAGTTCCTCCGGCACGTCGGCGTTCGGCGTCTCCTCTTCCGCGGCGGTGGCCGGCGGCGGCTCGTGAGCGGGCTCCGGACGCCGTTCCCGGCGGGGGGCCTCGACCGGAGCCCGGGGTCCTTCGGGTTCGGCGAACGGCATGACCTGCCCGGCGTCCGGCACGGCAGGGGGGACGAACCCCAGCATCTCCAGGACTCGGGCCCGCTCCTCGTCGGTCCGGGCGACCTCCAGGGCCCGGACGACATCGCTCACCCAGATCTGCGCACGCACCGCGTCACCTCTCCTGCTGCGGCGACTTGGCCAGCGTCAGACTCCGCACCAGCGGCCACTGCGGGTACCCGGGGCGGACGTTCAGCTCACGGCAGGCGCGCAGGGCGTCCAGATACTCGGCGGTACTGGGCAGCCGCTCCCGGCCGAGCTGCTCGTTCTCCCGCACGTGGACGAGCTCATCGGCCAGGGCGACGGCGAGATCGACCATCTCGTTGTCGAAGGGCACGCCCTCGTGTTCCAGATGCATCTGTGCGATCCGCACCAGGTTCTCGGGGGTGGGGCCGGGCAGGGTGTACGTGACGCAGCGCCGCAGGAACGCCTGCGGGAGCTGCCGCTCCCCGTTGGTGGTGATGACGATCAGCGGGGCGGGGACATCCGGCTCGCGCCGGACGGTCGTCCCGGTCTCGGCGATGGTGAACTCCTGCGAGCCCAGCGGGACGAGCAGGCTGTTCGGGACGTCCGGGTCGGCCTTGTCGATCTCGTCGATGAGGACGACGGCCCCCCGCGTCCCGTGCTCGTGCTGGAACCGGTTCAGGGGATCATGGTGATGGACGTCCCGGAGCAGGCCCCCGCGGGTGCGGGCGGACTCGGGGGCGAGCGACCACCACAGGACACCGGGGTCGACGTAGGCGCCGTCGTTCAGCCTGCCGTGGTGCGCCTGGGCGTCTCCCAGCCTGCGCACACTGTCGAACGTCCACAGCAGGTCCGTCGCCTGGGTCCGGGACGTGACGACGTGTTCGTAGTACCGCAGGTGCTTCTCGCGGGCGTAGAACGGGGCCAGGGAGGACTTGCCCGATCCCGGGTCCCCGCTCAGCAGCAGCGGCCGGTCGGTGGCCAGGGCGACGTCGATCGCGAGCTGGAGCTCCTGCGACAGGACGTAGATCCTGCCGTCCCGCGAGTCCGGGCCATGGGGGACGAATCGGGACATGAAGGCTCCTAGCAGAGGCCGGCGAGACGGTCGGGCAGTTGTCTGAGGCGCTTGCTGCGGAGCGCTGCCGTCTTCTCGTCCTCCGCGGTGAGCAGGGGCTCCAGCAGCACCGCGTTCTTGAAGGCGCTCCTGACCTTGTCGTCCGGGGGCGCGGTGCCCGTGGTCACCAGGATGATCAGCCAGGAGAACGCACGGTGGAGGAGGTTGACGGCCTCGGCGAATTCGGCGTCGGGTGGGCGCAGTTCGTTGATGACGAGGTAGTGGGTCCGGGAGCCGAGGTCGTTCGGGAGCATCCGCTCCTCCGGGGAGTCGGCGTCGAAGAACTCCTTCCAGACCGCGTCCTCCCAGGTGCGGATCCGTTCCCCGACCCGGTCCTCGCCCATGGGCAGGCTTCCGATCGTCTTCGTCTCGAAGCCGTGGCTGGCGTTGCACGTGGCCCGGCGTATGTACTGCTCGGCCGTGCTGTTCGAGAAGGCGTTGAGCAGGAGGGTCATCTCGTGCGGCTGTCGGCCCGGGGCGGGCAGGGCACCGCGCGCGGCCTCCTCGTCGACCCAGGTGGCGTTCAGCGCGCTGGTCAGCCGGCGGATGGTCTGATCCTGGAGGGACGGAGCGAGGACGTCGAGTGCCTTCTCCATCCGCTCGGGAGGGGCCACGAGGAACTGATGGGCCAGGAAGAGGCAACCGCCGTGCCGGCCGGTGACATGCGCGCGGAACTCCGGCTCGACCTTGAGCTCCCTCGCGGCCTCGGCCAGCACGCCCGGCTCTGTCCGGGCTTCGGACAGGTACAGGGCCAGCCGACTGAGCCAGACACTCATCGGGTCCCGGCCCGTGGCCGCCCGGGGGAGTTCGGCGAAACGTCCCAGAACCTTGTCGGCGAGGCTCCTGGCGTCCGGCTCGGCGTCCCGCGCGGTGCGCGCGAACTGGATCGGCCGGAGTTCCTCCAGGCCCGCGTGCTTGACGGCTCCGGTCGTCAGGCCGTCCAGCAGCACGGGCACCACGAGCAGGGGCGCGCCGAGCGCCCTGCGCCACATGAGGATGTTGACCTCGCGCCGTACCCAGTGGGACCGCAGGGCGGCCTCGTTGAGCAGGACGACGGCCGCGTCGCAGCGGGCGAGCCAGTCGACGAGTTCGGGACGCCACTCGTCGCCCGGTTCGATGCCCGACTGGTCCACGAGCGGGGTGTGGGACTTGCCGCGGAGGCCTTCCTCGATCTTCTGGAGTACGGCCATGGCGAACGCGTCGCCCCGCGCACTGTGACTGATGAACACGTCCCCCACGCAGCCGATTGTGATCCATCGTCAGCCGTGGTGCGGGCAAGTCTCACAAACCGGCGTCGAACTCGGACTTGGCGACGATGATGCGCCAGCGGCGGAGTTCCTCGGTGAGCGTCGACTCGACGCGGACGACCAGCGACCGGAACCGGTCGGCGCGTTCGGCGTCGGCGGGCCCGGCCAGCAGACCGCGCAGGGTGTGCTCGTGCTCCAGCAGTTCCTGGCGGGTCTCGCGGTAGGAGGCCGCCAGGCGCTGCGAGGCGAACAGGTTCTGCACCGCCAGGGCCATGTTGCACAGGGGCGGCAGGCCCGCGGCGAGCAGGGCGATGACCGCCGAGGTCGTCGACGGATCGTCGCCGGTCCGGCCCGAGTGGAGGAGAACGGCGTACGCCACGGCGACGGCGACCGCCGCCAGGACCGCGGCCTTGGCCGTCCTGCCGAGCCTGTCCTCGGTGCGTTCGCAGGTACCGGCAGCCAGCTCGAAGAAGAGGACCTGCCGTTTGACGCGGTAGTCGAGATAGGTCCGCATCCGCTCGGTGGTCTCGGCGGTGGTGTCGGGCAGGCCGTTGTCCCTCTGCAGCCAGACCGTGTCCTGCCAGGGGCTCTCCGTGCCGTCCGGGCCCCGGTCGGAGAGCCGGGCGAACGTGCCGAGTTCGGCGGGGCCGGCGGCGGCGAGCCGGCTCAGCCGGGCGTCGCGGACCTGCCCGGCTTCCTCATCGGTGCGCCCCAGGTAGGGACCGACGGCCGCCAGGAGGAGGAACATCTCGCGGCGGAAGAGTTCGGCCCTGATCCGGCTGGTGACCCAGGGCTGCGACGGCTCCTGACTGGTCCAGACCGTCCACACCATGGAGACGAGGAGCAGGCACTCGGCGAGGACGAAACCGAGGCCCAGATCGCCGCCGTGCTCCAGGAACACCGTCTGCGCGGTCAGGCACATCACCGCGAGCGCGGGCAGCACGGCGAGCCGGATGCCGGTCGCGCGGTACCGCCCCTGCTGGTCCACCGGGGTGTCGCCCGCCGGCCGCGGCAGGATGTTCGGGTAGTCGATCGGCCGGCGTATCCCCGGTGCGGGGGCCCATGCCTCACGCCGCGGCCGGGTGGCCCGGCGCCGGCGACGGTGCGCCCACCGCCGGCCGAGCAGGTAGCCGCAGTCCAGGAGCACCAGCAGCCAGATCACCCCGACGACCGGCAGCGAGACGACGAAGACCGGTGCTCCGCTCAGCACGGCCGCCGCGGTCCAGGCCGACAAGGCGAGGCTCACCCCGACGGCCACCCAAATCCGCACCGAAGTCCGCACGTTCCCCCCTCTGTGGCGCGGAGGGTGACGGTATCGGAGATGACCGGGACCGGACCCGCGAACACCGCAAGAGGTCGGCCCGGGACCGTCACGCTCTGCAATCTCATCCGTTGAGCATGCGTGAACAGCACCTACTCATCCGTCGAACGCCTGCTCGCGGCCGACCCCGCTTTCAGCCTTCGCCCCCTGCAAGTCGCCCAGCTCACCCGCGGCTGGGCCGTCGATGTCACCGCGGCCGACCTCGACATGCTCGCCGCGTCCGTCGACGCTCCGCGCCGGCTGTCGGCCAAGCGCGGTTGTCTCGGGGACACCGGCGCCAATGTGGAGCTGGCGCGGATGCTGGAGGAGCGGCCCGAGGACTTCGGCGCGGTCGGCCAGATCGTGCTGGGCGCGGACGCGGTCCAGCTCCAGCCCGGCCCGCGCCTGTTCGCCGACACCCTGTTCGTCGTCGGACTCGAATGCATCGACGGCCTCCAGCGATTGAGGGTCATCGCCGACCTGCGGGACCGGCTGCCCCGCGAGCACCTCCAGCGGGCCGTCATCCGCCTGGAGATCCGCTGCGGCGCCGAGCGGGACCGGGCCCGCCATGCCTACGACGTCGAGGACCGCTACCGCAACGGGTCGACCGCCCAGGACCGTTTGATCCGCTGTCCGAACATCCGCCGCCTGATGGAGGGCGACTGGGAGAAGGGGGACTTCGATCCCCGCCGGGGCATGACCGCGGGGCCCCATGGATCGCGTTTCTCCATGGCCGAGGTGACGTCCGCCCTGGCGTGTCTGTCGGACGATCCGCTGCCGACCGCGGCGAACCTGGCCGCCACGCCGGAGGGACAGGAGACCCTGTGGAGCGACCGCACCTCCGCGGTCTACCGCAGTGTCTTCCACGGCAGCATGACCCCGGTGGGCGTGATGCGTGCCGTCGAGGCGTGGCGGACGGCGCGTTCGGCGCTGGACGCGATGCCGAGGAAGTCCCGGCAGGGGCACGGCCACCTCATCGAGTACGCGCCGGACCTGATCTGCTGGAAGGCCTGCCGCTGGATGCCGCTGATGTCGCTGCACGGCAAGTCGGCCTTCCGCTGGGACAGGGAGATCGACCGCCAACTGCCCGGCCGCACGGTCCGGGCGGCGGAGGCGCTGGTGGCGCGCTACAAGGAGCTGCATCCGGAACACGGCCGCCCCGGCAGCTCCTACAAGTCGGAGGCGCCCCGGCTCGGCCTGTGGAGGGAACTCGCGGACTGCGCGGTGTGACCCTGTCCTCGTCGAAGGTCCAGGGGATCGTGGCGCCGTCGCCGGGGGAGAGGCCCTCGCCGAGCGCGGCCACGGCGGCGGCTCCGTGCCCGGCCGCGAGCAGCGGCGTGCGGATGTCCTGTTCCAGGTCGGGCAGGTAGCCGAGGAGGACGTCGGCGGGCCCCTCGATCCGTACGCGGCCCAGTGCGGCCGGCAGCAGCAGGGTCCGGGCGCGTCCCAGCCGCTCGGACCGGCCGCCGGACTCCACGGTGACCGGGGCACCGGCGTTGCTGACGACCAGGGCGGTGGAGAAGTCGTGCACCAGCGGGGCCGAGGTGCCCGCACGCCACCGCTCCAGGGCGAAGTACGGCCCCGCGCACAGCACGGTGCGCTCCACCCCGTCGTCGACCCGGACGCTCAGACCGGAGTGGAACTCGGGGCGCGGGCCCGGACGCCACTCGTCGAGGAGCCGCCCGAGGTTGGCGTGCCACTCCTCGTCGTCCAGCTCCGAGCCGTCCTCCATGTGCCGGCGCATGGCGTGCTGCTGGATGTCGGAGGTCTGCTCGATCTCGTAGACCAGGGTGCCGGGGCCGAAACTGTGCAGGGTGCCGCCGGGGACGTAGACCGTCTGCCCGGCCCGCACCGGAAGCCGGCGCAGGACCGCGTCGAAGTCCTGGGCGAGCAGGGCCCGGTGCAGCGTGTCCCGGTCCACACCGGGTTTCGTGCCCACCAGCGCGGTGGCTCCCGGGGCCGCGTCGAGGACGTGCCACGCCTCGGTCTTGCCGTGGGGCTCGCCCTCCAGCCGGCGTGCGGTGTCGTCGTCGGCGTGCAGATGGACCGGGAGGGTCCCGGTGCCGTCGATGAACTTGGTCAGCACCGGGAAGCGCGGGCCGCGCCACCCGCGCCCCATGAGCTCGTCGGGGTGCTCCTCGACCAGTCGGCGCAGGGTGTGGCCGGCCAGCGAGCCGTCCGCGACGCGTGCCCCCTCGCCGTCCACGTCGCTGACCTCCCAGGTCTCGGCGACCGGACCGTCGGGCAGGCCGGTACGGCCCAGCCGTCCGGCGAGGACCCGGCCGCCGAAGACGTGCTGCTTGACCGGGGTGGTCAGCCGCAAGGGATACCAGTCCACGCTCACTCCTGATTCCTGACGACGAGTCAGAGGGCGGGATGTCAGAGGGCGGGATGTCAGAGGATGGGCTGGCCGCCGGTGACGGCGATGCGCGCGCCCGAGACGTACGCGGCCTCGTCCGAGGCGAGCATGACGTACACCGGGGCGACTTCGGCGGGCTGTCCGGCCCGGCCCAGCGGCGACTGGTCGCCACCGAAGTCCTCGACCTGCTCGGGCGGCATCGTGGCGGGGATCAGCGGCGTCCAGATGGGTCCGGGGGCGACGCTGTTGACCCGGATGCCCCGCTCGGCGAGCGACTGGGACAGCGAACCGACCATGTTGGCCAGGCCCGCCTTCGTCGCGTTGTACGCCAGCAGCCCCGGCGGCGGCGAGTCGGAGTTCACCGAACTGGACGCGATGATCGACGCGCCCGGCTTCATGTGCGGCACCGCCGCCTTGCAGAGGTGGAACATGGCGCCGAGGTTGGTCGCCAGGGTGTGGTCCCACTCCTCGTCGGGGACCTCCTCGATCGAGTCGCGGAACATCTGGAACGCCGCGTTGCTCACCAGGACGTCGATCCGGCCGAACACCTCGACGGCCCGGGCCACCACCTCCCGGCAGTGCGCGGGATCGGACAGGTCGCCCGGCACCAGCACCGCCTTGCGGCCGGCCTCCTCCACCCAGCGCGCCGTGTCACGGGCGTCGTCGCCCTCCTCCTCCAGGTACGACAGGACGACATCGGCGCCCTCCCGGGCGTAGGCGATCGCGACGGCCTTGCCGATGCCGCTGTCGCCGCCGGTGATCACGGCCGCCTTCCCGGCCAGCCGGCCCGATCCGCGGTAGCTCTGCTCACCGTGGTCGGCCCGCGGCCGCAGGGCCGCCTCGGTACCGGGAGGGTGCTGCTGCTGTGCGGGCTTGTGCATGGGGAAGTACCTCGCGCGGTTTTCTTGCGTGCAAAAGCGGTTTTCATGCGTTCAAAAAATGCGGCAAAAAGCGAGGGCGACGGTGCCCCTGCCCTGTCGCGGGTTACCCGGGCGCCCAGGGACAAACGAGTCCTGACGGCAAGCGCCCGACGTAAGGAGACCCGATGGTCCCGCCCCGGAATCGCGCACAGGAACAGGGAAAACGCCACACCGACCGTGCGGAACCGCGCGGTCGCGTGCTGCTCACGGACCCGCTGACCAACAAGGGCGTCGCCTTCACCCAGGAGGAGCGGGAGCGCCACGGCCTGGTCGGCGCGCTGCCGCCCGCGGTGCTCTCCCTGGAACTCCAGGCCCGCCGCGCCTGGGAGCAACTGCGGGCGCAGCCCGACGACCTGGCGAAGAACGTCTACCTGGAGCAGCTCCACGACCGCAACGAGGTCCTCTACTTCCGGCTGCTCACCGACCACCTCACCGAACTGCTGCCGATCGTGTACGACCCGACCGTGGGTGAGGCGGTCAAGCACTACAGCCACGAGTACCGGCGGCCGCGCGGTGTCTACCTGTCCGTCGACCGCCCCCAGGACATCCGCCCGGCGTTCCAGGCGCTGGGCCTGGGCCCCGACGACGTCGACCTGCTGGTCGCCACCGATGCCGAGCAGCTCCTCGGCATCGGCGACTGGGGCGTCGGCGGCATGCAGCTCTCGGTCGGCAAGCTGGCGGTCTACACCGCCGCGGCGGGCCTCCACCCGGGGCGGGCCGTTCCGGTGATGCTCGACGTCGGCACCGACAACCAGGCGCTGCTCAACGACCCGCTCTACGTCGGCAACCGGCACAGCCGGGTGCGCGGCGAGGCGTACGACTCGTTCGTCGCCGCCTTCGTGGAGGCGGTGGGCGAGCTGTTCCCGCACGCGCTGCTGCACTGGGAGGACTTCGGCCCCGGCAACGGCCGCCGCATCCTCCAGCAGTACGGCGAGAAGCTGTGCACCTTCAACGACGACATGCAGGGCACCGGCGCGATCACCCTGGCCTGCGTCATGAACGCCGCACGGGTCACCGGCACGCCCATGCGGGACCAGCGGATCGTGGTCTTCGGCGCCGGGACGGCGGGCGTGGGCATCGCCGACCAGCTGCGCGACGCCATGGTCCGCGACGGCCTGGACCGCGAGGAGGCCACCCGCCGCATCTGGTGCCTGGACCGCCAGGGCCTGCTGCGCCAGTCCACCGAGGGACTGCGCGACTACCAGCAGCCGTACGCGCGCCCCGACGACGAGTGGCCCGACGACAGGCCGGCCGACCTGCCGGGCGTGGTGGAGCACGTCCACCCGACCGTACTGGTGGGGACCTCCACCCGGCACGGGGCCTTCACCGAGGACGTGGTCCGCGCGATGGCCGGCCACGTGGACCGGCCGGTCGTGCTGCCGCTGTCCAACCCCACGGAGAAGATCGAGGCCATGCCAGAGGACGTACTGCGGTGGACCGGCGGCAAGGCCCTGGTCGCCACCGGCATCCCGGTGCCTCCGGTGGAGCTGGACGGCACGACGTACGTCATCGGCCAGGCCAACAACGCCCTCGTCTACCCCGGGCTGGGGCTGGGCGCCGTGGTGGCGGGCGCCGAGCGGGTCACCGACGGCATGCTCCAGGCCGCGGCGGAAGCCGTTGCCGGCCTCGCCGACCTGTCGGGGCCCGGCGCCGCCCTGCTGCCGGAGGTGGAGAACCTGCGCGCCTCCTCGGCCGTGGTCGCCGCGGCCGTCGCCCGCCGCGCCGCCGAGGAGGGCGTCGCCCGGGCCCGCCTCGACGACGTGATCCAGCAGGTCCAGGACGCCATGTGGCAGCCCGAGTACGACTGACGGGCGGCCCGGCCCGGAGTGCGGCGGCGACAGGCGGACGCATGCGACTTATGTAATAATGCGCGCGTATCGCCGCCAAAAGAGACATATGGACTTGTCATGGCAAGGCCGCGCAGAGCACTGAGGGCAGCCGTCGCCCTGGCGCTGGCCGGGACGCTGGTCATGGCGTGCGGCGCCGATGACGGCGGCTCCGAGCCCCTGACCTGGTCGATGTGGGCCAGCGGCGGCGAGGAACAGCAGGTCTGGCACGAACTCGCGGAGCGGGTGTCCCGCGAGGACCCGCAGATCACGCTCCGGCTCGAGACCTCGTCCTTCGACGCCTACTTCGCCAAGCTCGGCAGCCGTTTCGCCAGGGGCGACGCGCCCTGCGTCGTCTCCATGCAGTCGCTCCGCACCGCGGGCCACACCCAGGGCATGCTGCCGCTCGACGACCTGATCGCCAGGACCGGGTTCGATGTGACGGACTTCGACAAATCCGTCATGGAGGGGCTGAGCGCCGACGGGAAGCAGTACGCGCTGCCGTACGACGTCGGCCCGGTGATCCTCACGTACAACAAGCACATGTTCCGCAGCGCGGGCGTGCCCGAGCCCGAGCCGGGGTGGACCCTGGCCGAGTTCGAGTCGGTCGCCCGTGAGCTGACCGGGGAGCGGACGTACGGCTTCGTGGCGGCGCCGCAGGACGTGTGGATGTGGCCCATGGTGCTGACCAAGTCCGGGGCGCGGCCCACCGACGGGGCGGGCAGACTGCGGCTCACCACCCCCGCCATGACCGAGGGCGTGCAGTGGTACGCCGACCTGGCGGCCAGGAAGAGGGTCGCCCCCCGTCTGCCCCGGGCCGATCCTGCCTTCGCCGAGACGCAGTTCCTCAGCGGCGACGTGGCCATGGCGGCCAGCGGCCCGTGGGCGCTGCTGAACCTGAAGAACCAGGCCGGCTTCCAGGTGGGCCTGACCACGATTCCCGCCGGCCCGGGCGGCAGCCGGACGTACTCCGCCGGTTCCGGGTTCGGCATCTCCAAGTCCTGCCCGGACCCGGAGCGGGCGTTCAAGGCGATCACGCTGATGACCGCCCGGAAGCAGCTGGAGTGGCTCGGCGGGGTGGGACGTGCCTATCCCTCACGGGAGTCGGCGCAGCACGCCTGGTACGAGAACGCCCGCCTCGCCGGTGCCCGCGAGGTCCTCGAAGCCGCCAACGCCACGGCGGTTCCGCTGCGTACGACGAAACACTGGGACCGGGTCAACCACCTGCTCAACCAGCACGGCCCCGCCCTCTTCAGCGGGTCGAGTTCCGCGCAGCAGGTCCTGGAGCGGGTGCAGGAACAGGCCGGGCCGGGATGACCGGAGCCGCCTGGTCCGGCCCTGGTCGTCTCCGACGTCCCCATGGCCGCGCTCGTCGCCGTCACGATCATGGCGTCGTTCGCGACCGGCCCTACGTTTCCGGAGGGAGTGCCGCTGCGCATTCCGCGAGCAGGCCGCGCAGCCACTTATGCCCCGGGTCGCTTTCCCGCGCCGCATCCCACCAGAAATGTTCGGCGAGTTGCGGCAGCGGGCGGGGCAGCGAGAAGGTCTTGAGGGGAAGCGGCGTCGTGTCGGCGAGCCGGGAAGGAACGACGGCGACGAGTTCCGTGCCAGCGATGATTCCTGGCAGTGACGTCATGCTCTCCACCACGAACATGCCGCGGTCGCCCAGCCAGAAACTGCTCCAGGCCGGGTCGCCCACCACCACTTCGAACTGCTCCCGGTAGCTGCGGACCCAGCGCAGCTCCCGCAAGGCGGATTCGTCCAGGGATCCGTCCACGGCGGCATTGTCGCGATCGGCCACGCCCACCCACCTGTCGGTGAAAATCTCCGCATTGGACGTCATGCCCAGGATCCCGGGCGGCACGATCAAACCGTCGGTCTCGCGCAGGAGTTCACCGGCGCGGTCCGCGTCGACCCTGGGTGCGTTCAGCAGTTGGAGTTTCACTGCCGGGGCCCGCTCCATCAGTGATGTGAGCAGCGGTCCGCCCAGGACGTGCAGGACGTAGTCGGATGTCATGACGGTGAACTCGCGGCGTGAGGTTTCCGGGTCGAATCCAGCCGGAACACCCAGCACTTTCCCGACCTCTTCCAGGGCGCTGACGACAGCTGGATGGATGTCCGCCGCGAACGGCGTCAACCGGTAGGAACCTCGTTGCCGCACGAGCAATTCGTCGTCGAAGAGGCGGCGCAGTCTGCCGAGCGCCGCGCTCAGCGTCGGTTGCGAGCGGCCCAGTTTGCTCGCGGCGCGCGAGACATTGCGTTCCGACAGCAGCGCCTCGAGCGCCACCAGCAGATTGAGATCGATATCGGCGAGACGACGTGACTTCCCCACCCCCTCACTATAGATGGCATCAATAGTGAGCATCACGAGATTGCTGTTGAGTTGATACCTCGCGGCGCCCAGACTGAGGCCCAAGATCAAGAAGTGAGAGACGGAAGGTAATTTCGTGCCTGCTGTGCAGCATGTACTCGTGATCGGCGCCGGTCCCGTCGGCCTCACCGTCGCCGCCCTGTTGGCGGACGGGGGTGTCGCCGTCGATGTGGTCGAGAAGCGTGAGGCCATCACCGCCGTGGGCGCCGGACTGCTGTTGCAGAACAACGCGTTGCGAGTGATCAAAAAGGCCGGCCTGTTCAGCCGGGTGACAGAGGCAGGGCATGTACTGAACACCTTCACGATCCGTCGCGCTGATGCTGAGGGATCCGTGGTGATGCGAGAACCGTTCCCGCGTGCGGCCACGGACGCCGCCGTGCCGGGAGCGGCGGCGATCTCCCGTCCGCGATTCGCGCGGTTCCTGCAGGAACGCCTCGACGAGGCGGGCGTCAAGCTGCGACTCGGCTGCACCTTCCGCTCCCTGCACCAACAGGGGGACAGCGTCCGGGTCGAGCTGACGGACGGCTCCCACGGTGACTACGACCTGGTCATCGGCGCAGACGGGGTGGGCTCGGCGGTACGCGACGCGGCCGGCATCACCGGCGAGCGCATCACCATCAACGCGATCATCTGGCGTTTCCTCGGACCTCCCGTCGACGGCGTCGACGATCTCGACCAGATTCACGGCAGCGGAGTCGGAGGACTTCTCCCCATCGGAAAGGACGTCCTGTACGGCTTTGTGGGCGACAGCGCCACCGCACTGCCCAACTGGGCAAGCCTGAGTGCGGACGCCGCGGTCGACCGGGTCTTGGGGATCATGGACGGGTTCCACGGGCCGTGGGACGAGGTGAGGCGGACTTTCGACCGCGGTTCGCTGCGGCCCATGCTGCAGGACGCCTACCTGGCGGATGCACCGTGGAACCGGGGCCGGATCGTCGTCATCGGCGACGCCGCGCACAACAGCCCGCCCACCTTCGCGCAAGGGGCGGCGCAGGGCCTCGAAGACGCCTTGGTACTCGCCGAATTACTGACGGGCAGGTCCTGCGTGGACGAGCGCCTCTGGGCGGAATTCCACGCCCGGCGCGTCGATAGGGCGCGCACCGTACTGCGGGCGTCCGTCGCACGCGCCAAAGCCCCGGCCGGCCGAGGCCCGGAGGGGTTCATGGACGACGAAGCCGTCGCGCACATCATCGCGACCGGGCCCTAGGGGGTGTCCGCAAAGTCCCGCCTGCCCCGCGACGCCTGGCACGCTCCCCCAAGCTCTTCGAGCAGGGGGGACCCCCATGACGCCGCAGGGCCCGCCCTCCGGGCGAACGACGCGACTGTGCGGACACCCCCTAGCCCCCACCGCCCATCACTCATGAGACCGGCTGCCGGCGAAAGGAACGACGACATGGACAACGCGACGGTGCAGCGACTGCTGGACGAGTCGGAGCTGCGGAAGCTGATGCAGGCGCTGCCGCGAGCACTCGACGAACGGGATTTCGACGGCTTCGGTGCGCTGTTCACCGAGGACGCCGAGGTGGAGATCGGGGGACAGGTCCGTCGTGGCCGACAGGCGATCATCGACGGACCCAAGCGCGATCTGGCGACCCGCTACGGGGCGACGTTCCACCACATGGGGCAGATCTACATCGACCTCGACGAGGACGAGGCAAGGATCGTCACCTACCAGGTCGCCTACCACCTCCCGAAGCCGTCGGAGCCGACGGCGCATGAGGACGCCGGTGGCAGGTATCACGCCGTCGCCCGTCGAACCGAGGACGGTTGGCGCATCACGCGGCTCCGCCTCGAAATCGTCTTCGCCCAGGGCGCGCCGATGAGTCTCGACGTCTGAGACCGGTCGGGAGCGAGGCCTCCGGCGGAACGGTCAGGACCGGCTGCCGCCGGCGGCCAGCACCGCCGCGAGGCCCTCCCGCAGATCCCTGACGAAATACTCGGGGACCTCCAGCGACGGGAAATGCCCCCCGGTTTCCGGTTCCCTCCACCGGACGATCTGCCGGAACCGCTCCCGGGCCCAGGGGCGCGGATACTTCTCGATGTCGCGGGGATACACGGTGACGGCCGACGGGACGTCGACGCGGAGGTCGGGGTCGAGCGAGAGATGGCTTTCGTAGTAGATGCGGGCCGACGAGGCGCCGGTCCGCGTCAGCCAGTACAGGGTGACGTTGTCGAGCACCCGGTCCCTGGAGATCGTCTCGAACGGGCTGTCCTCGGTGTCCGTCCACTCGGCGAACTTGTCGAGGATCCAGGCGAGAAGACCGACCGGTGAGTCGACGAGCGAGTAGCCGATGGTCTGCGGCCGGGTCGCCTGCTGCTTCGCGTACGCCGCGCGATGGTGCCAGAAATCGTGGGTTTCCTCGGTCCATTGGCGCTCGGCCGCCGTCAGCCCGTCCGTGCTCAGCCCGGGTGGTGCCTGCGCGAGCGTGGTGTGGATGCCGAGGACGTGCTCCGGGAAGCTGCCGCCGAGGATCGTGGTGATCACGCCTCCCCAGTCGCCGCCGTGGGCCGCGAACCTGCTGTAGCCGAGCCGTGCCATCAGTTCCACCCAGGCGGCGGCGATCTTTCGGGTCCCCCAGCCCGTGGTGGCGGGCTTGTCGCTGTAACCGAAGCCCGGCAGCGACGGGGCCACGACGTGGAACGCCGGTGCGTCCGCGTCCTTCGGATCGGCCAGTTCGTCGATGACATGGGCGAACTCGGCGACGCTGCCCGGCCAGCCGTGCGTCAGGATCAGCGGGGTGGCGTCCGCGCGGGTGGACCGGCGGTGCAGGAAGTGGATTCCCAGACCGTCGATGGTCGTGCGGAACTGGCCGATCCGGTCGAGGCGCGCTTCGAACGACCGCCATTCGTACCCGGTGCGCCAGTAGTGCGCGACGTCCATGAGGTCGGCCAGCGGAACGCCCTGTTCCCATCGGCGTGGGCCGGGCGCGGCGCGGTGGACCGTCTCCGTTTCCGGCAGCCGCGCCGCGGCCAGTCGCGCGCGCAGGTCGTCGAGGTCGGCGTCGGTCGCGTGGGCTTCGAATGCCTGCACGTCGCTGACGCACGTGTGGGTGGGCATGGGACCTCCTGGCCATCGGGTGAACCGGCTCGGGGGTTGCTGGAACCAGCTATGACGGTTCTAACAGGCCTCGCCGTCGGCGCGCAACCGGCTAAGGTGGTTCCATGCGTACTCGGTTCCCCGAATTCCGTCTCGGCAAGGTGCTGGCGACCAGCTTCACGGCGACCCTGACGGAGCGTTGCGGCGACGCCGTGGAACGCATTCCCACGCCGAACCGACTCGTCGACTGGCTCGCGGTGAGCGGCCTCGCCGTGGAGTCCTGCACCACCGCCCAGCTCGAACGCGCCCGGGAGCTGAGGGAAGCCATTCACGCCGCCGCGACAGCGGCCGCCCGCCGAGACCCGCTCCCTGCGTCCGCTGTCCAGGTCATCAACGACTGCAGCACCCAGGGCCGGGCCGCGGCCGTCCTGACGCCCGAGGGCCACCGGCAATGGCGACTTGGCTCGGCTTCCGCCGTGGAGGACGCCTTGGGCGTCATCGCCGCCGACGCGATCAGCATCATCGCGGGCGAACGCGACGGGAGGCTGGCGTTGTGCGCCTCGCCGACCTGCCGAGCGGCCTTCTTCGACACCAGCCGGAGTCGCACCCGCAAGTGGTGCGAGATGAACACGTGCGGGAACCGCGAGAAGAAGGCCCGCTTCCATGCGCACAAGCGCGAAAACCCCGGGTGACGAGAACCGACGGCGTCAGCCCTCGTTCTCCGGGTCCGTTCCGCGGGCGGCCTGCTGGTGGCCGGCCAGGGTCCGCGACGACCGCGCCTGCGCGTGTGCTGCCTCCGGCGACAGCGCCTCCCCCTTCGTGAAGGCGTCCGCGAACACCGCCGCCCCGAGCGCGGCGGTCGCCGCCGCGGTGGTGCGGTCGACGTCCAGTCGCTCCGCGGCCGGGAGCGGCGCCCCCGTGGCGGCACGGGCGGCGGACGCGGCGCCGAGAAGCAGCGCCGCCGTCCCGGGGCCGTCCGCGAGGGCGTGAGCGGCGGCGAGGCCCTCCAGGGCGAGGGCGACCGCCCGGGGGTCGCCGGTGGTGAGGGCCGTTTCGTAGCCCTCCTCATGGCGGGCCAGCGCACTGTGCGCGTCGCCGCGCAGCTCCGCGATGAAGCCCAGCTCGGCCAGGATCAGCGCGTTCGCCCCGTCGAGACCGACCTGGCGGTGCCAGTGCAGGACCGTGCGCATCCGGACCTCCGCCTCGTCGAGGAGCCCCTCGCGGCGCGCGCCGAGACCGAGCCCCAGCTCCGCGTTGATCTCGCCCGCGCGGAAGCCCAGTTCGGCGGCGAGGCGCCGGGACCGCTCGTGGTACTCCCGTGCCCTGCCGAGGTCGCCGGTGAGCAGCGCCGTCCGTCCGAGCCCGGACAGCAGGTCCGCGGCCTGGGTGGAGAGGCCGAACGTCTCGGCGGTGTCCAGCCCGGCCTGTCGCAGCCGGGCCGCCCGCTCGTAGTCGCCGTGGATCTCGGCGACCGACGCCAGCGGGTACACCGACCACAACTGCCCGCAGGCGTCCCCGACGTCCCCGAAAAGCTCCGTGCTGCGCCCCGCGTCCTCCCGCGCACCGGCCAGATCGCCCCGCAACAGCCGCTGCACGGACCGGTCCGCCAGCGCGGCCGCCTCGCCCCAGCGCTCACCGAGCGCCCGGAAGCCCTCCAGTGACGCCTCGGTGAGCGCCTCGCCCTGCGGGACATCCCCCGTTCCGCAGAGCGCGTGCGCCAGGAACCACCGCGCCCACGCCGTCCCCGCCGGGTCACCGACCTGTTGGCATGCCTGGAGAGCCGCCTCGATCCGGGCGGCACGGTCGGTCCCGTCGCCGGTCAGGATGGCGATGCCGGTCTGCCACGCGCCGGCCTTCGCCCGCAGTGCCGCGTCACCGCCGGGCAGCGCGAGCGCCGCGGTGAGCGAGCGCCGGGCCTCGCCGAGCCGGCCGCGCAGGATCCAGTACCAGGAGAGCGCGTGGACGAGCCGGAGCGCGTGTTCCGTCTCGCCCCGCTCGACCGCACCGTCCAGGGCCGCGCGCAGATTCGCGCTCTCGGTGTCCAGCCGCGCCAGCCACGCCCCCTGTTCGTGTCCCCGCAGTTCGGGCTCCGCGGTCTCGGCGAGCCGTGTGCAGTACGCGAGATGCCGTCTTCGTACCGGCTCCGTCTCGTCCGTTTCCCGCATCCGCTCGACGCAGTACGCCCAGACGGACTCCAGCAGCCGGTACCGGGGGCCCTCGGCCGCGTCGGCGGCGACCACGAGCGACCGGTCCACCAGCCGCGCCAGCAGGTTCAGTACGTCCCCGGCGTCGACCCCGTCGCCCGCGCACACCTCCTCGGCCGCCTCCAGCGTGCACCCCTCGGCGGCCACGGCGAGCCGCCGCAGCACGGCCCGTTCGGGCTCGCTCAGCAGCTCCCAGCTCCAGTCGATCATCGCGCGCAGCGTCTGCTGGCGGGCGGGCGCACCTCGCTGCCCGGCGCTGAGCAGCCGGAACCGGTCGTCCAGCCGCTCCAGCAAGCGGTGCACGCCGAGCGCCCGCACCCGGGTCGCGGCCAGCTCCAGGGCCAGCGGAATCCCGTCCAGCCGACGGCAGATGGCGGCGACCGCGTCCGCGCTCGCCGGACCGAGCACAAAGCCGGGAGAGGCGGCCGCGGCCCGTGCCGAGAACAGCTCGACCGCGTCCTGCGGCGCGAGCGGCGGGACGGCCCACAGGGTCTCCCCGGCCAGCGCCAAGGGCTCCTGGCTGGTCGTCAGCAGCACCAGCCCGGGAGCCGACCGCAGCAGCAGCTCCGCCAGTGCCGCGACCTCGTCGATCACCTGCTCGCAGTTGTCGAGGACGAGCAGCATCCGCTTGTCCCGCAAGACCTCGGCGAGCCGGTCCGCCGCGTCGAGCGGCCCCTCCCCCTCGGGTCGTACGCCCCAGACCCCGTCGTCCCGCAACTGCAGGGCGGCCGCGACGACGTCGGCCAGGTCACCACCGGATCCGGCGAGTTCGACCAGCCATTCCCCGTCCGGGAAGCTGCCCTTCAGCCGCTCGGCCACGGCGACGGCGAGCCGGGTCTTGCCGACGCCGCCGGGGCCGGTGAGGGTGACCAGCCGCCGGGTCCCGAGGAGTTCGCGTACGTCGGCGACCTCGCCTTCCCGGCCGATGAGACCGCTGAACGGGGCGAGGATGTTCGTCCTGGCACGGACGGGAGCAGGGGGCCGGCGGGGAGGGCCCAGCTCCGGGTCCTGCCGGAGCATCGCCCGCTGCAGCCCGGCCAGTTCGGGGCTCGGGTCGAGACCCAGCTCCTCCGCCAGCCGGGTCCGCAGCTCCTCGTATCCGGCGAGCGCCTCGCTCTGCCGCCCGGACCGGTACAGCGCCCGCAACTGCACCGACCGCAGCCGCTCCCGCAGGGGGTACCGCCCGACCAGCTCCGCCAGTTCACCGGCCAGTTCGGTGTGCTCACCACTGTCGAGCCGGGCCTCGGCGTGGTCTTCCAGGGCGGCGAGCCGGTCCTCCTCCAGCCGGTTCACAGCGGCCCGGGTGAACGTCTCCTCGGAGAAGTCCGCGAACGCCGGCCCCCGCCACACGGCGAGCGCGTCGGTGAGGAGCCCCGCCCGTAAGCGCGTGTCCTGCTCGGTCCTGGCCCGGGCCACCAGCGCGGCGAACCGGTCCGCGTCGAGGGCTCCTTCCGCCACGGTCAGCTGATAGCCGGGTGCCCGGGACACCACCAGTCCGCGTCCGCCCGGCTCGGCCTCCTCCAGGACGCGGCGCAGTTGGGAGACCTTGGCCTGAAGTGCCCTGGCCGGGTTGCCGGGCGGCTCGTCGCCCCACAGGTCGTCGATCAGCCGGTGCACGGCCACGGGCCGCCCCGGGTCTACCAGCAGGGACGCGAGCAGGGCCCGCACCTTGAGTTCCGGAACACGGACGGGCTGCCCGGCATCGGTCCAGACGGCCGTCTCCCCCAGCACCCCGAATCGCATGGCGTCACGGTAACCCGTGCCGCGCGGACGAGCGTTCGACAAAAGGTCCCCCGACCGCCCGCCGCATCCGTCCGACACCGCCCCGAGGGGGGGCGCCGGAACCCCGGCCCGAACGCGGCCGTAACACCGCCCGAGCCCGATCCGAAGCACCGCGTCCGACGGTGTTCCCCGACAGCAGCGAGTCACCGAGTCCGTACAAGGGGACCCACCATGAGCAAGCTCACCGGCACCACCGCTCTCGTCACCGGCGCCAGCCGCGGCATCGGCCGTGCCATCGCCCTGCGCCTGGCCTCCGAGGGAGCGCGGGTCGGCGTCCACTACGCGACCAACGAGGCGGCCGCCAAGGAGACCGTGGCCACCATCGAGGCCGCCGGCGGCACCGCGTTCACCGTCCGTGCCGAACTGGGCGTCCCCGGCGACGCGGACGCCCTGTGGCGGGCGTTCGACGCGCACGCGGACGGCCTCGACATCCTGGTCAACAACGCGGGCATCGCCGGTCCCGGCCTGATCCACGAGGTCTCCGAGGCCGACTACGACAAGGTCTTCGCGGTCAACGCCAAGGCCCCCTTCTTCATCATCCAGAAGGGCCTGGAACGCCTGCGCGACGGCGGCCGGATCATCAACGTGTCCTCCGGCGTCACCAAGGTCGCCTTCCCCGGCATGACCTCCTACGCCGCCTCCAAGGGCGCCGTCGAGGTGCTGACCCTCACCCTGGCGCAGACCCTCGGCTCCCGGGGCATCACCGTCAACGCCGTCTCCCCGGGCACCATCGAGACCGACATCCACCCCTGGATGGCCGACCCCGCGGCCAAGGCACACGCCGCCGGCTTCTCCGTCTTCGACCGGGTCGGCCAGCCCGACGACGTCGCCGACGTCGTCTCCTTCCTCGCCTCCGCCGACGCCCGCTGGGTGACCGGCCAGAACATCGACGTGAGCGGAGGCTCCGGCCTCGGCATCTGACCAGCCGCCTCACCCACGGGAGAAGACCGGAGACACCCATGACCATCGACATCGCAACCCCGGCCCCCGAGAGGGCAGGCGCCCGGCAGTGGCTCGGGCTCGCCACCCTGCTGCTCCCCGTGACCCTGATGACCGCCGACCTGGGCGTGCTGTGGCTGGCCACGCCCTATCTCGCCGCCGATCTGCGGCCCAGCAGCGCCCAACTCCTCTGGACCACCGACATCTACGGGTTCCTGACCGCCGGCACCCTGGTGATCATGGGCACGCTCGGCGACCGCATCGGCCGCCGCAAGCTGCTGATGGCCGGCTCGGCCGGATTCATCGTGGCTTCGCTGATCGCCGCGTACGCCCCGAGCCCGGAGGTGCTGATCACGGCCCGAGCGCTTCTCGGCATCGCCGGCGCGGCCGTGCTTCCGTCCACGCTCTCCCTGATCAGCCACATGTTCACCGACCCGCGCCAGCGCGCGACGGCCATCGCGATGTGGGTGACCGCGCTCTCCGTCGGCCTGGCCCTCGGACCGGTCATCGGGGGGGTGATGCTGGCGAGCTGGTGGTGGGGATCGGTCTTCCTCATGGGCGTACCCGTCATGCTGCTCGCACTGGTCACGGCCCGGGCGCTGCTGCCCGAGTACCGTGACCCGGCCCCGGGGCGGCTGGACCTGGCGAGCGTCGCCCTGTTCCTGCTGGCCGTGCTGCCCGTGGTGTACGCCATCAAGAGCCTGGCCTCGGGTTCCCCCGCCTGGCAGCCCGCCGTCGCCTTCGCGGCCGGGGCGGTCTGCACCGCCGCGTTCGTACGCCGGCAGAACCGGCTGGTCACGCCGCTGCTGGACCTGCGGCTCTTTCACGACCGGGCCTTCACGGGGGCGCTGCTCACCCTGCTGATCGGGATGACGGCCCTCAACGGCGTCGAGTATCTCGTCCCGCAGTATCTGCAGGCCGTGGCGGGACAGTCGCCGTTGGAGGCCGGGCTGTGGCTGTTGCCCGGAGCCGCGGGGCTGATCGCCGGCTCCCAGCTCACCCCGGTCCTCGCCCGCCGGTTCCGTCCGGCGTACGTCCTGGCAGGCGGCCTGCTGCTCTCCCTCACCGGTTACGCGGCGATCGCCCTGTCCGAGGGCGTCCTGACCGCCTCGCTGGGGCTGACCGTGATCATGTTCGGGGTCGCCCCGATCAGCGTCCTCGGCACGGCCCTGGCGGTCGGCGCCGCGCCCGCGGAGAAGGCGGGTGCCGCCGCGGCGACCGGTCAGACGGCATACGACCTGGGCCTCGCCCTGGGTATCGCGATCACCGGCACCCTCGCGGTCGCGGCCTACCGCGGAGAGATCCCCGACGACGCACCCGCCGAGGCCAAGGACACCGTGGGCGCCGCGATCGCCGCTGCCGAACGCCTCCCGGACGGCGCCTCGCTGCTGGCCACAGCGAAGGACGCCTTCACCACAGGGCTGCAGACGGCGGCCACCGTGAGTGCGGCTCTCACCCTCGTGACGGCCGTCCTGGTGACGACGCTGCTGCGGCACGTCCCGGCGATCGCGGCCGCCCCCGCCGACACGGCAACGGAAGCGGACACGGAGGCCGGGGAACCGGTTACGGCAGCCCACTGACGATCGTGACCGCGCCGAGCAGGCCGCCCGCGATGCCGTGAGCGGCCTGCTGCCCGAGTGCTTCTACTGATGAGCCGTCAGTTCCCTTCACCGGTACGGCGCCTGCGCGCGTAGGAGACCGCGGCCACGCCGGCCGCCGCGACCGCGAGACCGACACCCGCGAGAACGGGAGTGCTGCTCGACGCGCCGGTCTCGGCGAGATCCCCGTTCGTGGTCGGGTGGTTCGCCCCCGTGCCCGTACCGGGCTGGGGTGTGGCTGATCCGCTGGGGGCCGGGGACGCGCCCGCACCGGGCGCGGCGGTCTTGGCGAGCACCGCCGCGAACGCGCCCGCGATCACTTTGTGGCCGTCGGCGTTGGGGTGGGGGTCCTTCTGCGTGCACGCCCAGGTCAGCTGACAGATCTTGGCCACGTTCGCCGGCACCTCGCCCGCGCCGGGCATGTTCACCTGGGTGGTGAAGTCGTCCGAGGAGAAGGCCCCGGCCACGTCCGCCACCTTGAAACCGGTGGACTCGTACACCTGGGTGATCCCCGAGTTGCCGGCCTTGATCAGCGGTGCCGACTCCTTGGCGGCCTGCTGTCCCGCGGCGCCCAGGAGCCAGGACGCGAGGAACGGGTTGTAGTAGGTCGAGCCCACGAACCGGGTGTTCGTCGTGCCCGCCTTGCGGAGCGCACCCGTGATCCGGGCGAGGTTCTTCCCCATGGTCCGGCTCGCGCTGTTCAGGCACGTCCCGTCGAGGGTGCCGGCCGGGCTGACGCACCTCTGGATGTCGTTCGCGCCCACGCTGAGGGTCACGTAGGCGACCTTGCCGCGGTGCTGGGCCATGGCCTGCAAGGCGGCGTCCAGTTGGGATGTGGCGTGCGAGTAGTCGCACGTTCCGCCCTTGATCAGCGACTCGGTGGTCTCACCGGTGCAGCCGAGGCGTATGTGCTTCAGTCCGGGGACGCGCTGCTTGAGCCGCGCGTAGAGCTGGTCGGTGTAGGCGACGTGCGTGTCCTTGTCGACGTCCGGCTGGTAGCCGGTGGCCAGGGAGTCGCCGATCGAGATGTAGTACGTGGTGTCGTCCTTGGCGCCGCTGCTCGGTGATGCGGCGGCGGCCACGCCTGGCGCGCCGAGGAGGAACGCCAGTGAGGTAGCGGCGAGTTGGGCTGCTCTGCGTCCGGCCCGTGCGGTTCTGGTCATCTGCGCTGTGTGCTTCCTGTCGGTTCCGTGGGGGGGGGAGGGGGAGGAGGGTGCTCAGCGGACTCGGTGGCCCGCCCGGTACACCGCGCTGATGTCGGTGACCGCGGAGACGGTGTCGATCGGGGAGCTGCCGAGTACTGCCGACGTCGGTCCCGGGAACGACCCGGACACCCGAGGCGAGGATCTTGGCGACGGAGTGCCGCGCCGCACGACCTCGTCCAGCACGTCCTGGCGCAGGTCGACGCCTTCGGGGGTGAGGAAGGAGAAGTGCTCGATCGTGTCGAAGCCGGCGTCGACCGCGTCTGCGATCGACTCGGCGGAGTGGGCGTGGGCGGCCGTACGGAGACCGAGCCGGTGCGCCTCGTCGACCACGAGCCGCAGTTCGGACTGCTCGTACTGCTGGTCCAGGGCACTGGAGCCGGGCGTCATTTCGCCGCCGCCGGCCATCACCTTGACCACGTCGCAGCCGCGCGCGGCCCGCTCCCACACCGCGGCCGGCAGCGCGTCCAGCCCCTCGGCCTCGCCGCCGAGGAAGTGGCAGTGGCCGCCGCGGGTGGTGATCGGCGGGCCCGCGGCGACGATGTCGGGCCGCTCCGCCGGCGGCACCCGCTCCCGCAGCTCGAGCGTGAGGTATCCGCGGTCGCCGAGGTCCCGGACGGTCGTGACGCCCGTCGACAGCGTGGTCGCCGCCGAGGCACGCGCGGTCTCCAGCACCGTCTCGCGGTGGTCCTCCGTCACATGCGCCACGGCGTCCCCGCTGCCGTCCCAGCACAGATGCACGTGCGCGTCGATCAGCCCGGGCAGCAGCCAGCTGTCCGGCCCGAAGTCCGTGACATCGGCATGCTCGGGGGGAGCGGCTCCGGTGTAGTCCACGTCATGGACGACCCCGTCCTCGACCAGCACCATGGCCGGCCCGTGGACGTCCGAGCCGTCGAAGACGTGTCCTGCCCGTAGCGCCTGCAACGCGCTGCGCATCACTGTTCAACTCCAGGCAACAGAAAAGTGGGGGTGGCAGGGCCGGCCGCTCCTGAACGGGACCAACTCTCGCCAAGACCAGGGCCTTTGGGAACGCGAAATCGCCGATGACGGACATAGACGGGATCGATACCGTCGCGGAGGTCGGTTTCCCGGGAGTGATCAGCTGTGCGGTGGGCCGGCGGGTGCGGTCCGCGCCGTGCTCGCGGTGACCAGGCGACCGGCCTCGGCCGCGGTCCTGCGCAGCCAGGTGTGCGCGGGGTCGTGCTCATGCAGAGGGTGCCACCACAGCGACTCCACCAACCGGCCGCTGCACAGCGGGAGTTCCACTGCGACTATGCCGCTGTCGGGGGGAAACAGGCGGATGGCGTTTCCGGGGACCATGCCGACCCGGTCGGTGCCGGCGATCAGGTGGGGCATGGTGAGGAAGTTCTCGATGGCGATCTCGACGCGCGGTTCGATGCCGTGGGTGTGCAGTTCGTGCAGGGGCGAGAAGCCGAACGACGGGAAGTAGTAGGGCATGACCCAGGGGCGGGCGGCCAGTTCCTCCGGTGTGGGTGGCGTGGGGGTGACGGTGTCGGACGCCACGACGCACGCCCAGCGGTCCTCGTACAGATCGATGGCGGGGGCGTTCGCGAGCATGCCCTGCGGGAGCACCATGCCGTCGACGATGCGCAGATGCTCCTGGGCACCGCGGACGAAGTGCGGGCTGGTGTGCTGGAACCGCAGCTTCACCCCGGGAGCCGCCTGATCGACCAGGGTGGTCAGGACGCGCCCGAAGGTGGCCAGCTGGACGTCGCTCACCATCAGGGTGAACTCGCGTTCGGCGACGGCGGGTTCGAAGTCGGAGCGGGTGCGGAAGACCCGGTTCGCCGAGTCGACGGTGCGTTTGACCTGTGGGGCCAGGCGCTCGGCCAGCAGGGTGAGTTCGTAGGAGTTGCCCACCCGGATGAGCAGCTCGTCGCCGAAGTGGCGGCGCAGCCGGGCCAGCGCGGCGCTGACGGTCGGCTGGCTCAGACCGAGCCGCTGAGCGGCCCGCGTCACACTGCACTCCTGCAACAGGGCGTCCAAGGGCACCAGCAGGTTCAGATCCAGAGCCATGCCGCCAGGCCTCCGCGAAGGTACCAGCCTTTTTCCGGCCAGCATAAGTGATCTGATACGTCCGAAAACATACTCAGGAGCAGGTAGCAGGCTGAAGCGCCGGGCTCGGCTCGCCCTGTTCGGGATCACCGTGCACTCGGTCGTCGCGCTGGTACTGGCGTGGGGGGCCCGGGCGACCCGCCGCCAGAGGGGCGGCGACGGCGTCCGCGGAGTAGCCGAACGGCTACCCCCCTCGGCCACTGGCAGTGCACCGGATCCGCGTTAAATTGTTTCCCGCAATTCGAGCCGAGGTGGCGGAAAGGAATACGCGCCTGCGTTTGCGGGTGGACCTTCAGGTCTTTGGGGGTTCGAGTCCCTCACTCGGCACTGGCCAGTTACCGGATGCCGGTCTGTGCCGTGCCCTTTTCGATTCTGGTTTCCATGCTAGGAGGGCAAGTGACGACGGAATTCACCAGCGACACCATCGTCGGTGAGCTTTCGGACACGGTCGACCGAGAACTGGAAAACAGCACGTTCTGGCGGGCTTTCACCCGAGGCGAACTCCCCCTGGAGCACGTGCGCGACGTCTTTCTCCAGTACTACCTGTGGCGCAACACCTTCCACCGTTGGTTCGGCGTGTGCATCGCCAAGAGCCCGGCCTTCGGCAGCGGGCGGCAGACCGAGTACATCCTCCAGGAGCTGAGCGAGCACATCGAGGAGGAGGTGTCCGGCGACCACCACGGCCTGGCCGTCCAGTTCCTGAAGGTCCTGGGTGTGGACAACCCCCGCGACGTTCTCCCGCTGCCGCACACCACGGCGTACGAGAACCACTTCGCGGAGCTCTACATGACCCCCGAGCGCAGCGGTGACGAGGCCCTCGCGGCGCTGGCCGGCCGGGAGCTGGTGGCGCCCAAGCGCAACCGGCTCACCATCGACGCGTTCCAGGAGAAGTACGGCATCAGCGACTCCCTGGAGTTCTTCCACCTTCACGAGGAACTGGAGGTGGAGCATTTCCGCGGCCTGTGGGGAGCGGTTGCCACGCAGTCCGAAAAGGACCGCAGGCTGGTCGAGGCGGCCAAGGACCAGATAGTCCGCCACGTACGGTTCTGGGACGACGTACACGCGGCCGTCTGAGGGGTCCAGGAAGGGAAGGCTGCCATGTCCGCACCCGTTATCGACTCCTCCGCCTCGCTGTCCGTGGACGATGCCCTCCGGCGCTGGTCCGAACTCGGCACGGAGAAAAGGGAAGAGCTGCTGGAGAAACTGCAGGAGCAGGTCGTCATTCCGCGACCGCTGCAGTTCTTCGTCGGTGAGCTGTCCGTCGACAACGACAAAGCCGTGGAGATCATCGGCGAATGCCGGGGAAAACCGGTCGCAGACTGGACCGACGAGGCGCTGATCCTCGTCACCACCCTCTGGCTGTGGCAGGTCGGCAAGGTGGCCGTCAGCGAACTGAACCAGGCCGACCTGAGCTTCAGCCTGCTGGAGGAGTACTTCACCGCCAAGCGCCGTGGCTACCACCGCATCCTCGGCCGCCCGGAGACCCCGCCGGCCGAGACCGAGTCCCTATTCGACATCGCGGAGTCGCTGGTCGGGCTGCGCAAGGACATCGAGCGGGACCACATCCGCTGCATGCGGATCAACGGGGCCACCTGGGAACGCCGGGAGTGGTTCCTGCCCAAGGCGGACATCAACCCGGACCAGCTCCCGGAGGACCTCCAGGCGCACCTCGAGGCACGCATCGGGCACCGGCTGCCTCCCGGTGACGGACACGTCGCGCGGTTCACCGGCCTGACCGAGCAGGTCATCGAGAGCGGCACCAACCCCGCGGAGATCCTCGTCGCACTCGCGACGTACGCGCTGACCCTGCCGCAGCTGGACGCCGACTACTCGATCATCACCTGCGCGCGGGGCAACAAACTGGAGACGCCCGAGGACATCGCGATGAGCGACGTCATGTCGTACACGGCGGTGCGTTCGGACTTCGACCCCGCCACGCGGGGCGTACGGCTGAAGAACGACCAGATCATGAACGCGATCAGCCAGCGCATGCGCTACAACGTCGTCTGCCGGGTGCGCAACTACAGCTCCGACCGCGCGCAGCGCATGCAGGCACAGGCGTTCCAGCACCCCGACATCGCGGTGATGGAGGACGCCCACCACAACGGGCACCGCGCCAACGGCGTGCGCTTCGTGACCCGGGCCCCGCTGGTCTTCGACGTCGATCTGCCGGGCGGCACCCGCAGGCTCAAGGGCCTCGCGGACTTCCGCATCAACCGGGCCACCCACGACGAGGCCCGCCAGTTCACCCCCGCGGAGCTGGCCGTGGTCATCCGGATCAGCTGGTGGATGAAGGTCGTCACGGAGACCACGTGGCGCCACGGCCTGATGTTCGACGAGAAGTACTGCGTGAAGCTGGACACCTACGAGGACAAGGACGGCGGCAAACTCGCACGTCGCCGCGCCATACTGGGAGAGGGCCGATGACGCATCCCGTGGACTCCGCCGTCGCTCCCTCCGTGGAGGCGCCGTCCGTCACGCTCAAGCTCGACGACATCCCCGAGCGCACACCGCACCCGGTCACCATCGGGCGCCGGGCGCTGCTGCTGTTCCGGTACGGGGACTGGGTGTACGCGACGGCAGCCCGCTGCACCCACCAGGGCGTCGAGCTGGCCGGCGGCGAGCTGTCGGGCTCCCTGCTGCGCTGCCCCTGGCACGGCGTGAAGTTCGACGTCCGCACCGGCGCCCGCGTGAACCAGCCCAACTGCCGCGACCTGCGGACGTTCCGGACCGAGGTCGAGGGCGACCAGGTCACCGTCTACGACCAGGCCATCAGCGTGCCGAAGGGGGCAACGTCATGACCTACGTCATCACCCAGCCCTGCGAAGGAGTCAAGGACGGCGCGTGCATCGACGCGTGCCCGGTGGACTGCATCGAGGGCACCCCCGACACTCCGATGCTCTACATCGACCCGGAGGTGTGCGTGGACTGCGCCGCCTGCACCTCCGTCTGTCCCGTGGACGCGATCTACCCCGAGGACGAGGTTCCGGAGGAGTGGACGTCGTACATCAAGACCAATGCCGACTACTTCGGTCGGAGCGCCGATGACGAAGACGAGTGACATCAGCGGCACCGCGGTGTCGGTGCTCACCGAATCGCTGGACGACTACGGGCCGATGGTGGCCCTGGCGATCCGGCGTCCGGACCTCGCCCTGACACCGGTCCTGCGGGATCCGGCGTCCTCGCTGCCGGATCCCGGTCCGGCCGTCACCATGCACGAGTTCCTGCGCGACGCCGCCCCGGAGACGGTCGAGCTGTGGCGGCACTTCCAGGTGCTGTGGCACCGCTGGGCGGCCCCGCTGGACTCCTTCCACCCGGTCCGCTGGTACCTGACCGCCGTCACCGACGGCACGCACCGGGCGGTGCACCGCAGCGTCGACGCGCAGTTGCAGCAACTCGGCAGAGTCCGTGAGGAACGGCTGGCCGCCATGGCACGGCTGCTCGGCGCGCACACCCCGGACGCGGGCGAGGGAGCCGTCCTCGGCTGGGGCACCCCCGAGTGGTCGCTGCCGGGCATGCTGCTCGCCGCGCGCACAGGACGCCCGTACCTGTGGGAGCCGACCGCCGCCGAGGCCGTTCGGGCCGCCGGGCAGTGGCCCGGTCCGCTCACTCTGTCCTTCCCGCACGACGAGGTGACGGTCGAGCAGATCGCCCAGCTCGCCACCAGCCGGTCCTGGACGGCACGCGGGCGCCTCGCGGACGGTCTGGCCCTCGCCACCCGCCCCGTCGGTTTCCTCACCGCCACCTCCGTCGAGGTCCTCAGCTCGGTGGTGGGCCGTCAGCTGACGCTGGAGCTGCCGCTGACCGCGACCACCACCTCCGTGTTCACCGGACTGGACACCGATCCCGAGGTCGGCCCGGACTCCTTCCTGCTCAACCGCGAGCGGTCCGCGGTCGGCTACCTCGAAGCCATGGGCGGCGTCAACGCGCTGTTCCTGTCCGGGCACAGTCGCGAGGACCTGTTCCACCTGGGGCCCGACGCGCTGTGCGGCCGGTCGGCGCAGAACGTGCCGTTCGCCCCCGGAAGCCGGCTTCCCGCCTGTGTGCACGACGGCCGCTGCGTCAAGGACGGCGAGGTCCTCCCGGCCCACGCCCTGACCGCACCGGTCGCCTTCTTCAACAGCTGCAACGTGATGCGGCTGGGCGGCGACGGCGCGTTCGACCCGCATTTCACCCTGCCGTTCACCTACCAGGAGGGCTCCGGGGTCGCCGCGGTCGGCAGCCGGCGCACCCGCTTCGGCGACGACAACGTCGAACTCCTCCTGGCCGAACGGCTGCTGCGTACCGGCCGGAGCGTGGGGGAGGTGGTCCGGCTGGTCAACAACGCCATTCCCCTGTGGGGACGCGAGGCCCCCGACTACCTGGTCCTCGGCGACCAGCAGTTCACGCCGTTCGCCCCGGGAGCCGACCGCGCCCAGGTGGCCACCCGCGCGACGGACGGGCAGGCCGTGGAGGTGCTGTTCACCGACGTGGAGTCCGAACTGCTGGAGCTGCGCCTGCCGAGCCCCGGCCCCGACCCCTCGGTGCGCGTCCTCGACGCCGTCGGCCCGGACGGGCAGCCGTGCGACATCGACCTGCGCACCGCGATCGCGCTGGAGGAGGACGGCAGCGCCCGGCTCTTCGTCTTCTCCTGGCAGACGCTCCGGCTGAACTCGCTCTCCCTGCGCGTCGAACCCGTCCGCCCGCACCAGGACCTGGTCCAGGACCTCGGCCGGGTGCTGACGAACGCGACCGCCTACCGTCGACTGCTGCGCACCTATCTGCCGGGGTTCGACAACACCGAGCAGGAGCTGCGGGCACGGGCGACCGCCCTGACCCGGCGCCGCGCGGAGAGCCGTACCGCGCCCCGGGCACTGCGGGAGGCGGACGCGGCCGCCGACGATCTGCGTGCGACGGTCGCCCGGCTGGACGAGGCGCTGTGCGACCACCTCGTCGGCCGCATCGGCTCCGGCGCGTTCGTCTGGCTCGAGCAGTTCGAGTCCGTGGACGGCACCTTCCAGCTGACGCGGCACCTGCCGCCCACCGTCTGTCCGTACTGCCGGGCGCGCGTCGTCCTGCGGGAGTACCGGCACGACTACCACCCGCAGGCCGCCCGGGAGTTCGCCCTGTGCAGCACGTGCGGCAACGTGTGGGACGTCGCGGGCGGGGTCCACCCCCCGATCGCGCTCGGAGAGGACACCGCCCGGCGCGGCAGCGAGCACGCGCAGGGCGTGCTGATCACCAACAACCAGGACCGTCCGCTGCGCGGCGCGGTCGGGTTGCGCCTGTACCAGGCGGACCAGCACGGGGTGAGCGTCACCCCCGGCGCGCAGGTGGTGGAGGTGCCGCCCCGGTCGAGCCGCGAGTACTGGTTCACGCTGAAACTGCCCGACGGGGTACCGGCGCACATGGAGTTCCTGCGCGGGTTCTTCGTGTCCAACCTCGATGTCTCCGTCTTCCAGCGGAACCTGTGGATCAAGCCGGCGCACGACGACGACGCCGACCGGCCGCGGCAGACCCCGCCCCCGCTCACCGTCTGGCCGCCGACCGGCACCGTGCTCAGCGAGGTCATGACCAGGCGGCATCCGTGACGTCCGCCGAGCGGCGCTGGGTGGTCCCCATGCCCCCGCCGAACGTCACCGGCACGCTGCACCTCGGCCACGCCCTGACGCTGTCGGTGCAGGACGCCCTGGTCCGCTCGGCCCGGCTCGACGGGACGGACGTGCTCTACGTGCCGGGCACCGACCACGCGGGGCTCGGCACGTACGCGGCGGTGCGGCGGGACGAGACCTTCCGGCCGGACCTGCCGGTGGCCGAGCGGACCCGGGCCTGGGCCGACCACTACCGCAAGGTCATCGTCGGTCAGTTCCACGCCCTGGGCCTCGACTGCGACTGGGACACGGAACTGCACACGCTGTCCCCGGCGTACCGGGAGCTCGTCGACGGGACCTTCGTCCGACTGGCCGAGGCAGGGCTGCTGCACCGCTCGGCGCGGGTCATGCCGTGGTGCCCCTCCTGCCGCAGCACCGTCCCGGACGTGGAGCACTCGGTGGGCACCGAGCGGGTCCCGCTGGCGCTGCTGGCCGTGCGACCGCACGGCAGACCGCTGGTGGTGGAGCTCGCGGCGGCCGAGGAACTGTGGGGCGCGGTGGCGCTCGCCGTCCCCGAGGGGCACCCGGCGGCCGGCGGTACGGCCGTGCTGCCGGTCACCGGCCGGGAACTGCCCGTACTGGCGGCCGCGACCGGCGCACCGCGGCCGGTCGTACCCGCGCACCGGCAGCAGGACCTGGAACTCGCCGAGGCCCACGGACTGCCGTGGAGCCCGATACTCGACGCCGACGGCCGCTCGCTGGTTGTGGACCTGCCCGGACTGTCCCGGCAGGAGCTGCGCCGCGCGACGGTCGAGCGGTTCGGACTGCGAACCGTCACCCGCCAGTGCGCCGTCGAGCGCTGCGGGGTGTGCGGCAGCGAGCTGATGGCCCGGCTGCACCACCAGTGGTATCTGCGGCTGGCCCCGCTCATGGACCCGGTGCGCACCGCGCTGGACAACGGTGACCTGGTGATCCGGCCGAGCAGTGTGGAGCGCGAGGCGCGGCACTGGCTGGACTCCGCGCGCGACTGGTGCATCAGCCGCCAGATCCGCTGGGGACAGCCGATTCCGGCGGTCGTCTGCGGTGACTGTGCCTACTGGACGCTGCCTCCCGCCGGGTCCGGGAGCTGCCTCGACTGCGGTGGCGCGCTGCGGGCCGAGACCGATGTGTTCGACACCTGGTTCAACTCGGCCCACTGGCCGATCGCCGTCTCCGGCTGGCCGGCCGCCACCGCGCGCAGCCGGTATCCGGCCGCCGTGATGACGTCCGGCCGCGACATCCTGTTCTTCTGGTTCATCCGGCTGCTGGCCATCGGCACCTTCGTGACCGGCTCTCCGCCCACCCGCGAGTGCTGGCTGCACGGCCTCGTCGTGGACGAGCACGGTCAGAAGATGAGCAAGAGCCGCGGCAACGGCGTCACCCTGGACGACGCTCTCGCCGAGCACGGCCGCGACGTGCTGCGCGCGGCACTGCTCTCCGCCTGCCGTGACGCCGAGGACATCCGGATCCGCCAGGACATCTTCACGCAGCAGGCGGTGGTCCGCCGCCGCGCCGCCGACCTGGCCGAACTCGTTGTGCGCACACCCGAGTCGGCTTCCCGGCCCACCGCCGCGGACGAGCTGGAGCACTACGCCCGGCACGCCGCCCGGTCCACCCGGGCGGCCGTCCGCCGGCATCTGCGGGAGCGGCACTTCGACCGTGCCGTCGAGGCCGTCACCGCGTTCGGCACGCGCGTCCTGGCACGCTACGCGACCGTGCGCGCCCAGACCGACGGCGCCGGCGTCACCCCGCAGCTGCTGCTCGACCTCGCCGCCGTGTACGAGCCGTTCATGCCCGACACGGCGGCCGGGCTGCGCAAGGCGGCGGCCACCCGCTCGGCCGCGGACTGGCTGCCCGACGAGCAGCTGGCCGCAGCGGTCCGGGCCGTCCTGGCGACGGTGGAGGAGGCGGAGCGGCTGCGCGGCGTGGCAGGCATCCCGGCCGGTGTCCCGGTCACCGTCGAGAGCACCGACACGGCGGTGGGCCGGCTGCTCGCGACGCGCTGGTTCGGGCACCTCAGCGAGGTGGCCCTGGTCCCGGGTCCGCCGCCGGACGGCGCCTTCGCGGTGCGGGTTCCCGGAGCCCCGGGGCTGCGCCTGTGGCTGTCCGCCGAGCTGAGCGCCCGGGTCCGCGACGACGTACGGCGCAGGCTGCGCAAGCTCGCCCGGGAACGGCGGCGACTGGCCCACCGGCTCGACCAGGTGCGCCACGGCCGCACGTCCGGCGTGCCGCGCGAGCGACTGGCCGGCCGGCTGGCCCGGGCCGAGGAGGCCACCCACGAGCTGCGCGGGGTCATGGCGGCGGTGGCCGGCCGGCCGCAACCCGGCGGCCGGGGATGACGGACGGGGACCACCTGGACCTCTCGGAGCTGCCCGAACTTCTCGACCCGGCTCGGTACACGGGCGCTGCCGGCGCTCTGGCCGGCCGCGTCCTGGACCGCTACGCGAAAGGAACGCCATGGACGTGATGACCGCTGTGCTCACCCGTCGCAGCGAGCATCGGCTGGTCGAGCCGTCCCCCACCCTGGAGGAGCTGACCTACCTGCTCAAGGCGGCGTCCTGCGCCGCCGACCACGGCCGGTTGCGCCCGTGGAGATGGCTGCTGGTCAGTGGTGACGACCGGCGGGCGCTGGGCGAGGTGATGGCCGAGTGCAACGGCAAGAGCGTCGCGTCGATGGTCGCCAAGACACACCGTGCCCCGCTCCTCGCCGGGCTGATCCTCTCCCCGGACACCCGCTCCCACGTGCCCGAGTGGGAACAACTGGCCGCCGCCACCGGCATGGTGACGTCGCTGATGCTGCTGCTGCACGCGCGTGGCTTCGGCAGCATCTGGCGGACGGGCGAGCAGGCCGACGCACCGCCGATGCGGCGGTTTCTGTCCGTGGACGAACACGAGCGCGCCCTGGGCTGGTTGTATATGGGAACACCGGTCCGCGACGGATCCGTGGCGAGGCGCCGGCAGCCGCTCGACATCGGCTCACGGCTGCAGGTCTTCTCGGCGCCGAACGACGTGGAACCGCAACTGGTCTCGGCACGGAGGTAGTTCGACAGCGATGCTCGACGACGACATGCGCCGCCTGGTCGGGGCACAGGGGCTGGGTTTCGTCGCCACGGTCCGCCCGGACGGCACCCCGAACCTGTCTCCCAAGGGAACGACCGAGGTGTGGGACGACGAGCACCTGGTCTTCCTGGATCTGCACTCGCCGGGCACGGTCGCCAACCTCGCCGCGAACCCGGCGGTGGAGATCAACGTCGTGGACCCGGTCCGCCGCAAGGGCTACCGCTTCCGCGGGGTGGGGCAGGTGTTCACCGAAGGGGAGACGTACGACCGGATCGTGCGGCGCTTCGCGCGTGAGCGGGGCACCGACCCGGCGCGTGTCAATTCCGCCGTCCTGGTCCGCGTGCTGAAGGCCGACCCGCTCGTCTCCCCGGCGTACGAAGGCGGTGCCACGGAGGAGGAGATCGCCGCGCGCTGGCGTGCGCGGCTGCTCTCCGGGGAGCCCGAGTGAGCGAACGACCGGCGGACGGGCAGGCGTCGTCGCCGTCCACGGTGCCCGGTGAGGAGCGCGATCGCCGGCTGAACCGCGCGATACGCCCCCTGCTGGTCCAGTACGTCCTCGCCTTCACCGGGTATCTGTCGCTCACCCCGGTCCTGGCCGTCCTCGTCAGGGACGGCTGGCACCAGTCCGGCCTGGTCGTCGGGCTGGCGCTGATGGTGTTCAGCTGCTCCTCCCGTGCCGGCTCGATCGTGCTGAGCCCGTGGATCGAGGGCAGGTCGGGCGTCAGGGTGCTGCTGCTGGCCAACCTGGTGTCCGGCAGCTGTTTCCTCACCATGTCGGTCGCCCACTCCGTGCTGCCGCTCATCGTGCTGCTCGCGGCGGGCGGCACCGGGGTGAGCCTCAACGGCCTGGTCGTACGGTCGGTCGTCGCGGAGTGGACCAGCGGCTCCCCGGCCCAGGTCACGGCCTTCGCGAAGCTGAACGTCATGCTGAACCTCGCGGCGGCGGTCGGGCCGCTCATCGGCACCGCCGCGCTGGACACCGACGCCCCCTGGCGGCTGATGGTCGTGATCGCCGCCGGGTACTACGCGGCGGCCCTGTCGATGCTGCTCGTCGTGCGCAAGGAGGGCAAGGGCTTCGAGCGGGGCGGTAAGCGTTTCTCCTTCCGGCAGTACTGGACGGCGCTGCGCTCGTCGCCGTTCCTGCGCCATGTGGTGCTGGTGTCCACCGTCGGGTGGGTGCTCTACGCGCAGATGTACTCGGCGCTGCCGCTGCACCTGTTCGCCACGACGGGCTCGAAGCTCCAGGTGGCCACGTACTTCACCATGAGCGCGATCATCATCGTGGTGCTCCAGATCCCCGTTTCCAAGGGGGTGGCACGGCTCATGGAGGCCCGCGGTGTCGCGCTGACCACGGTGATCGGCACCGGCCTGGGATGCTTCGCGGCGGCCTTCGCGGTGCTCGCCCTGTCGGGGGGCGACCCGGTCGCCACGTACGCGGCGGTGGCGACGTTCACGCTCGGCGAGATCCTGTTCGCGCCGTCCGTGGACACGGCGTTCGCGAAGTCGCGGGACGAGTCGACCGGCGGCTTCGTCGCCGTCTACACCGGCAAGCAGTTCACCCTCGCCACGGGGGAGGGACTGGGCATGCTCCTCGGCGGCGGCTTCTTCGAGTACGTGCGGGGCGTCTTCTCGCCCACCGTGTACTGGGCGGCCTTCGCCGCGGCGGGCGCCGCGGCCGCGGTGTGGACGGTGCTACGGCGCGTCCGGACGCCGTCCGTCTGACCGCTCGCCGCGTTTCCCCTCGCGAGAAAAGTTTTACGAAGATCTCACGTCCCGGTACGCCGCACCGAACACAGAGATGACAGAGCGCACTTACGTTGGCGGTCTGCGCTGGGACGAGGAGAACTCGGTGAGCGACCTGTTCCTTTCCGTCATGACGATGTGCATAGCGCCGATCGTGTTCATCAGATCCGCGCAGAGATCGGTCATCGCACCGGTCCTCACGGGTGGTTACTCGTTTCACATGGCCTAGTCGTGCCGTGACATCCCTCGGTCGTGAAGACCGGCCTCTCCCATGTCACCGACCTCCACCCTGTGGTCCTCACCAAGGAGGAGTCAGAACCATGTCCGTGCAGCCGACCGCGACTGATGAGACGGATCTGGCAGGCACCTTCGTCGTGCTCAGAGACAGGCTGACCCGGTTACGCGTCGAGCAGATCCTGAACGGTGCGAGCAGGCGGGCGCGGGTGTGCGGGGCCTATGACGTCGAGGACATCGTGGAGGACGTCGTACGGGAAAGAAATCCGATACTGATCGTCTCGCTGCACGAGATCGATGCCTTGAGCCGGTCCGCCCTGACGCTGTGCGCGGCCACGGGAGCGAAGGTCCTGGTCCTTGTGGGCGACACTCAACGGGCCCCGTGGGAACGGCTGGCCGGCATTGCCGTGGCCGGATGTCTGTCGACCGCGGAACTGTCCGAAAAAGGTCTGTGCCGGGCGATCGAGCGGATACTCGCGGGTGAAGTGCCGGTATCCGGAAACCTGATCCACGCTCTGTTGTCCCTGGCCGTCGGAGCCCCCAGGAATCCCCACGATCACCTGGTACGGATGACTCCACGGGAGCAGGAGGCACTGGTCCTCCTCGTCGACGGACTGAGCAACAAGCAGATCGCGCGGCAACTCGGTATTTCCCTGCACGGCGCCAAGCGTCTCGTCGCCAACATCCTCGCCAAACTGAACTGCACCAACCGCACTTCCGCGGTGACCAAGGCCCTGCGGAGCGGTCTGTACGACAAGGTCAGAAACAGCCGCCAGGATCGTCAGCTGCTGCTGCAGCAGGGGTGACCTCGATCTTGACAGCCGCGGCCAGCCGCTCGGCCGTGTCGACGGCCTCCTGGAGCGTCGGCCCGGTGACGCAGACGAAGGACGAACGGTCGTAGGAGGACTTCAGCGGCGCCGTCTCGCTGCCCTCCTCGAGGGTGAGCTTCCCGGCGAGGAGATGCGGGGAGGCGGCGACCTCCGCCCAGCCGTCCACGGCGGTGACGGTCCCCGCGGGCGGCGTCAGGAACCGGATGGCGGCGGCGCGCCGGGCGCCCCAGCCCGAGACGTCCACGGGCTTGCCCAGGAGCTGGTCGAAGACGGCCCCGTGCATCTGGGTGTCCGTGATGTGCTGCGCCATGACGTGGATGTAGTCACCGCCGGGGCGCACATGCACCTCGCCGAGCACGATCCCGCCGTCCCGCTCCAGCCAGAACTCGACGTGGAACACGCCCCAGGACAGCCCCAGGGCCGGCAGGGCACGCTCCAGAGTCGACGCCACATCGGCCTGCGCGCCCGGCGGAAGGTCCGCGGGCATCGCATGCCCGAGTTCGATGAAGTGCGGGGCGCCCGTGGTGACCTTCGCCGTGACGGCCAGCAGCCGCGGCACACCGTCGACGAAGACGCCCTCCGCGCTGAACTCCTCACCCGTCTGGAAGCCCTCGACGAGGACGTCCTCCGTGAGAGCCGCTTCGGCCGGCTCGTCGGCGGCCAGGTCCATCCCCTGACCGACGAGTTCCTCCCTCAGCTCCCGCCGCGCCCGGGCCAGATGGACCAGGGCCGCCTCCAGGTCGCCCTCGTCGCGCACCAGCGACACCCCGGCGCTGCCCCGGCCGGTGGGCGGCTTGACGATCCACGGCCCCGGTGGGTGCGCGGCCAGGAACGCGCGTATCTCCGCCTCCGAGGAACAACGCGCCACGGGCGGCTGCCGGAAGCCCCGCTCGGCGAGCGCGGCACGGCAGGCGAACTTGTCCTGAATACACCGCACGGCGGCCCGCCCGTTGCCCGGGAGCCCCAGGACCTCGGCGACGGCCGCGACGGACTCCGCCGCCGTCTCACGGGTCCCGTACACCCCCAGGAACTCCTGGCCCGCCTCTTTCTGCCGCACCGCCCAGGCGACCGTGGCCTCGACATCCGCGTACGGCAACTCCACGGTGTGCGCGGCGCGTTCGACGAGTTCCGGGACCTTGCTCAGGTTCTCCCGGGTGTCGGCCAGTGTCACGTCCAGCCCGCGCTGTTCGGCCTGTTCCATGCAGTGCGCGCCGGTCGGCCGAAGCGCGCCACCGAGCAGCAGCAGAGAGCGAGCCGATGCCATGCGCAGCCTCTTCCTCGTCAGGAACCGTGATCGCCGATGCCTCGCCCATCATGGACGGGTCTGGCCCGCCCGGACCAGCCCTCGCCACTGATCGGACCGTGGTTCGGCCAGTCAGAAGGGGATCTCCTGGCCCGCGTTGGTCTGCACGGCGCGCCGGTAGAGCAGATCGCACACGAGGGCGTCCTCGGCGGGGATGCCGACGGATTCGAAGAGGGTCAGTTCCTCGGCGGAGGTGCGGCCCGGGTGCTCCTTGGAGAGGACGGCCGACAGCTCGGTCATGGGCGGGCGGGGCGGCAGGAGGCCCTCCGCGATCGGGATCAGGATGTCGCCCGCCTCGCGCAGCACGGCGTCCGTGGACTCGACGAAGAGCGAGGCGTCCGCGACCAGCCGCGACGGCAGCTCGCGCCGGGTCGGGCCGTACGCTCCGACCGCGCTGATGTGCGCGCCCGGGCGGGGCCGGAAGGCGTCGGGGAACAGGGGGGCGTCGGCGGACGTGACCGTGCAGATCACGTCGGCGTCCTCAGTGGCGCTCGCGACGCTGTCGTGGAGCTCGATCTCGATCCCGGTGCTCCGGGCCCACTCGGCGAGCCGGCGGGCCTTGCCCATGTCCCGGCTGTGGAGCCGGACGGAGTCCCAGGGGCGGATGCCCGCGAGGCCCTCCAGGTGGCTCCGCCCCTGCACGCCCGCGCCGATGACGGCCAGCGTGCGGGCATCCCGCCGGGCCAGCAGGTCGGTCGCGAGGGTGGTCACCGCGGCGGTGCGCAGTTCGGTCAGGGTGGTGGCGTCCAGCAGGGCGAGGGGCCGGCCGGAGTGGGCGTCGAAGACCACGGCCAGCCCTTGGACGCTCGGCAGCCCCTGGGCGGTGGCGCCGTCGAAGAGACTGACCAGCTTGACGGAGAGGGTGGCCCCATGGGCGGCGGGCATGAACAACAGCTGCCCCCCGGGGGCCCGCACCGCGCTGCGGACGAACCCGTCACTGCCGTCCCGGGCCGCGAGGAACGCCTCGCCGACGACGGCGGCGAGGTCGGAGACCGAGGTCAGGCCCCTGATGGTGGTCGCGTCGAGGAGCTTCAGCACGGGTTCTGCTTTCGGTCGCGGCGTACGGTGCGCAGGGCGTCGTCCAGGAGGTCGCAGAGCAGCTCGGTCTCCTTGTCGCTGAGCCCGGGGTGGCAGGGGAGGTTGACCTGCTCGTGGAACCACAGCCGCTCGGCGACCGGGCACTCGCCGTAGTAGTGGCTGCGGGCGCGCCACTCCGGGGTCAGGTGGAGGGGGAAGTAGCGGAGGATCATCTGCACGCCGCGCTCGCGGAGCTCGTTGACCAGCCGGTCCCTGTCGATCTTCTGGGGCCCGCGTACGAAGAAGGTGAACAGGTGGTGCGACTGCTCGGCCCCCGCCGGTTCGGCGGGCAGTTCGACGCAGTCGGCGTGGTTCTCCAGCACCTCGCGCAGACGGGAGGCGATCAGCCGGCGGCGTGCCACCAGCTCGGGCAGGGCGGCCAGTTGCACCGAGCCGACGGCCGCGGCGGCTTCGGAGAGCGTGGCGTTGGTGCCGTGCCGGAGCAGGGCGGCGCAGTCGTGGGTGTAGGCGTTCCCGGGGTAGAGGGCGCCGGGGAGGGCTTCGGCGGAGTCACCGAAGCGGTGCAGGTGGGGGACGAAGTGTGCGTCCGTCTCGTTGCCCCGGAGCCGTTCGATCCGCTGGGCCCACTCTTCGTTGTGGAGGGTGAGCATGCCGCCCTCGCCGAGGGTCGTGATGTTCTTGCTGGAGTGGAAGCTGAAGCAGCCGATGTCCCCGAGGGAGCCGGGGCGGCGGCCCTGGTAGGAGCTGCCGATGGCGTGTGCGGAGTCCTCGATGACCACGGCGTCGTGGGCACGGGCGATGGCCGTGATCGCCTGCATGTCGGCGGGCAGGCCCCCGTAGTGGACGAGGATGACGGCGCGGGTCCGGTGGTTGACCAGCTCTTCGAGGCGGACCGGGTCCATGTTCATGGTGTCCGGGCTGACATCGCAGAACCTCACCCGTACCTGTGGGTACTGGAACAGCGGTTGAAGGGTGGCCTGATAGGTCTGCGGAGTGACGACCACCTCGTCCCCCGGGCGCAGGTCCAGCAGGTGGATGGCGAGTTCGAGGGAGACGGTGCCGCTCGTGGTGCTCAGGGCGTACGGGGTGCCGACGTAGGAGCGGAAGTCCTCCTCGAACCGGGCCCGCCAAGCGCCACCGGACAGCGTCGCGCCCGAACGCAGGACCTGGGAGACCGCTTCGAGCTCGGCAGCTCCGACCTTGCTCCCCACCGGGAGGTACGGCACACGGTAGTCCCGGTCCGGCGCTGCGTAGGCGGACACCTTGGGCGTCACGTCGATCGTCATGTCGCTCCCTCAGTCGTCTCGGTCGAACGGTCGTTCCGGTCGCGTCACTTGGCAGGGGCGCTCGCGGTCAAGCGCGTCCTCGGTCCGGGGTCGTCGGCGTCGTTCTCGGGGGCGTCCGTGACGAAGGTGGCCTCGTCGAAGGGGAGCCGGCCGCCGAGGACCTGGCCGACGCGCTCCTGGTCGATCTCCTTGGTCCAGGTGCCGACGAGGACGGTGGCGACCGCGTTGCCCGCGAAGTTGGTGAGGGCGCGGGCCTCGCTCATGAAGCGGTCGATGCCGACGATCAGGCCGACGCCCTCGACGAGTTCGGGGCGGTGGGACTGGAGGCCGCCGGCGAGGGTGGCGAGCCCGGCGCCGGTGACGCCCGCCGCGCCCTTCGAGGCGATGATCATGAAGGCCAGGAGAGAGATCTGCTGCCCGAGGGAGAGTGGATCACCCATGGCCTCGGCCACGAAGAGCGAGGCCATCGTGAGGTAGATGGCCGTACCGTCGAGGTTGAAGGAGTAGCCGGTCGGGACGGTGATGCCGACCACGGGCCTGGAGACGCCCAGGTGTTCCATCTTCGCGATCAGGCGCGGCAGCGCCGTCTCGGAGGAGGAGGTGGACAGGATCAGCAGGAACTCTCGGCCCAGGTACCTCAGCAGGGAGAAGATGCTGATGCCGGTGCACAGCTTCAGGAGGGGGCCCAGCACGAGGAAGACGAACAGGACGCAGGTGACGTAGAAGCCGGTCATGATGACGGCGAGGGACGCGAGGGCGTCGGTGCCGGTCTCGCCCACCACGGCGGCGATCGCGCCGAACGCGCCGACCGGAGCGGCCCACATGATCATCGACAGGATGCGGAAGACCAGCCGCTGGATGTGCCCGATCCCCCGCAGGATCGGCTCCCCGGCCGAGCCCATCGCCTGGAGCGCGAACCCGCTCAGCAGCGCGACCAGCAGCGTCTGGAGGACCTCTTCCTCGGTGAAGGCGGAGACGAGGGTGGTGGGGATGATGCCGAGGAGGAACTCGACGGTCCCGCCGCCGTCCTTCGCCTGCTCGGCGCCGACACCGGCGGTCTCCTGCGTCAGGTGCAGCCCGTGGCCGGGTTCCAGGAGGTTGCCGACCACCAGCCCGATGGCGAGGGCGACGGTCGACATCGCCATGAAGTAGCCCAGTGCCAGCCCGCCGACCGCGCCCACCTTGGCCGCCTTGCGCACGGAGCCCACGCCCAGCACGATCGTGCAGAAGATGATGGGCGAGATCATCATTTTGATCAGCGCGACGAACGCCGTACCCAGCGGTTTCAGTTCCTTCGCCGCCTGCGGAGCGACGAGCCCGAGGGTCACGCCGACGACGACGGCGGCGATCACGGCGAGGTAGAGATAGTGGCTGCGGTCGGTTCTGCGGCGGCCGGTCTGTGCTGGCGTCGACATCGGGGGCCTGCTCCTTAGCTGCCGTGCAGGGCGAAAGCGCCGACGGCCGAGGACATGGACGACAGGGCGATCAGTTGGCGGCTCATGGCGGTCAGCCGCGCTCGCGCCTCCGGTGAGGTGAGCCTGCGGCGACCGTCGTGGGTGCTGGTGAAGTCCGTGGGTACGGTGACGAGCTGATCGGGGACGGCGAGTCCTTTCAGGGCGCGTACGACCACCCGCAGGCTGTCGCAGACCTGGGCGGCGGAGAGGTTCTCGCCGTGCGCGAGGATCCCCACCGGCTTGCCCTGGACGTGCGGGACGTCCAGGTGGTCCAGGGCGTTCTTCATCGCTCCGCTGAAGGAGCCGTGGTACATGGGCGACGCGAGCACGAGCACATCGGCGCGGTCCGCGAGCGCCACGAGTTCCCGCGCGGCCGGGTCGGCGTAGTGCATGCCCCGGCCGTGGCGGGACGCGTCCAGGATCGGCAGGGGCCGGGTCGCCAGATCCCAGATCCTGCTCGTCCCGCCCAGCTCGGCCAGGCACTCGGCGGCGGTGGCGACCGCCTCCCTGGAATGCGAACCCACACTCGGACTGCCGCAGATCAGCAGTGCTTCCGGACTCGTCATCGACGCCCCTTCTCTCGCGTGCCGTCTTCGGCCGGAACACCTTGCTCGCGCGGTGCCGGGGGAGGCCGTCACCCGGACTCGTCACGGAGGCAGACTTACCTACCGGTAGGGAGTGTTGAAGGTCTCTGTCCGCTCGACGACGAGCGCTGTCACAAACAGGATCCCGGCGGATCCAGGAGCGCGATCAGAGAGCCCTCTTCGTCGCGTCCAGGTAGCCACGACGGGCGGCGATCGCTCCGGCCTCGAACCTGCTGCGGGCGTTCATCTCGTCCAGCAGCCGGGCGACGGTACGGCTGACCGTGCGCTTCGACACCACCAGGCGGTGGGCGATCTGCTCGTCGGTGGAGCCGTTGGCCAGCATGCGCAGGACTTCCTGGGCGTGACCCTTCTCCAGCGAGGGGTGGACGCTCACCGAGAACGGCTTCGCCTCGTCCCACAGGCCCAGGAAGAGGTAGTGCAGCATGCTCACGGTCTCGGGGCAGTCGGAAACGGTGGTGTTCTCCTCCCGGTCCCGACCGGTGCTCCCCCCGCCGGCAAAGGAGCCGACGACGGCCGTGGTGTTGTCGACCACCGAGAGGGGGACGGGGACCTGTGCCGAGGTGCGCACCTGGATTCCCGAGCGGGCCTGCCACTCCACGTAGGCGCGGACGTCGGGGAGGGCGGCGAGCCGCTCCTCCCAGATGACCGATATCCGTACCCAGCGCCGCAGAAGGTTCAACAGCAGCAGCCGCTCCCCCTCCCGTTCGACGGCGCTCATGGTCTCCCCCGAGCGGACGAGAACGAGTTCGTGCCGGGCCGTCGCGAGGGCGGAGCGTAACCTCCGGTCGGGGTGGTGGAGGGTCAGTCGTGCCGGGGTCCGTGGCGAGCGACTCGGTGCGGTTGCGGTGGCGTTCACTGTCATGCCGTTCGGCCTCTTTCCATGGTGACGCGATGACGCAATGACGGAAAGGCAGAAGGGGGAGTGTGGTGTTTTCCGGGGTGGGTCAGTCGTCGGAAATGCGGACCTCGACGACGGAGGTGTCCTCGCCGGGCCGGTCCGGTTCGACGGGACGCCGCGCCGACAGCGCCAGGTGCAGTCGGTCGAGGTCGAGTTGTCCGGCCCACCGGGTGATGACCAGGGTGGCGACCGCGTTCCCGATCAGGTTGGTGATGGCCCGGAACTCCGACATGAAGCGGTCGATGCCGATCAGCAGGGCGATCGCCGTGAGCGGGAACGACTGGGTGACGGAGACCGTCGCGACCAGCGTCAGCAGCCCGGAACCGGTGACCCCGACCGCCGACTTGGACATCACCATCGCCAGGACGACGAAGAGGAACTGGTCCGTCGGGGAGAGTGGATTCCCCGTCACGGCGGACACGTAGACCGCGCCCAGCGTGAGGTAGATGCAGGTGCCGATCAGGTGCAGGGACTGGCCGCCGGCCATCAGGGGGGCGCTCGTCGCCCGGGGAACTCCCGCCAGTTCCAGCTTGCGCAGGACGCGGGGGAAGACCGGGCCCGAGGACGAGGTCCCGATGACCAGCAGGATCTCGTGCCGCAGGTACCTCAGCAGGCAGAGCAGCGACCAGCCGTGCAGCCACGCCAGCGTGCCCAGCCCGCCGAGGACCACGACGGTGCAGGTGAGAGCGAAGGTGAGGAAGAGATAGAGCTGCCCGCTCAGATGCATCACACCGAACCGGCTGGCGGTGTACGCGCTGCCGGCGAAGGCGGCCAGCGGGGCACAGACGAGGATGAGGCGTACGGCGCAGAAGAGCAGGTGACTGCACCGGTTGATCAAGTCCAGTACGGGGACGACCCGTTCGCCTCCCAGGATCATCGCACCGCCGATCAGCGCTCCGATGCACAGCGCGTGCAGCGGATTTCCACTGGTGAAGGCGGAGAAGAAGCTCTCCGGGAGGAGGGTGTCGAGGCCGGTGGAGAAGTCCTCGACCTGGTTCCGCAGTGAGGCGACCTGATCGGCGGCATGCTCCTGCGGGACCTCCCGAAGAGGCTGCAGGGAGAGCAGGTTTCCGACGAGCAGCCCGATGACGAGGGCGGCCGCGGTGGCCACCTCGTAGTAGATCAGGGCCTTCAGCGAGAGGTGGCGCATCTGGCGTCCACTGCCCAGCGAGGCCATGCCGCCGGCCACGGTGGTGAAGATGATCGGCGGAATCAGCAGCATCATCATGGACACGAAGCCGTCGGCGACCACGTGCAGACGAACGGCGAGCCCGGGTGCCGCGGCCCCGAAGGCGCCGCCGAGAATGAGGCCCCACAGCACCCAGGCGGTCAGCGACCTGGGCGCAGTATTTGTCAGGAACCTCCACATCGCGCGCACTATCCCCTTCGCGAGCCCCCGTTGGCGTCCCGGCGTGGCTTACCGGGCCTCCGACAGTAGGACGGCAGTGAAAGAAACGTGCTTGTGGATCTGTAACACAACGTCAAAACTTTGTAGGGGGCACGACAGGGGGGTCGTCTGACGTACGTTGACCTAGGTTCCACAGTCATATGTTGACCAACGGGGGTCCGCATGAAGGTGTTGCTGGTGGAGGACGACGCAGAGGTGGCGAGCGCCCTCACGGAAGGACTGGAGAACCACGGCTGGACAGTGGACCATGTGTCCACCGGCCGGGCGGCGTTACGGGTGCAGGACCCTGGTGAGGTCATTCTGCTCGACCTCAATCTGCCTGACATGGACGGGCTGGAGGTGTGCCGGGGGCTGCGCGATGCCCGCAGGACCCCGATCATCGCCGTGACGGCGCGGTCGGACGAGATGGACAAGGTGCTCTGCCTGCGCCTGGGCGCGGACGACTACGTGGTCAAGCCGTACCGGCTGCAGGAGCTGCTGGCGCGCATGGTCGCGGTGGTGCGCCGCGCGCACGGGGCCCAGGAGGAGCGCGCCGACACCGTCGTCTCCCAGGGGGCGTTCAGCATCGACCGGGTTCGCCGGGAGGTGCGGGTCATGGGGCGTCTCGTGCACCTCACGCGCAAGGAGTTCGACCTGTTGGTGCTGCTCTCGAGCGCTCCGGGGCGGGTGTTCGCCCGGGAGTTCCTGCTGGCGGAGGTGTGGCGCCAGGAGTGGATGGGCAGCAGCCGGACACTGGACACGCACGTCGCGAGCCTGCGACGGAAACTCGGCAGCACGGAGTGGATCAGAACGTCGCGCGGGGTGGGGTTCAGCTTCCACCCGCCGTCGGACCTGACGCCCGACATACCCGATGCGTGAGATGTACGGAGCGGTCCAGGCCCTGGTGGTCGGTTGCGTCCTCATCGGTGTCCTGGTACCGCTCGGTTCGCTGCTCGGCGAGAACATGGTGGACGGCGCGGTGCAGGACCTGCACCGGACGGCCCGGGAGGCGGCTCCCCGGCTGGACCGGGCCCTGGCGCGGGAGTCCCCGGGGGAGGCCGACGAGGCGCGTCTGCTGGCCGAACTGGACCGCGTGCATGGTGCCGGTGCCGTCGTGCGGAGGGCGGACGGCACGGTGGTGACGTCGCCGCGATCTCCTGCCGGCCTGGTGGCGGAGGCGAAGCGCCTCTCCCCGCAGGGCGGCACCCGCACCGTGACGCTGCCGCGCGGGATGCCGCCCGGCGGCCATGAGCGGATCGCCGTGGCGAGCGCTCTGGGACCGGCCGGAAACTCCGGAACGCTCCTGGTGGAGAAGTCCGCCGTCGGGTTGCGTGGTGACATCCTGATGGCCTGGTTCGCGCTGGCGGCGGTGGTGCCGGTCGGCACCGCGCTGTGCCTGCTGCCGGTGGTGGTGCTGCGCCGCCGGGCGGAGTCCTCCCTGGAGCGGCTGCGGGACACCACACGGTCGCTGTCCGAGGGTGCGTTCCATGTCCGGGCCGACACCGATGCCGCCGATCTGCCCGCCGTTCGCGCACTGGCCCGGGACATCAACCAGTTGGGGTCCGTGATCCAGTCCGCCATCGAGGAGCAGAGACACTTCCTGGCGGACGTGGCCCACCAGCTTCGCAACCCGATGATCGCGCTGCGCCTGCGGGTGGAGAACCTGCGCCCCCATGTCGCGGACGAGGAAGAGGTGCGCATCAGCCGTGCGCTGGCCGATGTGGACCGGCTGGACCGCACGCTGACGGATCTCCTGGAGCACGCCCGGTCGGTGCCCGACGTGCCGGGCGTCCAGATCGAGAACGTGTGCGGTGTCGCCGAGAACTGCGTGTGGGGGTGGGCACCGGTCGCGGAGGCGCGCAGCGTCCGGCTGAAGCTGAGCATGCCGAGCCGGGCCTGGGCGATGACCAGGATCGGTGCGGTGGAGCAGACCCTCAACGTGCTGCTGGCCAACGCCTTGAAATACGCGCCCGAGGACAGCGTGGTGGAGGTCCGCGTCGAGCGGGTGGACGGCGGCCTGCACATCGCGGTGCGGGACCAGGGCCCAGGACTGTCCGACGTGGAACGGAAGTTGGCGCTGAAACGCGGCTGGAGCCGGGACGCGTCCGGCGGCAGCGGTATCGGCCTCTCCATCGCCACCAAGCTCATCGAGTCCTCCGGGGGGCGGCTCCGGCTGAGGTCCTTGTCGCAGGGGGGCCTGGAGGCAGTGGTGTGCCTGGTCAGCGCGCTGCCGATGGAGGACGGGCCGCGCGGGGCGGAGGGGGCCGACGACGGCGCCGCCCGCACGCCCCCGGCCCAGGAGCCGCCCGGCCCGGCGTGCCCCGGACCCGATTCGCCTGTCGTGTGCCCGCCGGACGCGACGTCCCTCGAGGAGGACCGGAAGTCATGCTGAGCCCGCTGTCCGCGCCGCGCCTGCGTACCGCTGAGGAACTCCAGTCCGCGGCCCGGGAGGTCGTCGGGGAGAGTACGGGCGAGGTCTTCTGCTACTGGAACTACGCCTCGGTGGAGGAGCCGCTGCTGGCGGCGGTGCACCGCAGTGGCCTCCACTTGCGGGAGCGGGCGGGGGAGGTGCGCACCGTGCTGCCCCGCACGGTGCTGCTCACTCCGGAGATCGCCGACTTCGTGGACTGGCACCGCGCGTGCGGGTTCCAGGTGGGGACGAGCGCCGGACTGCCGCCGGGAGCCATGCTGTTGACCGACGCGGGGGCGCTGGTCACCACGGCGTTCGACGAGGGGTGCGACTACGCCTGGATCCGGGACGGGCGCGTGCTGGAGGCGTTCCGCGCGCTGGCAAGCATGCTGTGGGGACGGGCCGACGCCGTCGCCGACGCGGGTGACGAGTCCCTGGGCGCGACGGACCGCAAGGTGCTCCTGATGCTCACCCAGGGTGCGACCGACCGGGTCATCGCACGGGAGTTGGACCTCTCGGACCGCACCGTGCGGCGCATCGTCGCCAGCCTGCTGGAGCGCCTGGGGGCACGCAGCCGGTTCGAGGCGGGGATGCTGGCCGCCGCGCGGGGCTGGGTGTGAGGGGCTGCTGCGCGGAGCGCCGGCGTACGTCCTGACCGCGTCGCGACAGCCGATGTCGTCTTGCTGACACGGCGCTTGTCCCCTCGAACCGTGCCTCGGCAGCATGGCATTTCAAAATGCCGGGCCGTGGCAACGGGGGTTCCACTGACTGTCGAGCGCCCATGTCCGGCCCCGTGACGAGTGATTCCGGTTGTTTCGCCACTCTGTCCGACCCACTCCGGGAGGGGCTTTTCCGTGCAGTACATGATTCTCGCGCGCTATTCGCAGGACGTGGTGGAAGGCGTGCTCAAGGATCCGCAGGCGATTATCGCCAGGGACGAGCACGCTTTTAAGTTCTACGGCTCGCTCGGCGGCAAGGTCGTCAACTACTGGTTCACCCGCGATGTCGAATACCACTTCGCCGTGGTCGTCGACTTCCCGGACGCGGAGGCCGCGCACGCCGCCGTGCTGACCGGCTACTCCACCGGTGCCTTCACCGAGGGCAAGCTCATCCCCCTGGCCTCGGCCGACGAGATGGTCGGCGCGCTCAAGCGTGCCGCGCCCGCCGTCGACCTGTTCTACCCGCCGACGGAGCCGCGGGACGCCTCGGCCTGACCCCAGGGGCCTGTCTCGGGCAGGTGGGGCACGCCCCACCTGCTCGCCCTCCGTTCCAGCACGCACTGCTCCTGAAACGCACCGCGCGGAGCCCGCCATCAGAGAGGTAGACGTGAGCGGTATTCGTCGAACAACGCCGCCGGGCGTCCAGGCCCGGGATCTCGTGGAACTGCTCCGGCAGCGGGGCGAAGAAAACGGCCGACGCGCCGCATTCACCTTTCTCGCCGACGGTGTGAAGGTCTCGGAGCGACTGAGCTACGCGGATCTCGACCGGCGGGCGCGTGCCATCGCGTCGCAATTGCTGACCCTGGGCGAGCCGGGCGACCGCGTGTTGATGCTGTATCCGTCGGGCCCGGAATTCGCCACCGCGTTCTACGGCTGCTTCTACGCGGGGATGACGGCCGTTCCCGCCTATCCGCCGCGCTCCGACAAACACGCGGCGCGGCTCAACGCCGTCGCCCAGGACTGCGGGGCCTCGATCATCGCGGCCCCGGGCCGGCTCTGCGACACGCTGGCGGACAAGTACGACCCCGACGCGCGCTGGGCGCCGACCGACCGTGTGCCGCTCGAGGCCGCCGACGACTGGCGTCACCCGGACATCACCCCGGACGACCTGGCCTTCCTCCAGTACACCTCCGGTTCGACGGGCAACCCGAAGGGGGTGATGCTCAGTCACGCCAACCTCCTGCACAACCTGGAGCTCATGGCCCGCGCCATGGGACACAGCGAGAACCCCGTCTATGTCTCCTGGCTGCCGCTCTTCCACGACATGGGGCTCATCGGCCACCTGCTCCAGGCCCTCTACTGGGGCAGCGAGCTGGTCTACATGCCGCCCGAGGCCTTCCTGCAGGAGCCGGTCCGCTGGCTGCGCGCCCTCAGTGACCACCGGGGCACCTTCAGCGCCGCGCCGAACTTCGCCTTCGAGTTGTGCGTCCGCCGCACCCGCCCCGAGGACCGCGCCGGACTGGACCTGAGCCACTGGCGGCTGGCCCTCAACGCGGCCGAGCCGGTACGCGCCGACACCCTCGCCCGCTTCGAGGCGATGTACGCCGAGCACGGCTTCCGCCCCGAGTCCTGGCACCCGGCGTACGGACTCGCCGAGAACTCCGTGTACGTCTCCAGCGGCCTCCCGGACAGCGGCGCCGTCATCGTCCATGTGGACGGGGCGGAGCTGGAGCACGACCGGGTCGTGGAGGTCGCGCCGGGCACCGCGGGCTCCCGCGCGCTGGTCGGCGCCGGACACGCCCGCCACGGACAACGGACCGCGATCGTCGACCCCGCCACCCGGCGTGCCCTCGACGCCCACCGGGTCGGCGAGATCTGGATCAGCGGCCCCAGCGCGGGACAGGGGTACTGGGGCCGGACGGAGGAGACCGCCGCCACCTTCGGCAACCGCCTCGCCGACGAAGAGGAGTCGACCTGGGTCGCCACCGGTGACAAGGGATTCCTGACGCCGGACGGGGAACTCGTCATCACCGGCCGCATCAAGGACATGATCATCGTCCGGGGGCGCAACCTCTACCCCCAGGACATCGAGCGCACCGTCGAGACCGTCGACCGATCCTTCCGGCCCGGCTGCACCGCCGCCTTCTCCGTGGAATCCGAGAGCGGCGAGGAGCGCGTCGTCGTCGTCCAGGAGGTACGGGGCGAGGACGCGGACGCCGAGCGGATCGGCCCCGCCGTGGCCGCGGCCGTCGTCGCGGAGCACGATGTGCCGCTGCACGCGCTGGTGCTGCTGCGCACCCGCGCCATCCCCAAGACCTCCAGCGGCAAGCTCGCCCGCCGTGCCGCCCGCAAGGGCTATCTCGAAGGAACCCTGGACGCGCTGGCCACCTGGACCGCACCGGGGACGGCGCCGCGCCCCGGCACCGAGGGCGACGGGCCGGGTGCCGACGGGGACCAGGACCAGAACGCGTTGGTACGCCGGATCCTCGACGCCATCGCCGAGCACACCGGCTTGGCGGTGGACGAGCTGGACCCGACCGCCAACTTCCACACCTACGGGGTCGATTCGGCCTCCGCCGTGGCGATCTCCGGCGCGCTCCAGCGGGAGCTGGGCCGCCGCGTGCCCGCCGCCCTCCTCTACCAGCACCCGACGGCGGAGGCCGCCGCCCGCCACCTCGCCGCACGGAGCACCGGGCACGAGGCGGACGCGCAGACCGCCCCGCGGACCGGCACGCCCGCCGCGCCGGACGCCGCCGAGCCGATCGCCGTCGTCGGCATGGCCTGCCGCTTCCCCGGCGCCGAGAACACCGACGAGTTCTGGACGCTGCTGCACGGCGGCGGCGACGCCATCACCCCGGTGCCCGCCGACCGATGGGACGCGGAGAGCCTCTACGACCCGGAGCTCAAGCGGGACGGCACCGCCAGCACCCGCTGGGGCGGCTTCCTCGGGGACGTCGCGGGATTCGAGCCCGAGTTCTTCGGCATCTCGCCCGCCGAGGCGGTGGCCATCGACCCCCAGCAGCGGCTCCTCATGGAGGTCGTCTGGGAGGCCCTGGAGAACGCGGCGATCGTCCCGGCCGACCTCGCCGGCAGCGACACCGGAGTCTTCGTCGGCATCAGCAACAACGACTACAGCCGGCTCACCGCCGGAGCGAAGGGCGCCCTGGGCGCGTACTACGGCACGGGCAACGCCCTCAGCGTCGCCGCGAACCGGCTGTCGTACCTCCTGGACCTGCGCGGTCCGAGCCTTGCCCTGGACGCCGCGTGTTCCTCCTCGCTCGTCGCCGTGCACCAGGCGTGCGAGGCCCTGCGCCGCGGTGAGTCCTCGCTGGCGGTGGCCGCCGGGGTCAATCTGCTCCTCGCCCCCGACCTCACCGCGGTCTTCTCCCGCGCCCAGATGATGGCGTCCGACGGCCGCTGCAAGGCGTTCGACGAGCGCGCCGACGGCTACGTGCGCTCCGAGGGCTGCGGGGCCGTCATCCTCAAGCCGCTCTCGCTGGCGCTGGCCGACGGCGACCGCGTCCTCGCCGTCGTACGGGGCTCGGCCGTCAACCAGGACGGCCGCTCCAACGGCCTGACCGCCCCGCACGGCCGCGCCCAGACGGAAGTCCTGCGCACCGCCTGGAGCGCCGCCGGCATCGCTCCGCGCGAGCTGGGCTACATCGAGGCCCACGGCACGGGCACCGCACTCGGCGACCCCATCGAGTACGAGGCCCTGACCGAGGCGCTCTCGACGGAGCCGGCCGCCGAGGGCGACGCCGCCGGGCCCTGCTACCTCGGATCGGTGAAGACCAACATCGGCCACCTGGAGTCCGCGGCCGGTATCGCCGGTTTCATCAAGGTCGTCCTGGCCCTTCAGCACGGCACCGTGCCGCCGCACCTCCACCTCACCCGGCTCAACCCCCACATCGATGCGGCCGGTTCGCCGCTGGAGATCCCCACCGCTCCGCTGCCCTGGCCCGAGGACCGGCGTACCGCCGGGGTGAGCGCCTTCGGCTTCGGCGGGACCAACGCGCATGTGGTGCTCTCGGCGGCGCCGACACCGGCCGCCGCCCCCGCTGCCGAGGAGGCACGGCGGCCCGAGGCGCTGCTGCTCTCCGCGCGGACCCCCGAGGCCTTGCGTGACCTGGCGGCCCGCTACGCCGACCGGCTCGCCCGGACCGGCAGCGGCCCCGGGGAGCTGGCTGACATCGCCTGGACCTCCTCCCAGGGCAGGACCGCTCTCCCGGAGCGGCTCGCCGTCACCGCGGACTCCGCCGACGAGGCCCGTGCCGCCCTGGAGCGCTTCGCCGCCGAGGGCCGGCCCCCGGCCGCGGCCGCCCGTGGCCGCGCCCCGCGCAAGGCCCCCGTCCTGACCTTCCTCTTCACCGGCCAGGGCTCCCACCGGGTGGGCATGGGCACCGAACTGCACCGTGACTGGCCGGTGTTCCGGGAGGCGTTCGACCGGTGCGCGGCGCTGCTGAAGGAACGCTTCGGCTTCGACCTGCACCACGTCGTGCGGGACGAGGAGGCACTGGCGCGCACCGAGTACGCCCAGCCCGCGATCTTCGCGACGGAGTACGCCCTGGCCCGGCTCTGGCGCTCGCTCGGTGTCGAGCCGGACTACCTGGCCGGGCACAGCGTCGGCGAGTTCGTCGCGGCCACCCTCGCCGGGGTGTTCGCGGTGGAGGACGCGCTGACCCTGCTCGGCACCCGCGCCCGGCTGATGCAGGGCCTCCCGCCGGGCGGCGTGATGTACGCCGTGCGGGTGAGCGAGGAGCGCGCGCTCGCGGCCCTCGCCCCGTACGCCGACGAGGTGGCGCTGGCCGCCGTGAACGGACCGGGCGAGGTCGTGCTCTCCGGCGCCGCCCCCGCGGTCGCCAAGGCCGTGGACGAGCTGGCGCAGACGGGCGTCGTCGCGCAGCAGATCCGAACGTCGCACGCCTTCCACTCGCCGCTCATGGACCCCGTGCTGGAGGAGTTCCGTGCCGCGGCGGAAGGGGTGCGGATGCGCGCTCCCCAGCACCCGGTGGTCTCCTCGCTGACCGGCCAGCTGATCGGACGCCGCATGGCGACCCCGGACTACTGGGTGGAGCAGCTGCGCGGCACCGTCCGGTACGCGGACACGATCGCCACCCTGAGCCAGGAGGGGTGCACGGCGGGCATCGAGGTCGGGCCGGACGCGGTGCTCGCTCCGCTGGCCCGGCGCGCGACGCGGCGCGAGTCGGCGAAGAGGCAGGGACAGCCGGGTTCGGTGTGGCTGGCCTCGCTGCGCTCCGGGAGGCCCGAACAGCGCGCGCTGCTGGACGCGCTGGGCGCCGCCTGGGCGGCAGGCGTGGCCGTGGACTGGGCGCGGGTGCACTCGGGGCGGCCGACCGCGCTGCCCGGCTACCCCTTCCAGCGCCGCAGGTTCTGGCTGCCCGACACTCTGGAGGCAGCGCCCGCCGACGGCGCCGCCCTCGCCGGGGAGTCCGGCCGTCACCCTCTGCTGGGGCGGCGCATGGAGGGTGTGGCGGCCGATCCCGGCCGGCATGCGTGGCAGCGGTCGCTCGCCCGCGACCAGGTCGCGGTCCTGGACGACCATGTCATCCAGGGCCGGGTCGTCGCGCCGGGCACCAGCTACATCGACATGGCGCTCGCCGCCGCCCGCGAGCTGGCGCCGGGCGTGCCGTACCGGCTCCAGGACGTCGCTTACCACAGCGTGCTGAGCATCCCGCCGGACGGCGCGCGGATCGTCCAGGTCGGACTGCGGGACGGCTCCGACGGAGCACTGGCCTTCACCGTGCACAGCAAGGCCGAGGGCGACACCGCCACGAAGTGGACCCAGCACGCCTCGGCCCGCCTGGTGCCCGTCCGGCACGCGGGGAACGGGCAGCACGGGCAGCACGGGGAGAGCGCGGCGAACGGGGAGAGCGCGAAGAGCGCGGACAACGCGGAGAACGCGGACAACGCGAAGAGCGCGGAGAACGGGGAGAGCGCGTCATGAAATTCAGCCTGATGTTCTTCGCCAGTGACGAGAACGCGCTGGCTGAAGACGCCCGGTACGACATGCTGCTGGAGAGCGCCAGGTTCGGTGACGCGCACGGCTTCGAGAACGTCTGGGTCCCCGAGCGGCACTTCACCCCGCTCGGCTCGCTCTACCCGAACCCGGCCCTGCTGCACGCCGCCCTGGCGCGCGAGACCAGCCGGATCGGGCTGCGCGCGGGCAGCGTGGTGCTGCCCCTGCACAGCCCGCTGCGGGTGGCCGAGGAGTGGGCCGTCGTGGACAACCTGTCCGGCGGCCGGGCCGGGATCTCCCTCGCCTCCGGCTGGAACCCGAACGACTTCGCCTACTTCCCCGAGCGGTACGCCGAGCGCGCCCGCCACCTCGAGGAGGGCATGGAGCAGCTGCGCGCGCTGTGGCGGGGCGAGGCGGTCAGCGCGACCAGCGGCACCGGCGAACCCGTCAGCCTGCGCACCTACCCGCGTCCCGTCCAGCGGGAGCTGCCGCTGTGGCTGACGGCGGCCAGCTCGCCCGCGAGCTTCGCCCGGGCCGGGCGGACCGGGGCGAATCTCCTCACCCACCTGCTCGACCAGGGCGTGGACGCGCTCGCCGAGAACGTCGAGGTCTACCGCAAGGCCCGGGCCGACGCGGGTTTCGACCCCGCCTCGGGCCGGGTCACCGTCATGCTGCACAGCTTCGTGGGCGCCGACGCCGAGACCGCGACCGCGCTGGCCCGAGACCCCTACTGCGCCTATCTGAAGGGGAACATGGGCCTGCTCAAGGGGCTCGCGAGCAGCCGTGGCCGGGATTCCGCCACGGACATCGAGGCCCTGCCGGAGGCGGAGCTGACCCAGTTCGCAGGCTTCCTGTACGACCGGTTCGCCTCCTCCCGCTCGCTGATCGGCTCGCCCGAGTCCTGCCTGCCGCTGGTGCGCCGGCTGGCCCCGTTCGTGGACGAGGTCGCCTGCCTGCTGGACTTCGGCCCCACCACGGCGCAGGTGCTCGACGGGCTGCCCCACCTCGACCGGCTCCGCCGGCTCGCGGAGCAGGACCCGCAGGTTCGTGAGGCCGCGGTGGACCGGACGCTGCCGGCGCCCGCGAGCGCGGTGGCGCGCACTCCGGCCGCCTCCCCCTCGCCGCCCGCCTGGGAGGACGACCCGGAGGCGGTCAAGGCCCGGTGCGGTCACACCGTCGAGGTGCGGGAGTTCTTCGAGCACGTCGAGCGGGCGGGTGCCGCCTACGGCCCCCGGATGCGATGCCTGGAAGAGATGTGGGTCGGCGACGGCGAGGTCCTGGGCCGGCTGACTCTGCCCGCCCAGTGGGCCGAGGAGGGCTATGTCTTCCACCCGGCCCTCCTCGACAACGCCTTTCTGCTGCTCGGGGCGCTCGCACCCGGCGCCCTCAGCGGCAGCGGGGCGCTCACGCTCCCCGTCGGCGTCGGCACGCTGGAGCCGTACCGGCAGCCGGTGGGCGAGGTCTACTCCCATGTGGTGCGCACCCCGGCCGCCGAGACGGGCGACGAACTCCTCGCCGACGTACGGCTCTTCGACGCCGAGGGGACCGTCGCATACGCGCAGGGGCTGCGGATGCGCCTGGTGGACCCCGAGGACGGCGGCGGGGACCCCGGCCGCGACCTGTGCTACCGCACCGACTGGAGCGCGGTGTCCGCCGCGCCCGCGACGGACACCGAGTCCGGGCGCTGGCTGGTCCTCGCCGACAGGGCGGGCACCGGCGAGGCGCTCGCCAGGGCCCTGCGGGAAGCGGGCGACCACGTCGACGTCGTACCGGCCGACGCCGCCTGCGATGCCGCCCGCATCCGCCAGGCCCTCTACGGCGCCCTCGCGGACGGACCGCTCAAGGGCGTGGTGCTGGCCCGGCCGCTGGACGCGCCGGACCTCCCGGACGCCACCACCGACCAGGTCCGTGCCGCACAGCAGAGCGGCGCCGAGGCCGCGCTCGCCCTGGTGCGCGCCTGCCTCGACGTGGATGTCCCCACCCGCTGCGGGCGCCTGTGGCTGCTGACCCGGGGCGCCCAGCCGGCGGGAGGAACGGCCGTGACCGCCGCGGGTGTCCTCCAGGCCCCGGTCTGGGGACTGGGCCGGGTCCTGGCCGCCGAACACCCGGAGCTGTGGGGCGGCCTGATCGACCTGGACGCGCGGACGGCGCCCGACGAGGCGGCGACCGCCACGCTGCTGAGCGCCGTCCTCACCGGCGTGCGCCCCGACGAGGGAACCCCGGTCGACGACCAACTCGCCGTACGCGACGGCGGTTTGCTCGCAGCCCGCCTGGTCCGGGCCGAGGAGATGGCGGCCCCGGCCCCCGCCGCGCCGGACATCGACCCGGACGGCACCTATCTGCTCACCGGCGGCCTCGGGGACCTCGGACTGGCCCTGGCCGGGTGGCTGGCCGAGCGCGGGGCGCGCCACCTCGTCCTGGTCGGCAGGCGCGGCGTGAGCGACGACGCTCAGCGCGTGGCCGTGGACGGACTGACCGGCCGGGGTGTCCGCGTGCACATCGCGGCGGCGGACGTGGCGCGGGCCGACGACGTCGCGGCGCTCCGCGCGGAACTGGAGCGCGAGGGCCTGCCCCCGGTCGTGGGGGTGGCGCACCTGGCGGGCATCGCCCGCGGCGCCATGCTCGCGGGACTGGACGTCGAGCTGCTGCGCGAGGTGGCCGAGCCCAAGGTCGCCGGGGCGTGGAACCTGCACCGGGTGTTCGGGGACGCCTCGCTGTTCCTGCTCGTGTCGGCGCTGCCCGCGGTCTTCGGGCCGGTCGGCGTCGGTGCCGCCAACTACGCCGCCGCCAACGCCTTCCTGGACGCGCTCGCCCACCACCGGCGTGGCCTGGACACGGACGCCGTCGCGCTCGGCTACGGCCCCTGGAACGGGATCGGTCTCGCCGTGCGCGAGGGCGGCCTCGACCAGTTGTCCCGCCTCGGCGTGGGCAGCATGGCACCGGCTGAGGCCCTCGACGTCTTCGGCCGTGTGCTGGCGCGCCGGCCCGCCCAGGTCACGGTGGCCCGCCTCGACTGGCCCGAGGTCTTCACCGCCGTGCCCTCCGCCCGCGCCACCGGCCAGTTCGCCGCGTTCCTCGACGAGTTCGGCGGCACCGGCGGCTCCCCGCAACTGCTGGAGCGCTGCGCGCAGGCCGGACCGCAGGAGCAGCGGGAGATCGTCGGCGACTACCTCACCGAGCGGCTCGCCGCGGTGCTCCAGACCGGGGCGGGGGACATCGACCCGCAGGTGCCCGTCGTGGAGATGGGCCTGGACTCGCTGATGGCCCTCGAACTGCGCGTCCGCGTCAAGGCCGACCTGGGTGTCGTGGTGCCGATGGTGCGGCTGCTGGAAGGGCCCAGCGTGGAGCAGCTCACGGACCACGTGCTGGGCCTGCTCACCGAGGTGCTCGCAGCACTGGACGGCGACGAGGAACGAGAGGAGATCACGCTGTGAACGGGGACCTCGTCAGGACGGCGGACACCGCGGAAGGACCCGAGCGGCTCGCGGAGCTGCTCGGGGAACTGCGTCGCGCACGCGTCCGGTTACGCGTCGAGGGCGACCAGCTGCGGGTCTCCGCGGCCAAGGGGGCCCTCACCGCCGAGCTGCGGGAGGAGCTGAGGGCGCACAAGGAGGGGCTGCTCAGCCATCTGCGGGCCGAGGCCGCCGCGGAACAGCCGGTCCGGCCGCTGCCGCGCGACGGCCGGGCCTTCCCCCTGTCACCGGCGCAGGAAGCGCTGTGGCTGCTGGACCAGATGGAGGGCCACCAGCCCACGTACGTCCTCAGCGGCAAGGTCCGCCTGACGGGACCGGTGCGCGTCGAGCGCCTCACCGACTGCCTCAGCCACCTCGTCCGGCGCCACGAGTCGCTGCGCACGGCGTTCCGGGCCGGCGCCGACGGAGCGCCCGAGCAGACCCTGTGTCCGCCGGCCCCGCTGCCGCTGGTCCACGAGGACCTGAGCGGCCTCACCGACCAGGAGCGGGACGCCGCCCTGGCCCGCCTCGCCGAAGGGGTCGCCCGCGAGCCCTTCGACCTGGCGGGCGGCAACCTGCTGCGCGCCGTCCTCGCGACCACCGCGCCACAGCGGGCGTACCTCTTCCTGGCCGTGCACCACATCGCCGCCGACGCGGCCTCCCTCGGCGTCCTCTTCGACGAACTGTTCACGCTGTACGCGGCGGACACGAGCGCCCTTCCCCCGCTCTCCGTCCAGGCCGTCGACGCGACGGAGTGGCAGCGCGCCGCGCTCTCCCCGGTGACCGAGGCCGAACAACTGGCGTACTGGAAGGAGAGGCTCGACGGCGCGCCGCCGCTCCTGGAGCTGCCCACGGACCGCCCCAGGCCGGTCAGCCAGTCGTACCGCGGCGACACCGTGCCCTTCGTCCTGGACCCCGAGACGACGGCCCGGCTGCGCGAGATGGCCGCCGGGGCGCAGGTCACCCCGTATGTCGCGGTGCTCGCCCTGTGGGCGGTGCTGCTCGGCCGGCACGCGCGCACCGACGACGTGGTGATCGGCACTCCGGTCAGCAACCGGGAGCGCCCCGAGGTGGCCAACCTCGTCGGCTTCTTCGTCGGCACGCTGCCGCTGCGCATCGACCTGTCCGGCGATCCCGATGTCACCGAGCTGCTGCGGCGGGTCCAGCGCACCTTCCTGGAGGGCTTCGAGAACCGGCAGGTGCCCTTCCAGCGGATCGTCGCCGCACTGCGGCCCGACCGGTCGCCGAGCCACGCCCCGGTCTTCCAGAACATGCTCACGTACTACGAGACCCCGCTCGGCGACATCCGGGCCGGGGAGCTCACCGCCCGCCGCGAGGACGTGCACAACGGCACCGCCAAGTTCGACCTCACCCTCTTCGTGGAGGACCAGGGAGACCGACTCGCGTGCTCGCTCGAATACGCGACGGACCTCTTCGACCGGGACACCGCCGAGCGGCTGGCCGCGGCCTTCCGGCAACTCGCCGCGTCCGCCGCCGAGAACCCCGGCACCGAGGTGTCCCGGCTCGCCCTGCTCACCGCCGACCAGCGCGACCACCTGGTGCACGGCCGCAACGGCGCGCACCGCGAGGTGGATCTCGACCGGCCCGTGCACCGGTACCTCTCCGAGCGGGCGGCGCGGAGCCCGGACGCGACCGCCATCGAGCACGGCACCGAGTCGTGGACGTACGCCGGGCTGGAGGCGGAGAGCAACCGGCTCGCCCGGCTGCTGGCCGAGGAGGGCGTCGGCCGGTCCACTCTGGTCGGGCTGTACGCCCGCCGCTCCATCCGGCAGATCGTCGCCATGCTGGCGATCCTGAAGACGGGTGCGGCGTTCCTCCCCCTGGACCCGGACCACCCCGCCGACCGCACCGCGGGAACCCTCGACGACGCCCACTGCCCGCTGCTGCTGAGCGACGCGCCGCTGGACACGCCCGACGGCACCCGCCTGCTGCGGCTCGACGAGCTGGACTGGTCGGACCGCGACGGGGCCGAACTCGCCACCTTCACCGGGCGCGACGACCCGATCTACACCATCTACACCTCCGGCTCGACCGGCCGCCCCAAGGGCATCGTGATGCGGCACGGTGCCCTCGCCAACCTGCTGGCCTGGCAGACGGCGGCCTTCCCCTTCGCGGCCGACGACCGGACGCTCCAGTTCAGCCCCCTGCACTTCGACATCTGCATGATGGAGACCTTCGGGACGTGGGCGGCCGGCGGCACGGTCGTCCTGGTCGATGCCGAAACCCGCCGGGACGCGCTGCAGTTGCTGCCCTGGCTGGTGGAGCGAGGCATCACCCGGCTCTTCCTGCCGTACGTCGCGCTCCAGCAACTCGCCGAGGTGGCCGCCGTGCGCGAGCAGTGGCCGACCGCGCTGCGGGAGGTCTTCTCCGCCGGCGAGCAGCTCCACATCACGTCGGAACTGCGCACCTTCTTCACCCGCACGGAAGCCGTCCTGCACAACCAGTACGGTCCCTCCGAGGCCCATGTGATCACCTCGCACACCCTGACCGGCGCGCCCGACCAGTGGGAGCCGGTGCCTCCGGTGGGACGGCCCGTGGACAACGTGCGCGTCGTCCTCCTCGACCGGCACGGCGAGCCGGTACCGCAGGGCGTCGCCGCCGAGGTGTGCGTCTCCGGGCCGTGTCTGGCCCTCGGCTACCTGGGACAGGACGAACTGACGGCCGCGCACTTCGTACCGGACCCGCACCGGCCCGGGGAACGGATGTACCGCACCGGCGACCTGGCGCGCTATCGCGGTGACGGCGCGATCGAATACCTGGGCCGCATCGACCACCAGGTCAAGGTGCGCGGCTTCCGGGTGGAGCCCGGCGAGGTCGAGGCCGCCCTGCTGAGCCACCCCGGCGTCCGCGAGGCCGTGGTCGCGGCGCGTGGCCAGGGCGCCGAACAGGCCCTGGTCGCCTGGGTGGTGACCGCCGGGCAGGACCTGACGCCGCACGGGCTGCGGCGGCACTGCGCGGACCGGCTGCCCGAGTACATGGTGCCCACCCGGTACGTCACGCTCGACGCGCTGCCGCTGACCGTCGCGGGCAAGGTCGAGCGCAAGCGCCTGCCGGCGCCCGTGGCGGAGGGCACCGGTGGGGCGGAGCCGAGCACCCCGATGGAGAAGTCCGTCGCCGCCGTCTTCGCCGAGGTACTGGGCGTCGCCTCGGTCGGACGTGACGACGACTTCTTCCGGCTGGGCGGCCATTCACTCGCGGTGACCCGCGCCGCGCTGCGGCTCAGCGAGGAGCACGGCGTCGGCCTCACCGCCCAGGTCGTGTTCGCCCGGCCGACCGTGGCCGGAGTCGCGGAGAGCCTGGAGACCCTGCTGTGGGCGGCGGCCGGATCCGCGGCACGCAACCCGGACTCGCCCGGTACCACGGCGGAGAGGGAAGAGGGAGAGCTGTGACATCAGCGGTTGAACTCCTCGCGGAGCTGCGCTCCCGTGACATCCGCGTCTGGGAGGAGGAGGGACGGATCCGGTTCAGCGCCCCGCCCGGCGCTCTGGACGAGGAGCTGCGCGCCCGGCTGTCCGCCCGGCGTGACGCCCTGATCGGCCTGCTGCGGGAGGCGCGCGGCGACGGCTCGCGCACGCTTCCACCGGTCACGCCCCTGGACCGGGACGCCGGTCCGCTGCCGCTCTCCTTCGGGCAGCAGCGCATGTGGGTGATGGCCGAGATGCTGCCGGACAGCGGTGCAGCGGCGTACGTGCTCGCCGGCCGGGTCACCCTCGACGGTGAGCTCGACGACACCCGCGTCAGCGCGCTGCGCCGGGCCCTGACCGAACTGGTCCGGCGCCACGAGGCCCTGCGCACCGTCATCTCCGTCGCCCACGAGCAGCCGGTGGCCCGGGTGGTCGACGTGCCCGAGGTGGCGCTGCCCGAACGCGTCCTCGCCGAGGGCGAGTCGGTCGAGGAGCTAGCCGCCGCCGAGGCCCGGCGTCCGTTCGACCTCGGTGCGGCCCCGCTGCTGCGGGCCGTACTGCTGCGCGAGACCCCCGCGCGGGCCCATCTGCTGCTGTCGGTCCACCACATCAGCGCCGACGCCTGGTCGCTCGGCGTCCTCTACCGCGAGCTGTTCGCCCTGTACCGCGCCTGCCTCGACAGCGAGCAGGGCGCGACCGGCCACGGTGACGTCACGGGCGGGCTGCCCGAACTCCCCGTCCAGTACGCCGACTACGCCGCCTGGCAGCGCGCCCACCTCACCCCCCAGGCGCTGGGCGACGAGGCCGGGCACTGGAAGCGCCGCCTCGACGGGCTGCCCGAACTGCTGGAGCTGCCCGCCGACCGGCCCCGCCCCGCCGCGCAGTCCTACCGTGGCGCTGCCGTCCCCTTCCACCTGGACGCGGCTCTCCGCGACGCGGTGCAGGAGCTGGCGCGCGCCCACGGCTGCACCCCCTTCATGGTGCTGCTGGCCTCCTGGTCGGCGGTGCTGTCGCGGCTGAGCGGCGCGTCCGACCTGGCGGTCGGCACTCCGGTGGCCGGACGGCTGCGCCCCGAGGTGGAGCCGCTGATCGGCTTCTTCGTCAACACCCTGGTGCTGCGCGTCGACGCCGCCGGCGACCCCGCATTCGACGAGCTGCTGGCGCGGGTACGGACCACCGCGCTGGATGCCTTCGATCACCAGGAGCTGCCCTTCGAGCAGCTGGTGGAGGTCCTCCAGCCGCCGCGCACCCTCAGCCACAGCCCCCTGTTCCAGCACATGTTCATCCTCCAGAACGCCACCTCCGAGGCCCCGCGCCTGCCGGGTCTGGAGTGCCGTATGGAGGAAGTGCACACCGGCACCGCGAAGTTCGACACGACGCTCCTCGTCGAGGAGGCGCCCGACGGGCTGCGCGGCTCCCTGGAGTACGCCACCGACCTGTACGACGCCGACACCGCCCGCCGATTCCTGGGCATCTGGCAGACGCTGCTGCGCCACGCGGTGTCCGCCCCCGCCACCCGGCTCTCCGCCCTGCCGCTGCTGACCGAGGAGGAGCGCGGCGCCCTCGTCGAGGCGGGCCGTGGCCCCGCCGTCGAGTTCCCCGCCGTCCCCGTCCACACCCTGGTCGAACGGCAGGTCGCCGCCACTCCCGACCGGCCGGCGGTGGTCCAGGGCGACACCTGCCTCACCTACGCCGCCCTCGACGCGGAGGCGGACCGGCTCGCCCGGACACTGCGCGCCCGCGGTGCGGGCCGCGACACGGTGGTCGCGCTCTGCCTGCCGCGCACCCCCGCGCTGGTGACCGCGCTGCTGGCGGTGCTCAAGTCCGGCGCCGCCTACCTGCCGCTGGACCCCACGGCACCGCCCGAGCGCACCGCGTACATCCTGCGCGACGCGGGCGTCCGGCTGCTGCTGACCGACTCGGCGCTGCTGCCCGCCCTCGACTGCCCGGACGGCGTCGAGTCCCTCTGCCTGGACACGCTCGACGCCCTCGACGCCGCGCCCCGCCCCGACGACCCCGCAGCCCCTGAGGCGGGCCCCGACGACCTGGCGTACGTCATCTACACCTCGGGCTCCACCGGCAGGCCCAAGGGGGTCATGGTGGAGCACCGCAACGTGGTGAACTTCTGCGCCGCCATGACCGAGGAGTTCGGTGCCGACAGCGCCGGGACCTGGCTGGGCGTCACCACGGTCTCCTTCGACATCTCGGTCCTGGAGCTGGTGTGGACGCTGACGCACGGTTCCACCGTCGTCCTCCAGGCCGACCCCGGCCCGGCCGACGGGCGCGCCCCGGGCAGGACCGCCGACCTCAGCCTCTTCTACTTCGCCAGCGCCTCCGGCACCGAGGGCACCGCGAGCGGCGAGGCCTACCGGCTGCTGCTCGAAGGCGCCCGATTCGCCGACCGGCACGGCTTCGAGGCCGTCTGGACCCCCGAGCGGCACTTCCACGCCTTCGGCGGCATCTTCCCCAACCCGTCCGTCATCGGCGCGGCCCTGGCCACCGCCACCGAACGGATAGCGATCCGCGCGGGCAGCGTCGTGCTGCCGCTCCACGATCCGGTCCGGGTCGTGGAGGAGTGGTCGGTCGTGGACAACCTCTCGGGGGGCCGCGCCGGGATCTCCGTCGCCTCGGGCTGGCAGGCCGACGACTTCGTGCTCGCCCCCGGCAACTACGCGGAGCGCAAGCAGGTCATGCTGGACGGCATCGCCACCCTGCGCACCCTGTGGTCGGGCGGCCCCGTCGAGCGCCCCAACGGCCACGGCAGGACCACCGCCGTGCGGACCCTGCCGCGCCCGGTGCAGGACGAGCTGCCGCTGTGGGTCACCGCCGCGGGCAGCCCCGACACCTTCCGCGCGGCGGGGGAGTCGGGCTGCAACGTCCTCACCCATCTCCTCGGCCAGGACCTCGACCAGCTCGCGGAAAAGGTCGCCGTCTACCGCCGGGCCCGGCAGGAGGCAGGACACCGGGGACCGGGACGGGTCACGCTGATGGTGCACACCTTCCTCGGCGAGGACCCCGAGGCGGTGCGCGAGGCGGTGCGCGGGCCGTTCCGCGACTATCTGGCCTCGTCCCTGGGGCTGCTCGCCGGCCTCGCCCGTTCGATGGGGCTGGGCGACGACCTCTCCGCGCTGCCCGACGACGACCTGAACACCCTGCTCGACCACGCCTTCGACCGCTTCTACGGCACGGCCGCGCTCTTCGGCACCGTCGACCAGGCCGTGACCCTGCTCGACGCCATCGCCGACACCGGCGTCGACGAGGTGGCGGCGCTCATCGACTTCGGCATGGACGAGGATGCCGTCCTCGACTCCCTGCCGCTGCTGGCGCGGGCCCGCGAACTGCACGCCGCGCGCCCCGCCGAGGCCGAGCCCGCCCTCCCCGAGCTCATCCGGCGCCACCAGGTCACCCGGCTCCAGTGCACCCCCTCCCAGGCGGCGATGATCCTGGCGGAGCCCGGCGGGCCCGAAGCGCTGGCCGGGCTGAGCCTGCTGCTGCTGGGCGGCGAGGAACTGCCCGCCGCCCTCGCCGAGCGGCTGACCCGGCTGACCTCGGCCCGTATCCAGAACATGTACGGGCCGACGGAGACGACGATCTGGTCCAGCACCCATCGCGTGGACCCCGACGGGAAGGCGCTGATCGGCCGCCCCGTCGCCAACACCCGCATGTACGTACTGGACGCGCAGGGCACGCCGGTGCCGCCGGGGGCGCCCGGCGAACTCCACATCGCCGGCGACGGGGTGAGCCGCGGCTACCTCGGGCGCCCGGAGCTGACCGAGGAGCGCTTCCTGCCCGACCCTTTCGCCGCGGAGCCCGGCGCGCGCATGTACCGCACCGGCGACCTGGTGCGCCTGCGTCCGGAGGGCACCCTGGAGTTCATCGGCCGCACCGACCACCAGGTCAAGGTGCGCGGCTTCCGCATCGAACTCGGCGAGATCGAGGCGGCGCTGCTCTCCCACCCGGATGTCGCGCAGGCCGCGGCGACCACGCACGGCACCGGAGTGGCGCGCCGTATCGACGGTTACGCCGTGCCCCTGCCCGGCAGCCGGCTGACGGAGACGTCGCTCCGCGCCCACCTGGACACGCGGCTGCCCGGCTACATGATCCCGGCCTCCCTCCAACTGCTCGACGAGCTGCCTTACACCCCCAACGGCAAGATCGACCGCCGCGCTCTGCCCGAGCCCACCGCGTCCGGCACCGACCGGGCCGGCCGGCTCGCCCCCCGGGGGCTCACCGAGATGCGGCTGGCGCTGCTGTGGCAGGAGATCCTCGGGGAGCGCTCGGTCGGCGTGCGCGACAACTTCTTCCACCTGGGCGGCAACTCCGTGCTCGCCGTGGTGCTGCTGGCCGAGGTGGAGCGGCAGTTCGGGCGGCGGCTGCCGCTGTCCGTGCTCTTCCAGGGGCCCACCGTCGCCCAGATGGCCGTGGCCCTCCACAGCGGTACCGCCGACACCGACCGGCAGTCGCTGGTCCGACTGCGCCCCGGCGGTGAGGTGCCGCTGTTCCTCCTGCCGGGCGCGGGCGGCAACCTCGTGTACTTCAGCGACCTCGCCGCCCACCTCCCCGAACAGCTCATGCTGTACGGCCTCCAGCCGCTCTTCACCGAGGACACGACCTCGCAGACGCTGGTCGAGGAACTCGCCGAGCAGTACCTTCCCCTGGTGCTCTCCGCCGCGCCCCAGGGCCCGTACCACCTGGTCGGGCACTCCTTCGGCGGGCACATCGCCCTGGAGCTCGCCACCCGGCTGCGCGCGGCCGGTCACGAGGTCCGGCTGCTCGGGATGCTGGACACCGCCGCGCCACTGCCCGAGCGGCGGCACGCGACGGCGCACTGGGGCCACGTCGACTGGCTGGTGGCCCTGGCCCGGGTCTTCGAGCGGATCTTCGGCTGCCGGCTCGACATCACGCACGAGCGGCTCCGGGAACTCGACGAGGCGTCCCAGCTGGCCGCGTTCCGCGACACCCTGCGCGAACAGAGCGTGCTGCCGCCCGAGTTCGACGACGACACCCGGCTGCGCGGCTTCGTCCGCGCCTACATCGCCGACCAGCACAGCCTGTACGTCCCCGACGTGCCGTACGAGGGAACCCTGACGTTCTTCCGGGCCGCCGAGCTGCACCCGGACAACGTCCCCCCGGACGAGCTGGCCTGGATCCTGGACGACGAAGCGCGCGGCTGGGGACGGTTCACCGCCGGCCCCGTCGAGGTGTGCGAGACGCCGGGCGACCACCTCTCCATGCTCACCGGCCCGAACGTGGGTCAGCTCGCCAAGCTGATCGGCGAGCACCTCGGGCTGTGAACCTCGCACTCCGATCCGCAGTACGTGACAAAGCTACCCAAGAGAGGCAACCGATGCTGACCCAGGTGCTCGACCTACTGGCCTGCCCGTCCTGCTCGGCGGACGTCACGCAGACCGCGCCCACCGAGCTGAAGTGCTCCTCCTGCGGCCGAGGCGCCCCGGTCACCCCTGCCTTCATCGACATGGTCCGGGAGCCGGGCAAACCCGACCCGGCCGCGCCGACCACCGCGCAGAAGCTGATGGAGAGCACCGCGTTCGTCCGGCTGTACGAGGCCGTCATGCGCCCGTTCTTCTCGAGGCTCTTCGCCGGGTTCGGCAATCACATTCCGGACTACGCCGAAGAGTTCGAGATCTACCGGAAATGGTTGAAGCTCGACGAGGAGAACACCGGCACGTGGCTCGATCTTTCCTGCGGCGCGGGGTATTTCACCGACCAGCTCGCGGGTGCGGTGCCCGAGGCGACCGTGGTCGGCCTGGACATCTCCGAGGCGATGCTGCACAAGGCGGTGCAGGAGACCGTTGGCCGTCGCAACGTTCACCTGGTCCGCGGGGACGTGCGTCGACTGCCCTTCAAGGAGGGTGTTTTCGACGGCGTGAACAACCCCGGATCGCTGCACCTGTACGCCGACCCGGTCGGCGCCTACGAGGCGGTGTTCCGGCTCCTGAAGCCCGGTGGCGTCTACGTGGCCAGCACCTTCGCGGTCAACGATCTCGTCAGCAGCCGCATCGGGGTCAGGATGACCGGAATCCGTCGCACGGACCTGAAGCAGCTGCCCGGGCAGCTGGAGAAGGTGGGATTCACCAACTACCGCTTGATTAAGTTTGGCTCGGTGTTCGCGTTCGCGGTCACCAAGCCCGAGGCATAACCCAGGATGCGTTCACGTCGCAGTCGGACATCCGGACGCGTCCCTCTGAGGAAGAATCGGCGGTAAGCATGTCAGCTTTACTTCGAATCGCAGGACGGCCCAGGCTGCTGCTGTCCTGTGTCGTCGCGCTGCTGGTGGGCGCGGTACTCGTGGGCGGCGGTCTCACCGACCGGCTCCAACTCGGCGGCACCGAGGACCCGGCCGCGGAGTCCAGCCTGGCGGCCGAGACGATGGACGCCAAGTTCCCGGCCAGCAGGCCCAATCTCGTCCTGCTCGTGAAGGCGGAGGCCGACGCCCCCACCACGAAGCGGGAGGGCACCGCGCTGGCACAGCGGCTGGCCCGGGAGCAGGGCATCACCGGTGTCCTCGACTACTGGCAGACCGGTGACCCCGGACTGCGCGCGAAGGACGGCCGGTACGCGCTGATCGTCGCCCACATCAAAGGCAACGAGACCGACGCGGGCAAGGTCTTCGAGCGCATCGAGGACGACTACCGGGGCACCATCGGTGACCTGGAGGTGTCCCTCGGCGGCACCGTCGCCGTGCGCAACGAGTCACAGCAGCAGACCGCCGACGACCTGGTGAAGTCCGAGCTGATCGCCTTTCCGCTGGTGCTCCTCATCCTGCTGCTGGCCTTCGGCAGCGTCGTCTCCGCGCTGCTGCCGCTCGGGATCGGCGTGATCGCCATCCTGGGGACCAACGCGGTCCTGACGGGGATCACGCACCTGACCGACGTGTCGGTCTTCGCGCAGAACCTGACGACGGCACTCGGGTTCGGCCTGGCGATCGACTACGCGCTCCTCATCGTCCGGCGCTACCGGGAGGAGCTGAAGCGCGACCCTGACACCGCGCGGGCCCTCAGCGCCACGATGCACAGCGCCGGCCGGACGGTCCTGTTCTCGGCCTTCGTCGTGGCCGTGTCGCTCGCCGCGATGCTGATCTTCCCCATGTACTTCCTGCGCTCGTTCGCGTACGCCGGCATCACCGTGGTGGCGCTCGCCGCGCTCGCCGCGCTCATCGTGCTGCCCGCCCTGCTGCTGCTCCTCGGCCACCGGGTGGACGCGCTGCGACTGCGCCGCAAGGGCAGCCAGGAGCGGGAGGCCGCCGCGCAACGCCGCTGGCGTGCCCTCGCCGGGGGGACGATGCGCCGTGCGCCGCTGGTCACTGTGCTCGTCACCGCGGTTCTGATCCTGGTCGGCCTCCCCTTCCTGAAGGTCGAGTTCGGCACGGTGGACGACCGGACGCTCGGTGAGAAGGCCGAGGCCCGGATCGTCCACAACACCCTGCGCGAGTCCTTCCCCGTCAGTCCGACCGGCGGCATCGACGTACTGGCCCAGGACGGGGAGCGGCGGGACATCGGTGCCTACGCCGAGAAGCTGTCCGCGCTGAAGGGCGTGGCCCGCGTGGACAGCCCGACCGGCACCTACCAGGACGGACAGCTGGTCCAGCCGCCCACCGCGGCGAACGCGACCCGCGCGGTGTCGGGCACCGGCTACCTGACCGTCTGGCCCGTCCCCACCATCGAGGACATCTCCGTCGAGAGCCAGGACCTCGTCAAGCGCGTCCGGGCCGTCGAGGAGCCGCCCTCGTCCTCGGTGAGGGTCGGCGGGCAGGCCGCCATGCTGGTGGACAGCCGGGCCGTCATCGGTGAACTCCTGCCGTACGCGCTGCTGTTCATCGTCCTGGTCACCCTCGTCATGATCTTCCTCATGACCGGTTCGCTGGTGCTCCCGTTCCTGGCGGTCGTGCTCAACGCGCTCAGCCTCACCGCGATGTTCGGGGCCGCCGTCTGGGTGTTCCAGGAGGGCCACCTCAGTGGGCTGCTCGGCTTCACGGCCACCGGGTTCATCGAGACCTCGCTGCCCGTGCTGATGTTCTGCCTGACCTTCGGTCTGTCGATGGACTACTCCCTGTTCATCCTGTCGCGGATCAAGGAGAACTACGACCGGCACGGCGACCACCGCGAGGCCGTGCGCTCCGGCATCGCCCAGACCGGAGGGGTGATCACCGCCGCCGCGGTGCTGCTCACCATCGTGATGGTGGCCATCGGCACCTCGCAGATCACCCTCACCAAGATGCTGGGCCTGGGCGTCGCCCTGGCCATCCTGGTGGACGCCACCCTGGTGCGGTGCCTGCTGGTGCCCGCCCTCATGGCGATCTTCGGCCGCGCCATCTGGTGGGCCCCGAAGTCGCTCCAGCGCTTCCGGATCCGCGAGGAGGCAACGCAGCCGTCCGCACCGGGTGGGGGAGGGGACGAGGGGACGTCGCTCGTCTCCGCCTCGGACAGCAAGCGCGGCGGCGGCGATGGCTGACCCGGATGCCTGGTTCGTGGTGCCCCGTCCGCGCCCGGACGCCCGGCGCCGGATGCTCCTCTTCCCGCACGCGGGCGGCGGGGCGAACTACTACCGCGCCTGGGCCGCGCACCTCCCCCCGCACGTGGAGCTGCGGATCGTGCAGTACCCCGGGCGGGAGCACCGCATGGCGGAGCCGCTCGTCCCCGACATGGCGACCCTCGCGGGGGCGGTGGCCGACGCGGTCGCCGGGGCGTCCGGGCCCGCGCTGCCCACGACGTTCGTCGGCCACAGCATGGGCGCGTCCGTCGCCTACGAGGTCGCGCGGCTGCTGGAGGACGACTTCGGGGAGCGCCTCGAACATCTCGTCGTCTCGGGCCGGTCGGCGCCCGGCACCCCAGCCGGCCAGGCCTCCCGCACCGGTTCGCTGACCGACGAGGAGCTGCGGGCGGACCTCGCCGGTGAGGGCGGTACGGACCCGAGGCTGCTGGACGCCCCGGACGTGCGGGCGGTCATCCTCCCGATCGTGCGCAACGACTACCGGCTGCTGCAGAGGTACACGGCCCGGCCCGTTCCCCTCCGCTGCGACCTCACGGCCGTCGTCGGTGACGCCGATCCCTCGGTCCCGGTGCACGCGGCCCGGCCCTGGGAACAGTGCACGAAGGGCCGGTTCCGGCTCCACGTCCAGCCAGGCGGCCACTTCTATTTCCGCACGCGGCTCCCCGACGTCGTACCCCTGCTCACGGAGCGACCGTAGGACGAGCTGGGCGAACGTGTGCTGCGGCCGCCGGCGGCTCAGCCGGAGTCACCGGTCCTCCCGCCGGCGGCCGTCCGCAGTGACCGGGCCGGCCGGACGGTTGGGATCCGTGCCGGTGTCGATCAGGATCTGCTGGGCCTGCCTCGGGTTGCCGGTACGGACCGCTTCGGTCATGGCGGCTCGCGCCGCCTCGGGGGGCGTGTCCGGTGGGACCACGAGCAGGGAGAAGTGGTCCTGGTCCCCTCGGGTCACGAGCGCGGTGTCGTCGCCCACGGCGAAGACGTCGATGTGCACCACACGGTCGTCGACGGTCATCCGCGTCGGCATCTCGTCCCAGGCCGCGGAGTCCAGGCCGATCCGTGTGACCGGCCCGAGGCGCTCGGTCAGCGCGCTGATCAGGCCGGGCAGTTCGACGGTGAGATTCCTGGAACGGGGCCACCACGCACCGTCGAGGATGCCCCGGCGTTCGTGCGTGGTGGTGAGCCGCAGAAGTGCCGTTCCGGGACGTATGGATTCGTGCACACCGTCTGCCAGAAGTCCTGCCGGAGGCGGGGAATCGGGATCGGGCATCGTGCTCACCTGCCTGTTCAGGGCCCTGCCGTCCACGCTACTCCTGCCGGGTCAGGCGCGGTCGCCGAGCGCGGCGGTCATGATCGGCCCGGCCGCCTCCTCGGTGGTGTCTGCGGGAGGGGAGAGCGGGGCCGAGGGACGCCTCGGTGCTCCGCCCTCGTCTTCCCACTGCTCCATCTGCCCCTGCTCGCGTACGACCTGGTCCTCGACGTGGCGGCGTCGCTCGGCCGCCAGGAGTTCGCTCGCGGTGAGGTGGAGCGCGGGGTCGGCCGCCGCGGCCATGAGCCGCGCGGCCGTGGCGGTCTCGGTCCGGGGCGGGACGACGAGCAGGTCCCAGCGGCCGACGCCGTACGAGAAGAGCCGGATCATGTGCGGGTCGAAACCGGACGCGAACCACGCGGCCTTCACCGTGTGCCCGGTCACGGGCAGGTCGCAGGGTGCCGCCGGCCAGGTGTCGCGGTGGGACGCCATGCGCGACACGCGTCCTCGCGTCGCGTCGAACGCCTCGGTGAGCGCGGGAAGTTCGGCCATCAGGTCGTCGGTACGGGGCCACCAGGCGCCGCACACGGGACCGGGCGGGAAGGTCGGCGGGCGCAGGGCGAGCCGGACAGGGCCCGCGGAGGTGCGTTCCGGGCGGGCCGGGGCGCGTTCAACGGCCCTGGGCGGCGGGCCTGTGCCGGTGGGTGGGTTCATGTCGCGGTTCCTGTCCTCGGGCGGTCGTCGTGCGGTGGCCGGTGCCGCGGTGGGCCGGGGTCAGCCCGGCTCGTCGGTGTGGGTGCGTCCCGCCTGGGTGTGGCTCGTGGTCAGCCAGGGCGACTCGGCGGAGGGCTCTTCGATGACGTGCCCGGTGTCGACCGTGAGATGGAGCAGGGTGCCCTGCCCGTCGGCGCCCGCGGGATAGCTGCGTGGCTCGTCGCAGCGGAAGTTCCGGCGCAGCAACTGCGCCACCCGTTGGGCGGTGTCGGGGTCGGCGGCGATGATGCGGACCTCCGCGAGTCCGACCACGGGGGGATCACCGTCCGCGGCCTCGTACGTCGGCGGATCTTCGTCTGTGCTGTGGGGAGTCTCGGTCTCGACGCCCTGCGGCATTCCGCTGGCTGTGCGTGGTCCGGTCCCGGCGGCGGGGCGGCCCGGAAGGAAGCGGCTGTAGGAATACGAGGCGATCCTTTCGGCGTGCGCCGAGTTGAGCCGGTGGATCATGTACACGCCGCCGGCGATGAGCACGAGGAACGCGGCGATGATGAGGGCGATGTCCATGGCGGTCACGGCCTGACGGTCGGTCGAACGCGAGAAGCGCTCGGGGGAAGCGGACCCGCCGCCCCACGGGCGCGTGGTGCCCGTGGTGCAGTGGTGCCGCTGGTGAAGAGCACCAGTACGGCCCTGCGCGGGTCGGGCTCCGGCCACGCGTCGGCGGCGGGGAACGTATCGAAGGCCGAGGCCATCGCGCTGACCTGTCTCCGGAAGCCGCTGCGCTGCGCGGGGCCTCCGGTGAAGTGTCTCGCCGAGGACGAGACCGGCGCGGGAGCCGGTGTGCGACATGCCCTCGGTACCTCCACCGTACTCCCGCGCGCCCCCGACCGACGGGGAGCGGACGGCGCCGCCGTACCCGCCTCGGCGTTCCCGGCCACCGTCGGCCCACAAGGGGGGCGCGGCCCGGGGAGTACGGTGGAAGACACCGAGGGCATGTCGTGCGCCGGTTCCTGCACCGGTGCCGTTCTCGGCGACCGACGACGCCGGGCCGGATCCGCCCGTGCCCGGGGCAGGGCTTGCGTCATGACCGTGAACGTGCCGGTTCCGCCGACGACCACAGAGCTCCTTGGGCGGCCCGTCGGCCCGGACCGGCACGGTGCGCGGAAGCCCGGCCCGTCACGGCCGGAACGAGGCTCCTCGCCCCGGGAGGGGCAACGCGTCCGTCCGCTGACCCGGCGTCAGATCGAGGACCATCTGCAGGAACTGGGCGATCTGTACGCGGAGACGTCCGGCGGCGGCCCCTGGGCGTGGAACCAGGCCCGCGGCGCCTTCCTGCGGCGGCTGGCGGCCGACGTACGGCGGCCGGGATTCGAGTTGCTGGTCGCGGAGACCACCGTGCTGACCGGATGCGCCTACGGTTTCCCCGTACGCGACGACGGCCCCGGGTGGGAGGGCTTCGACGGATACCTGCCGGGGAGGCTGCTCCGGCTCGCCGCCTCCGGACGCCTCTTCGTGATCTGCGGGATCCACGTTCCGTCCCGCGTACGCAGGCAGAACCAGGACCGTGCCTGGAACCTCGCCCGGCGCCTGCAGAAACGGCTGCTCACCGACCACGGCGCCGCCGTCGCCGTCACGCTGGTGAACCGCTCCGACCACAGGACCGTCGAGGCGCTGCGGTCCTGGGGGTGGCGGTACATCGAAGGCGACACACTTCGGACGGCCCCGCTCGGCCCGTTCCGCGTCCTGGTCCTCGAGAGCTGAGACCTGAGACCTGAGACCTGAGCCCCTGAGCACCACGTCCCGCCTCCCCGCGGTCCCCGGCTCTCACGGCGACGGCAGGCGCAGGGCCAGGAGGGCCACGTCGTCGGTGCTGCCGGGCGGCATGCGGGCGGGCAGCTGGTCGCACAGCGTGTCCAGCGGTTCGTGGGCGAGAGCGAGGGCGTGGCGGCGCAGCCGGGCGAGGCCGGTGTCCAGGTCGCTGCCGGGGATCTCGATCAGGCCGTCGGTGTAGAGCAGCAGGGTGGAACCCGGCGGCAGGGACTGCGCGGCGCTCGGCCGGCTGTTGCCGCTGCCCGGAGCGGCGCCGAGGAGGAGTCCCTGGCCCGCTTCGAGGTACCGCGCCTGTCCGTCCCGGGTCAGCAGGAGGGGCGGCGGATGCCCCGCGCTGGTCCACCGCAGCGTCCACGGGCCGGTGTCCGGGTCGCCTTCGAGCAGGGCGAGGACGAGGGTGGCCATGGGGACGGTGGTGATGGCGGGCATGGCGTCGTCGAGGCGGTCGACGACGGCGCCGGGCGGGCCGGTGTGGTCCCAGGCCAGTGAGCGCAGGATGCCGTGCAGCTGTGCCATGCCGGCCGCCGCGGTCAGGTCGTGGCCCACGACGTCGCCGATGACCAGCGCGAGCGTGCCGTCCTTCCGCTCGAACGCGTCGTACCAGTCGCCACCGACCTGGGAGCCGGCCGGGGCGGGCTGGTAGCGGGCGGCCAGCCGCAGCCGGCCGGGCTGGGGCAGCGGGGCGAGCAGGTTGCGCTGCATGGCCTCGGCGACGGCGCGCTGACGGCCGAAGCGGCGGGCGTTGTCGATGACCAGGCCGACCCGGCGGCCGATGTCGCTCACCACTGTCAGGTCGTCGGCGTCGAAGGGGTGCGCCGGGTCCGTGCGCACCAGCGTCAGGGCGCCGGTGATCTGCCGCCGGGAGCCCAGCGGCACCGTGACGGCGGACGTCGCGCCGGCGGCCCGCAGGAAGCCGCCGTGGACGGCGGACAGGGCGGAGGCGGTCGGCGCGGCGACGTCCGCCTCGCGCTGCAGGACGGGATCACCGCCGTGCAGCACCTGGACCAGAGGGGAGCGGGCCTCCTCCCCGGCCTCGGGAAGGCGCTCGCGCCAGTTCTCCTGTGCGGCGTCCCGGCCCCCGGGACCCGTCACCGCCACACGGTGGACCTGTCCGGAACCGACCCGGAGGTCCACCGCCGCCCAGTCGGCGAGGCGGGGAACCAGCAGGCGGCCCAGCCGGGCGAGCGCCTCATCGGTCTCCAGCGTCTGACCGAGCACGTCGGTGATCTCCGCGACCAGCGTCAGCCGCTCGGTGAGGTCCTCCAGAGCATGCGTATAGGCCGCACGCTCCCGGCGCGCGCTGCGGTCGCCGGCGGCGTCGGTGAACAGCACGGCCATGCCCATGAAGGCGCCGTCGTCCGTCAGGGGAGAAGCGGACCAGGAGATCGCGATCAGGCCACCGTCACCGCGCACACAGATGTCGCCCTCCCCCCGCGCCTCGGCCCTCTCGGCCCCGGCCCGCAGCAGCGGGCACTGCTCCCGGGGGATCCTGCCGCCGTGCGCGTCCCGGTGCAGCAGGTCGTGTGCGTCCTCCTCGACCATCGCCGCGGCGGCGCGGCCCAGCAGCCGCTCGGCGGCCGGGTTGACCGCGAGAATCCGTCCGGCGGGGTCCACCACGATCAGGGCCGTGCCCAGCTGCCCGACGACCCGCTGCCAGAAACCCGGCGCGGCCGGACACCGCCACCCCTCGTCTCCCACACCCTCCACCACGCTGCCCCTCCAGTCATGGGAACCCTCGCCGAAGACCGCGGACGCGTCGGCAGGCCGAGACCCCGGTCGATCGACGGTTCCCCGACCTGGCTCGATCACTCCGCGACCTTGCCTCCTGCCCATGGTGTACGGACAGGCCCGGGTAGGGGGCGGCGCCGGGCCGGTCGGCGGCGTACGGCCGCATTCGGCTACGACCCGCTCCGGGGTGGGCGGTGCCGGTCCGGGTGGCACCCGCGCCAGTCGCGGGGCCGGGCGCGGCGGCGCCCGGCCCTGTCACAGGAAGGCCGTGCGTTCCCTCGGGGCGGGGCCTGCGGCCCCTGCCGTGTCACCAGTAGTGACGTCGTCCGGCGACGGCGTGTCCCATCGCCCCGAGGACCCACAGGATCGCTCCGACGGCCACCAGGACGATCCCGATGGTCCACAGGATGGATACGCCGGTGACGAAGCCGACGACGAGCAGAATGATGCCCAGGACGATCATGACGCCTCCCCTGGGGAGTAGTTCCGGTTCCACTGTGAACCGCGAGGAGCCGGGAGGGAAGGGGGGACCCGTCACCCGTTACGCCCTGCGATGCTCCAGGTGCGGCGGCGCAACGACCGAGAGACGCTGAGAGAGTCCGGTTGGAGCACCTGCTGAAGGAGCACACCGATGCAGTTCCTCGTGATCGGCAAGTACACGGAACCCGGCACGCTGCTGCCCGAGGACCGGATGCCCACCCTCATCAACGATCGGGTCCTTCCGGCTCTCGAAACGCTGGCACAGTGGGAGGAGAAGGGCGAGACGGTCAAGGCCGGCGGCATCTTCGCGGGTCAGCGGGTCGGAGCCTTCTTCCTGGAGGCCGAGTCGGGTGAGGAGGTCGGGCAACTGCTGAGCAGCCTGCCCTTCTGGCACGACGTCACCTGGGAAGTGACCCCCATGCAGTCCTTCCGGTCGACCATCGAGCGCGAACTCCATGTCCTGGAGCAGGCGCAGGCCGGCGCTTCCTAGAGCTGTCCGGGCGTTGTCGCCTGCTGAATCAGGTGGTGCGGTGGCCGGCCGGGGCGAGGCCCGTTCCGTGGGCCCGCGCCCGGCAGGTGGGTTCAGGCACGCAGATACGCCAGTACCGCCAGGACCCGACGGTGGTCGTCGGGGGCCGCGGGCGGGAGGTCGAGCTTCAGGAGGATGCTCGCGATGTGCTTGGCGACGGCGGCCTCGGTGACGACGAGCCGGCGGGCGATCGCCGCGTTGGAGCGGCCCTCGGCCATGAGCGCCAGGACCTCGCGTTCGCGCGGTGTGAGCCGCTCCAGCGGATCGCGGCGGCGGGCGAGCAGCTGGCGTACGACCTCGGGGTCGACGACCGTGGATCCGGCGGCGACCCGGGTGACGGCGTCGGCGAACTCCTCGACGTCGCCGATGCGTTCCTTGAGCAGGTAGCCCGTTCCGACGCTGCCGCGGCGGTCGTCCAGCAGTTCCTCGGCGAACGTCTGCTCGACGTACTGGCTGAGGACGAGGACGGCGAGTCCGGGCTGCTCGGACTGGAGCCGGCGGGCAGCCCGCAGCCCTTCGTCCGTCTGGCCGGGTGGCATACGGACGTCGGTGATGACCAGGTGCGGTCGGTGCTCCCGGGCCGCGGCGAGCAGGGAGGGGCCGTCGCCCACGGCGGCGAGGACCTGATGGCCGAAGCGCTGGAGGAGGTGGACGAGACCTTCGCGCAGGAGGACGGCGTCCTCCGCGATCACGATGCGGAGGGACGGCCGCACGGGATCTCCGCTCTCAGCAGGGTGGGCCCGCCTGGCGGGCTGGACAGGAGCATTCTGCCGTCGGCCGCGGCGATCCTGTCGGCGAGGCCGATGAGGCCCGTACCGCGAGCGGGGTCGGCGTTGCCCGAACCGTTGTCCTCGATGTCGAGGCGGAGCAGTCCGTCCTGGCAGCGGGCAGTGATGCGACAGTGGTCGGCACCGCTGTGTCTGGCGATGTTGGTGAGCGCCTCGGCGGTCACGAAGTACGCGGTCTGCTCGACGTTCGCCGGAAGCCGGCCGGAGAGACCGATGTCCAGGTGCACGGGGACCGGGCACCGCCCGGCGATGTCCCGCACGGCGGCGGGCACCCCGCGCTCGGTCAGAACCTGGGGATGGATGCCCCGGATCAGCTCCCGCAGCTCGGTGAGCGCTTCCTTGGCCAGGGCGTGGGCCTGTGCGACCTCCCTCGCCGCGGCGCTGCCGGGCGGCAGGTCGAGGGCGGCGAGGCCCAGCTTCATGGTGAGGGCGACAAGGCGCTGCTGGGCGCCGTCGTGAAGGTCGCGTTCGATGCGGCGGCGTTCGGTCTCGAAGGCGTCGACGAGGCGCGCTCGGGAGCGCACGACCTCGCGCAGTTCGTGGTCCTTCGGGAAGAGGACAGCACGGGTCACCGCGGCCCGGACGCCCGCCCAGGCACCGATGGGGTACGCGGACACGGGCAGGAGCAGGGCACCCGCGACGGGGCCGGCCACGGTCTGCCAGGCGGAGGCCGTGGGCTGGAGTGGCGCGAGGAGGAGGAAGCCCGGGATGCCGAGCGAGACCAGGACGACGGCCAGGTCCATCCAGCCCACCGCCAGGACGGACACGGCGCCGTAGCCGGCGACCGGCAGGCCGTTGCGCGGTTCGGGCCGGTCACCGCGGCCACCGCGGTCGCCCCGGTCGACGAGCGCGAGGCGGCGTCGCTCGAGCGGGCCCGCGAGGGCACCGGCGAAGACCACGAGGGCCACCGCGCAGAGCGCCGTGGCCCATGTGCCGAGGGACGCGGTGAACAGCCCGCCGACACCGAGGTACGCGGCCGTCGCGAACACCCCGCCGGACAACAGGAACCCCAGTGCGCGCCACGGCCACACGGTGCGGAGATATCCCAACGGGCTGCGGGCGAGGGCCTCCAGGACAGTTCGAGGGGTCACGCGGTCGAACGTAGCGGCGCCGGTACCCGAAGGCAGTAGTGCCAGCTGGAGTATCACCTCTCGCCCGGGCGGGAATGTGCCGGGCGGTTCGCCTGCCGTTCCCTTGCAACATGACCACGACACACGCCACTTCGGCGACCGCACGGCCCGTCGAGCTGTGCTCGGTGACGAAGCGCCACGGCACCGGGGAGCAGGCCGTCACGGCTCTGGACGACGTGTCCACGCACTTCGCGGCGGGCACGATGACCGCCGTCATGGGCCCCTCCGGTTCCGGCAAATCCACCTTGCTCCACTGCGCGGCGGGTCTCGACCGGCCGACCGCCGGGCAGGTGCTGATCGGCGGCACGGATCTGGGCGGACTGGACGAGGACGCGCTGACGGTGCTGCGCCGGGAGCGGGTGGGTTTCGTCTTCCAGGAGTTCAACCTCGTGTCGGCGCTGACCGCCGCGCAGAACGTCGAACTGCCGTTGAGACTGGCCGGGCGGCGTCCTGCGGCAGCCGAGGTGCGGGCGGTGCTCTCCGCTGTCGGGCTCGGGGACCGCCTCGGACACCGGCCGAGCGAACTGTCGGGAGGCCAGCAGCAGCGAGTCGCGATCGCGCGGGCGATGATCGCGAGGCCCGCCGTCCTCTTCGCCGACGAGCCGACCGGCGCGCTGGACACCCGGGCGTCGCGGATGGTGCTGCGGCTGTTGCGGGACCTCGTGGGCAGCCAGGGCCAGACGGTCGTGATGGTGACGCACGACCCTGCCGCCGCGGCGTACGCGGATCGCGTGCTGCTTCTGGCGGACGGCCGGCTCGTGGACGAACTGCCGGGCGCCGCCGGTGCCGAGGCGATCGCGGCGCGGACCGCCGCGCTGGAGGTGGGTCCGTGATCAGCCTGGCGACGGCAAGGGAACGCTGGAGCTCCTTCCTGGGGTGCTTCGTGGCCGTGGCGCTGGGCGTCGCGGTGGTGGCGATGAGCGGGCTGGTGCTGCTGTCGGACGGCACGAAGGTGCCCCAACGGCTCGCGGGGGCACCGGTGTTGGTGCAGAGCCCGGCGGGGACGCAGACCGGTGGAGTGTTCGTGGAGAACCCGCCGTGGGCACCGCAGCGCGCCGAGGAACTACGACGGAAGCTGGCCGAGCTGCCGGGAGTCGCCGAGGCGGTGGCGGACCGGTCGTTCTACGCGCAGGCGGCGGGCACCGAACAGCGCGGGGGAGAGCGACAGGGCCACCCCTGGTCGGCCGCGGCGCTCGCCGCGTACGACTTGAGCGAGGGCAGGCCGCCTGCCACCGCGGGCGAGATCGTCCTGGACCGGTCCCTCGGGTTCGCGCCGGGCGAGCCGGTCACGGTGCTGACGGCTCGCGGGCCGCAACGGTTCTCGGTGTCCGGGACGATGAACGGCCCCGGTTACTACGTCACCGACCGGCGGGCCTCCGAACTGGCCGGCGGAGTCCGGACCATCGGGCTGCTCCTGGAGCCGGGAACCGACGCCACCCGCGCCGTGGCGGCCGCGCGGCGCGTCGTCGGCGGCGACGGCACGGTCCTGGCCGGTGCCTCCCGCGACGCGCTGGCGCCGAAGCAGGACGAGATGACCCGCTGGATCGGCGGCCAGGTACTCACCGCCATGGCGCTGCTGTCCGCCTTCGTCACGGTTTTCATCGTCTCCTCGACGTTCGCGTTCGCCGTCGCGCAGCGACGCCGTGAGTTCGGCCTGCTGCGGACGATCGGTGCCACACCGCGGCAGCTGAAGCGGCTGGTGCACGGCGAGGCCCTGGCGGTGGGCGCTGTCGCAGCGGCGGCGGGGGCACTGCTCGGCGTGGTGCTCGCGCCCACGATGACCGGGCTGCTGATCGACGCGGGCTTCCAGCCGGCGGGCTTCGAGGTGCGCCTGCGGTGGTGGGTACCGGTTGCGGCCTTCGCCTCGGGCGTGGTGGTGGCCCTCGTCGGCGTGGGGGCCGCGTCGCGCCGGGCGTCCCGGGTGAAACCGCTGGAGGCGATGCGGGAGGCGGCCGTGGACAACCGGCCGATGACGCGGCGCCGCCGGGTCGCCGGGCTGGCGGCGACGGGCGCGGGCGCGGTCTGCTCGGTGGGCACGGCCTTCGCGGGGGCCGACGGCATCGTGCTGCTGACCCTCGGGACGGCGATGAGCCTGACAGTCGGCCTGACCCTCCTCGCACCGGTGCTGGTCGGGCCCGTGATCCGGACGCTCACCCGGCCGCTCGCCCGGCGTCCCGGTGCGACGGCTGTGCTCGTACGCGAGAACATGATCACCGCGGTGCGCCGAACCTCCGCCACCGTCGCCCCGGTACTGGCGACCGTCGCCTTCGCCGTACTGATCACCAGCGCCGTGCAGATGACCCAGAGTGCCGACACCGCCCGGCAGGCCGCGGCCGTACGGGCTGAGGCGGCGGTGGTGCCCAGGGGGACGCCGGGCCTGTCGGACGCGGCGGTGGCCCGGGTCGAGGGCACGTCGCTGCTGTCGACGACCGTGTACGGCGGTGAGGGCGGAGCGGCCCTGTACGCGGCCGGGGTGTCGTCCGGTTTCGAGCAGGTGTACGCCGTGCCCGCCCCCCGCGGCGAGACGGTCGTCGTCACGGCGGCAGTGGCGGCCGCGCACGGCTGGCGGAAGGACCATGCGGCCTCGCTCACCCTCGAGGACGGCCGCACGCGGCAGTTGCACGTGACGGCCGTGGTGGACGACCCGATGCCGTACCAGGTCCTCCTCCCGCGCGACCTGGTACGCGACCACGACCCCTCCGCCCTGGCGGACGTCGCCTACCGCACCACCTCGGCCCCCACTCGCCTCCCGGCCGGGCTCGGAGCCGATGAGATCTCCGTGAAGGCGTACGCGGCCTCGGACGACGCCGAGGAGGACCGGCTGGTGTGGATCTTCACCCTGATGCTCGTCGCCGTATCGGCGGGCTACACGGCGATCGCCGTCGCCTCCACCTTGCTGACGGCCACCGCGGGCCGGGTACGCGACTTCCGCGTACTGCGCCTGTCCGGTGCGACGCCCCGCCAGGTGCTGCTGGCCCTCACCGCCGAAACCTGCTGTGTCGTCACCCTGGGCGCAGCCCTGGGACTGACGGCGGCCGCACCGGCCCTCTTCGGCACGGCCCACGGCCTTCGCGAGGAGCTGGGCCTGCCGGTGGAGCTGTCACTGGCCTGGCCCTGGCTCACGGGCGCGGTGACAGGCTGCCTCCTGCTCGGCACGGCGGCCACCGTCCTCCCGGCCCACGTCGCCCTGCGGCGTATGCGACGGGCGTGAGCGGACCGCCCGGCACGCGACGACTGATCCCGACGGACAACAGCAGGGCCCAGGTCGCTGACCTGGGCCCGGTGGACACGTCGGCCGCTTCCGCCAACCGGCAGACTTCCTGCCATGACGGAGACCTCACCCCCCACTCAGCCCACTGCCTCCACCGAGGAGCGGTGGCTGACACCGGGTGTCCGCGGGATCGGCTCCGCCAGTTTCCTCGCTGACGTCGGCCATGAGATCCCCACCGCCTTGCTGCCCAGCCTGCTCACGTCCACGCTCGGTGCTCCGGCGGCAGCCCTGGGTGCCATCGAGGGCGTCTCCGACGCGCTCGCGGGGGCCGCTCGCTTCGGCGGCGGTGTGCTGGCGGACGATCCGGGCCGACGCCGCAAGGTCGCGGTGGGCGGGTACGCGACCACCGCCGTACTCGGTGCCGCCACGGCAGGGGCGACGGCGGTGTGGCAGGTCGGCGTACTGCGAGCGGCGGCCTGGACGGCCCGCGGGCTCCGGGTTCCGGCCCGCAACGCGCTGCTGGCCGACATCGTCCCGGCCGAGGCGTACGGCCGGGCGTACGGGTTCGAGCGGATGATGGACAATCTCGGCGCCGTCTTCGGCCCCCTCCTCGCCCTCGGCCTGGTCGCCTGGCTCGGCGTGCAGTGGGCGATCGGCCTGTCCGTCATCCCCGGTCTGCTCGCCGCCGCGGCGATCGTCTACGCGATCCGCAGGACACCGCGCCCCACCAGCCGTGACCGAGTGCCGCTGAAGATCCGCGTCAGGCCCGTGCTGTCCGGGGACCTGGGCAGGCTGCTGGGCGCGGTCGCGGCTTTCGAGGTCGGCAACGTCGCCGCCACGCTGCTGATTCTGCGGGCCTCGGAGCTGCTGGCGCCGGAGCACGGGACGAAGACCGCGACCACGATCGCGCTCGGTCTGTACACCGCCTACAACGTCGCTGCGACGATCGCCTCCGTTCCCGCCGGACGGCTCTCCGACAGACTCGGCGCCCGTGGCCCTGTCCTCGTCCTGGCCGGAGGCGTCGCCGCCTTCGGCCTCTCCTACGGCCTGTTCGCCCTCGACATGACCGCCGTCGCCGTCCTGGCCGTTCCGTTCCTCCTGGCCGGCGTGGGCATCGGCGCGGTCGAGACCGCCCAGCACTCCGCCGTCGCCGCCCTCGCCCCCGAGGAACTGCGCGGCTCCGCCTTCGGGCTGCTCGCCACCGTCCAGTCCCTGGGCAACCTCGTCGCCAGTGGCATCGCGGGCATCCTGTGGAGCGTCGCCTCACCGACGGCCGCCTTCTGCTACCTCACCGCCTGGATGGGCGTCGCCCTGGCCGGACTCCTCCTCGCCGCACGACCCGCCGCCGGGCGCACGGCGCCGACTCAGAAGAGTGCCTTGTAGCCCTGCCATCCGGTGGCGATCTTCACCCGGCCGGAGAACGAGCCGCTGCCGTTGCCGCTGTTGCGCCACAGGTTGCCGGAGGTGTCCCGGGAGACGAGGTCCGCCTTCCCGTCACGGGTGATGTCCCCGACGCCGACGACGACGTTGTACGCCGCACCCCAGTCGTCGAACACCTTCGTCCGGGAGGCGAACTTCGCCGTGCCCGTGCCGTTGTAGCGCCACAGCTCGTTCGAGGCGTCCTGCGCCACCAGATCCCCGTGGCCGTCGCCGTTCAGATCCCCGACCCCGACGACCTTCTTGTAGCCCTTCCAGTTGTCGTACAGCTTCACCCGCGTCGCCAACTTCCCGTCGCTGGTGCCCTTGTGCAGGTACATCGCCCCGGTGGAGGAGCTGCGGGTGATCAGATCCGCCCGCCCGTCACCGGTGATGTCCCCCGGCGAGGTCAGCACGTCGTACTGGTTCCAGCCCGTGCCCAGTGACACGTACGACGTCGACGGCGTGACCGCCTTCCCGCAGCCCGGCCGGTACGCCCGCACGGAGCCGTCGGCCATCCGCACCAGCACGTCATTGCACCGGTCACCGTTCACGTCCCCGAACGGGATCGCCCTGACCGATGCCGGCCAGCCCGAGCCGCTGGTCTTGCCCGAGAAGACACCCGTACCGGAACCGTGGTGGAAGGTGAGCGAGCCGCTGGAGTTCAGCGTCAGCAGGTCCCCGACGCCGTCCGGCACCGAACCGGTACCCGCGTGGTCCCTGGGCGCCGCCGTGATGACGCGTGCGGAGGACTCGGCGGTCGTGCTCTGCCAGCCGCTCTTGCGTGCGGTGACGGCGACGGTCACCTTCTTGCCGCGCAGCGAGGCGGGCACCAGGTACGTGGCGGCGGTGGCCCCCGAGATCACCTGGCCGTCGGCCTTCCACTGGTAGGTGTACGAGTCCGGGGCCGGCGTCCAGGAGCCGGGCGCGGCAGTGAGCCTGGAGCCGACCCGGGCGGTGCCGGTGACGGCCGGGGCCGTGGTGTTCTTCAGCGGGGCCGGGCTGACCGTGAAGGAGCCACGCGGGTACTCCCAGCCGTTGTGGGTGATGACGCTGAGGTTCCAGTCGCCCGGGGTGAGTCCGGTCAGGTCCAGAACGGCCGTCAGGGACTTCCGGTCGGTCGCCACCGAGGTGGTGGTGGACTCGACCGTCCTGCCGGACTTGCTGATCCGTACCTTGTCGTCCTCGTGCAGGGCGGTGCCCGTCACGGTCACCGTGGTCCTGGCGCCGCTGACGCCGCCGGCCGGGGTGACCGTGCCGACGGTGATCTTCTCGGTGCCGCAGAGTGAGGACGTGCAGACGAGTTCCGCCCGGTAGGCGGTCTGCGAGGCCTTCTCGGGCAGCCCGACGACCAGGATGCTCGGGGTGACCCCCGTCGTGTACGGCTCATTCACCGAGCACTTGTAGCCGGTCGGGATGTACTGCGTGCAGGTGTTGTCCAGGCTGGCGTCGTACAGCGCGGGCACGGCCGTCTGGGTGCCGCCCGCGGTGTCGCCGGCCACGAAGTCGAAGCGGTCGCTGTACGCGGTGGGCAGCGCCGCGCAGACCGCGCTGTGCTGCTCGTCCAGGGTGCCGGTGACCGGCCCGTACCCGTAGCTGACGTTCGGGGCCTTGGCGCACTCGGCGGCCGGTCCGGCGGGGGTCGCGATGCGCAGCGCGTCGAACCGGTAGGACGCGGCGGCCTTCAGGTTCGCCGGGACGGTGACGAGGACCTGGTAGCTGGTGGAGCCGGTGACCGCGCACGCCTTGTTGCGGTACGAGCAGACGGCCTCGCCCTCCGCGTCGTACACCAGGATGTTGGCGGTGCCCAGCGGGTCGCGGACATCGAGGTGCAGGGTGTCGCCGGCGTCGGCGGTGGTCACCTGACGGCAGAGCAGCAGGCCGGGTGCGGCCGGAGTGCCGCCCGTGGACGGGCCGCCCACCGCGGTCGCCGGGTTCGCCGCGCAGCCCCGGGCGGTGGCGGTGACGTCACGCCGGGCGAGGGTGTACTCGGCGGCGGTGTCGCGGCCGGTGACCAGCACCGTGTGCGCGACGCCCGGGGCGAGGGCACAGGTGCTCCAGGTGGACAGGGAGGGCCAGACGTCACAGACCTGCTTGCCGTCGGCGTCCAGCACCGAGAACTCGGCGGTGGAGCCGCCGGAGACGGCCCGCAGCTGGAGGTTCTCCCTCGCGCTGTGGTCGTCCGCCGGGATGGACAGGCAGTGGGAGAAGACGCCGTCGCCGGTGCCGAACCGGGCCGTGGCGCCGACGGCCGTGAAGTCGCCCGCGGTGATGGCCGGGCAGCCGCTCGCCGCGTCGGTGCGGTGCAGGGCGAGGCGGTACGAGCCGGTCGCCGTGTTGTCGTCGTCGGTGGACACCAGGGCGCGGAACGGGGCGGCCCCGGTCAGCGCGCAGGTGCCCGCGCCGAGGGACTCCCCGTTGCACCGCTGGACGCCGTCGGCGTCGACGACCACGACCTCCGGCTGCGGAGCAGGACCGCTCAGGGGCGTCAGCGCGGCCATCCGGGCGCCCCCGGGCAGCGGCAGTGTCAGGCAGTCGGTCTCGCCCGCCGTGGCGAAGGTGCCCTGGTGAGTGCCGAGTTCGACGGGCTCGCAGCCGGCGGTGCCGGCGCGGTCGAGGATGAGGGTGGGGTGGCCGGTGAGGACGGTGTAGTCACCGGCGGGGATGCCGCAGCCGGCGCACACGGTCTTCCCCCCACGGTCGTACACGGGGAGAGAGGAACGGGCCCCGTCCGTCACCTCGTACACGCTGTACCGTCCGGCCCGCGCGGCGGTGAAGACCTTGCAGCCGGTGGCCGGATCCACCGTGGTGGGGGCGGAGTTGTACGCGTTCACCGGGACACGCGCACAACCCGCGGGGTCGGACAACCGGCGGATCTTCAGGGTGTACGGGGCGGGGAAGCCGCGCTCGGCCTGGCGGACGTGCCCCAGCACCCGGTACGGCCCGTCGCCGGGCAGCACACACCCGTCGCTGTCGTCCTCGTTGAAGTGCGGGCAGATATGGGCACCCGTCTCGTCGGTGATCCAGTTGACGCTCTCGCCGTGCGTGTCGGTGCCGAAGTCGACCGTGATCCGCTCGCCGGGCTTTCCCGTGAAGGGATGGCACACGAGGCCGTACGGAGAGACCGCGGAGCCGGTGACCGGGGGCAGGTCCCACGAGGTGCCGGTCTCCCGCGCACAGCCCGCGGTGGTGGCCAGCGGGGTGACGGTCACGGGGATCTCGCGACTCCCGGTCCCCCAGCTGGTGTTGGTCAGCTTCAGGGTGAAGGCACCGGCGCGAGGCAGCTCGCACCAGCCGTCGCCCCACGTGAAGTCGTAGCAGTCCAACGGGGTCTCGCCGTCGAAGACCTCGGCGGTCGTCGCGGTCCTCTCCGTCAGCACGCGGTGCAGGCCGGGCCGCTCGGCGGTGAAGGTGAAGCAGGCGCTGCCGTCGGCGGCGACCGTCGCCTTGCCCACCGCGGAACCCGGGTCGCCGAAGGGGGCGAGCGGAAGGGTGGCGCAGTCCTCGGCGGTGGCGGAGGAGGAGGCGGCGGAGGCCGGGGCCGGCGACGGGGCCGGGGCCGAGGCGGACGACGCGGTACTGCCGCCGTCGGACGCCTGCGCGGCGCCGACCGGGAGAAGGGCCGTCAGCAGGACCGACAGGGTGAGTGCGAACAGGAGCGCGGTGTACGCCGCGGATCTGCCGCGTACGCGCAGACGGTAGGGCATGGCGTTCCCCCCAGGACGGCGTCGAGCGACGCAGGTGAATGCCGGGGCCCAGGTGACCGCGGGTCGAGGGCGGCGCACGGCGAAATCAGGCGAATGATCGCACAGGTGTGCCTCTTGAGGTACGGGCGTGGCGCTTGGTGTGCATGACAATCAAGCTGGCGATCTCCGGAACGCCCTTTAGAGTGAGCCGATCTCCCCTGCGGCAGATGCGCCGGGGGCGGTCTCAGGGGAAACAGGCAGGGGGGGCAATTGATGTTCGTTTTGCGCACAGGGCGGGTTCGAAGATGCGCCGCGGCGGGGCTGTGCGGAGCAGCACTGACCGCCTCGATGCTGCTCGCGCCCGCGGCGACCGCGTCGGACAGCGGACCGGCCACGGTGGGGGCGGTCTCGTCGGCGACGGACGTGGCCCTCGGCGCCAGGAGCGTCGCGCTGGGGCACGACGGGCGCCTCGAGCTCATCGACGGACGTGACGTCCGGGTGACGGCGGACGCGCAAGGCGCGGCCCACGCAACCCGCTACTCGGTCGCGTCGGTGAACGGCACGGTGTCCGTGCGGCCGACCGGGACGTCCGCGGCAGACCGCACCACCGCGAAACTTCCGCTGACGGCGCGACCCAGAAGCACGCAGAGCGTTCCCACGACGATGAGCGCCGCCGCGTCGACGTACGCGGTCAAGCTGACCATCACGAACGCCGACGTCCGGTCGAAGCTGTTCTATGTCTGGGACCGCCGCACGTGGACGTCGTACGCCGTCGACAGCGACACCGCCGGCGCCTCGTCGACCGTGAAGCTGCCGCCGGGTGACTACTTCTCGGTCGCGCTGCACAACGACTGGCAGCAGCCGAGCTACCTGCTCACCCGTACCTTCTCGGTCGGTTCGGCCGCCAAGACGGTGACCTTCGACCAGCGGGCGGCCAAGGAGACCGCGATCCGCACCGACGACACCACCGCCACCCGGGACGCGTCCGCCGTGTGGATCAGCGTCCCGGGCGGCGGCCTGGCGGGCTTCGCCGGCTCGGGGGCCGACAAGGTGTACGTCACTCCGTTCTCGGTGAGCGGCGTCTCCCTGCGCCTGCACGAGGTGCTCGGCAAGAAGGGCGCCTCGGCGAGCGTGCCCAGCCCCTACCGCTACGACCTCACGCACAGCTTCACCACCACCGTGCCCGCCTCACCCGTCGCGACGGTCCGTACGTCGGCCCTGGCGAAGACCGTCACGAAGGTGGGCGCCCCGGGTACGCGGACGACGGCCGCCCTGCAGAGCGTCCCGTCCTTCGGCGAGCAGACGGGCGTCTACATCGGCGCCGCGGTGCCGGTTGCCGGTTCGGTCACCGAGTACGCCACCCCGGGCGTCACCTACAGCCGACTGCTGTCCTACGGCACCGGCGACCTGACCCTGAACCTCCCGGACCGCACGTTGCCCGCCGGGACCGGCACCGGTGAGACCCTGGGCGCGGCCCCGCTGCAGCCGCTCCGCCGGGAGTGGGGCGGTTCGCAGCGGAACTCCGGGAAGATCTGGCTCTACGAGCCGCACGCCTTCGGCGACACGAACGGGCACGCGGGCACCGACGGCCGCGCGACGTACTCGTACAAGCTCACCTCCTCCGACGGCGTCACCTACGCCCAGGCCGACGGCCTCGACGCGTACGACACACTGACGTCGTCCAGCCTGCCGTCGCTGCAGCGGACGTACACCCTCGACCAGACCGTCCACCGCCGTGTCCCGTACTCCCGGCTCTCCACGGACGTACGCAACGAGTGGACGTTCCGCTCGGACTACGCGGAAGGCCAGGAACTCCCGCTGATCGACGCCCGGTTGAGCGTTCCGGGGCTCGACGGGTACGGCCGCGCGGCCGCCGGCCCGGTCCGGGTCCAGGCGAGCGCGACCACCCGCAACACGGACGCGGCTCAGGCGAACACCAGGATCACCGGGCTCGCCTACTCCACGGACGACGGGACGACCTGGACGGATCTGCCCGTCGCGTCCGACGGCTCGGCCACTCTCGACGTGCCCGCCACCGCCTCCTTCGTCTCCCTGCGCGTCACCGCCGCCGACGACCGGGGAGGCAGCCTCCGCCGCACCATCGAGCGGGCGTTCGCCGGCCCGGCGCCACGGGGCGACGAGACGGTGGGAGCGACCCGCATCTCGAACGTCGTGGTCAACGGGGGCAAGCCGGTGGAGCTGACCGACGAGCCGCTGCAGGAGTTCAAGGCGAAGTTCACCGCCACGGACCCGTCGGGGATCGCGAACGGAGACATGTACCTCTACAAGGGTTCGTACGACACCCCCGACGCCGTCCTCTACGGGACCTGGCCGGCGGCCTGCACCGAGGCCAACGCGACCACGTCCACCTGCGAGGCGCACTTCGCCTACGTCGAGCCGCGCTGGACCCTCGGCCGGAACTCCCTCGCCGGCACCTGGAAGCTGGCTGCCTGGGCCGAGTCCGCGGACGGTACGGGCCATGTCGACCTGCGCACCGCCAAGTCGGCGCCCGTCCTGCGCGACGCGACGCTGACGGCCAACGCCGCTCCCGAGCCGGTCGCCAAGGGCAAGACCCTCACCATCACCGGCAAGCTCTCCCGCGTGGACTGGGAGACGCGCGGCGGCTACCACGGCTACGCCGGTCAGAAGGTGAAGCTGCAGTTCCGCAAGAAGGGGACGTCCACGTACACGACCGTGAAGACGATCACCACCGACAGCTCCGGAAACCTGAAGACCACGGCGAAGGCGTCTACGGACGGCTACTGGCGTTACACCTTCGCCGGCTCGTCCACCACCGCACCCGCCACCGCCTCGGGCGACTACGTCGACGTCCGCTGACCGCGCCGACCCGAAACCAGCCCCTGCCCAGCGGCGATAGCGAACTGCAACTGGAGTGCTAAAGGCCGGCCCCGGCTCGGGGGCGGTTGCGGGGGCGGATGGTCATCCGCAGTTCGCGCGGCCGCACGGTGAGCCGGGCGACCTGGCGGACGAGCTGTCCCTCGGCGAGTTCCAGCCGTACCGAACGCAGCATCGTCGCGACCGCCGTGACCATCTCGGTGCGGGCGAAACGGTCCCCCATGCACTTGTGCTTGCCCTCCCCGAAGGGCAGGAACGCGCCCGGCGGAGGCTCCTGCGCGGGGTCGTTCCACCGGTCCGGGTCGAAGGTGAGCGGATGGGGGAAGCGCTCGGGGTCGCGGTGCAGGGCGTGCTGACAGTAGGCCAGTTCGGTGCCGGCGGGCAGCGTCCACGCGCCGAGCCGGGTCTCCTCGGTGGTACGGCGGGTGACCAGCCAGCCGGGGTGGTGCAGCCGCAGGGTCTCGGTGATCACCCGGTTCAGGTACGGCAGCCGGGGCACGTCGTCGAAGGTGACCGGCCGTTCGCCGAGGACCTCGTCCAGCTCGGCCAGGACCCGGGCCTCGATGCCGGGGTGGCGGGCGAGTTCGTACAGGGTCCAGGACAGCACCGACGCGGTGGTCTCGGTGCCCGCCACGGCCAGGGTGAGGATCTCGGAGCAGATCTGATCCCCGGTCAACGGCTCGCCGGTCTCCTCGTCGACGGCGCGCAGCAGCATGGAGAGCATGTCCCCGGTGTCGTGCCCGGAGGCCTGCAGTTCGTCGACGGCGTTGTTGACGGTGGCGCGTACGCCGGCCCGGGCCCGGTCGAAGCGGCGGTTGAAGGGCAGCGGCAGGCGCTCGGCCCAGTCGGGCAGCATCATGCGCACGCCGACGTCGTTCATCACCACCGACAGGTCGCTGCGCAGTCGGCGGAAGACGGCGTCGTCGAGGCTGCCGGAGAACACCGTCTTGGCCAGCATGTCGAGGCTCAGCCCGACCATCGCCTCGCGTACGTCGAGGGCCCGCCCGGGTTCCCAGCCGGCGACCGTGGCCGTCACCTCGGCGCGCATGATGTCGACGTACCGGCTGATCTCGGCGTGGGCGAACGCCGGTTGCACCTGGCGACGTTTGCGTACGTGAGTCCGGCCGGTGGCGGTGACGACACTGTCGCCCAGCAGTTGGCCCAGCTTGTCGTAGAGCCGGCCCTTGTCGAGGGTGGGCGCCAGGGCTTTGAGCATCTGGTGGATCAGGGCCGGGTCCTGGACGACGACGGTGCGCGTCCCCGGTTGCAGGACGATCTCGACCAGTGGCTCCCGCGTCTCGCGCAGCGAGTCGATGAAGCCGAGGTTGTCGCGCATTTTCAGAGCGTGGCCGATGAACGGAAACGATCCTGCGGCCCGAGGTATGGGGGGAGGCGCAGTGGACGTCACGGGTCATCCCTTCACGTCAATCTGGGGCACCCCTATGACTTCCCTGACCTTTCCCCAGCGCAATCCTGTCATGAACGTGTCCTGCGACACCTGTCGAGGCGGTTGAGGCCGACGGTGACGTTGCCGGTGTTGTCGTTGAGCCGGCGCATCCTCACCGAGACCGCCTGCCAGTCGGCCAGGACCACAGCCGAAGCCCGCAAGGGCGATCCCCTTGCGGGCCGGGCAGGCCGTCCAGGCCGGGGTGGGACATGAAGCCGAGCCGCCCCGACCGGACCTCACCGGATGTACTTGGCGGGCCTGGTGGCCGTGTTGAGCAGATACTCCAGGGGGCCGCGGCGGAAGAAGCGGGACCAGATCGCGGCGAACACGATCGCCCCGAGGATGTACAGGAGCACGGGCACCCAGGACTTCGTGGTGCCGGCGCCGGAAGCGGGCCACGCGGACTGTGCGAGGAAGTGGCCGACGTAGGCCGTCAGCGACATGGTGCCCACGGCGATGACCGGTTTCGCCAGGCGGCGCAGTCGCGGCAGGCGGTCCATCAGCACCGTCGCGCCCACGGTCACGAGGATCGCGACGCCCACGCTGCCGATGATGTCGAACGTGGTGCCGGTGTGCGGCCCGGCACCCAGCAGGTCCGAGGCCGACGACACGAGCTGCTCGCCGCCCCCGCCGCCACCCGATCCCGCCCCCGGGCCACCGGACCACGAACCGGAACCGCCCGACCAGGACCCGGAGCCGCTGGGCGACCCCCCGGTCCCGGCGAACACCGCGTCCTTGCCCGCAAGCAGCAGGGACAGGCCGTACGCAGCCACGGTGAGGGCGGCGCCGAGTACGGCAAGGCGCCGCTGGACGGCGCGGGCGGACAGGTCGAGGCGGGCCAGCGCCATCCCGGCGATCAGGAACGGCATCCAGGTGATCGTCGGATAGAGGCCCGTGAGCAGCAGATCGACGACCCCCACGTCGTTGAGCTTCTCAAGCGGGTCGTAGGCGTTGATGCTCTGCAGGACGGACCCGCTCAGCCACATCCTCAGGACGAACGCCAGCTGCGGCGTGACGAGCGCGAGCCCCGCAGCGATGATCGCCAGTGTCCTGGCGGACAGCCGCAGCAGGGGCAGGGCGAGGAGGAAGTAGACGCCGTAGAAGCCGAGGATGATGACGTCCCCGTACTCGATCGCCAGCACGCTGCCGAGCACCAGCAGGATCACGGCGCGGATCGCGATCCGGGCCTTCGCCCGGCGGCCGGCGAGGCCGGTCCTCGGCTCGAAGCGGCCTGCGATCAGCATCAGTGAGAAACCGGCGAGGGTGGCGAACAGGACCGACGAGTGGCCGTCGGCCAGGAACCGGACCCATGTACCGACGCCGCTCGTGCTCTCCAGCATCGGACCGATGTGCACGACGTACATGCCGAACACGGCCAGCGCGCGGGCCAGATCCACCCCGACCAGACGTCCCATCGAGGGACCGCCGGTGGCCTTCCCGCCGGATCCGGGCGAGGTCGCGGACCGTGGAGGCGAGTTCTCCTGCGGAGCGGACGTTTCCTGCGGCGGCTGTATCTGTGTCATACGGAAGATGCTTCGGGGCCGTCAGGAGGCGAACCATCCGGCAGGCTTCGGTAACACCCCCGCCGACCGGCCGGGACCGCCCCGCCGACCGGCGGAACAGCACCGCGTGGGCCGGTCGGCGGTCCCTGGACGGTCGACTGCCCTACTTGATGAGGGCGTTGGCCACCACGACCGCCAGCCCGAGCAACGTGTCCACCATGCCGATCTTCAAGGCGGAGCCCCACGTGCGACCGGCAGCACGGGCCGCGAGCAGGCCCCAGGCGAACAGCAGCACCACGTTCACGGCGAAGGCCACGTACTCGATGCCCGCCGAGGGCCACCACCCCCAGCCCGCGCCGAGCAGCAGGACCAGCGTCGGCACCGTCGCCACCACCAACGGCCACTCGGACACCAACAGCCGCACCCCGGCACGCACACCGTGATGGGTCCGGTCGCCGCGCAGGGCGATCAGATGGGCGTACCCGTGCGCCAAGGCCGAGGCGACGGCCGTGACCAGGAGCCACTGGGCGCAGCTGAACCGGTCGGCGGGCGCCGTCTCACCCTGCTCCGTCAGGGCGGCCACCATGGAGCTGGCCAGTACCGCCCCGTACACGCCCCCGCCGCGCCGCACAGCGGCGCAGAGCACGGACAGGCTGGCACAGGTACGAGCGGGGCATGGCTGGGCGATCCTCGAACGGTACGGAAATCGACTGCGGCCCGCAGACTCGGGCGGGTCCACGGACCGATCCCACCGGACGAGTACCGCCGACACCATCCGCCGGGCCTCGCCCACCCGCCCGCCGACGGGCCGGAGCGCTCCCCCCGAGCGGCTGGAACCGGCCTGCCGGGTGGCGGGTGTCCACGGTGGCCGCACCGCCGCGCGCCCTGCCGCACGTACTGTCGACACCAGGCGATCACCGTACGAGAACTACGAGAACTACGAGAACGTGGCCGCCCCGATGCTGGGGTGTACTGGTCGCCGAGAAGCTGGACAGAGCAGACGAGTGTGAGGCGGAACACCGGTGATCCGGGTAGTGGTGGTGGACGACGAGGCGCTGGTGCGGTCCGGGTTCGAGCTGATCCTGAACGCCTCCGACGGCATCCAGGTCGTGGCGACCGCGGAAGGAACGCAGGCCGTCGACGTGATCCGGCGCGAGCAGCCGGACGTCGTGCTCCTCGACATCCGTATGCCGGACGTGGACGGCCTGACCGTCCTGAGGGAGATCCAGGCGCTGCCCGAACCGCCGACGGCGGCCATGCTGACCACCTTCGACACCGACGAGTACATCCTGACCGCGCTGCACTCGGGAGCCGCGGGCTTCCTCCTCAAGGACACCGAGCCCGAACAACTCGCCCAACTCGTACGCACCCTGGCCGCGGGCGGGGTGGTGATGTCCCCGAAGGCATCGCGGGCTCTGCTGCGCGGCCATCCTGGGGCGGACGCGCCCCAGGTCGCGGAGGACGTGGCGCGCGTGAACCTGCTCACCGACCGCGAACGTGACGTCCTCGTCCTGATCGCGGAAGGACTGTCCAACGCCGACATCGGCACCCGCATCCATCTGAGCGCGGGCACCGTCAAGGACCACGTCAGCTCGATCCTGACCAAGCTCCGGGTCGCCGGCCGCGTCCAGGCGGCGCTCCTCGCGGAGCGGGCCGGACTGCTCAGCGACGACGGCGCCGACCCGGCACGGGGCAACGGGCGATGAGCACGGGCCAGGCACGGTGGCGGCGGGTGCCGCCCTGGGCCGTCGACGCGGGCCTCGTCGTGCTCGCCGCGCTCGACGCCTGGATCAACCTCTACGGCGAGGCGACACCGTTCATGTGGGCCTGCGCCGCCCTCGGCTGCGCCGTACTGTTCCTGCGCAGGCGCTTTCCCCTGGCCGTGTTCCTGCTGTCACTGCCCATGACCCTGTTCATGGACGTGGCAGTCGCGCCGATGGCCGCCCTGTACACACTGGCCACGCGCACCCGCAACCGCCTGCTGCTGGCCGGCTGCGCCCTGCTGAACGCGACGGCGGGCACCCTCGCCTGGCCCCTGTCCGGCACGTTCTCCGGCGACGGGTTCCCCGGTGACCGGACCTGGACCCTCATCGATTTCGTCTACACGCTGGCCACGGCCTTCGTCCCCATCCTGTTCGGCCAGCTCGTGCAGGCCAGACACGACGTGGCCCGCCAGCTCGTCGAGGTCGAAGTGGCCCGCGAGCACGAACGCGCCCTGTACGCCCAGACCGTCCTCGCCCGCGAGCGCGCCCAACTGGCCCGCGAGATGCACGACGTCGTCTCCCACCAGGTCAGCCTCATCGCCGTACAGGCCGGAGCCCTGCAGGTCGCCGCCAAGGACCCCGACGCCCGCGACGCCGCCCGCACCATCCGCACCCTGAGCGTGAACACCCTCGACGAACTCCGCCACATGGTCACCCTGCTGCGCGCCTCCGGCGGCAAGGAAACCGAACTCACCCCCCAGCCCACCCTCGCCGACCTCCAGCAGCTGATCGCCAACAGCGGCATCGAGACCACCCTGACCGGCGGGCTCCCGCCCGGCATCAGCACGACCGCGCAGCGCACCGTCTACCGCACGGTCCAGGAAGCCCTCACGAACGTACGCAAGCACGCCCCCGGCGCCAGCGCCGACGTCCACCTGTGGCACGACGCACACCACTTCGGCGTCACGATCACCAACACCGCCCCCACCCGCCCCTCCGTCGCCCTGCCCAGCGCCCGGCACGGCCTGATCGGCCTGAAAGAACGCGCCGAACTGCTCGACGGCACCCTCACCGCCGAACCCACCCCCCAGGGCGGATACAAAACCGAACTACGGGCCCCCACCCGGCCCGCCTGAAACAACCCGCCCGACGCAGCTCGACGCCACGGATTCGCATCGGACTGGACAACAAACAAACCCCAGGCCACTGACCTGGGGTTTCTCTCCGGAGCGGATGACGAGAATCGAACTCGCGCCCTCAGCTTGGGAAGCGACGGCGCCTGCACAGGCTCCATGGCCCTGACCAGCACGGATACCTAAACCTGGGGGTGGTCGTGAGCGTCGGATCACACCGCTGTCGACCGTGATTTTCCGCCCTTACGGGCACGCGGAGGGCACGGAATCTCAGAAGGGGGAGGTCGGCGCCACCGGGAGACAACTGCGCACGGGCGGCCCAGCCATCCAGGTGGAATCCCGCGCCGCCACCCGCTATGCCATATTCAATGGCATACTCGAAGCGTGACTGATGACGACGTGGACTTCCCGCCCGGTGACGGGCCCACCAGCGGTATCTCTGTCACCCTGACCGCCGGAACCCTGCAAGCGATCCGTCAGCGGGTCGGCAAGCGGGGCGTCTCGGCGTACCTGGAGAAGGCGGCCCAGCGGCAGATCGAGCGGGACAACCTGGATGAGCTGATCGCGGACTTCGACAAGGTGCACGGTCCGGCCGACCCCGAGGCCGTGGCGGCCAAGCGTGCCCGGCTGACCGGCGGCGCTTCGAGTGCCGGGGCGGCCGCGTGAGCGGTGCCCTGGTCCTGGACAGTGAGGGCCTGGCCAAGGCCGTACAGCGTGATCGGGAGATCCACGAGTGGCTGACGGCGGCTCGCGACGCGGACCTGCCCGTGGTCACCTCGGCTGCGGTGCTGGTTGAGGTGATCCACCCGAAGATCAACGACGCCGCATTGAAGTGGACCCTGTCCCGCCTGAGTGTCGAGCCGGTGACCCAGGCCGTCGCGCAGTCCGCTGCCGCGCTGCTGCGCGCAGCGGGGCTGCACGGCCACAAGTACGCCATCGACGCCATGCTGTGCGCGACCGCCCTACAACATCCCGGCCGGGTGACGATCCTGAGTTCCGATGTGGAAGACATCGGGCTGCTCACTGCCGAGCATCCACGCGTGAGTGCGGAGAAGGTTTGAGCTGAGGCGCCTTACGGAGACGACCCTCGCTGAGTGGAGGTTCCAGCGCCGGTTCCTGCGTACGACCACGCCGGCGTCGGCTGAGGTGATGAGGCCCGAGGACGAAGTGGCCCTGGCCTCCGGGGCAGCAGGAAGACACCGCCGTGCTCCCCAGGCGTCTCCCAGCACGTGTAATGGCGGCCAAGGAGATCGGGCAGGTCGATCCAGTCGCTCCGCCAAGTCGGTGGCATCGGTCTTGCGGTGGTGCGGCGGTGGTGCGCACCCCGCTCAGCGGTCTGGACACGCCGAACGTGGTGCGAGGCTCCGACCTGACGGCGACCAACGGGACGTACGCGCTCACCCTGCAACCCGGTCGTGTCTACACGGTGACCACCACCAGCGGGCAGGCCCCCGGCACCGCCACCTCCCCCCGGCGCAGTCAGCTTGCGCTGCCGTACTCGGACAGCTTCGCCGGCTACAGCGCCGGACGCGAGGCCAGGTACTTCGCCACCATGAACGGCGCGTTCGAGTCGGCCTCCTGCGCCGACGGCCGCAGTGGCCAGTGCCTGCGCCAGATGGCAGAGGTCCAGCCGATCAAGTGGACCCATGAGAACAGCACCCAGCCCTACACGATCATGGGCGAGCTGGGCTGGAGCAACTACACGGTCAGTTCCGACGTGCTGCTGGAGAAGAGCGGCAGCGCCGCCGAGATCCTCGGCCGGGTCGTGGGTCTGGACCACCCTGGCCGACGGCACCGTGCCCGCCCCAGGAACGAACTCCTGGCACAACAGCTTCAGCGGCGGCCCGGCCGGCCTCGGCACCGCCGGGTACTACCCCGTCCAGTAATCCAACCTGTCCATCACTCCCGGAACCGTCCCCGACCTCTCCGGCACCTACAAGATCATCAGCATCAGGAGCGGCAAGGCCCTCGGCGCCTCCACAGGCGGCACGCTAACGGCACGCCGATCATCCAGTGGACTGACAACGGCGGCACCAACCAGCAGTGGAGGCTGGTGAAGATCGCCTGACCCTCACGCAGTGAGCCCCAGGGCGGCGCAGGCCGTGCCCCGCGGAGGCGGCCAGTCCAGCCGAGGACTGGTTGACGGAGCACAGGCCGAGCAGCTCGTGCTTCGGATCCTCCCCGGGCATGTAGTCGCGACACCAGAGCCAAGGGGTTCGGGCCGTGGTAGCCGCCGATCGAGACGCGTATGCCGTGATGTGGCTGGACTTCGTGACTGCCGTGCGGCGGCCGGCTGCTGAGGACGTACATCCTTTGGTGTACACGGCTTTGGCCGGATGGCGGACGGTTGACCATCCCGCCTTGACGAGTCTGGTGCCCCGCCGGTGCCGAGGGGGTGCCGGCAACCGAGCAACTGGAGAGCCCCGCATGGCCCAGCCGTCCAAGCCCCGCAGAAGGTCCCGTCTCGCCCAGGCGGCCGTCGTCCTCGGCAGCGTCACCGCGCTGACCGCCGGACTGGCGGGCAGTGCCGACGCCGCTGTTCTGAACCCGCTGGGGTGGAACGCCAGCACCTTCCAGAGCAAGTACATGCCGCAGTTCGACTACGACTCCGACAGCTGCTTCCCGGCGGCGGCCGTCGACGCGAGCGGAAGGCTCAACGGCGGCCTCAACCCGTCCGGCTCGCTCACCGGCATGTGCCGCAGCAACCACCTCGGCAAGGCCAACACCTACGCGCAGTCCAAGTGCCAGCACGGCTGGTGCGCGTACGTCTACGCGCTGTACTTCGAGAAGGACCAGTGCGACCCCACGAGCATCACCGAGTGCGGGCACCGCCACGACTGGGAGTCCGTCGTGGTCTTCCAGAAGCAGGGCGAGGAGCGGCCCCGCTACCTCGCCGCCTCACGGCACGGCGGCTACAGCACCCACCCGATCAACGAGGTGCCGATGGACGGCAACCACGTCAAGATCGTCTACCACAAGGACGGACCCAGCACGCACGCCTTCCGCTTCGCCAAGTGGGGCGAGAGGCCGGTGGCCTGGGGCACCGGCAAGTGGGACACGCCCGCCCTGGTCACCATGGAGAACATGGCCAAGACGCCGCGCGACGCCCTCTGGAACTCCAAGTGGGGCCTGGCCAACTTCCCGCTGACCAACAACCTCGTCAGCAACATCAACAAGGCCCGGCCCGCCGCCGTCCCCGCGTTCTCCTGACGCACCGCCCCACCCAGAACCGCCCCCGGCGAGGACACCCCCCTGTCCCGCCGGGGGCTCTCCGTGCGCCCGTCGGCCGTCTGTCCGCTGACCTGAAGCTGCCGCAGCCGCTGGTGGACGTTCTCTCCAGGGTTGCCCCGCCCACGCCCTGGTACCCGGCTGCGCAGCTCCGCGAGGAGGGAGCCCAGTTCGCGGACGAGCGACACCAGAGCCAAGGGGGCAGGGCCAAGGGGTTCGGGTCGTGGTAGCCGCCGATCGAGACCCGCATGCCGTGATGTGGCTGACGGTAGTTCTCAGTATCGCCGAGTGCCCCCCTGAAGCCACGTCCGTGAGCCACGGATCAACTTCATGGCTGCCGTGCGGCGGCCGGCTGCTGAGGACGTACATCCTTTGGTGTATGCGGCTTTGGCCGGATGGCGGACGGTTGACCGGCCGGCTGTGACGAGTCTGGTGCCCTGCCGGTGCCGAGGTGGTGCCGGGATTCGTGAGGGGACAGATCAGGATGATCGTCGCGCAGGGGTTGACCAGGCGGTACGGGCAGGTGACAGCCGTCGACGACGTGTCGTTCACGGTGGAGCCGGGTGTGGTGACCGGGTTCCTGGGGCCGAACGGTGCGGGCAAGTCGACCACGATGCGGCTCATGCTGGGCCTCGACCGGGGAGAGGGCCGCACCACGTTCGACGGCCGCACCTACGCGGAGTTGGAGCAGCCGGTGCGGACGGTCGGTGTGCTGCTGGACGCGGGGGCGGTGCACCCCGGGCGGACGGCGCGGGCGCATCTGCGGATGATCGCCGCGGGAGCGGGTCTGCCGCGGCGGCGGGTGGACGAGGTGCTGGAGATGGTCGGCCTGGGATCGGCCGCGAACCGGCGGGCCGGGGGCTTCTCGCTCGGGATGCGGCAGCGGCTCGGGCTTGCCGCCGCCCTGCTCGGCGACCCGGCGGCGATCATGCTGGACGAGCCCGCGAACGGGCTGGATCCCGAGGGCATCCGTTGGCTGCGTGACCTGCTGAAGGTCTTCGCCGCGGAGGGCCGGGCGGTGCTGGTCTCCTCCCATCTGCTCAACGAGATGGCGGTGCTCGCCGACTCCCTGATCGTGCTGGGCGGGGGCAGGCTGATCGCCGCCGAGTCGGCCGACGACTTCATCGCCCGTCACTCCCGCAAGGAGGTGATCACCCGCGCCGACCGGCCCGAGGAGTTGCTGCGGACGCTGTGGGCGGCCGGGTTCGAGGCGTCGCAGGGGCAGGACGGCCGGATCACCGTCGTGAACGCCGCCACCGACGACGTGGCCGCCGCCGCCAGGAGCGCCGGCGTGACCTTGCTCGAACTCTCCGCGGTACGCGCCGACTTGGAAGAGGCGTTCTTCCAGGCCACCTCCGACGTGGCCGCGTACAAGGCGCACGCACCGCAGGGCAGCAACTGACCGTCACGGACCTGGAAGAGAGAATCCTCATGCTCAACGCGCTTCGTTACGAACTGATCCGGATGCGGACGATCCGCTCCACCTGGATACTCCTGGCCGCCGCTGCGGCCGTGCAGTTCGTCGTGGCCTACATGACGGCCGGCCACAGCGACCAGACTCGGCTCTGGCGTTTCGTCGGCTCGTTCAACACGACGCTGCCCCTGGTCCTGCTGTTCCCGATGGCGATCGTGGTGGGTGCGTTCGGTCACGAGTACCGCTACCGGACCATCACGACCACGATCCTGACGCTGAGGTCCCGCCCGGTGGTGATGGCGTCGAAGGCCGTGATCGCTGCTCTCCTCGCCGCTGTCACCGGCGTCCTGCTGGTGCTGGTGACGTTGCTGGCCCAGGTGCTGCGGGGTGGCGCGCCGGACGACTGGGCGCGCATCGGGCAGGTGCTGGCCGCGGTGGTCGTCTACGGGGTGCTGAGTTTCCTCGTCGGGCTCGGCCTCGCGGCGCTGACCCGCAACGCGACCGTGGCCATGATCGTGATGCTCGCCGTGCCGATCGTGGTGGAGGGCCTCCTGTCGAAGTGGCTGAAAGAGTGGTGGATGGCGCCGTTCTTCTCCGCCGCGTCGCTGGTGGACACCTTCAAGTGGCAGTCGCCGCTGCCCCTGACGGCGCTGGCCGTGCTGGTCGCCGTCGGTGCGGGTACGGTGCTGGCGCGACGGGATGTGTGATGCCGTTCGCCGGACAGCCCCAGGGCGCCGCGATCGCGGCGAGCCGCGGCGACGGGACACCCCGCCCCAGGTGGGGCGGGGACTCCCTGCCGCTGTGGCTCGGGGACGGGGCAGCGGGGGCGGTCGTGGGGGCCCTCGGCGTGGCGATGGCCCGCGGCTCGGGGTTCGGGCTGCTGTCCGGCGGACGGACCGTGGTGCCTCTCGCCGTGGCGTGTGTGATCGTCCTGCGGCGCCGGCTGCCCCTCGCCGCGGCGTCGGCCGCGCTGCTTGGCTGGGTGCTCGTGGGCACCTTGTGTGCGGTGCCCGTGGCCTGCTGGACGGTGGCGAGACGGTACGGGTCCTCCGCCGTGACCTGGGTGACCGCCGTCGTCAGCGCTGTGGTGGTCGTCGCGCCCTGGAGCACCTGGCCCCTGGGACTGGGCCTGCCGGTCATGGCGGGCGTCGCGGTCACCGCGGTCGGTGCCCCGGTCGTGCTCGGACTGTGGCTGCGGCAACGCGCGCAACTCCTCGCCTCGCTGCGCGAGCGTGCCGAGCAGGCCGAGCGCGAGCGCAGGCTGCTGGCCGCGCGGGCGGTCTGCGAGGAACGCGCCCGTATCGCACGGGAGTTGAACGACGTGGTGGCCCACCGGATCAGTCAGATGACCCTGCTCGCGGGCGCCTTGGAGATGACCTCCGGCGACGCCGCCGCACTAGAGGCCGCGACCGCGATACGGACCGCCGGAGCGACGGCGCTGAAGGAGCTGCGCAAGCTCGTCGGCGTGCTCGGCAAGGGAGACGAGGACGTGCCGCTGCACCCCGTACCGACCGTTCAGGGGGTACGCCGCCTGGTCGAGGACGCGTCCCGCTCGGGCCGCCGGATACGCGTCGGCCTGCCCGGCGAACTCCCCGAGCTTCCCGGCACGACCGAGCGCGCCCTGTACCGGCTGGTGGAGGAGTCCCTGGCCAACGCGGAGAAGCACGCGCCCGGCGCAGAGGTCGACGTGACCCTCGGGGTGTCGGACGATCAGGTCACCGTCTCGGTACGCAGCTCACCCGCGGTGTGCCCGTCGGCGACCACGGCCGGAACCGGTTTCGGACTGCTGGGGCTGCGCGAGCGGGTGGAGCTGGCGGGTGGAAGGATGACGGCCGGCCCCCGGCCCGGGGGAGGCTTTCTGGTCACCGCGAGCCTGCCGAGGTACCCGTCATGATCCGAGTCGTACTGCTGGACGACGAGCCGCTGGTACGTGCCGGGCTGCGGATGATCCTGCAGAGCACCGGGACCGCCGAGGTCGTCGCGGAGGACGCCGACGGCACCCGCGCGGTCGAACTCGTGCAGGCGCACCGGCCGGACGTGCTGCTGACCGACATCCGCATGCCCGTCGTGGACGGCCTGGAAGTCACCCGCCGGGTGCGCGCGCTGGCGTCCGCGCCCGAGGTGTTGGTGCTGACCACCTTCGACCTCGAGGAATACGTGTACCTGGCCCTGCAGGCCGGCGCCGCCGGGTTCCTCCTCAAGGACGCCCCGCCGCACGAGATCGCCCGGGCCGTCGAGATCGTGGCCAAGGGCGAGGCGATCCTCGCCCCGGCCGTCACCAAACGGCTGCTCACCCGGTTCGCCACGGGGGCCGGCAGCAAAGCCTCCGAGGCCAAGGGGAAGCTGTCCCGGCTCACCGGCCGGGAACGCGAGGTGGCCGCCGCCGTGGCCACCGGAGCCGCCAACGCGGAGATCGCCCGCACGCTCCACATGAGCGAGGCCACCGTGAAGGTCCACATCAGCCGGATCATCACCAAGCTGGACCTGGAGAACCGCACCCAGATCGCCATCCTCGTCCACCAGGCGGGCGAAGCCTGACCCGCATGGCCCTCGCCCCGCAACCGCTGAGCGCCCCCCTCCTCCCTCTCCTTGATTCGGCCGGACACGCGCCGGCACGTTCATGACGTACAAGGGACCAGTACATGCACTTGCTTGTCTTTGCTCCCGCAGGCGTGTTCGTCGTGATGTTCGCCTGCAGTTTCCTGTACGACCGAAGACTCATACGCAACGGCGTCTACCTGTTCCTCGCGTTGCTGTTCCTGGCCCCGGCGCTGCTGGTGTCCCTGGAGTCGGTGTCCGAGACGGCGGCCAAAATCCTGGTCGTGGCGGTCCTGGTCCTCCTGGTCCTGATGCCGTTCGTACTCGCGGTCTTCCTGATCGCCAACGGAGTGACGATGCTGCGCCGGGAGGGCAGGCGGCTTGCCAACCTGCTGTCGCTGGCGGCAGGTGCCGGCATCCTCCTGTTCATCGGGCTGCGGGTGCTCGCCAACTACACCCGATGGAAACCGCTGGCCATCGCATTGAGTGTGGTGGGCTACGTCCTCGCTTACGTTTCGCTGCTCTTCGTGTGCTTCCTGCTCTACTCGTTCGTCTACGGCAGGATCCGGCACCGGGGTGCCGTCGACTTCATCGTGGTCCTCGGTTCCGGGCTGATCGGAGGTTCACGCGTCCCGCCGCTGCTGGCCGGCAGGCTGGAGCGGGCACGTGCCGCCTTCGACGCAGAACGCGCCAAGGGCCGGGATCCGCTGCTGCTGACGTCCGGCGGCCAGGGGCCCGACGAGGACCTCCCCGAAGCACGGGCGATGGCCGACTACCTCATCGCGGCCGGCGTGCCGGCCGACCGGATCCTGGTCGAGGACAAGTCCCGCACCACCCAGGAGAACCTGCGGTTCAGCAAGGCACTGATGCAGGACCGCAAAGCCGACTACCGGGCCCTGGTGGTGACCAACAACTTCCACGTCATGCGCGCCGCACAGATCGCACGCAGGGAGAAGGCCATGGCACAGGTCATCGGCTCACCGACGGCCCGCTACTTCTGGCCGAGCGCGACGATCCGCGAATTCGTGGCCGTCTTCCTGGCCCACCGGGTGCTGAATCTCGGCATCTGCGCGTTGCTGACCGCCGTAGGCGTGCTGCTCGCCCTGTGAACCGGTCCCACGTGCGGCGGAGTCGCGGGCGAAAACCCCGGACGCTGCCTGACCTGCATGGATACCCGCACGATCGCCACATGGTGATCCAGGTCATCACCCATCGGACACGGTCGGGCATAATGCGCGCCGTCCGGCCGACGGCCGGGTCCGGGGCCGGCCGCCACCGCTCCGGCGGACCTGCCCACCGTGCACCGAGGTGACGTGTGATGACGCAGCCCCCTGCCGAGGACCTCGCCGCCCGCCCCATCCGCGGGCGCGGCATCCTGAGAGCCACCGTGGTCGCCATGCTGGTGTTCGCGGCCTACTGGGAGCAGACGGCGAACCCGTACTACCACGTCAGCCTGTGGTGGGACCTGCTCGTGCTGCCGGTCTGTCTGGTCGCCCTCGCGTGGCCGGTCGCCAAGCGGCCGGCCTGGTTCACCGCCGAACTGCGCACCGCCGTGCCCGCCGGCCTAGCCTTGATCATCTCGGTCCTGCGGATGACCGATGTCGTGCATGGAGACGATTCGTCCTTCGCGGTGTCCGGCGCCCTGTCGGGTCTGCAGCTGATCGCGGTCCGCGACTGCCGTCCCCGGTGGGTGGTCGGGTGCTCCCTCCTCGTCGGCGTCGCGCTCCTCGCACAGTCCGGCCCCTTCGGCGTCTTCCAGGGCGCCGGCATGGCGGCACTCGGCGGTTATCTGCGCGCCCTGGCCAAACGCCGCCGTGCCGCCGTCGCCGCGACCCAGCGCGCCGAGCGTTTGGCGATGGCGGCGGACCTGCACGACTTCGTGGCCCACCACGTCACCGGCATCCTGATGCAGGCCCGGATGGCACAGATGGTCCGGACCACCGATCCGGAGCAGTTGGAGACGCTCCTGGAGGGTGTCGTGCACGGCGCTACGGAAACGCTCGCCTCCATGCGCCGCACCGTCGGCTTCCTGCGCGACAGCCTTGAGGAGACGGCCGAGGGAAAGGCGGCCGCCGATCGCCGCATCGGCACTCTGGCGTCCCTCCCCGAACTCGTCCAAGGCTTCGGCGGCCCCATAGGCCCGCAAGCGGTGCTCCACCGCGACGAGTCGGTTCCCGACGACCTTCCCTATGACATTCAGGTTGCCGCCTACCGCGTCGTGCAGGAGGCCCTCACCAACATCCGCCGCCACGCTGCCGACGCCACGGAAGTCGCCGTCCACCTCGCCCACGACGGCCGGGCCCTGGAGGTGGCCGTTCTCGACAACGGCAAGGGCGGCACGGCGCTGCCGGCCGCGGCCCGCGGCGGCGGCTTCGGCCTGGTCGGCCTGACCGAACGCGTCACCGCCCTCGGCGGCGAACTGCGCACCGGGCCCCGCCCCGACCGAGGCTGGCAGGTCACCGCCGTACTCCCTGCCGCAGCGGGCGATCCAGCGCTTGAGGCCGACCCCGGCGCGGGCGTCGGCGCCGCCGGTGTCCGCATTGCTTACAGCTGATCCGAGCCACTGTGCCCGCACCGTGACGGACGGCTGCGACGAGGTCCGCGAGTACGGTGCGCGGTGAGCGCGAGGGCTGCTCGGCGAGCGCCCCTCGCGCCCGCTCTCGGTGTCAGACGACGCCTGGCCGGCGCCGGGAGTCCTTACGGCCGATGACGAACCAGCACAGGGAGCCGATGAAGGGGGCCGCGAAGGCGAAAACGATCCAGACCAGCTTCATCCCCCCGGTAAGGCGGGACCTGAGGATGCTGACCAGTGCGCTGATGAACAACACAATGGCGGCAAAGCTACAGAGAATGAACGCAAGAGTTACCGCCGCGCCGGCCACTTCTTCGCTGGTGGCGGCGAGGGTCATGTGGTGTACAAGCTGCGTCTGCATCCTGCGTTCCTCTCAAGGTGGGGATGATCGGGTTTCACCGATCAGGTGCAGCGATAGTGGCTGCTGCGGGAGGCTGACGGCGTCCTACTTTTGATCTTGCCGAGGTAATCCAGAAGTGGTACACAGGCGGCCTGCTGCCCCATGAGGAGCGCCCACACGTCACCGAGGCAGCGCCAATCCGCGGTGCAGGGCCGCAATGCATTCGCTCGAAGGTGCAGTCCTTGGCCCACCTCCGAAACCGGGTATGCAGGGTGGCCCAGGAGCCATACCGCTCGGGCACGTCCCGCCAGGCCGTGCCGGTGCGGAACTTCCACACGATCCCATTCAGGACCCATCGGTTATGCAACCGCTTGCGGCCCAGCAGCGACGCGAGCAGCAACGGCCGGACGAACTCCCACTCGCATCGGATAGTTCATGGCGCCGTAACACTCGACCATGTGCCTGCTGTCACGGCCAGGCCGGGTTATTGGGCCCAGAGATGGCGCCGAGCTGGGCGAGACCGGCCAGCACGTCGGTGCAGGTCCAGTACTCGACGAACTTGCGCCGGAAACCCGCAGGATGTCGTGGCCGCTGAAGGCGATGGCGGTACCGAGCGGCGCCGTGGCGTGGTCAAGGCCACCTGTGTAACGGGCGCGCATCGTCCACCTTGCCGCGATCAGGTCGCTCTGGATGATCGGCCCGACGTCTACGGTGATGGAGATGTCGCCAAACGCCGCCATGGCCTGCTCGATCTCGGGAAGCAGTCGCGCGGGGCCCTTCGTTCCTTCCGAGTCGCTGCCGTCCGGTCGTGCCTGGCACACGACGAAGCCAGGGTCGAGGACCTCATGAGCATGGCTGAAGTCGCGGCGCCATAACTAGCGACGGCGCTCGCGTGGCCGGAAGCCTCTGACCTGGTCAGACGCGTGGCACTGCGGCAGGTGTGAGGGTCCGGGGCACCGTTGTTGACCGTGGTAGTCCGCTCTTACGGGCACGCTGTGGGCACGGGCTTCGAAGGCTGGTGGCTGAGTGCGTGCATACGGGCATCGCGCTCGGCTCCGGCCGTTGCCGTCCAGTGCGGGAGAGCCTTCGCGGGTACACAGCTTCAACGGTCCGAGCGCCGACCGCCCCGTGTCCGCCGCTGCCTCTCGCCTTTGGAGTGCCTGTCCGGTAACGGAGCGACGCACTCGAAGTCCGGTGCCGTGCGGAAGCTCACCCTGAGAACGATGAGTGCGGTCGGCAGCGCACCGCGCTGTAGAACGCCAGTGCGGTGCGTGGGGCGGGTGACGATGGGTCCGGCGGTTGCTTCCCAGGGGCCGTGGTGCGTAACCGTGGGCTGCGGAGGCACGGCCCCAGGAAAGGGCGGATGAGACGGGAGTCAACTCACCCGGCGCCGGACCCGCCGGAGGCCGAACGCTGTGAGGATCCCGCTGAGTGCCAGGTAGGACGCGGTCTCCAGCCATTGGAACGCCCAGTAGCGGCTGCTGGGATGGTAGAGAACGTCGACATGGAGTTTGTGCTCGGCGAGGCACACTGCCGTGTCGCCGAACGTGTCGCCCGCCCCGGTCTTGTGCGGGTTGTCGAGGCAGGCGTTGAACTTGGCCCCGCTGAGGGTCTTGCCGTCCGCGGTGCGCAGAGGGCTCGTCTCGGCGATCCACGCGTCGGGCGCGCTCGGAATCTTCACCCCGCCGATGACGGATCCACCGCCGAGGCTGCCGAGGTTCTGTGCCTGGTTGATGGCTTCGGCCGTCATCGACAACGTGGCCTTCTCCGGCGGCAGGAGGCTGGGCCGCACCACGTTGGGGAAGAAGAACTGGAAGGCGAGGAAGACGACGAGCGTCACAGCCATCGCCGGCAAGGTCCGGCGCAGCAGGAGCCCGACGACGGTGCCGCAGGTGAAGGCCATCGCGGCGTAGCCGATCGGGGCGATGTTGCGTGCGCCGAACACGAAGGTGTCGAACTGCTCCTTGACCACCTCGTCGAAGGGGCGGGCCACCCAGGTCAACAGTGCGGCTGCCGCGCCGGTCACGAGTACGGCGGCCAAGCCCATGAGTAGCATCTTGCCGAGGAGCCAGCGCGGTCGGGTGACGCTCTGGTTCCACACCAGCCGGTGGGTGCCGTTCTCAAGTTCCCGGGCGACCAGGGGAGCGCCCCAGAAGGTCCCGATGAGCGCGGGGATCAGGGCGAGCCCGGTCGCCAGGAACAACAGGGTGTTCTGGTAGGCGCTGCGGAACTGGCTCCTCGCCTGGGCACAATCGGACGAGTTCGCACAGTTCGCCCGGTAGGCGTCGTAGGCGTCGCGGATCTCAGAGCCGAGGTACCCCATGTACACGGCGATGACAGCGAGCGCGCAGGCGGCGAACAGTGCCTGGACGCGGAACTGGCGCCAGCTCAGCCACATCATCGTGCGGCCCTCCATGCTGCGGCCCCAGCCCGGGCGGCGGGTGCGGCGGCTGCCCTGGTCATGTAGGCGAGAACGAGTTCCTCCAGCGTCACGGGCTCTGTCGGGTGAGGCAGCGCCTCGGGCGCGGTGGCGGTGTGGACGACCGCGCTGCTGTGCCTGCCGCTGTGCTCGATCGAGATCACCTCGACTCCGGCGGGTGGCTGGTCGAAGTCGCCGCGCGGCAGGACCAGTCGGCCATGCCCGGACAGCAGGTCACGGGTGTCGCCGGCGACCTGTACCCGTGAGTCGCACAGCACGATGATGTAGTCGCAGACCTGTTCGATGTCACCGAGGAGGTGTGAGGAGAGTACGGCGCTGGCGCCGAGCTCCAGGACGAACTCCATCAGGTTGTGCAGAAACCCCTTGCGGGCCAAGGGGTCCAGGGCCGCTGCCGGCTCGTCGAAGATCAGCAGCTCGGGCCGTTTGGCCGCCGCGATCGTCAGTGCCAGCTGCGCTCGCTGGCCACCCGAGAGCTGTCCCGCCTTCTGTGCGGGGTCCAGTCCCACCTGGCTGATACGGCGCTCGGCCAGGACCGGGTCCCAGCCCGGATTCATCTTCGCGCCGAGCTTCAGGTGCTCGGCCACGGTGAACGAGGCGTACACCGGCGTGTTCTGCGCGACGAACCCCACCCGGGCCAGATGCGACGCGTCGGCCGCCGGAGGAGACCCCAGCACGGTCAGGGATCCGGAGGTCGGCTCGGTCAGCCCGCAGGCCAGGTGCAGCAGTGTGGATTTGCCGGCCCCGTTCGGTCCGACCAAACCGATGACACGGCCGGCGGGGACGGTGAGGTTCACGTCGCTCAGGGCCAGCTTGCGGCCGCGGCCGTATTTCTTGGTCAAGCCCCGTGCGTGAAGTGCGGGAGGGCAGTCTGTATGTGGCATGCCCTGATCTTCGAATTCCCCGTCCTGGCCAGCATCAGTCCAAAGCACGGTTCCCGTTGCCGGCGGCCGTACTTTCGGCCGGTCGGACACTCTTGATCTGCTGGGGAAGGGTAAAACGCCGCTTGGGGGACGGCGTCGTTGATGCGCGAACTAGGCCTGCCGTCACCGCACCCGGGTGAGCTTCGCCTCCCCCCGACCCGTGCGGGAACCGGCGGTCGTCCTGAGCAGGGGAACTACTCGTTGGTGCTCTCGACGATCCGGTTCTCCCAGGCCCAGACGGCGATTTCGGTCCGGTTGCGCACCCCGAGCTTGGTCTGGATTCCCGACAGGTGGCTCTTGACCGTGCTGAGGGAGATGAACAGCTCGGCGGCGATCTCCTGGTTGGTGCGGCCGCGCGCGACGGCCTTCACGACCTCCAGCGCGCGTCCGGACAGCTGTGGCGACTGCTGGGCACGGCCTCGGGGCACCGCCTCGCTCGCGGTCAACTGCTTCAGCAGCCGCAGCGTGACCGACGGCGAGACCAGCGCCTCGCCGTTGTGGGCGGCGCGGACGGCCTCGATGAGCAGGGCGGGCCCGGCGTCCTTGAGGACGAACCCCGCCGCGCCGCCGCGCAGCGCCCCGTACACGTATTCGTCGAGGTCGAACGTGGTGATCACGATGACCGGTATCGGATCGGTCACTCCCCGGCCGGCCAGCGCACGGGTGACATCGATGCCATCGAGCTTGGGCATCCTGATGTCCACCAGGCACACATCCGGCCGTAGCCGCCTGGCCATCGCGATCGCCTCGGCGCCGTCCTCGGCCTCTCCCACGACGGAGATGTCGGGCTGGTCCTCCAGAATCAGCCGCAGGCCGCGGCGGATCATCGCCTGGTCGTCGGCGAGCAGGACCTCGATGGTCATCCGGGCTCCCCGGTGGGAACGGGCAGGGTGGCCCGCACGGACCAGCCGGCGCCGGGCCGAGGGCCCGCGCACAGCGAGCCGCCGAGCGTTTCGACGCGTTCGCGCATGCCGATCAAACCGTACCCCCCACGATGGTGGGGCCGAACGGAGTTCGGCGGGGCGTCGTCGGCGACCTCGACCGTGACGGCCTCGGCGTCGCGGCTGACGACGACATCGACGGAACGGGCGTGGCGCGCGTGCCGCAGCACGTTCGTCAGCGCCTCCTGGACGATGCGGTAGACGGTGCTGGTCACCTCCGGTGGCCACTCCGTGTCGTCGTCGGGCGCGTGCAGGCGCACCTGCGGGCCCTGGCGGCTGAAGCGTTCGACCAGTGTGCTGAGCCCCTCCCGCCCGAGCGAGGCGGGGGCCGCGTCGTCGGTGTCGCGCAGCAGCCCCACGACGCGGCGCATCGCGGACATGGCTTCCAACCCGGCGGCTTCGATCTCGGTCAGCGAGTCCGACACGTTCTGCGGGTTCCGCCGCGCGACGACCTGGGCGGCCTGCGCCTGGATCAGCATCCCCGTGATGTGGTGGGCCACGATGTCGTGCAGTTCCCGGGCGAGGTCCAGCCGTTCGGCGCGGCGCACCCGCTCGGCGGTGGCCGTCGCCCGGTCGTCGATCCTGCGCAGCGAGAGCCCGACCCCGAGGGCGGCCAGCCAGCCCGCTGCGGCGATGGCCGAGACGGCCGTCGCCGGCCGGGCGGCGAACTGGGTGGCGACCAGGAGCAGACCGGCGCCCGCGATGGTCGCGGCCCGCACCGTCGGCAGCGCCCTGACCGCGGATCCGACAAGTACCGCCAGGCCCAGGGCGATGGAGGGTCCGAGCCCGGCGGGAAGCCCGGTGCCCGGCAGCAGCGGGACGAGCACCGCCACCGCGGCCACCACAAGGCCCGCGACCGCTGTCCAGGTCCGCTCCCGCTGGCGCATCATCGCGAGCCCGCACACCACCACGGCGGCGACGGCGCCGGGTACCCAGTACGCGGCTCCCCACGTCTGCGCGAGGGCGACGGCCTGAATGGCGATCGCCGCGAGGAACGTGACCCCGAGCCCGACGGTCGAGAAGACCTTGGCCCACGGGTTCGGAATGGTCACGCTGATCAGATTACCGATTCTGTGCCCGCGGTCCGCGCTGCTCAGCGGGGCCGCTGGTGGGGTGCCGGGCGGCTCCGCGGTACTGGCGGCGGGTTGGTCGGCGCTCATCGCGTTCAGGTCTCCGCAGCGCTACGACTGCGGCGGGTTGGCCCGGGACTCCTGCGGTGCCGGGGCGCCGACCGAGGCCCGGTTGTCGAGCCCGCGCAGCAGCAGCCCCATCACCAGGGCGGCGATCATCCCCATCGTGGCCAGGCTCGTCACGCCGCTCCACCCGTCGGACCAGACGACCGCGGTCACCACGACGCCGGTCACGGCGATTCCGGCGGCCTGCCCCGCCGGCAGCGTCCTGATCGCGGAGCCGACGAGCACCGACAGAGCGAGCGCGGTGATGGGCGCGGGCTCTTGTGGCAGATCGTCCCCCGCCTTCAGGGAGACCGTGACGGCGGCGGCCGTCACAACCAGGCCCGCGACCGTGGTCAGCAACTTGTGCCGCTCGCGCATCAGTGCGGTGCCGCTCACGACGGTGGAGACGGCGGAGCCGAACACCCAGGAGGTGCCGCCCCAACTGCTCATGAACATGAACGCCGTGAAGACGATACCCAGGGCGTACACGACGCCCAGCGCGAGGTCGAACGTCCTTCCACCTGGCCTTGTCGGCCGCTCCCCTGTATTCACGCTGCTCAGGCTAGAAAGCCGATGCACGCGTCGCGTACCGGCCGAAAGTACGGAAGAGCGTTGACGGAGCCGTGCTTTGGGCCGGTTCTCGTTCCTCGGACAGCGCGAGTGGTCGCTGACGTCGCCGCACCTCTTTCCACGCGGGGCAGTCCGAAAGCCGATGGTGCGGATGTGGTGCGCGCCCTTCCCACCGGGCCAGCCCACAGACCACGACGACAGCGAAGGGGTAGATGTTCTGAGTCGTTGATCCCTGGGTGAGTGAACTGGTGGGAAAGCACGGCAGTTGTTGCCGTCGGCGCAGGAGGCTCTTCGGCTGCGGACGCGAGGCGCTCGTGGCCCAGCCGCGTGAACGCCGGGTCGGCGAACATCGGGTTCTCGACGCGGTCGAGCAGCGGGCGGTCCGGCAGGCCGTGCTGGATCACCGACCCTGTGACCTGGGGCTGGCGGGGCAGCTGTGGACGCGCGCCGGGCAAGCGGGCCGTGGAGCAGAACCAGGAGGGGGTCCGCGTCTGGCGGGAGGAGGCCTGGCCGGCGATCCGGGCCAGAGCGAAGGCCGGGGGCGGCGAGGTGCTCTTCGACCAGGTCGGCATCCGCTCCGACCAGGTCACCGGCCGCACCTGGGGCGCCAAGGGGTGTACCCCCGTCGTGCGCCGCACGGGCAACCGGTTCTCCGCCAACGCGATGCCCGCGATCAGCACCAAGGGCCGCATGCACTTCATGGTCTTCACTCAGACCTTCGACGCCGACGTGATGTGCCGCTTCCTGGACCGGCTCGCAGGCCACTTCGACCACAAGGTCCACCTCGTCGTGGACGGCCACTCCGCCCACCGCTCCCGCAAGGTCCGCACCTTGCTCGCCGATCACCCGGACCGGATCGAGTTGCACTTCCTGCCGTCGTACCCGCCGGAGCTGAACCCGACGAGCTGGTCAAGGCCGACCTCAAACGGAGCCTTCCGATGCACAGCTGGGCCCGCGACCAGGGCCCAACTCGCCGCCGAGACCCGCCGGTCTTCCACCGACGCCAACGCCAGCCACACATCGTCCGCGTCTGCTTCGGCGGCCCGCACGTCGGCTACATCCTCGAATAGAGCCCTTTGAGTTTCGGATCAATAGGCACCCACATGGCTGCTGATGTGCACGGATTCGTGGTACCGCCGCAGGCGTGAGCGCTTGGTGGCACCGCTGTTGACCGTGGTTCTCCGGTCCGAAGGGCACGCCATGAGCACGACGCAGGGAGGTGGGTGAGTGTCGTGCCTGCGTCGTCTTCTCCGTGCTTGGGATTTGTCGACGCGTAGGTCGACTGAGGGGGCGTCTCGACTGCACATGGATGCTGGTCCCCGCTTTGGTCCACAGATCGCAAAATGCCGGTTTTGTACTGCAGGCGTTGATCTCCACGACGGGCAGCCTGGTGCTCAAGGCGGTGGGCGCGACGCGATACCGCTACTTGATATCGATCGATTTACCTACAGGCAAAGACTTCAGCCCTCATGGTGAGGGCCCTGCTGTCCGAGGGGAGGAGGCAGCCCACTCGCAAGCGACGACCGCTCCCCGCCCCCGGCAGAGGGGCGACACTGTTGGCCAATCCGCCCCGCTGAGTGGGAGCGGACACCGACGTTTCCCTGGCGAGCCCCTGTTTCGGGTACCGGACGAGCGCGGCTACTGGGCAGGGTGGTCTTGCTGACGGAAACCGACACCACTTGTCGCTCAGGCCTGAGAACGCCTCGTTTCGCCGGAGGGCGATGTCTGTGAGCTCCGGCAACACTTGAGGGCTTGCGGTGGGAGCATCGAAGTGCTCTGCGAGATGAAGCTGCGATGACGCCGCCGAAGTCCAAGGATCCGCGGCTCTGCGCGGCCATCGTTGACCGTCTCACCTTCGGCGGGAACATCATCGAGACCGGCACCGAGTGCTACCGGCTGGCCAGCATCAGGGCCGCCCGAGCAACTGCCGCAAGCTGAGCACTCCTGGCCCCTTCCACCCGGCTGACGACACCCGACCGGTCGAGGCCGCTCCCGTCATGGGCCAGCCCCTGCTCTTGTGCGGTGCTGGCGCAGGCCGTCGAGCTTCCGCCGCCGGGGCTGAGGAATCGGAGGGCAGTCCAATCTTCCCCCATTGGCCCTTCCCGGCCGCTCGGACGGGCGGTTACGGTCCGGCCATGGACGAGCTGACCAGGATCTTTCATCACGCCGCCGAACACGCCGCCGCTTACCGCAGCTCGCTGTCCGAGCGGGCGGTGGCGCGGCCCGTCGACTACGCAGCCCTGCGCGCCGCGTTCTCCCGCCCGCTGGACCGCTCGTCCGTCGACCCGATCACGGTGGTCGACGAGTTGGTGGCCGCCGCGGAGACCGGACTCGTTGCCACCGCGGGTCCGCGGTTCTTCGGGTTCGTCGTCGGCGGGGCGCTGCCCGCGGCCACCGCCGCGGAGATCCTCGCAGCCGGGTGGGACCAGAACGCCTTCAACGCCGCGCTCTCGCCCGCCGCCCTCGCCGCGGAGGAGGCGGCGGGCGGCTGGCTGAAGGATCTGCTCGGTATCCCCGCCACGGCATCCACTGGATTCGTCACCGGCGGACAGGCGGCCAACACGGCAGGGCTCGCGGCAGCCCGGCAGCACTTACTCACCGAGGCCGGCTGGGACGTCGGGCGAAAGGGGCTGGGCGGCGCTCCTCGCCTGCGGGTGGTCGCGGGCGAGGAGCGCCACGCCACCATCGACCGCTCGCTGCGGTTGCTCGGCCTGGGCACCGACTGCCTCGAGACGGTCCGCACCGATCAAGACGGCGCCCTCGACACCGACGACCTGCGTCGCGTGCTGGCATCCGCCCCTGGCACGCCGACGATCGTCTGCACCCAGGCCGGCAACGTGAACACCGGCGCCTGCGACGACCTGCGTACCGCCTGCGATCTCACCCACGCCCACGGCGGCTGGGTGCACGTCGACGGCGCCTTCGGCCTGTGGGCGGCCGCGAGCCCGGCGACCCGCCACCTCCTCGACGGCGTCGAGCTGGCCGACTCCTGGGCCTGCGACGGCCACAAATGGCTGAACGTGCCCTACGACTGCGGTTACGCCTTCTGCTCCCGTCCCGCCGTCCACGCCGGCGCCCTGTCGTACACCGCCTCCTACCTCACCCGCGCCGACGGCACTCCGGCCGGCGGCGCCGACTACACCGCCGAGTCCTCCCGCCGCGCACGCGGCTTCGCCACCTGGGCAGCGCTGCGCGAACTCGGCCGTGACGGCGTCGCCGAACTCGTGGACCGCTGCTGCTCCCACGCCCGCCGCTTCGCCGACGGCCTGACCGCGGCGGGCTTCGAGGTGGTCAACGACGTCGCGCTCAACCAAGTCCTCGTCAGCTTCGGCGACGACGCCCGCACCGACCACGTCGTGCAGGCAGTACAGACTGACGGCACCTGCTGGATGGGCGCCACCACCTGGCGCGGCCGGCGTCTGATGCGCATCTCGGTCTCCGGCCACGCCACGACAGAGGCCGACGTTGACCAGTCGATTGACGCGATCGTGCGGCTGGCGCGGGCGTCATAAGCCTGGCGGCACTCATTGGGCCAAGTCACGCACCACGCTGACACACGGAGACGATCGGGACGGACGCTTGTGGCTGACCTGCCACAAGCGTCCGTCAATACCGGCACCGGGGAACGGCTCAGCGTCTCCGGCGTTGTCAGTTCTCATCGCCATTCCCGAGCTGTCTGATCGCCAAGTGCTGCCCAAAACCGTCGACAAACGTCGCTCGCTCACGCTTACCGAACCAGCAGGGACATGCTCCTGGAGCGCGCGGGCAGTGGTTGTGTTCACGACTTGCCGGCAGCGGTTGTTCAGGTCCTTGGGAGTCACCCGCTCGGCCGGGCTCCATGCTCATGAGAACGAACGAGACCTGGCCGCCAGTCCTTCTCCAGGCAGAGCTGGGCTTCCGCAACGATCCCCATTAGCCGTGAGGCCGCGACGGCTGCTCACCCATCTGTGTAACGCGGAGGCGACCGAGGGCTGATCCGGCCGGGTAGACGGCATTCCGGTCGCCGCCGTGCTGGCTCATTCCAGAAGTTCAGCCGGTTTGGTCATGGGCCCGCCCGTGTCACCGGTGTTCAAAACTCCTGTCGGTTCGAGCAGCAGGATGGCCGTTTCCTCCTCGGCCACCGGGCAGTGTTCGACCCCGCGAGGCACCACGAACAGCTCACCCGGCACCAGCACGACGTCGTTGGTTTCCCTGAGCTGGATGGTGAGGCGCCCGCTGAGGACGAGGAACAGCTCGTCGGTGTCCTCGTGGCTGTGCCAGACGAACTCGCCCTTCAGCTTGGCGAGCTTGACTTCGTAGTCGTTCAGGTCGGCGATCTTCTTCTGTGTCCACAGCTCGCTGAACAGCGAGAGCTTGTGAGTCAGGTTGATGGCCGCGGTCGGCCTGCTCATATTGCTCATGCCACGAGCGTGCCCGCGCGGGACACGTCCCGTCTTGTACGTTCCTGGCATGAGCAGCGGTACGGCGAACCAGCGGCCCCGAACGCGGATCAGTGCCTGGCGTCCCGCGGTCGCAGGGATCACCGAGGTCTTCCACGCCCACTTCACCGACCACGCCTACCCGATGCACACCCACGACACCTGGGACTTGATGATTCTCGACGACGGTTGCGTGGACTTCGCCGTCGACCGGCGGCGGCACGGCGCCGCCGGCTCCGGCACGGTCGTCTTACTGCCGCCCGGAGTGCCTCACGACGGCAGGACGGTCAACGCCTCGGGGTTCCGCAAGCGGGTGCTGTACCTCGACGCCCAAGTGCTGCCCGGCCGACTCGCCGGGGCCGCGGTCGACGTCCCGGTCCACGCGGACGCGGCGTTACACCAGCGCCTCCACCAGCTGCACAACGCACTCAACGCCGCGGGCGACGCGTTCGAGGCGGAGTCCCGGTTGGCGTTCGTCCGCGAACGGCTCTTGGCCCACCTTGGCGCATCACCACGGGCCAGGACTTCGGGACGCGAGGCGGGGCGGCTAGCCGCCACCCTGCGTGAGCTCCTGGACTCCAGCCTCCGTACGGGCATGACCCTGGATGAGGCGGCCTCTCTCCTGCACGCCCACCCCACCCACCTGATCCGCTGCTTCCGGCAGACGTACGGGCTACCGCCGCATACCTACCTCACCGGACGGCGCGTGGAGCGGGCACGGCTGCTGCTGCTCACAGGGCAACGGCCCGTCGACGTCGCCATGGCCGTCGGCTTCCACGACCAGGCACACCTGAACCGGCACTTCAAGCGCCACCTGGGTGTTCCACCCGGGCGCTACCTCGCAGGACGCAGCCATGACCAGTGACTCCCCGGTCCCCAGCGCAACGGCGCGACACCGCCGCGGACAACCTGAGTGCTACTCAGCCGGCCGGAGGGCTGCCAGGCGGGACGTCCGAGTGCCTGTCCGTGGGATGTCGGTCCACCAGGCTTTGAGGCGGTGGAAGTTCATCGCGGTGGCCGTGAGCTGGTGCTGGAGCCGGGCATTCGCCAGGCCGCGATATCGGCATCGCCGCAGTCTGAAGGCTCGGACTCCGTGGGAGATCGTGACTTCGACACCGGCCCGGTGGCCGGCGGCCCGTCTCTCATTTCGCTCTGGCTCGGGTGCATTGCGCCCTGACCTCACAAGGCCGACAGGCTGTCATCGGAAACCGTGCCCGGACAACCGGAGTCCCCTGCTGGGAATAATCTTCCCGCCAGTCTCCGGTGGTCTTGCCTCGGAGCAGGTCACCCGGCGCTTGTCCCAGTCGATGGTGAAGTCGGCCTGTGTGAAGCCACTGCCGTCCTTCGTCTGCCAGCTGGTGGAGGCGACCTCATGGTCCGCGCCGGTCAGTCCTCGGAGCGGGCCCAGCTGATCTACCAGCACTCGACGGCGAAGCACCAGCGGACGCTGACGCAGGGCATCGACGCCGAGGTACGCGCGAGGCTCCGCGAAACCCCGCCAGGCGCGCAGCGAGGTACCCGCGAGGCATAAGCCTCTCCCGTCCTTGTGTCGGGGCTGCTTTTCAGCAGGCCCCCGAGCTGGCGTGAGCGTGTCGCCTGGGTCAACGCCCATTCGTATGTCTCAGCAGTCGTGGGGCCGTTGTCGGTTCTGCCTCCCCGTACATCCGGTAGCGTCCTGAGGCGCAGAGCTGGGATGCTTGCGGGTAGAAAGATGTCGCGAGGGCTGGAGGGAGTAGACCATGGCGTACTCGACTCGTATGGCTGCGGCTCTCTCCGGGGCCACCACCGGGCAACTGCGCTCATGGCGCCAAGATCGAGGCCATGGGCCCATCCTCCGCCCTGAGCTTGCGGCCAAGCCTGCTCTGTACTCCTTCCGGGATGTGCTGGCGCTACGCGCGTTCGCGATCCTCCGGCAAGACGTATCGCTGCAAAAGATCCGCAAGGCTCTGGCCACACTGAAGCGGTTCGGTGAGGTCGAGCACCTGTCCAGCTACTCCCTGGTCGCTGAGGGTGACTCCATCGTCCTTGTGGGTGACAACACCGACGACCACGCCACGGACCTCGTCAAGCACCCCGGGCAGCGGGTCATCGCCACCATGGCCGACATCCTCCAGGAGTTTGCGCCCCGCGCCGGCGTCGTGGTCCCACACCTTCTGCGGCCCAAGCAACACGTCAGTGTGGACCCGGATACGCAGGGGGGGCAGCCGGTTATCACCGGCACTCGTGTCCCGTTCGACGCCGTCGCGGAGCTGGTGGAGGACGGCATCCCTCCTGAGAAGATCGCCGACTACTACCCCGGCGTGACAGCGGAAGCCGCCCGCGATGCGGTTTCCTTCGCCCTGTACGTGGACAGCTACAGCCCTGGACCGCGCGCTGCCTGATGCGAATCCTTATCGACGAGAACGTCCCGGTACAGGTGCTGGAAATGCTCAGGCGGTTGCTGCCTGGTCACGAAGTACGCCACGTCAGCGAGATCAAGTGGACAGGGAAGAAGGATCTCGCCCTCCTTCCCGACGCCGCGAAGAGAGGTTTTGAAGCCTTCCTCACCAAAGACGGGCGCCAGCTGGAGGACCCGTCGGAGACGGCCGCCATCAAGAAGTCCGGCATGCACCACATCCGGTTCAGCCACGGTCACAAGGGTATGGCGGGCCTGGGCCTGGCCATGGGCGCTGTGATCGCCGCAATGCCTCTGATCGTCCGTGAACTCGACACGGCGGAAGGCCAGCAGCTCGTTCACATCAAAGGGCTGAACCCCGGCAACAAGCAGCGGTTCGATCTGGTTGACCCCCTCAAGGAACCGCCTCGCTACTGGCCGCGGTAGTCACGTCCGGAGGCCCTGCTCGAACGTCCTGGCTGTCAGCTGCGGCGCGGGGAGACTCCCTCCACTGGGCAGCGCACTCAGTGAGACCATCGCGAACTCGTCCTTTGCGTACGCGACTTGGCCGCAATTTGCACAGGATGTGACGCAGGTCACCGAAAATGCGTCTCGCGATTCGAGACATCTTGGGTGTTGCGGTTCCGGAACTGGCGCTCGAAGGGCCCCGGCGGGGCGCCTGGCCCCGACTTAGGGCACGCGGAGGGCGCGAAGCCTCCGAAATGGTCTAGACAATAACCAACCCCCGGGTCCACGACCAGGGGGTTCATATTGGAGCGGGTGACGAGAATCGAACTCGCGCTCTCAGCTTGGGAAGCTGATGTTCTACCATTAAACTACACCCGCGTAAGACGCCGACCGGAGTCGGTGTCCGAATGCTCGCCCACTCTACCTCATGCCAGGCCCCCGGTGTTCGCGCCGCGGGGCCTGAGGGTGTTTCAGGGGTGGGATGCGGCTGCGGGGGAACGGAGTTGGGGCGTACGGTGTGGGCGTCGAGGAGGGTCCGGGCGGGACCGGAGTGCCGCCTGGAGGGCCGTCCCTTTGATCCCGTACTGTGGCTTTTGTCGTCAGGCAAGCAGCAGCCAGACGCGGCTCTTGGGGAAGGGACTCTTGGACTTGATGGAGCGCACCGTCGTCCGCTGTGCGGATGGGCACGTGTTCACCACCGCTTCGTTCCCGATGCAGCAGGCCGAGCGGCTCGGCCCCGGCCGGCTTCTTCGGTGTCCGCGCTGTGCGCGGCTGAGGAGCGTGGTGCCCGTGAGCTACCAGAAGCGGTAGCGGACAGAGCGAGCAGGCACAGCGACAGCAGCAAGCAGCGCAAGGCGCGCAGGCGCGCGGAGTCGTCCGGTTGTGGGCGCTCCGCGCGCCTTGCGTATCCTCGGGGCGTGCTTCTCTCAGACAAGGACATCCGGGCCGAGATCGACGCCGGGCGGGTGCGGATCGATCCCTATGACGACGCGATGGTGCAGCCGTCGAGCATCGATGTGCGGCTGGACCGCTACTTCCGGGTGTTCGAGAATCACCGGTACCCCCACATCGACCCCGCCATCGAGCAGAGCGATCTGACCCGGCTCGTGGAGCCGGAGGGGGACGAGCCGTTCATCCTGCACCCCGGGGAGTTCGTCCTCGCCAGCACCTACGAGGTCATCACGCTGCCCGACGATCTTGCCTCCCGGCTGGAGGGGAAGAGCTCGCTGGGGCGGCTGGGGCTGGTGACGCATTCGACGGCCGGGTTCATCGACCCCGGGTTCAGCGGTCACGTCACCCTGGAGCTGTCGAACCTGGCCACCCTGCCGATCAAGCTGTGGCCGGGGATGAAGATCGGGCAGCTGTGCATGTTCCGGCTCAGTTCGCCGGCCGACTTCCCGTACGGGAGCGAGCGGTACGGCTCCCGGTACCAGGGGCAGCGCGGGCCGACCGCCTCCCGGTCCTTCCTCAACTTCCATCGGACCCAGGTGTGAGCGACAAAGGCATAAGCGCGGTGCGGGAGAACCTTTCCTACGAGCAGTTCGGGGCCGCCGTGCGCGAGCTCGCGCAGGTCATCGCCGACGACGGGTACGAACCCGACGTCGTGCTGAGCATCGCCCGCGGCGGTGTCTTCGTGGCCGGCGGGCTCGCCTACGCCCTCGACTGCAAGAACATCCATCTGGTGAATGTGGAGTTCTACACGGGCGTGGGGACGACCCTCGAGATGCCCGTGATGCTCGCGCCCGTTCCCAACGTCATCGACTTCTCCGACAAGAAGGTGCTGATCACCGACGACGTCGCCGACACCGGCAAGACGCTCAAGCTGGTGCGCGACTTCTGCCTCGACACCGTCGCCGAGGTGCGCAGCGCCGTGATCTACGAGAAGTCCCAGTCGCTGGTGAAGTGCGAGTACGTGTGGAAGCGGACCGACGAGTGGATCAACTTCCCGTGGTCCGTGGAGCCGCCCGTGGTGCGGCGCAGCGGCCAGGTGCTCGACGCCTGACCAGGACGAGAGACACAGAAGGGGCTCCCCCCGGGGAGCCCCTTCTGTGTCCGGCAGAGCCTCAGACCGTGCCCAGCTTCACGATCGACAGCAGCGCGATCAGCTGGATCGCCGACGCGCCGAGCGCCTTCGGCCAGGGCAGGTCGTGGGAGCGGCTGACCATGAGGGTGAGCAGTACGCCGCCCGCGACCCAGGTGGCCCAGCCGAGCAGCTGCACGAACGTCGCGTCGCCGCCCGCGAACATCGCGAAGACCAGGCGCGGCGCGTCCGTGAGGGACATGATCAGCATGGAGAGGCCGACCGTGGGCTGCCAGGCCCCGTCGCCGCCGAGCTGGCGGGCCAGGGTGTGGGTGACCACGCCCAGGACGAACGCGCTCAGCACCATCGCGACGGCCGTCGTCAGGACGATCGGGATCGCGTTCGACAGTGTGGCGTTTATCGCATCCTTGCGGGCGCCGTCGAAGCCGAACACGGCGAGCAGGCCGTAGAGGAACGTGACGATCAGGGCCGGGCCCCACATCGTGTAGTCCCGCATCTGGAGGAACGTCTGGTTCGGGGCGAGGACGATCCCCCCCAGCAGGGCCTTCCAGTGCAGGCGCGGGCCGATCGGACCGGGCGGCGGGGCGGCCGAGCCGGCGCGGTAGGTGTCGCCCTGGGTGTAGGGGTCCTCGCCGACCGAGAAGGCCTGGGTGTGGCCCGGGTTGTTCGCCGCGTACGGGTCGTGCGGGCCCTGCGGACCGGGCGGGTACGCGCCGTCGCCGAAGTACTCCGGCTCGCCGTGGCCGCCGTGGCCGCCCTGGCCGCCGTAGCCGACGCCGGGTCCGGCGTTCGGCTGCGGCCAGGTGGGGCCGCCGCCGCCCCCGTACGGCGGCTGCTGCGGGTACGGCTGCGGCGCCGGCGGGTAGCCGTACGACGGCCCCTGCGGCGTCTGCTGCCCGTTCGGAGAGTTGTGCGGTCGCGTCTGAGGAGCGCCGTTGTTCCGGCCGCGTCCGATCCTGAATCCAGCCACGTCTTCGAACGTACCTGGTCCCCGGCGGTGGTGTGCCGGGCCCGGGCTTCCGGGCCCGGCTTTGCGGCCGAGCTGTGACATCCCTTAAGGGGTACGGGCCTTGGGCCTCGGTGGGGTGTCAGGGTTCGGCCGTACGGGCATCGCCCCGGCCTCGCGCGGTGGCGGGCCGGCGGTGTCAGTCCGGCAGCGAGCCGCCCAGTTCCGGCAGGGTGATCGCGCCGGTCGTGGTCGGCACCGTGGCGGTGCCCCGCATCAGCAGTGAGCTGCCCGCCGCTCCCACGGCCAGGTCCGCCCTGCCGTCGGCGGTCAGGTCGCGCAGGCGCAGGGTGTAGCCGAAGGAGGTGTGGGAGTCGGCCGGGCCGAGCACCGTCTGGGCGATCCAGGAGGAGCGGGCGCCGGTGAGGCCGCCGGAGCCGCCGCGGAACAGGTGGACGCCGCCCTGGTCCTCCCGGCCGTCGACGTCCTCGTGGGGCACGCCGACCGCGAGGTCGGCGTAGCCGTCGCCGTTGGCGTCCGCGGCCGAGATCGCGTAGCCGAAGCCGTCGTCGGCCTCCGGGCTGCCCGAGACGCCCGCCGTGGCCTGGGTGAAGGTGACGGAGCCGCTCGGGCCGGACGACGTGCCGCGCCAGATCGTGACCGCGCCCTTGCCGCCGTCCTTGTCGGGCAGGCCGAGGGCGATGTCGCCGTAGCCGTTCTTGTCGAAGTCGCCGATGACCGGGCTCGGGTAGAGGCCCTGCTGCCGGTCGCTGAGGGTCCTGGAGGCGCCCGAGGCGAGGCCGGTGGACGTGCCCTTCAGGAACCAGGCGCGCTCGCGGATGTCGCTGCCGGTGATCTCGGTGCCGATGACCACCAGGTCCGTCCGGCCGTCGCCGTCGACCTTGCCGGCCGCGAGGGCGGAGGAGTACCAGCCCGCGGACCCCTTGTCGATCTTGCTGACCTTGCCGGTCGTGCCCGACTTGGTGAAGGGGCCGCGGTAGAGCCAGGCCTCCTCGCCGCCGATCACGGCCAGGTCGGGGGAGCCGTCACCGGTGAAGTCGCCGGTGGCCAGGTCGCGGCCGAAGTGGCCGGTCGCGCCGCCGACCGGGGTGAGGTTGGTGCCGCCGGACAGGCCGGACTCGGAGCCCCAGACGACGGTGACCGTGCCGCGGTAGTCGTCGCCGCCCACGTGCTCGGTCGGGTTGCCGACGACGAGGTCCGCGTAGCCGTCCTTGTTGAGGTCGGCGCTCGCGAGGGACTCGCCGAACTGGTCGTCCTCCTCGCCGGATCCGGGGATGCCCGCGCTGTCCTGGTGGATGCGCTGGACGCGGGAGGTGTCGGGGCCGGTGGCGGTGCCGTAGAGGACGGTGACGGTGCCGCCCTCGCGGTCGACGTCGTCGTAGCCGCCGTAGGCCAGGTCGCGGCGGCCGTCGCCGTTGAAGTCGTCGTAGTGCCTGGCAACCGCCGCGGCGGCGGGTGCGGTGAGGAGCACGGGGCTGATGCCGGTCGCCAGCAGGGCGGCGGCCAGGGCGGTCGTGGTGGTTCTGCGCATGGTGTCTCCCTGGTCCGTCAGCCGATGAGGCCGGAGCCGAAGGCGCCGTACGAGCGGGTCTGGCCGAGGCTGCCCGGGCCGAAGGAGCGGGCGCCGTCGGTGACGGGGCCGGTGGCCGAGCCGCGCAGGCTGGTGATCGCGCCGATGCCCTCGTCCTCGAAGCCGGCCGTGACGGTGAACTCGGCGCGGCCGTCCTTGGTGACGTCGGCCAGCAGGATGTCGGAGCCGAAGTAGTCCGTGGCCTCGGCCGAGCCCGGGACGCCGGCGGTGGCCTGGGTGAAGGTGCGGGCGCCGGTGCGCGAGACGCCGGAGGCCGAGCCGTTCATCAGGACGGTGGCGCCGGTGTCCTCGGTGGTGCCGACGTCCTCGAAGACGACGCCGATGGCGAGGTCGCCGTAGCCGTCGCCGTCGGCGTCGCCGATGGAGACCGCGCTGCCGAAGCCGTCGCCCGCCTCGTCGCCGCCGGGCACGCCCTCGGAGTCCTGGGTGAGCTCCGCCATGGGCGCGTCGCCGTTGACCGGGCCGCCCTCGGAGCCGCGGATGACGACGACCCGGCCGCCGAGGCTGCCGCTGTGGTCGTCCTCCTTGGAGAAGACGTTGCCGAGGGCGATCTCGTCGTAGCCGTCGCCGTCGATGTCGCCGAGGGCGAGGGAGGTGCCGCCGTTCAGCGGGCGGGGGACGGAGGTGTCCGGGCCGGTGGGGGAGCCGAGGTAGGCGACGCCCTTGGACCAGCTGCCGGTCTCGTCCTCGTTCAGGCGTACGCGGTAGGTGAGGACCAGGTCGGACCTGCCGTCGGCGTTGGTGTCGCCCGCCGCCATGGCGTCGACGCTGTACGACATCTCGGGCGTGGCGATCCGCCGGACGGCGCCGGTGGTGCCGGTCGTCGTGAAGCCGCCGCGGATGACGTACGGGTCCGCGTAGGCGCTCGCGGCCAGGTCCGTCCTGCCGTCGCCGTCGAAGTCGCCGGCGGTCAGCAGGTTGCCCCAGTGGTCGTGCGCGGAGACGGCCGGGTCCTTCACGGTGGTGCCGTTCTTCAGGCCGCTCGCCGAGCCCCACAGGAGGGTGACGGAGCCGCCGTCGACGTCCTCGCCGACGTCCTCGCCGGGGGAGCCGACCGCGAGGTCGGTGTAGCCGTCGCCGTTGAGGTCGCCCAGGGCGAGGGCCTCGCCGAAGGTGTCCTCGGCCTCGGCGGCGCCGGGCACACCGGCGGTGTTCTGGCTGACCACCGTCCGCTTGGCCGGGTCGAGGCCGGTGGCGCCGCCGTAGACGACGGCGACGTAGCCGGCCATGCCCTGGCCGTCGACCTTGGCGTACGGGGCGGCGAAGGCGATGTCGCCGTAGCCGTCGCCGTTGAAGTCGGCGGTCGGGCCGGTGGCCGGGGCGGCGGTGGCCGCCGTCGCGGGCAGGGCCGTGAGCAGGCCGGTGGTGAGGGCCGTGGCCAGGAGGAGGGTGCGCTTGCGCATGGGGATCCCTGTCGGGTCGGAGGTGCTGCTGATGAGGAGGAGGGCGGTGTCAGGAGGGGCGTGCGGTGCCGGTAGCCGGCGGATGTGGTGTCAGGAGGTGAGGGCGGTGCCGTAGCCGGGGGTGCCGGTCGTGGAGATGCCTGTCGTGGTGGGGCCGAAGGTCGTCGCGCCGGCGGCCGTCGGGCCCGTCGCCGTGGAGCGCAGGCACCAGACCGCGCCGTCGCCGGCGTTCTCGCCCGGCGCGGAGACGGACAGGTCGGCGCGGCCGTCGCCGGTGTGGTCGGTGAGGGTGACGCGCTCGCCGAAGCGGTCGCCCTTCTCGGAACCGCCGGGGACACCCGCGGTGTTCTGGGAGTACGACGTCGCGCCCTTGGTGGTCAGGCCGGACGCCGAGCCGCGCAGCACGGTGACGGCACCGGCGGCGGCGTTCTCGCCCGCGGCGCCGACGGCCAGGTCGGCGTACCCGTCGCCGTCGACGTCGCCGAGCGAGACGCCGCTGCCGAAGCGGTCGCCGGTCTCGGCGGCGCCGGGCACGCCGGCGGTGTCCTGGGTGAGGACGAGCGGGGCGCGGCCCGGGTCGCGGCCGTCGGGTCCGCCGTAGACGACGGTGACCTTGCCGCCCTTGGCGCCCGCCGGGTCGGCGGAGGTCTCGCGGTCGTTGCCCACGGCGATGTCGGCGTGGCCGTTGCCGTCGATGTCGCCGACGGCGGAGACGTACCCGGCGGGCAGGTTCCGCAGCCAGTCGGTGTAGTTGCTGATCTCCATGTCGGCGAGGGCGGTGGCGGCGTCGCTGTTGTGCGCGGCGCGGCCGTGCAGGACCACCCGGGGGTGGCCGTCGCCGGTGACGTCGCCCGAGGAGAGGTACTTCACGCCGTACGAGGAGGACCACCAGTCGTTGCGGGAGCCCGAACCGCCGTTGGACGCGCTCGTCCGGGTGATCGGGCCGTTCACCAGGGAGAGCGTGACCGGGCCGGTGGAGCCCACGGCGACGTCCACGTCGCCGTCGTCGTCGAGGTCGCCCGCGGCCAGGGCCTGGCCGTACCGGTCGTAGTCGGTGCTGAAGAAGCTGAACAGCGAGCGGGCGCCGGACAGGCCGGAGGCCGAGCCCCAGACGACGGTGACCGTGCCGTCGTTGGTGTCGCTGCCGTCCTCGCCGGGCGTGCCGACCAGCAGGTCGGCGTAGCCGTCGGTGTTCAGGTCGGCGGAGGTGAGGGCGGTGCCGAAGGCGTCGTCGGCCTCGGCGGCGCCGGGCATCCCGGCCGTGTTCTGGGTGAGGAGCGTGCGCGTGGCGGTCTTCGGCCCGCTCGCGCTGCCGTAGACGACCGACACCGCGCCCGCCCTGGCCTGCCCGGCGACCGTGGCGCCCGGCGCGCCGATCGCGAGGTCGGTGCGGCCGTCGCCGTTGAAGTCGTAGGGGGCGGCGGCGGTCGCGGCGTGCGCGGCCGGGGCGGAGAGGGTGAGGGCGAGCGGGGTCAGGGCCGCGGCGAGGACGGCGGCGGTGATACGGGTGCGCATGGCGGTACGTGCCTCACTGGGGGTTCGGCGGGGCGTCACTGGGCGAGGGCGGAGCCGAGGCCGTGGCCGCTCTTCAGGGCGACGGCGGTGGTGGTGATGCCCTGTGCGCCGCTCGTGGTCAGGCCGGAGGCGGAGCCGCGCAGGGTCCACAGGCCGCCCGTGGAGTTCTCGCCGTCGACGCCGACGACCAGGTCCGCCCTGCCGTCCTTGGTCACGTCCGTCAGGGCGACCGCGGAACCGAAGCGGTCCCAGGACTCGGCGGAGCCGGGCACCCCGGCGGTGTCCTGGGTGTACGACGTCACGCCGGTGGTGCTCAGACCGGCGGCGGAGCCGAACAACACGGTCACCGAGCCCGCGTCCTTCGCCGTGCCGAGGTCCTCGCCCGGGGCGGAGACCACGACGTCGGCGTACCCGTCGCCGTTGATGTCGCCGGTGCTCACGGCCCTGCCGAAACCGTCCTCGGCCTCGCCCGCGCCGGGCACGCCCGCGGTGTCCTGGTGGATCACGGTCGGCGTCTGCGCCGGGTCGGGGCCGGTGGGGCCGCCGTACCAGACGGTGATCTGCCCGCCCTTGTGGCCGCCGGGCTTGAGGTCGTAGGGGTCGGTGTGGTCCCCGAGGACGAGGTCGCCGTAGCCGTCGCGGTTGATGTCGCCGATGGAGCCGGGGTAGCCGTCGGCGCTGGACAGGTCGGTCATCTTGTACGCCGTGCCGGTCCAGCGGAAGTAGTTGATCTGGCCGCCGGTGTCGCCGTCCACGTTGAACGGGTAGACGCGCTCGGCCGCGCCGTCGCCGGTCATGTCACCCGCGAACACCTCGAACGTGGTGCCGACCTCGCCGACGCGCAGGTTGTTCAGCGGGCCGCCGGTGCGGGTGAAGGGGCCGTTGTAGATGCGGGTGTGGCTCTGGCCGGTGAGTGTGACGTCCAGGTCGCCGTCCCCGTCGAAGTCGCCGGTCGCGATGCCCCGGGAGAAGTTGCCGTACTCGGCGAGCGTCGACGGCTGCGGCAGGCCCTTGCCGCTGGTCAGGCCCGACTTCCCGCCCCACAGGACGGTGCCGGAGCCGACGCCGTCCCGGTCGCCGATGCTCTCGTTGGAGGCGCCGACGACGAGGTCGGAGTAGCCGTCCCGGTCGAGGTCGCCGGCGGCCAGGGCGGTGCCGAACAGGTCGCCGGACTCGGCGGTGCCGGGCACGCCCGCGGAGTTCTGCGTGATGACGGCCCTGCGGGCGGCCGAGACACCGGACGCCGAGCCGTACAGCACGACGACCGCGCCGGCGCAGGAGGCCGAGCCGACGTCGGCGCAGGGGGCGCCGGCCGCGACGTCGCGGTATCCGTCGCCGTTGAAGTCCCCGGTCAGGCCGGAGGGGGCGGCCGAGGCCGGGGTGGCGGTGAGGAGGCCGGTGGTGAGGGCCGCGGCCAGGATGAGGGTGCGCTTGCGCAAGACGGGGCTCCGGGGAGAGAGGGAAGGGCGGGGCTCAGGCGGCGGCGGGTGAGCCGGGGCCGGCCTGGGGCGTGGGGGCGGAGTCCCGAGGTGGTGCGGGGCGCGGCTGCGGGCGCCCGGGGGCGCGTCGCTCGTGCTGGGGCATGCGGGGTCTCCTGCGGCATGCGGGATGCCTGGCGGGCATCCACCGTCGATGAGGTGCCGGGACCGGCCGTGTTCGCCGGGGGTTGTCCGGGTGTTCACGGGTGGTCGGCGATCAGGAGACCCATGTGGGGACGTAAGGGTTGTACGTGAGTTCGGTTAATTTCCGAGACGGCCGGGGCGCGGGGGCGGTGAGGGTTGGCGGGCATCGGCGGGAGGGGGTCGGTGTCAGCCAGCGGGCACCGGCCGGGAAGGAGTCGGTGTCACTCGGCGGGCACCGGCCGGCAGGCGGGGGCCGCCGACGGCGTCCCGCGCGATGCGGAGCGCCTCGGCGACCTCGCGGCCAGGGAGGTCACCCCGGGAGCGGGGCGGGCGCCCTGCGGGTGGTGCCACCTCGTCGACCGGCCCGAGCGCGAACACCTGCCCGCCGACGTCGCCCGCGGTCACCCCGACGTCGCCCGCGGCCACCCCGGCGCCCGGAACTCATCGCGGACCGCTGCCCGCTTTCCTCACACCTTCTGCAGGTTCTTCGGTCCGGCACGGTGACGGCCGCCGCCCTGGGGCAGTGCCGTCTTCGCCGTCAGTCCCCGCGACTGCCAGGCGTTGTCGCGGAGCTTGAACAGGGCCCAGTAGCGGGTGGGGCACAGCAGCACGATGTTCATGAACACGGCCGCCGGGGTGCCGACCAGCCAGGAGCGCCAGCGCTGACGCGCGGTCATGTCCGGCCGCATCAGCACGTACAGCCCCGACTGGCCGTACCGGACCACCAGGTACACGCCGAGGTACACCAGCGCGATGCCCGGGTTGTGGTACCGGCCGCCCAGGGTCAGGAGCGTCATGACGACAGTCCAGGCCAGCATCACCGGCGTGATGACCAGCTGCAGCAGGCCGAACGTCGGCGAGATGAGCTGCTTCAGCGACAGCCGCTCGTACACGAACGGCAGCATCCACCACCAGGACCGGGCCCAGCGCAGCCGCTGGCGGTACGTCTTCTGCAGTGTCGTCGGCATGTCGGTGACGACTCCGGCCTCGTTGACGGCGACGACCTCGCCGCGCATCAGCGCCCGCAGCGCCAGCCAGCGGTCGTCGCCCGTGCCGCACTCGACCTCGTAGGCGTCCAGGTGGTCGTAGAGCAGCTCGGCCCGGTAGAGGGCCAGGGCGCCGGAGGTGGTCTCCAGCGCGCCGAGCATGGAGCGCGAGGACCGCATCATCACGCACGAGGTGCCGATGTCGATGTCCGCGGCCCGGGAGACCCAGCTCTCCTCGAAGTTGCGGACGTAGATCATGCCGGTGGTGGCCTGGATCCGCGGGTTGCTCATGGCCCGCAGCTGCTGTTCGAGCGCGTCCGGGAAGGGCTCGCCGTCCGAGTCGATGGTGAGGACGTGGTCGAAGTGCTTGTCCTGCTCCTGGAGGTGCCGCAGCACGGTGACCTGGGCCCCGCGCTTGCCCTTGTTCTCCTGGCGGTGCCAGAAGACACGGGGGTGGTCGAAGGGCTCCACGGGGTGCTGCCGTGAGCCGTCGTCGATGACGTGGATCTCGTCGATCGGGTGGGTCTGGGCCAGCAGGGACCGCACGGTGCGGTGCAGGTTCTCCGACGGTTCCTCGAAGGCCGGGATGATCGCCACCGTGCGGCCGGGCGCCACCGGCAGGTGGGTGAAGGACCGGCCCTTCAGGAACGAGACCAGGCAGAGCACGATCACCGTCATGCCCAGCCACCAGTAGAAGGTGAGGACCGGGCTCTTCGACTGCAGATGCACCACCACGGTGGCGGCGGCGAGGGCCGCCACCACCACGGCGGTCACGACGGTGAACCGCACCCGGGAGGGGCGGGCGTACGAGGCGTACGACGTGTGCGAGGTGTGCGAGGCGTTCAAGCGGTCGCTCGCTTGCCGCGGGTGGCCGTGCGGAAGACCGCGACGCCGCCGATGACCAGGAGCATCGCGCCCAGCACGATCCAGCCGAGCGCCGTGCCGCCGGTGGCGGCCAGGGCGGCTCCGCCGGTGGCGGTCCCGATGGCGGCGCCCACACCGTTCTGTCCGTACATGGTTTTTCCCTCTTCCTGTCGTGGCTCTTCGGAGCCGTTTCCTGACGTGGTTCTCCGGAGCCGTTTCCTGACCTGGCTCTCCGGAGCCGCTTCCTGTCGTGGCTCTCTAGAGGCGTTCGATGTGGGGTGCGGCGGGCATGACGCCGCGGGTGTCGAGCACGTAGGCGGCCTCGGCGGCGAGCCGGCCGAGGTCGAACTCGGCGTGCGGGGTGAGCAGGACGACCGCGTCGAAGCCGCCGACGGTGTCCGTTCCTGCGCCGAAGGGGATGTCGCGGCGACCGCCGTCCGTGTCCGGCAGATAGGGGTCCACGACGGTGACGTCCGCCCCCATCGCCCGCAGCCGGTCGGTGACTTCGACGGCCGGCGACTGGCGGGCGTCCGAGGTGCCCGGCTTGTAGGCGGCGCCCAGGGCGAGGACGCGCGCACCGTGCACGCTCCGCCGGAAGCGGCGGCTCAGGGCGTCCTGCAGCCGGCGCACCACGTAGTCCGGCTGGCTCTCGTTGATGTCCTGGGCCAGTTCGATGAGCCGGAACGTCTGCCCGTGCCGGGCCTTGACGTGGTGGCTGAGGTAGACCGGATCGATGGGCAGGCAGTGCCCGCCGACACCGGGCCCGGGCTGGAACTTGGTGAACCCGAAGGGCTTGGTCGAGGCCAGCTCCAGCGTGTGCCAGACGTCCACGCCGAGGGTGTGGGCCATCCGGGAGAGCTCGTTGACCAAGGCGATGTTGACGTGCCGGTAGGTGTTCTCGAACACCTTGGCCAGCTCGGCCTCTTCGAGCCCCGAGGCGGGCACGGTGACCTCGGTGACGGTGTCGTAGAAGCCCTTCACGCGCCGCAGACAGCCTTCGGTCAGCCCGGCGACGATCTTCGGCGTGTTCTCCAGCCGCCAGTCGGCGTTGCCCGGGTCGATGCGCTCGGGGCTGAAACCGACGTGGAAGTCCCGCCCGGCGACGAGGCCGGAACCCTCCTCCAGCAACGGTATGAGCACGTCACGGGTGGTGCCGGGGTGGGTGGTCGACTCGAGGACGACGGTGGCGCCCGGCTCGATCCACTCCGCGAGCACGCGACCGGCGTCCCGTACGCAACTCAGGTCCGGCGCGCGGTCGGTGAGCGGGGTCGGCACGGTGATGACGGCGACGTCGAACCCCTTGAGGTCCTGCGGGTCGGAACTGGCGCGGTACGCGCCCGAGTCCAGCACCGCCCCGAGCCGGCTGTCGCCGATGTCCTCGACGTACGACGACCCGGCGGCCAGCGCCGCGCAGCGCGTCCGGTCGGGCTCGTAGCCGGTGACGGTGTGCCCGACCTCGGCGGCCCTCACGGCCAGGGGCAGGCCGACATAGCCCTGCCCCAGCACACATATGTGCATGGTGGTTTCCTCACCCCTGAAGTACGGCCCCCTGTTCCTGAGGCAGGTGGCCGTGGCGTGGTACTGCGTGAGAAGCGGTGTGGGAACGGCACCAGCACCGCGTCACCGGTTCGCCCGGGCCCCCTGCCCGACCGTGCGCGAAGCGCAACCGGCGATCTTCACAAATCCCCCTCATCTGTGGACCTTCATAGTTAAACAACTATTCGCTGAACGGAACCCCTTTTACTGATTCGCAATCTGCCAAGGGTGGGGCGGCTGGGTGCCGTTGAGGAGTGAGGGCACGTCAAGTGCGGTTTGCCGGATGAATCTTCACAACTCCCGGTGACGCGACTCATACGCGAGGAGGGTGGCCCAGTGCAGTCGCGAATCAAACGCGCCCCTCGAGTGCGCCCCGCGCACCACCCCTTGGGCCGTGCCCGCTGCTGGTGCGGTAACTCGGGGGACGGTTGTCAGAACCGTGGGATAGAAAGGCCGTTCGGCCGTACCCGCTGCTGGTGCGGCTCTCGACACATCCCTGTGGGGGACCTTGTGGGGGGAACCTTGTTCAGAACACGGGCGGCCTGGGCTGCCATCGGTACGGCCGCCGCGCTCCTGCTGACCGGCGTGCCGACGGCGCACGCGGCGGAGGCGGCAGGGGCGGAGGGTCAGGCGCCGGACGTCCGCTGGGCGAACAGCGTCTCGAGCGACCTCGGCACCCTGCAAGTCGGCATCAGCTCCGACAGCGCCATCACGGGCATCAGGGCCCACCTCGTCTCGGCGGCCACCCAGCAGGAGGTCGCCGTCGTGGAGAACGACGCGTTCACCCTGGCCTCCGGCACGGCGGACGACGGCGTGTGGCGCACGAAGCAGCCCCTCGACCTGCCCGCGCTCGGCAGCTACGACGTCCGCATCGAGGCCACGGACGCGGACGGCGACCGTACCGTCGACAACTCCGCCGGCTCGCTCGCCTACTACGTCGCGGCCGTGTTCGAGGACGTGCGCCCCGACCGCACGGAGATCGACACCGACCACCGCGAAGTGCGGGTCGACGGCACGCTGAAGGGACGCTGGCCGGGGACCCGCGAGCTGAAGCCGCTGGCGGACCACCCGGTGGACCTCGACGTGGACTACTGGACGGAGAACACCGTCCGCACGGACGCGCAGGGACGCTTCTCGGGCACGGTCACCGTGAACGACGCGGTTCCGGTGCAGGCCGTCTACCGCCACGACACCACGCACCCCCACGTCCTCTACGGCGAGTCCGAGCCCACGCGGATCGGCATCCGCCAGGTGGCCACGCGCTGGACGATCGAGACCCCTGCGGCGCCCCGGACGATCGACTTCGGCCAGGAGGTCACGATCACGGCGACGCTGGAGCGCGAGACGCCGCAGGGGTGGGTGCCCTTCGAGGGCCAGAGCGGCGGGGTGCTGTACGAGCCGTCCTCCGGCGGTCAGTTCGCCAGCGTCGGCTACTTCACCACGGGCGCGGACGGCAAGGCCAGCTTCACCCACACCCCGTGGGAGACCGGCACCTTCCGCGTGGCGTCCCACAGCGACGACCCGTTCATCGCCCCGGCCTCCAGTAACAGCCCGGAGATCACGGTCCTGCGTGCCTCGACGTTCACCTCCTTCTCCGCGACCCGCGCCCAGGAGGGCGGCGTCCACGTCGAGGGCGCGATGGACTTCCCCGACGGCTGGACGCCCGGCGTCATCCCGGTCCACATCCAGCACTCCCGAGACGGCAAGCGCTGGACGACCCTCCGCACGACGGACGCGAACTGGTCGGGCGAGGGCCACGCCTTCTCGACGGACATCACCGAAGCCCGCCGCGGCTACTTCCGCGCCCGGTTCGAGGCGACGGAGTCGTTCCGTGGGGCTGTGTCGGAGGTGGTGAGGGTGGGGCGCTGACACCCCACGGCTGAGGCCGGGAGGCAGCCACCTCGTTAGTGCGCGGTCGGCGCTGGCAGGTCACCTCCTGGCCATCGACGAAGCCCGACCGTCGGTTTAGATCCCGGACGGGTCTCCGGGCCGCCCCCAGACAGGCCGGGGATGCAACCATTCCCTACAGAGCTGGAACCCCCGGAAGCCGACCGCGCGTTTGAGACCGTGGCGGCAGGCACTGACAACGGCCTTCACTGCAGGCGGCGCCGGACTGCACTCGGCGAGGCCTAGGCCTCCGAGCCTCAACTCCGCTACGTCCCGCGCTTCCGCCGCTGTAGCCGCCGCGCAACGCCGACGCCCCCCGCCCGGTGACCCCGGGCAGGGGGCGTCAATGACAAGCCTCGAAGAACCGCCTACTTCACCGGCTCCGGCTCCGGCGTGCTCGTCGAGTCCGCCGTACCCGCCGGGGGCTCCCCGCCGTCGTCGTCACCGTCGTCGCCGTCGCCCTCCGCCGGGACCGGCGTCTTCACCGAGTCCAGGAGGAGCTGGGCGACGTCCACGACCGTGATGGACTCCTTCGCCTTGCCGTCGTTCTTCTTGCCGTTGACGGAGTCGGTCAGCATGACCAGGCAGAACGGGCAGGCCGTCGAGACGATGTCGGGGTTGACCGACAGGGCCTCGTCCACGCGCTCGTTGTTGATGCGCTTGCCGATCCGCTCCTCCATCCACATCCGCGCGCCGCCCGCGCCGCAGCAGAAGCCCCGCTCCTTGTGGCGGTGCATCTCCTCGTTGCGGACGCCGGGGACGGCGGCGATGATCTCGCGCGGCGGCGTGTAGATCTTGTTGTGGCGGCCCAGGTAGCACGGGTCGTGGTACGTGATGATGCCCTCGACCGGCGTGACCGGGATCAGCTTGCCCTCGTCCACCAGGTGCTGGAGCAGCTGCGTGTGGTGGATGACCTCGTAGTCGCCGCCGAGCTGCGGGTACTCGTTGCCGAGCGTGTTGAGGCAGTGGGGGCAGGTCGCGACGATCTTCTTGGAAGACTTGGGCTTCGCCGACTCCGGCGTGACCTTGCCGTCCTCGTCCATCTCCTCGCCGAACGCCATGTTCAGCGCCATGACGTTCTCCATGCCGAGCTCCTGGAACAGGGGCTCGTTGCCGAGGCGGCGGGCGGAGTCGCCGGTGCACTTCTCGTCGCCGCCCATGATCGCGAACTTCACGCCCGCGATGTGCAGCAGCTCCGCGAAGGCCTTCGTGGTCTTCTTGGCGCGGTCCTCCAGGGCACCGGCGCAGCCGACCCAGTACAGGTACTCGACCTCGGACAGGTCCTCGATGTCCTTGCCGACGACCGGGACCTCGAAGTCGACCTCCTTGAGCCACTCCAGGCGCTGCTTCTTCGCCAGGCCCCAGGGGTTGCCCTTCTTCTCCAGGTTCTTGAGCATCGTGCCCGCCTCGGACGGGAAGGACGACTCGATCATCACCTGGTAGCGGCGCATGTCGACGATGTGGTCGACGTGCTCGATGTCGACGGGGCACTGCTCGACGCAGGCACCGCAGGTGGTGCAGGACCACAGGACGTCCGGGTCGATGACGCCGTTGTCCTCCAGCGTGCCGATCAGGGGGCGCTCGGCCTCGGCCAGCGCCGACGCGGGGACGTCCTTCAGGGCCTCGGGAGACCCCTTCTCCTCGCCCTCCATCGTCTTGCCGCCGCCCGCCAGCAGGTACGGCGCCTTGGCGTGCGCGTGGTCCCGCAGGGACATGATCAGCAGCTTCGGGGAGAGCGGCTTGCCCGTGTTCCAGGCGGGGCACTGCGACTGGCAGCGGCCGCACTCGGTGCAGGTGGAGAAGTCCAGCAGGCCCTTCCAGGAGAACTGCTCGACCTGGGAGACACCGAAGACGTCGTCGTCACCGGGGTCGGTGAAGTCGATCGGCTTGCCGCCGGACGTCATCGGCTGGAGCGCGCCCAGCGCCGTCCCACCCGTCGCCTCGCGCTTGAACCAGATGTTCGGGAACGCCAGGAAGCGGTGCCAGGCCACACCCATGTTGGTGTTCAGGCTGACCGTGATCATCCAGATCATGGTCGTGCCCAGCTTGATCATGGCGAAGAAGTAGACGAGGTTCTGCAGCGTCGCGACGCTCAGGCCCTTGAAGGCCAGGACCAGCGGGTACGAGGCGAAGTACGCGGCCTCGTAGCCGTCCACGTGGTGCAGCGCGCCCTCCAGGCCCCGCAGCACGTAGATGGCCAGGCCGATGGTGAGGATGACGTACTCGACGAAGTACGCCTGGCCCATCTTCGAGCCGGCGAAGCGGGACTTGCGGCCCGGGCGCGACGGCAGGTTCAGCAGGCGGATCACCATCAGCGTGGCGATGCCGAGGGTCGTCATGGCCGCGATGAACTCGATGTAGAGCTCGTACGGGAGGAAGCCGCCGAGCACCGGCAGCGTCCAGTCGGCCTGGAACAACTGGCCGTACGCGGTGATGATCGTCGGCGGCAGCGTCAGGAAGCCGATCGCGACGAACCAGTGGGCGATGCCGACGATGCCCCACCGGTTCATGCGCGTGTGGCCGAGGAACTCCTTCACCAGGGTCACGCTGCGCTGGTAGGGGTTGTCGGTCCGGGTACCGGCGGGCACGGGCTGGCCCAGCTTGAAGTACCGGACGAACTGGCCGATCGCGCGTGCGAGCAGCGCGACGCCGACCACGGTCAGTACCAGCGACACGATGATCGCGGCGAGTTGCATGGGGGCTCCTCGGGCCTGCGAGGGTTTTGTCGGGGTGACCTGTCGCGATGAGGGTTCCCCGAAATTACTAAGCGGTAACTTATGCAGTCCGTCTGAGACTACCCCTATCTTCCGCCGCACTGTAGCCGGGTGGGCAGTGATCTGAATCGCTCAGGGTTGCCTCAGGAACCCCTCCGGATTCGACCCGGATCCCGTCGTGTTATTCGTACCGAATTGTCATAGTGACGCCTAACTTATATCCGTGCTCTACGGGATCACCGCCGCCGCCACCGCCCTCCTGCTCACCGCCCTCCTCGCGGCGGTCCTGCGGCTGCCCGCCCTGCGGCTGCGTCTGGTCGAGCGGCGGCGGCAGCGGGAGGTGCCGCTGTCCGGGGGTGTCGCCGTCGTGGTCGTCACCGGGGCGGTGGTCGGCGTCAAGGAGTGGGGCGCGGCCGGGAGCGGGATCGACGGGCTGCTCGTCGCCGGCGGCGTGGTCGCCCTGCTCGGGCTCGTCGACGACGTGTGGCGGCTGCGGCGGCGGGTGCTGGCCGGCGGTACGGGCGTGGCGGCCGCGTGTGTCGTGCCGTACGGGGAGACGGGCGTGGGTACCGGGCTGCTCGGCGTGGTGTGGGTCGTCGGGGTGACCTTCGCCTTCCGGGGGCTGGACCACGCCGACGGGCTCGCGGGGACGGTCGGGGTCGTCACCGCCTTCGGGGTGGCGGCCTGCGCGGCGATCGACGTGCTGGACGGGATCGCCGTGCTGATGAGCGTGCTGGCCGCGGTGCTGACCGGCTTCCTGCTGCACAACTGGCACCCCGCGCGCGTGGCGCTGGGGAGCTGCGGGTCGATGTCGGCGGGGTTCGTGATCGCCGTCGCTCTGGTGCACGTCCGGGCCGGGTTCGGGCTCGGGGAGAGCGCGGGGGTGCTCTTCGCGCTGACGGCCCTGGGGAGCGCCGACGCCGTACTCGTCCTGCTGGCCCGGCGGTTGAGCGGGCGGCCCGTCGTCCGCAGCGGGCCCGACCATCTCGCGCACCGGCTGCGGCGGCTCGGGCTGACCGTGCCGGGCGTCACTCTGCTGCTGGGTGTCGGGGCGTTCTCCGGCGTGCTCGTCGGGGTACTCGCGCACGCCGGCTGGGTCGGGGCCGACGCCCTGTGGTGGGTGCCCGGCGTGGCTCTCGTGGTGGTGTTCGCCCTCTCCCGTGTGCCGGTGTACGCCGCTCGACGCACAGTATCGCCGCAGGTCAGCGCGCCATTGCGTGTAAGGAGCGGATAAGAGTTGAGCCCGCTCGACTCAGCTCTGTTGACCGGTCGGGAGCCGTCGTGCACACTTGAGTCCGTTCCACTCAAGTCAGCTGGAGGAATCAACCATGGCACGTGCGGTCGGCATCGACCTGGGCACGACTAACTCCGTCGTCAGCGTTCTGGAGGGCGGCGAGCCCACCGTCATCACCAACGCCGAGGGCGCCAGGACCACGCCGTCCGTCGTCGCCTTCGCGAAGAACGGTGAGGTGCTCGTCGGCGAGGTCGCCAAGCGCCAGGCGGTCACGAACGTGGACCGGACCATCCGGTCCGTCAAGCGCCACATGGGCACGGACTGGAAGATCGAGCTCGACGGGAAGCCCTTCAACCCGCAGCAGATCAGCGCCTTCGTGCTGCAGAAGCTGAAGCGGGACGCCGAGGCCTACCTGGGCGAGAAGGTGACCGACGCGGTCATCACCGTCCCGGCGTACTTCAACGACGCCGAGCGCCAGGCCACGAAGGAGGCCGGTGAGATCGCCGGTCTGAACGTGCTGCGCATCGTCAACGAGCCGACCGCCGCCGCCCTGGCGTACGGCCTCGACAAGGACGACCAGACCATCCTGGTCTTCGACCTCGGTGGCGGTACGTTCGACGTCTCGCTGCTGGAGATCGGCGACGGCGTCGTCGAGGTGAAGGCCACCAACGGTGACAACCACCTCGGTGGTGACGACTGGGACCAGCGCATCGTCGACTACCTGGTCCAGCAGTTCCAGTCCGGCCACGGCGTGGACCTGGGCAAGGACAAGATGGCCCTGCAGCGTCTGCGCGAGGCCGCCGAGAAGGCCAAGATCGAGCTGTCCTCGTCCACCGAGACCTCGATCAACCTGCCCTACATCACCGCCTCCGCCGAGGGCCCCCTGCACCTCGACGAGAAGCTCACCCGCGCCCAGTTCCAGCAGCTGACCGCGGACCTCCTGGAGCGCTGCAAGACGCCCTTCCACAACGTCATCAAGGACGCCGGCATCTCCATCAGCGAGATCGACCACGTCGTCCTGGTCGGTGGCTCCACCCGTATGCCCGCCGTCGCCGAGCTCGTCAAGGAGCTGACCGGCGGCAAGGAGGCCAACAAGGGTGTGAACCCGGACGAGGTCGTCGCCATCGGCGCCTCGCTCCAGGCCGGTGTCCTCAAGGGCGAGGTCAAGGACGTCCTGCTCCTCGACGTCACCCCGCTGTCCCTCGGCATCGAGACCAAGGGCGGCATCATGACCAAGCTCATCGAGCGGAACACGACGATCCCGACCAAGCGGTCCGAGATCTTCACCACCGCCGAGGACAACCAGCCGTCCGTGCAGATCCAGGTCTACCAGGGCGAGCGCGAGATCGCGGCGTACAACAAGAAGCTCGGGATGTTCGAGCTGACCGGTCTGCCCCCGGCGCCCCGCGGCGTCCCGCAGATCGAGGTGTCCTTCGACATCGACGCCAACGGCATCATGCACGTGACCGCCAAGGACCTGGGCACGGGCAAGGAGCAGAAGATGACCGTCACCGGCGGCTCCTCGCTGCCGAAGGACGAGGTCGACCGCATGCGCGAGGAGGCCGAGCGCTACGCGGAGGAGGACCACAAGCGCCGCGAGGCCGCCGAGTCCCGCAACCAGGGCGAGCAGCTCGTCTACCAGACCGAGAAGTTCCTCAAGGACAACGAGGACAAGGTCCCGGGCGAGATCAAGACCGAGGTCGAGGAGGCCGTCGCCGAGCTGAAGGAGAAGCTCAAGGGCGAGGACACGGCCGAGATCCGCACGGCCACGGAGAAGGTCGCGGCCGTCTCCCAGAAGCTCGGCCAGGCCATGTACGCGGACGCGGGCGCCGCGCAGGCCGCCGGCGGGCCCGAGGGTGCCGCCGCGGGTGGTGCCAAGGCCGCTGACGACGACGTCGTCGACGCCGAGATCGTCGACGAGGACCGGAAGGACGGTGCCGCGTGACGGAGGAGACCCCGGGCTTCGAAGAGCAGCAGCCCGACGTCCCTTCCGGCGCCACCTCCGACGACGCCGAGCCGAAGGCCGCCTCCCCCTCCTCCGAGGAGGGGGCGGCCCCGGCCGGGGACACGGGCCAGGACGCGGGTCTGGTGGCCCAGCTGGACCAGGTGCGCACCGCGCTCGGTGAGCGCACCGCGGACCTCCAGCGCCTCCAGGCCGAGTACCAGAACTACCGCCGCCGGGTCGAGCGCGACCGGATCGCGGTCAAGGAGATCGCCATCGCGAACCTCCTGACCGAGCTCCTGCCCGTGCTCGACGACATCGGCCGCGCACGCGAACACGGCGAACTGGTGGGCGGCTTCAAGTCCGTCGCCGAGTCGCTGGAGAGCACCGCCGCGAAGATGGGCCTGCAGCAGTTCGGCAAGGAGGGCGAGCCCTTCGACCCGACGATCCACGAAGCCCTGATGCACAGCTACGCGCCGGACGTCACCGAGACGACGTGCGTCGCGATCCTGCAGCCCGGGTACCGGATCGGCGAGCGCACCATCCGCCCCGCGCGGGTGGCGGTGGCCGAGCCCCAGCCGGGGGCGCAGACGGTCAAGGCGGAGGAGTCCGCCGACGCCGACGACAAGGAGAGCGGTGGCCCGGACGAGGGCTGACGCAGACGAAGGGAAGGAGGGGCGTCGAGGATGAGCACCAAGGACTTCATCGAGAAGGACTACTACAAGGTCCTCGGCGTCCCCAAGGACGCCACCGAGGCCGAGATCAAGAAGGCGTACCGGAAGCTCGCCCGCGAGTACCACCCGGACGCCAACAAGGGCAACGTCAAGGCGGAGGAGCGCTTCAAGGAGATCTCCGAGGCCAACGACATCCTCGGCGACCCCAAGAAGCGCAAGGAGTACGACGAGGCGCGCGCCCTCTTCGGCAACGGCGGCTTCCGCCCGGGGCCCGGTGGCGCGGGCGGCTCCTTCAACTTCGACCTGGGCGACCTCTTCGGAGGCGGCGCCCAGGGCCAGGGCGGGGCCGGCGGCTTCGGCGGCGGACTCGGTGACGTCTTCGGGGGCCTGTTCAACCGCGGCGGCGCCGGACCGGGGACGCGTACGCAGCCCCGGCGCGGCCAGGACATCGAGTCCGAGGTGACGCTCAGCTTCACCGAGGCCATCGAGGGCGCGACGGTCCCGCTGCGGATGTCCTCGCAGTCGCCCTGCAAGGCCTGTTCGGGCACCGGCGACAAGAACGGCACGCCGCGCGTGTGCCCGACCTGCGTCGGCACCGGGCAGGTCGCCCGGGGCAGCGGCGGCGGCTTCTCCCTCACCGACCCCTGCCCGGACTGCAAGGGCCGCGGCCTGATCGCGGAGAACCCCTGCGAGATCTGCAAGGGCAGCGGCCGGGCCAAGTCCTCGCGGACCATGCAGGTGCGCATCCCCGCGGGCGTCAGCGACGGCCAGCGGATCCGGCTGCGCGGCAAGGGAGCGCCGGGCGAGCGCGGCGGCCCCGCGGGCGACCTGTACGTGGTCGTGCACGTCGACTCCCACCCGGTGTTCGGCCGCAAGGACGACAACCTCACCGTCACCGTGCCGGTGACGTTCGCCGAGGCGGCCCTCGGCGGCGAGGTCCGGGTGCCGACGCTGGGCGGCCCGCCCGTCACGCTGAAGCTGCCGCCCGGCACGCCGAACGGCCGTACGATGCGCGCCCGGGGCAAGGGCGCGGTCCGCAAGGACGGCACCCGCGGCGACCTCCTGGTCACCGTCGAGGTGAGTGTCCCGAAGGACGTGACGGGGAAGGCTCGTGACGCACTGGAGGCGTATCGCGAGGCGACCGCGGGCGAGGATCCGCGGGCGGATCTGTTCCAGGCCGCGAAGGGAGCATGAGTCAGATGGACGGTCGTCGACGCAACCCGTATGAACTGACCGAGGAAACCCCGGTCTACGTCATCTCGGTGGCGGCCCAGCTGTCCGGCCTGCACCCGCAGACCCTGCGCCAGTACGACCGTCTGGGCCTGGTGTCCCCGGACCGCACGGCCGGCCGGGGCCGCCGCTACTCGGCCCGTGACATCGAACTGCTCCGCCAGGTGCAGCAGTTGTCGCAGGACGAGGGCATCAACCTGGCGGGCATCAAGCGCATCATCGAACTGGAGAACCAGGTCGCCGCGCTCCAGGCCCGCGTGGCCGAGCTGGAGGACGCGCTGGACGGCGCCGCGGCGGCGATGCGCCAGCGCGAGGCGGCGGTGCACGCGTCGTACCGCCGCGACCTGGTGCCGTACCAGGAGGTGCAGCAGACCAGCGCGCTGGTGGTGTGGCGGCCGAAGCGCCAGCAGCAGGCGGACTGACGCGCGTACGACTGCGAAAAGGGCCGGGAGAACACTCCCGGCCCTTTTCGTATGCCTTGGGGCGTTTTCGCTGGGCCTCCGGTGGATGACCGGATGGTGCAAGTCACTTGGATGCGATTCCGCAGAGTCTTCACAACTGCTGCGGAGCGTGGTGTTGTCATCTCGTTAAGTGGTTCCGCTTGACGCTGGGGGCCGCGTCCGCGTTGGCTTTTCAGTCACATGGGCCACAAAGCTGTGCCCACGTCCGAATCACACGTGAAGTGAGCCCCCGCATGCGTCGTCGTATCTCCATATCCGTGGCCGCGGCCGCGATGTCCGTCACGCTCGCCGGCTGCGGCGTGCTCAACGCGACCGGGAGCAGCGACGACGCCAGCCCGACGAAGGGCAACGACATCACGGTGGGCCTGCTGCTGCCGGAGAAGGCGAACACGCGGTACGAGAACTTCGACTACCCCATCATCAAGCAGAAGGTCGAGTCCCTCACGAACGACCAGGGCCGCGTCGAGTACGCCAACGCCGAGGCGAGCGCCGACAAGCAGGCGAGCCAGCTGCAGCAGATGATCGACGACCGGGTCGACGTGATCCTGCTGGACGCGGTCGACTCGCAGGCCATCGCGAGCGGCGTGAAGAAGGCCAAGGACGCCGGCATCCCGGTCATCGCCTACGACCGGCTGGCCGAGGGCCCGATCGACGCGTACATCTCCTTCGACAACGAACTGGTCGGCGAGGTCCAGGGCCGTTCCCTGCTGGAGGCCATCGGCGAGAAGGCGAGCCTCTCCGACAAGATCGTCATGATGAACGGCTCGCCGACGGACCCGAACGCCAAGCAGTTCAAGGCGGGCGCGATGTCCGAGCTGAACGGCAAGGTGACGATCGCCGCGTCCTTCGACACCAAGGACTGGAAGCCGGAGAACGCCGAGGCCAACATGGCCAAGGCGATCGAGAAGATCGGCGCGGACGACATCGCGGCGGTGTACTCCGCCAACGACGGCATGGCGGGCGGCATCGTCAAGGCGCTGGAGGCCGCCGGCGTGACCGACCTGCCGCCGATCACCGGGCAGGACGCGGAACTCCCCGCGGTGCAGCGCATCATCAGCGGTGACCAGTACATGAGCGTGTACAAGTCGTACCCGCAGGAGGCGGAGAGCGCCGCGGAGATGGCGGTCGCGAAGGTCCAGGGCCGGGACATCCAGTTCGCCGCCCTCACCCGCGACAAGGTCGACAGCCCCACCCACAAGGGCATCCCGGCACAGCTCGTGCCCGTGGTCGCGCTGACCCGGGAGAACATCAAGGACACGGTCGTCGCCGACGACATCTACCAGGTGTCGGACATCTGCACGGCGAAGTACCGGGCGGCCTGCCAGTCCCTCGGCCTCAAGTAGCCGGTCCCTCGGCCCCAAAGCGGCCAGTCCCTCGGCCTCAAGCAGCCGGTTCGGGCGCGCTCCTCCTGCCGGCCCTCCCGGGGCGTCCGGCCAGGGTGACCGCCCGCAGCAGCCACTCGGCGGGCCCGTGCCGGAAGCGCCGGGTCCAGGCCGTGCTGAGGGCGAGCTGGAGCGCGTACACGGCGGCCGCGAGCAGCAGCACGCCGGCCGCTCCCACGTGCCCGTAGAGGGACAGGCCGTACGCCGTGGCGAGGAACGTCATGATCACGGACTGCCCGAGGTAGTTCGTGAGCGCGAGGCGGCCCGCCGGGGCGAACAGCCGCCGGACCCGCTCGCCCCGGGGCGAGTCCAGCAGGAGCAGCAGCACGCAGGCGTACGCGGCCGACAGGGCGGGCGCCGTCAGCATGCCCACGCCGATGCCCAGGAGCTGCCAGCGGTCGCCCAGCGGTCCCTGTGCGGCGGAGGCGAAGAAGACGGCCCCCGGGACCCCGACGGCCAGCCCGGCGACCGTGCCGCGCACCAGCCGGGAGCGGTCGGTCCCGCCCGGGGCGAGCAGGCGCCGCCGCCCCGCGGCCAGGCCGAGGAAGAACGCGGCGAGCACGCCCGGGGCCATGAGGAGGACGCCGAGGAGGGCGAGGGGCAGCCGGTCCAGGTTCTCCCGCACGACCGTGCCCGCACTGCCGCGGTAGGCGGCCACGGCCTGCGCGATCGCCTGCTGCGGGACGGGTTCCTCGTCGTCGACCGCGGTGGCCAGCGCCCCCAGTCCGGTGAGGACGGCGCCGAACACCCCGTAGATCCAGGCGGCGGCCTTCACGGCGGTGGCCGGCCTGATCCGCCGTGCCCACAGCAGGACCAGGCCCAGGACGCCGTAGGTCAGGAGGATGTCGCCGGTGTACAGCAGCACGGCGTGCGCCAGGCCGAGCAGCACCAGGCCCAGGGAGCGGCGCAGGAAGCGCGCGGTGACGCCGCGCCCGTCGCGTTCGGCGGCGGCGGCCTGGAGGGTGAAGCTGTAGCCGAACAGGAACGAGAACAGCAGGTAGAACTTGCTGGACGCGAACGCTGCCACCAGCCAGGCGGCGACCTGGTCCACCGGGGCCGCTCCGGGATCCCGGACGCCTTCCGCCTCGTAAGGGCTCATGATCTGCGCGCTGTTGACCACCAGGATGCCCAGCAGGGCGAAGCCCCGCAGCGCGTCGACGGCGGGCAGCCGCAGCGGCCCCGGGTCGTTCACGTTTCCCCCTCGCGGAGCAGGCGGGCCGGTCCCGGCCCGTGATCACAGAAGGTCGCACACCGACCGCGCACACGCCATCCCATGCTGTGGCAACAGGCCAGTCGGGAGCGAGCGGATTCAGGGATCGAACGGCGCAAAAAGGAACTCGGGCGCGGGGGAGCCGTGTTGCGGAGCAGGTCCGGGCCGCGCATAGTTGCGCTGCGAAGGACGGCGAAACCGGGGGTGGGATGGGCGATGGCCGGGCACGGGGCGGAGGAGCATCCACACGGTGCTGACCGACTGTGCGAGGCCGGGGATCGCGTGTATTCCCGGGCCGTACGGCGGGGCCGCGTGCCGCGCCGGGACGCCGAGCCGGTGCCCTGCCTGCTGGAACTCGCCCTGCTGCACCCGGACCCGGACGACATGGACTGGCTGGTGCCGACCCCGCCGCAGGAGGTCATGACCCGGCTGCTGCGCGGGATGTACGACGAGGTCAGCGCGAGCCAGCGGCGGGTGGGTTCGGCCGTGGCCGCATTCGAGTGGTACGCCGGGCTGGGCCGCCAGGTGCAGCCCGCCGCGTCGGCCGCGGAGGGCCCGGCGATCCGGGTCCTGGACGGACTCGCCCGGATCCAGGCGGCGATGGACGAGGCGACCCAGGCGTGCACGACCGAGGTGCTCACGGTGCAGCCGGGCGGCATCCGCCGCGAGGCGGAGCTGTCCGAGGGGCTGCACCGGGCGCTGGCGCTGCGCGGCCGGGGCGTGCGGATGCGGGACCTGTACACGCATGTCGCCCGGCACGGGCAGGGGTTGCTGACCTACCTGGAGCTGATGGGCGACGCGGTGGAGGCGCGCACGCTGGACGAGGTCATCGACCGGCTGATCCTCTTCGACCGGACGGTGGCCTTCATCCCCGCCAACACCGACCGCACGATGGCGCTGGAGCTGCGGCATCCGGCGATCGTGGAATACCTGGTCACGGTCTTCGAACGGCTGTGGCGGCTGGCGATCCCGCTGACGGCCCCGCTCCCCGACACGGGCATCGAGGGCATCTCCCACCGGGAGCAGTCGATCGCGGCCCTGCTCGCGGAGGGGCACCAGGACGCGGTGATCGCCGAGCGGCTGGGGATCAGTGTGCGGACCTGCCGGGCGCACATCGCGCGGCTGTCGGAGACGCTGGGGGCGGCGAGCCGTACGCAACTGGGCGTGCGCATCGCCCAGGTGGGACTCGACGGGCCGCCCCAGGTGGCCGCGCCCCTCAGTGTTCCTCGTCGAGCATCCCGGACTGCCCGATGAGGTAGCCGAGTTGGGCCCGGCTCCGACTGCCCAGCGTCGCGGCGAGTTTGGCGATGTGGACGCGGGCGGTGCGGATGTTCATGCCGAGCCGGTCGGCGATGACGGCGTCGGTGTGGCCCTCGACAAGGAGGGTGGCTATGGCGCGCTGGCGGGGGGTGATGCCGTCGCGGGAGGGCTGGGGGGCGGCCTCGGGGAACACCGGGGTGGCCAGGCGCCAGAGGCGGTCGAACGTGGTGGCCAGGTAGTGGACGATGGCCGGATGGCGGATCTCCAGCGCGAGGTCTCCGCTGCCGTCGGCGGGGATGAAGGCGACGCTCCGGTCGACGACGATGAGCCGGTCGGTGATCTCGTCCAGTGCGCGCGCCTCGACGTCCCCCTTCAGCCGGTCGTGGTAGGCGACGGTCGTGGGGGAGTGGCGCAGCGTGTGCTGGTAGAGGGTCCGGATGCGTCCGCCCCGGTCCAGCAGCGTCTGGTCGCGGCGGAGGGCCAGAGCATAGGCCGCCGCGACCCGTTCCGGGGGCAGGCCGGCGCGGGGCTGGATGGTGAGCAGTTCGCGTGACGCGTCCGTCAGGGCCTCGGTGAGTGTCCTGTTGATCGTCTCCTTCCCGCTGAGGAGCCGGAGCGTCGGGGTGGTGTCGGCGGCCGTGCGGTGCCCTTCGACCGCCATGAGGGCCCCGAAGGTCTCGGCCAGCCGTTCCTCGCGCCGCCGTTCGAGGGCGATGCGTTCCCCGGAGGTCCGCAGCAGCCGGTGCAGGGCGACGGCCGGCGCCACGGGCTCCAGCCGGTGCGGATCGTCGACGGCGGGCTGCAGCAGGCCGAATTCCGTCAGACAGGGAGTGGCGTGGGCCTCGCCGGTGTCCACGCGGCCCTCACGCAGGGCACGCTCGTACAGCTCCGTGCCGGCGCGGCACAGTTCTTCCGGGGCGTGCGGGGGGTGTGGCGCCGAAGTCACCCGGGACGTCCTCCTGTTCAGTGGTCCTGCTGCAGGATCCCGGACTGCGCGATGAGGTAGCCGAGCTGGGCCCGGCTGCCGCTGCCCAGGGCCGACGCCAGCTTGGCTATGTGGGCCCGGCAGGTGCGGACGTTCATGCCGAGGCGGCGGGCGATGGCCTCGTCCACGTGGCCCTCCACCAGGAGCTTGGCGATGGAGTGCTGGATCTCGGTGATGCCGTCGGGCGCCGCCTCGTAGGGCGCGCCGGTGCTCATGGGCACGGCACGGTCCCAGAGGTACTCGAAGACCTTGATGAGGTAGCGCACGAGCCCGGGGTGGCGCAGTTCCAGGGCGACTTGCTGGTCGTCGCGGGCGGGGATGAAGGCGACCGTCTCGTCGCAGATGATCAGGCGCTCGACCAGTTCGTCGATGGTGCGGTACTCCACCTTCCCTTCGGAGAGCCGGGCGACGTAGGCCAGTTTCTCGGGGTTGTACCGGGCGGTGTGCTGGTACAGACTCCGGACCTTGACCCCGCGGTCGATCAGGGGCTTGTCCCGTTCGAGGCTTCGCAGCAGGCTCCGTTCGGAGACACGGTCACTGGGCTGCACCGTCAGCAGTTCCGCCTGGCACTGGGCGGTGGCCAGGTTGAGCGCGGCGTTGATGCGTTCGCCGCCCTCGAGCACGGTGATGGAGTCGCTGGACGCCGTGTGGGTACCCATGGCCATGAACGGCTGGAAGGTCTCCGCGAGACTGATCGCCACGCGTCTGCGCTCGGCGATCTCGTTCTCCAGCGGGCCCAGCTGCCGGGAGAGGGCGATGACCGGCGGCACGGGGCGCAGCCAGTCGGGATCGTCCGGATCGGGGTGGAGGAGGTCGAACTCCACCAGGCAAGGGGCGGACTCCACTTCCGCGCGGGCGATGCGTCCGGTACGCAGGGCGGAGGCATACAGACGGCCGCCTTCCTCGCACCACTCGGTCATCGCATGGGGATGTGTCTCCCTTGTCGGATTCGTTGCCAAATCTCCACCCCCCAGGGTCCTGAACATGCAGGAACATGATGCATCGATTGTGTGGCCATGACGTGCCCGAATGAGCCATCGTCGTACTCGACGGGGGAAAAGGGGACCTTCAAGTGAGGACGAAGCCGACTATGCGTAACAAAATGCTTCGCTCGGTGCTTGTCGCCGCCTTCTCCGCCGTTGTAGCCCTCGGTGTTCTCAGCGGCTTCTCCGATGAGGAGAGCGGAACCCGGGCGAACACGCAGTGGCCGGCGGTGGCTGTGAACGTCGACGCGGCTCCGGCCAACACCCAGTGGCCGAACCCCGGGGTCGATGGAGCGGGGAGCTGACGTGACCACTCCACCCGACGACCGTTCCTTCCGTCGCGAGATGGCCACGGCCTACCGCTCCGGCTGGCACTTCATCGACCTGGTCACCGCCATCCCCCACAGCGGTGACTCGCTGATGGTGACCGTGTTCGGGGAGCCGGTCGTCGTCACGCGCGACGAGGACGGAGACGTACGGGCGTACCGGTGTCTGCGGCGGCCTCGGGGGGCGCCGCAGCCAGTGCGATGTGCCGTACGGTACGGAATGATCTTTGTGAACCTGGACCAAAGGGACCACCAGCAGGTGGAGGCCGACTCCCCTGCCCCGAGGACCATCTCTGCCACCCCCCGCAGTGCCTGACGCGATTCCCCCGTCGTAACAGATCGCTCAGGTGCTTCCCCCCGCAGCGGCGTCACCGTGACCTGAACACGGTGACGCCGCTGCAGTTTGTGGGGACATTTCGGGGTATCCACCTGATCCACCGGTGGCCGGAACCAATCGATCACCGGTGTGGATGTTCACTTCGCTCAACTTCGCTCAACCGCGCCCCAGCGCGCGCGTCAGCTCTATCTCGATGACCACGCGCGACGGATTCGGCGAGGGCGTCCGCCCGTAGCGCTCCGCGTAGCGGCGCTCCGCCTCGGCCACCCGCTCCGGTTCGGTGCGCACGAACGCCCGGCCCTCCAGCGTCGCCCAGCGCCGGCCCTCCAGCTGGCAGACGGCGACCGCCGCCCCCTCGTCCCCGGCGGCCCGCACATGCCGCACCTTCGCACTCGTCTCGTTCGTGATCACCCGAGCGAGCCGGGCCGCGGGGTCGTATGTCACCCCGACGGGCACCACGTGCGGGGTGCCGTCCGGGCGGGGAGTCGTCAGGGTGCACAGGTGCCGTTCCCGCCAGAAGTCGAGATACGACGGGTCCGGGGCACCCGGATCGACGGAGTACTTGGTCGCCATGGCCCGGAACCTAACTCCCGCGTCCTCCCCGGGACGCCCTTGAGTGGAGTAGACTCAACTTTATGTACGTCGTTCGGGTCAGTGCAAGGAGGAGAACGCGAACGTGGACGCCGAGCTGACCAACCGGAGCCGGGACGCGATCAACGCGGCCAGCAACCGCGCCGTGACCGAGGGGCACCCCGACCTCACCCCCGCCCACCTGCTCCTCGCGCTGCTCCAGGGGCAGGACAACGAGAACATCACCGACCTGCTCGCCGCGGTCGACGCCGACCAGGCCGCCGTGCGCTCCGGCGCCGAGCGCGTGCTCGCCGGGCTGCCCAGCGTCACCGGGTCGACCGTCGCGCCGCCCCAGCCCAACCGCGAGATGCTCGCCGTCGTCGCCGACGCGCAGGCCCGCGCCAAGGAGCTGGGCGACGAGTACCTCTCCACGGAGCACCTGCTCATCGGCATCGCCGCGAAGGGCGGCGCGGCCGGCGAGGTGCTGTCCCAGCAGGGCGCCGACGCCAAGAAGCTCCAGGCCGCCTTCCAGAAGACCCGGGGCCAGCGCCGGGTGACGACGGCCGACCCCGAGGGGCAGTACAAGGCCCTGGAGAAGTTCGGGACGGACTTCACCGCCGCCGCGCGCGAAGGCAGGCTCGACCCGGTCATCGGCCGGGACCAGGAGATCCGGCGCGTGGTGCAGGTGCTGTCGCGGCGCACCAAGAACAACCCCGTGCTGATCGGTGAGCCCGGCGTCGGCAAGACCGCCGTCGTGGAGGGGCTCGCCCAGCGGATCGTCAAGGGTGACGTGCCCGAGTCCCTCAAGGACAAGCGGCTCGTCGCGCTCGACCTGGGCGCGATGGTCGCGGGCGCCAAGTACCGCGGCGAGTTCGAGGAGCGGCTGAAGACCGTCCTGGCCGAGATCAAGGACTCCGACGGGCAGATCATCACCTTCATCGACGAGCTGCACACCGTCGTCGGAGCCGGGGCCGGCGGCGACTCCGCCATGGACGCGGGCAACATGCTCAAGCCCATGCTCGCCCGCGGCGAACTGCGCATGGTCGGCGCCACCACCCTCGACGAGTACCGCGAGCGGATCGAGAAGGACCCGGCGCTGGAGCGCCGCTTCCAGCAGGTGCTGGTCGCCGAGCCGACCGTCGAGGACTCCATCGCGATCCTGCGCGGACTCAAGGGCCGGTACGAGGCCCACCACAAGGTCCAGATCGCCGACAGCGCGCTCGTCGCCGCCGCGTCGCTCTCCGACCGGTACATCACCTCCCGCTTCCTCCCCGACAAGGCCATCGACCTCGTCGACGAGGCCGCCTCCCGCCTCCGCATGGAGATCGACTCCTCGCCCGTCGAGATCGACGAACTCCAGCGCGCCGTCGACCGGCTGAAGATGGAGGAGCTGGCGATCGGCAAGGAGACCGACGCGGCCTCCCGCGAGCGCCTGGAGAAGCTGCGCCGCGACCTCGCCGACAAGGAGGAGGAGCTGCGCGGCCTCACCGCCCGCTGGGAGAAGGAGAAGCAGTCCCTCAACCGCGTCGGTGAGCTGAAGGAACGCCTCGACGAACTGCGCGGGCAGGCCGAACGCGCCCAGCGCGACGGCGACTTCGACACCGCCTCCAAGCTGCTCTACGGCGAGATCCCCGCCCTGGAGAAGGAGCTGGAGGCCGCCTCCGAGGCCGAGGAGGAGGTCACCAAGGACACCATGGTCAAGGAGGAGGTCGGCGCCGACGACATCGCCGACGTCGTCGCCTCCTGGACCGGCATCCCCGCCGGGCGCCTGATGGAGGGCGAGACGCAGAAGCTGCTGCGCATGGAGGACGAGATCGGCAAGCGGCTCATCGGCCAGACCGAAGCGGTGCGCGCGGTGTCGGACGCCGTACGCCGTTCCCGCGCCGGCATCGCCGACCCCGACCGCCCCACCGGCTCCTTCCTCTTCCTCGGCCCGACCGGCGTCGGCAAGACCGAACTGGCCAAGGCGCTCGCCGACTTCCTCTTCGACGACGAGCGGGCGATGGTCCGCATCGACATGTCGGAGTACAGCGAGAAGCACAGCGTGGCCCGGCTGGTCGGCGCCCCGCCCGGTTACGTCGGCTACGAGGAGGGCGGCCAGCTCACGGAGGCCGTGCGCAGGCGGCCGTACTCGGTCGTGTTGCTGGACGAGGTCGAGAAGGCCCACCCCGAGGTCTTCGACATCCTGCTCCAGGTGCTGGACGACGGCCGGCTGACGGACGGCCAGGGCCGCACGGTCGACTTCCGCAACACGATCCTCGTCCTGACGTCGAACCTGGGCAGCCAGTTCCTCGTCGACCCGCTCACCAGCGAGGAGGAGAAGAAGGAACAGGTCCTGGAGGTCGTCCGGACCTCCTTCAAGCCGGAGTTCCTCAACCGCCTGGACGACCTCGTCGTCTTCGCCGCGCTGACCAAGCCAGAGCTGGAGCGCATCGCCAAGCTCCAGATCGACCGCCTGGCCAAGCGGCTCGCCGAGCGGCGCCTCGCCCTCGACATCACGCCGGAGGCCCTGGCCTGGCTCGCCGAGGAGGGCATGGACCCGGCCTACGGGGCCCGGCCGCTGCGGCGGCTCGTCCAGACGGCCATCGGCGACCGCCTCGCCAAGGAGATCCTCTCCGGGGAGATCAAGGACGGCGACACGGTCCGGGTGGACCGCTTCGAGGACGGGCTCCTGGTGGGCCCCGCCACGGGCAAGACGCTGTAGTCGGCCCGGGCCCCGGGGGTCACATCGTGAACGCCGAGAAGCGCACCCGCGCGGTCTCGGCGTTCTCGTACTCCACCCGCACCTGGCTTTCGGGGCAGGGGAGCGTGGCGGCTGCGCCCTTGGGGGAACCCGGTTACCAGGCCACTGTCCGGCAGTCGGACGTTGCGGTTGACCGGATCGTGTCAGCCGAGGGCTGACAGGGCCTGTCGGGGCTTGCCACCCCCCTCCCCGCATGGGGGAGGATGGCGGAATCCGTACGAAGGGAAATTCACGGTGACCATCGACCCGTCCTCGATTCCGAACTTCGGGGGCCAGCCCGAGCCGCAGCCGCAAGGACCGGCGGGCCCCGTCGTCCCGGATCAGGACCTCGTGAAGCAGCTCCTCGACCAGATGGAGCTCAAGTACGTCGTCGACGACGAGGGAGACCTCGCGGCGCCGTGGGAGCAGTTCCGCACCTACTTCATGTTCCGGGGAGAGGGAGACCAGCAGGTCTTCTCCGTGCGGACGTTCTACGACCGGCCCCACGAGATCGAGGCCAAGCCGCAGATCCTGGAGTCCATCGACGACTGGAACCGCCGCACCCTGTGGCCCAAGGTCTACAGCCACACCCACGACGACGGCACGGTCCGCCTGATCGGCGAGGCCCAGATGCTGATCGGCATGGGCGTGAGCCTGGAGCACTTCGTCTCCTCGACGGTCAGCTGGGTGCGCGCCGCGATCGAGTTCGACAAGTGGCTCATCGAACAGCTCGGTCTCGAAGAGGAGATCAACGAGGCGGAGAAGCCCGAGGACGACGAGTAGGGCCCCGGGCGGGCCCCCACGGCGCGTCGGCGCGTACGAGCAGGTACGTGCTGTACGCGCCGTTTGCCTTTTCGCTCGCAGCGACTTCGATCTTCACTTAAGGTTCACAAGTTTGCTAAGTTGCTCATCATGTGCACGAAGAAGGTCGACTCCGTTGGCGCATGAGAGCGAGGGGCCGAGCCCCGACGAGGTCCGGCGGTACATCAACAGCCTCTACGACCGGGCCGAGAGCGACACGGGCCGCTTCAACCCGACCCGCGCCGCTTCGATCCCACGTCAGCGCAGCGCGGCTCCCCGCGGCCGGTCCCAGGAGGACTCGGAGCCCGCGGTCGAGACCTTCGCCCGGAAGTGGTTCGGTGCCGCCCGCGCGAAGCTGGGCCCGACCGTGCCCGCGACGCTGCCGGAGCGGAGGTCGCCGGTCCGTTCCGACCGCGCACCCGAGCCGGCACGACCCGTGCGCCCCGTGGAACGTCCCGCGGCACCCCTCGCCCTCGAAGCGCCCAAGGCACCTGCCGGTGTCGTGCGGGAGCTGACCGGCGGAACGGCTCCGGTGCCGACCACCGGAACCCTCCCGGAGATCCCCGCCCAGCGTGCCGCACCGGCCCTGCCCGGCGGGTCCCGCCCGGACGAGAGCGTCCCGCGTGAAGGGGCGCCTCCGCTCCTCGGCGCCGAGGTGGCGGCGTGGCCCCTGCCCGAACCCGAATCCGCACCGGCCCTCGCCCCGGAGTCCAGCCCCCTGTCCGGCCTGCAGGCCACCGTGATGCTGCCCGCCGTCCCCGCCCCCACCGCGGGTGGCCTCCAGGCGGATCTTCAGGCATACGGCACCGCTCTGCCGGACGTCCCTGAGTCTGCGTCTGCGTCTGCGCCTGCCCTGGTGGCTCCTGTCCCGGCGGCTCTTGCGCCGGTAGTGCCCGCCGAGCCGGTCGCCGCACCCGCCCCCTCCACCACCGCCTTCACGCCTGGCGCCAACGGTGGATCATGGCTGTCGCCGGACACCGGCCGCAGCACCAGGGCCGAGCGGGTGGTCGCCTTCGCCCGGGCGCAGATCGGCCGGCCCTGCGTATGGGGGGCGGTCGGGCCGGGATCGTACGACGCGCCCGGTCTCGCCCAGGCCGCGTGGAAGGCGGCCGGTGTCACGCTCCCCCGGACCACCCAGGCCCAGTGGGAAGCGGGGCTGCGGGTTCCGCTCGCCGACGTCCAGGTCGGAGACCTGGTGTTCTTCCACGACGACCTCGGTCACGTCGGCATCTGGAGCGGCGACGGCATGATGATCCACGCCCCGGGGCCCGGAGCGCTCATCCGTGAGGAGTCGGTGTTCTTCGCCGGAGAGACGACGATCAAGGGAGCGGTCCGCCCGGCGTGACGGATTCTCGGGCCGGTTCCGCGGCGGCAGGGCCGTGATAGCCCCGAGGTCCAGTTCCGCCCACACCGTCTTGCCCACCGGGTGCCGGGGTGCCGACCCCCAGCGCACGGCCAGGGTGTCCACCAGGACCAGCCCCCGGCCGGACTCACCGTCGGGATACGACGAGGGCGCGGCCGTGGGCAGCCGCTTCGCGGAGGCGGCGTCCGCGACCTCGACGCGCAGCAGGCCGGCGGCGCGGTCGAGGTCGAGCCGGAGGCCGAAATCCCGGCCCGGGATCCGGCCGTGCTGCACGGCGTTCGCCGCGAGTTCGCCGACGACGAGCGCGACCGCGCAGGAGGCGTCCGACGCCGGTGCGTAGCCCCGTTCCTCCAGCCACCGGACGGCCTGCCGCCGGGCGAGCCGCGCACCACGCGGGGAGGAGGGGAACTGCAGGGTGAGCGACTGGAGTTCATGCTCGTCTCCCGGGGCGGTGGTTTCTGTCAGCACGGCGCGTTCGTCCCTTTCCTGCCAGTCGAGGCGCTTCACCGCGCACACGAGTCATCACGTTCCGTGCTCAAGAGTCGTCTGATCGCCCTACGCTCGACAGGTGACACAGGCTTACTTTTCAGTCCGTAAGGAACGGAAGTGACGCTTTGGCCAACGGAATTGACCCCAGTGCGTCGATGGCCGCCCTGTTCGGCGCGCGGGTGCGCAGGCTCCGCACGGCGGCGGGGCTGACCCAGGCCGAGCTGGGCGACCTGACGCACGTGGTGAGCACGCGGATCACGCAGATCGAGCGGGCGTCCGGAGCGAAGCCGACGCTGGAACTGGCCCGAGCGCTGGACGCGGCCCTCGGCGCGGACGACCTGCTGGTGGAGCTGTGGCCGTACGTGTACCGGGAGGCGTTTCCGGACTGGTCGCGGAGGTTCATGGAGTACGCGGAGCGGGCGGTGGTCCTACGGCAGTACGCGGCCCATGTCGTGCCGGGCCTGTTGCAGACCGAGGACTACGCGCGTGCGGTACTGAGCCTGGACGCCCTGCTGGACAGCGAGGAGCAGTTGGAGGAGCGCGTCACCGCCCGTATGGGACGGCAGGAGCGGCTGAGTTCGCCCGACCGGCCCGAGCTGTGGGTGGTCCTGGACGAGGCGGTACTGAGGCGTCCGATCGGCGGCCATGCCGTGATGCGGAAGCAGTTGGCGAGCCTGCTCGACGCGGCGGCGGAGCGGCGCACCACCGTGCAGGTGCTGCCGTTCGACCAAGGCGGGCACGAGGCGATGGGCGGCTCACTGACCATCCTGGCCCTGCCGGACGGCTCGGAGATGGCCTACACCGAGGGCGCGGACTACGGCCAACTCAGCGAAGAACCGGCCCATGTCAGTCGCTACAAGGTGATTTACGATCGGCTCCGGGCGGCAGCCCTGCCCCCGCTCATGTCACTCGACATGATCCGGTCAGCGATGGAGGGCAACTACCGTGGCGCGAATCTCCCGTCCCGAACTGAACGGCGCCGCCTGGCGCAAGAGCAGCTACAGCAATCAGGCCGGGGGCGACTGCGTGGAGGTGGCCGACGGGTTCCGGGCCGTCGTCCCGGTCCGTGACAGCAAGGCCCCGCAGGGCCCGGCGCTGTGCTTCGAAGCCGCCGCCTGGGCCGCGTTCATAGACGAGTTGAAGGCGGAACGCCACCGCCCCTAGAACGCCGCCCCGAGGCGCTTCGCGGCCTCCTGGAGGACTTCCGTGCGCTTGCAGAACGCGAAACGGACGAACGGGGCGCCCTCCTCGCGATGGTCGTAGAAGACCGCGTTGGGGATGGCGACCACGCCGGCGCGTTCCGGCAGGGCGCGGCAGAAGGCGATGCCGTCCGTTTCGCCGAGGGGGCGGATGTCGGTGGTGATGAAGTACGTGCCCGAGGGGCGGAAGACCCGGAAGCCCGCCTCCTCCAGGCCCGCCGACAGCAGGTTCCGCTTGGCCAGCATGTCGTCGCGGAAGTCCGTGAAGTACGCGTCGGGGAGTGACAGTGCCTCGGCGACCGCGTACTGGAACGGGCCCGCGGAGACGTACGTCAGGTACTGCTTGGCCGAGCGGACCGCTGTGACCAGCTCCGGGGACGCCGTCACCCAGCCGACCTTCCAGCCGGTGAACGAGTACGTCTTGCCGGCCGAGCCGATCGTCACCGTGCGCTCCCGCATCCCGGGGAACGTCGCCAGCGGCACGTGCTCGGCGTCGTCGAAGACCAGGTGCTCGTACACCTCGTCCGTCACCACGAGCAGGTCGCGCTCCACCGCCAGCTCGGCGATCGCGGTCAGCTCCTCGCGGGTGAGGACCGTGCCGGTGGGGTTGTGCGGGGTGTTGATCAACAGCAGGCGGGTGCGGTCGGTGACCGCGTCGCGCAGCTCGTCGAGGTCGAGGCGGAAGCGGCCCTCGCCCTCGTCCGCCCGCAGGGTCACCGGCACCCGGCGTCCACCCGCCATCGCGATGCACGCCGCGTACGAGTCGTAGTACGGCTCGAAGGCGATCACCTCGTCGCCGGGCTCCAGCAGGGCCAGCAGCGCGGCGGCGATCGCCTCCGTCGCCCCGGCGGTGACCAGGACCTCTGTGTGGGGGTCGAAGGACAGGCCGTAGCGGCGCTGCTGGTGGGCGGCGACCGCGGTGCGCAGTTCGGGGATGCCGGGACCCGGCGGGTACTGGTTGCCGAGGCCGTCCCGCAGCGCCCGCACGGCCGCCTCCCTGACCTCCTCGGGGCCGTCGGTGTCGGGGAAGCCCTGCCCGAGGTTGATGGCGCCGGTGCTCAGCGCCAGGGCCGACATCTCGGCGAAGATCGTCGTCCCGAACTCGGCGAGCCGGCGGTTGAGGAGAGGGCGCGCACTGGAGGTCATGCCGGCCATCCTGCGCCGAAGCTCTGGAGTTCCTCAACTCTGCTTTGGCTCGCATGGCGGGTGGGCATCTCCCGGTCACGCAAGTGCGAGGCGCCCACGGGGGGCCGCTTCGGGGGAAACGGAAGGAGGGTGACGCCATGGTCGTCGGCATCATCCTGGCGGTGATCGGAGTCGTTCTGGTCGGGGCGCTCGTGTCCAGGGCTCGCGGGGGCGGTTCCCGGAGGACGACGCGTCGCGGGGCGTGGGCGGGCACCGGCTCCGGCCGCCACGACAGCAGCGGCAGCTGGTGGGCCGGCGGGGGAGACTCCGGCTCGTCCGGCGGGCACTCCTGCGGCGGCGGCTCGTCCTGTGGAGGCAGCTCGTCCTGCGGCGGCGGGGGTGGCGGGGGCGGATGCGGCGGCGGAGGCAGCTGACCGAGACCGCTGACCGAGACCGTCGGCTGACGTAGCTGGCCGAGACCGCCGGCTGACGTAGCTGGCCGACATCGCCGGCTGACGCAACTGACCGACACAGCCGGCTGACCTAACCGATCGACGCAGCTGACTGGCACCGGTCCGCCCTCACGGCAGGGAAGCCGTATCCATCGAGCGCGGGGTTCGCACCTGGGGCGGGCCCCGCGTTGTTGTGTTGGGGCCCGCCCGGGTTCTCGACCGGGGGATGGGTCGAATCTCTGTCCGGCAGCTCCACTTGTATTCGGGCAAGTTCTCCTGTCTGTAGGACAACTACGCCCAAGGGGTGGCGCGTCCGAGGGTGACTCCGGCAACTGCGGGGGTCACAAGGCCACTTCGGTGGTCAGGCGGAATGCCGGGCGGGCCGTCCCTCCCGGCTCCGGGAGCGCGCCACGGCGCACCGGCGCACGCCTCCCCGGCACCGGCGCACGCCGTGGTTGAACAGTTGAGCAGTGGAGCCCTCTGAGGGATGGAAACCCTACGAACTTGGGTAAAAACGCTGTGGCGGCGCCGCCGTTCATGATTCCCTCTCAGTCACCAACGCAGCCTCTCGGACGTCCCGCGGACACTCTCTGAAACCGGCCGACCGGTCTGACCCGGGCCGACACCCCCCGGTGCGACCGGGGGCGCGGCGGACCCATCTCCCTCTCCTTGTGTGCTTGCGGAGCCGATCCATGCTCACGACCCTGAACACCTCCTACAGCGACACGCGCGCGTCCGACCTCGCCTGGGCCCTGGGACGCGAGCCGCTTCCCGCGCTGGCCACGCTCGACCTCGAACTGGCGGGCAGCAGACTGCAGTTGCGACTCCTCGGCGCGTCCCACCAGGTGCTGCTGGAGGAGGAGCGGGGCGTCTGCTCGGAGACGGTGGCGTGCATCCCGGGCAGCAGTACCCCGCTGCCGCTCGGCGTCGCCAAGCGGGTCGGCGACTGGGAGTACGAGTTCGCGGCCCGGGTCGAGGTCCTCTCGCCCGGCTCCTTCGCGGGCCGTGCCCAGGAGTTGCTCGCCCTCGTCTCCGACCACCCGCACGGCCTCGCCGGCGTCTTCCCCGGCAGCCCGCACGCCTTCACGGCCCTGCTCGCCCAGCACCACGAAGGGCAGGTGCACTGGCGGACCTGGCACGCGTACCCGCAGGACGGCCAGTTGGTGGCGACCCGTACGAGAGTGGGCGTCCGGGTGCCGACGGCGGTCACCGCGCCCTGAACGGGGAATCGCCGGTGGCCGGTCGCCGAACCCCTTCTCGTACCGATATCCGTCCTCTGTAAACCAGCACCACACGTGTGGGTGACGGACCGCAGCGGAGGAGTGACGTAACGTCGCAGGGTGATCGAGCCGCACGTGCCCGCCCCGCCCGGTTCCCCACCGCCCTGGAGCGCCCCGGACGGCCCCGGCGGCCCGGCGCGGCTGCCCGTCCGGCCCGGCACCGGACGGTTCCTGGTCCTCGCGGGCGTGTTCGTCTGCGCGGCCTGCGGACTCGTGTACGAACTGGAACTCGTCGCGCTCGCCTCGTACTTGATGGGCGACTCGGTCACCCAGGCGTCCGTCGTGCTCTCCGTCATGGTCTTCGCCATGGGCATCGGCTCCCTCGCCGCGAAACGGCTGCGCGGGCTCGCCGCGGCCGGCTTCGGCGCGGTCGAGGCCACCCTCGCCCTCGTCGGCGGGTGCAGCGCGCTGGCCCTGTACGCCGTCTTCGCCTGGACCGGCGACTGGGGCGGGGTGTGGGCCAGCGGACCGCGCTGCCTGCTCGTCGCGTTCTCCCTCGCCACCGGGCTGCTCATCGGCGCCGAGATCCCGCTGCTGATGGAGCTGATCCAGCGCATCCGCCGCGAGGACGCGGGCGGCGCGGTGGCCGACCTGTTCGCCGCGGACTACGTCGGCGCCCTCGTCGGCGGCCTCGCCTTTCCCTTCCTGCTGCTGCCGTTCCTCGGCCAGGTGACCGGCGCGCTGCTCACCGGCGCCGTCAACGCGGTCGTCGGCGGCGCGCTGGTGCTCGGGCTGTTCCGCCGGGACCTGAGCCGGCGCGCGCGGTGGCTGCTGCTGCTCGGCAACGCGCTCGTGCTGGCGATCCTCGCCTCGGCCGCCGTCCTCGTCGACGACTTCGAACGGGCCGCCCGGCACGCCGTGTACGGAGAGGACGTACGGGTGGCGCTCCAGTCGGGCGTGCAGGAAGTCGTCCTCACCGGCGGTACTCCCGGCCGGCCCCTCGACCTGTTCCTCGACGGCCGGCTGCGGGTCAGCGGGCGCGACGAACTGCGCTACCACGAGGCCCTCGTCCACCCCGCGATGAACGGGCCGCACGCGCGCGTGCTCATCCTCGGCGGCGGCGACGGCCTCGCGGCCCGCGAGGTGCTGCGCCACCCCGGAGTGGACCGGGTCGACGTCGTCGAACTCGACGCGGAGGTGGTCCGGCTGGCCCGCACCGACCCGGCCCTGTCCGCGCTGAACCAGCACGCCTTCGGCGACCCCCGCGCACACGTGACGACCGGCGACGCCTTCGGCTGGCTGCGCTCGGCGCCCCCGGCGGCGTACGACGTGGTCGTCTCGGACCTGCCGGACCCGGGCATCACGGCGAGCACGAAGCTGTACTCGCAGGAGTTCTACGGCCTCGCGCGGCGCGTGCTGGCCCCCGGCGGCCGGCTCGTCGTGCACGCCGGGCCGGTCGCGGCCAGCCCCCGCGTGTACTGGACGGTGGAGGCGACGGTGCGCGCGGCCGGCTTCCGCACCGCCCCGTACTGCACGGGCGGGCGGCACGCCGGTTTCGCCGTCGGCCCCGACCGCACGCCCGCCGACCGCTCCGACGCGCCCCGGGACTGGGGCTTCGTCCTGGCCGCCCGCACCGAGCCGCGGGCGCGCCTCGACCCGGACGGCCCGCGCCCCCGCGTCCTCACGGACGCGTCCCTCGCGGCGGGCGCGCGGGCGGCGCGGGAGACGCGGATCGCGGGGCTGCCGGCGTCGACGCTGGTGCATCCGCGGTACTGAGCGGCAGGGCGGCAGGGCAGCAGGAAGCGGGCGCCGGACCGGCGGGCCGGGAGGATACGCCTGGTGGGGGTGGATCGGGGGCGAATCCCTCAGGCGGGGGTGCGTTTCGGGCTGTGCTGGGTAGAGTCCGTCGACATGGAGCACGAGGTGTTCGTTCCGGTTCCGGCCGAGCGGCTCAGGGAGGTGCTGGACGACCCCGCGCGGGTCGCCCGGGCGGTCCCCGGGCTCCAGCAGGACGCCGGCGCCGAGCCCGTCGCCGGGCGGCTGAAGCTCCGGGTCGGCAGCCACTCCGTCACCTACCGGGGAGCGCTGCGGCTGTCCCGGCGGGACGACGGGGCGTACGCCGTCGAGGGCGAGGCGGAGGAGTCGCGCGGCAGCGGCTCGGTCACGCTCGCGGTGCGGATCGCCCTGCGGGAGGCGGACGACGGCTGCACCGTGGTGTTCGACGGGACGGCCTCGGCGAAGGGGCGGATCACCGACCTCCCGCCGGACGCGGTGGAGGGTGCCGTCACCCGGCTGCTGAACCGTTTCGCGGAGCACCTCGCCGCGGCCGCCCCGGACCCGACCGCGCCCCTCGCCACCCAGGACTTCGAGCCCCGGGCCACGACGGACTACGAGACCACCCCGGACGCCGACGACGCGCCCCCGCCCCCGGCGCGGACAGAGGGCGGCTCGACGGAGGCTTCCGCCGAGGAACCCCCGGGCCCCGCCGACGAGGACGACGAGGACGCCCCGGGTGTCGCCGAGGCGGCGCACGCGCGGCGGACGATGATCGGGCGCAGTGCCGAGGAGGTGGACCACGCCCCGCCGCGCGGCCGGTACGCCCCCGTCCCCGCACCCCAGACGGTGTCACCGCCCACCCCGCTGCGCTGGGCCGCCCCCGCCGCGGCCCTGGCCGTGGCATCGGCCATCGTGGCGGTCCGCGCCCTGCGCAGACGTCGCTGAGGCGCAGACATCGCCGAGGCGCAGGCATCGCTGAGGCGCAGACGCCGCTGAGACGCCCCGCCCCGTTCCGGAACCCGTGAGGCCCTCTTGATCACCGCAGTAGGGTCGTCCCGTGAGTGACGAAGAGATCACGCTGACCGCGGGCGACGCGGAGGCGACCGTGCAGCCGGGCAACGGCGGCCGGGTCGGAGGGCTGCGGATCGGCGGCGTCGACCTGCTGCGGCAGGGCGAGCGGTTCGGCTGCTTCCCGATGGTGCCGTGGTGCGGGCGGGTCCGGGACGGGCGCTTCCTGGACGGCGGCGTCGTACGGCAGCTGCCCCTCAACGCCCCGCCGCACGCCATCCACGGCACCGTCCGCGACCGTGCCTGGCGCACCGCCCGCACGAGCACGGCCGAGGCCGTCCTCACCTGCGAGCTGACCGACCCCTGGCCCCACCCGGGCCGCGTCACCCAGGTCGTCGCCCTCACCGAGGACGCGCTGACGCTGACCATGTCCGTCGAGACGTACGAGTCGTCCTTCCCGGCGCAGATCGGCTGGCACCCCTGGTTCAACCGGAACCTCGGCGGCGAGGACGTCCGCCTCGACTTCGACCCCGCCTGGCAGGAGGAGCGCGGCGACGACCACCTGCCCACCGGCAACCGCCTCGACCCGAAGCCCGGCCCCTGGGACGACTGCTTCGGCATGCCCGGCGGCGTCGACGTGACCCTCACCTGGCCCGGGCAGCTGGAGCTGAAGGTGACCAGCCGGGAGGAGTGGGTGGTCGTCTACGACGAGCAGGCGGAGGCCGTGTGCGTGGAGCCGCAGACCGGGCCGCCCAACGGGCTCAACACCCTGCCGCGCCTGGTCACGCCCCTGGAGCCGCTGGAGGCCACCACCACCTGGAGCTGGCGCCGCCTCTAAGCTGGGCGGCATGACGGACACACGCGGCGCGCTGCTGCAGCAGATCAAGGACAAGGCCGTGGTGCACGGCAAGGTGACGCTGTCGTCGGGTCTGGAGGCCGACTACTACGTCGACCTCCGCCGCATCACCCTCGACGGCGAGGCCGCCCCGCTGGTCGGGCAGGTGCTGCTCGACCTGACCGCCGACCTGGACTTCGACGCCGTCGGCGGCCTCACCATGGGCGCCGACCCGGTCGCCGCCGCGATGCTGCACGCGGCCGCCGCGCGCGGGCAGCGCCTGGACGCGTTCGTCGTACGCAAGGCCGCCAAGGCGCACGGACTGCAGCGGCGCGTCGAGGGCCCGGACATCGCGGGCCGCCGCGTGCTGGTCGTCGAGGACACCTCCACCACCGGCGGCTCCCCGCTCACCGCCGTCGAGGCCGTGCGCGAGGCCGGGGCCGAGGTCGTCGCCGTCGCGACCATCGTCGACCGGGCGACCGGCGCCGCCGAGAAGATCCAGGAGGGCGCCGGGGTGCCGTACCTGTTCGCCTTCTCCAAGGACGAGCTGGGCCTCGACTGACCGGGACCTGACCAGGGCGTGGACGGTGGCCTGGACCTTCCGGCCAAGTCTGGAAAGATGGGGCCGACGATGACGTCGCACCCCAAGGTCTAGGTCAGGGCCGTTAGACACAGCAGTACGTCAACCCGCAGATACAAGGAGCGGACGCATGCCCATCGCAACTCCCGAGGTCTACAACGAGATGCTGGACCGGGCGAAGGCAGGGAAGTTCGCCTACCCGGCCATCAACGTGACCTCCACCCAGACCCTGCACGCGGCCCTGCGCGGTTTCGCTGAGGCGGAGAGCGACGGCATCGTCCAGATCTCCACGGGTGGCGCCGAGTTCCTGGGCGGCCAGTACAACAAGGACATGGTGACCGGCGCGGTCGCCCTGGCCGAGTTCGCGCACATCGTCGCCGAGAAGTACCCGGTGAACATCGCGCTGCACACCGACCACTGCCCGAAGGACAAGCTCGACGGGTACGTACGTCCGCTGCTGGCCCTGTCCAAGAAGCGCGTCGACGCCGGTCTCTCCCCGCTGTTCCAGTCCCACATGTGGGACGGCTCCGCCGAGACCCTCGCCGACAACCTCTCCATCGCGCAGGAGCTGCTGGAGCAGGCCCGCGCCGCGAAGATCATCCTCGAGGTGGAGATCACCCCCACCGGTGGCGAGGAGGACGGCGTCTCCCACGAGATCAACGACTCCCTCTACACCACGGTCGACGACGCGATCCGCACCGCCGAGGCCCTCGGCCTGGGCGAGAAGGGCCGCTACCTGCTCGCCGCCTCCTTCGGCAACGTGCACGGCGTGTACAAGCCGGGCAACGTCGTCCTCCGCCCCGAGCTGCTGAAGGAGCTGAACGAGGGCGTCGCCGCCAAGTTCGGCAAGGCCTCGCCGTTCGACTTCGTCTTCCACGGCGGCTCCGGCTCCACGGAGGAGGAGATCCGCACGGCGCTGGAGAACGGCGTCGTGAAGATGAACATCGACACGGACACCCAGTACGCCTTCACGCGCCCGGTCGCGGACCACATGTTCCGCAACTACGACGGCGTCCTGAAGGTCGACGGCGAGGTCGGCAACAAGAAGACCTACGACCCGCGCACCTGGGGCAAGCTCGCCGAGGCCTCCATGGCCGCGCGCGTCGTCGAGGCCTGCGGCAACCTGCGCTCGACCGGCACCAAGATCAAGTAAGTCCCGGTCCCCCGCGCGTCGAGCCCGGCACCTGCTCAGGTGCCGGGCTCTTCCGTATGCTCCCTGCATGCCCGATGTCCGGCTGGCATCACCTCAGGGCCGGTGGATCCTGCTCACCACCGTCCTCGGCTCCAGCATGGCGCTGCTGGACTCCACCGTCGTCAACGTCGCCCTGCCGCGCATCGGCCGCGACCTCGACGCGGACCTGGCCGCCCTGCAGTGGACGGTCAACGCGTACATGGTCACGCTGGCCGGGCTGATCCTGCTGGGCGGGGCGCTCGGGGACCGGTTCGGGCGGCGGAAGGTGTTCGTCGTCGGCGTGGTGTGGTTCGCGGTGGCCTCGCTGCTGTGCGGGATCGCGCCGGACGCCGGCGTGCTGATCGCCGCGCGGGCGTTGCAGGGAGTGGGCGGCGCGCTGCTCACGCCCGGGTCGCTGGCGCTGATCCAGGCGTCCTTCCATCCCGACGACCGGGGGCGGGCCGTGGGCCTGTGGTCCGGGTTCGGCGGGATCGGGGCGGCGGTCGGGCCGTTCGTCGGGGGCTGGCTGGTGGACGGGCCGGGCTGGCGGTGGGTGTTCCTGCTGAACGTGCCGCTGGCGCTGCTGTGCGTGCCGGTCGCGCTGCGGCACGTGCCCGAGTCCGGGGACGTCAGGGCGCACGGGCGGTTCGACGTGCTCGGGGCGGTGCTGGGGGCGGTGGCGCTCGCGCTGGTGACGTACGCGCTGATCGAGGCCGGGGCGGGCGGTGTCGTGGCGGTGGTCTCGGCGGTGGCCGGGGTGGCCGCTGCCGTCGCGTTCGTGGTCGTCGAGCGGCGGCGGGCCGAGCCGATGATGCCGCCGGACATCTTCGCGTCGCAGCAGTTCACGGCGGTCAATCTCGTGACCTTGTGCGTGTACGCGGCGCTGGGCGGGTTCTTCTTCCTCGCCGCGTTGCAGTTGCAGGTCGTCGTCGGCTACTCGGCCCTCGCGGCCGGTACGGCGCTGCTGCCCACGACCGTGCTGATGCTGCTGCTGTCCGCGCGCTCGGGGGAGCTGGCCGACCGGATCGGGCCGCGGGTGCCGCTGACGGTGGGGCCGCTGCTGTGCGCGGCGGGGATGCTGCTGATGCTGCGGGTCGGGCCGGGGGCGTCCTACCCGGCCGATGTGCTGCCGGCGCTGGTGGTGCTCGGGCTGGGGATGGTGACGCTGGTGGCGCCGCTGACGGCGACCGTGCTGGGGTCCGTGGACGTGGCGCGGGCCGGGCTGGCCAGTGGGATCAACAACGCGGCGGCGCGGGCGGCGGGGCTGGTGGCGGTGGCGGCGTTGCCGTTGCTGGCGGGGATGGGGGAGGAGGCGTATCGGACGCCGGGGGCCTTCGACGCGGCGTTCGGGCGGGCGATGGGGTGGTGTGCGGGGGTGTTGGTGGTGGGGGCGTCGGTCGCTGTCGCGGTGGTGCGGAGGCCGCCGGTCGCGTGCAAGCGGCCGGAGTGTCTTCGGCAGGGGGGTGTGGGGGCGCCGCCGCTGGAGGGGGAGCCGGTGCGGAAGCGGTTGCGGTGAGGGCGGTTGTTCCGGTGCTCGGCGTTGCTGCTGAGGCTGGGTGGGTCCGCAACCCGGCGGAGCGGGGTGCCGCTGCGCCCACCCGTGCCGCCCCAGCGGCACGATTGCCCGCAGCTAGCTGAACCGGCGGCCCGCAGCCAGGTGGCTGCCCGCCGGTGAGTGGGATGGCGCAGACTTGGGGGCATGTCCATTCACGAGAACCTCCTCGGGGGTCCGCCCCCGACTCATCTCCCCGACGACCCCGGGCCCCGGGAAATGCTCGCGTCGGGTGCTTCGCCCGTCGACGTCGCCGCAGCTCACCCCACCTCCTCGCTCGCCTGGGCGCAGCTCGCCGACGAGGCGTTCGAGCGGGGCGCGGCCGTGGAGTCGTACGCGTATGCCCGCACGGGCTACCACCGCGGTCTGGACGCGCTGCGCCGCAACGGCTGGAAGGGCCACGGCCCCGTGCCGTGGGAGCACGAGCCGAACCGCGGCTTCCTGCGTGCCCTGCACGCCCTCGCCCGTGCCGCGCAGGCGATCGGCGAGCAGGAGGAGTACGAGCGCTGCTCCCAGTTCCTGAAGGACTCCTCGCCGACGGCGGCGCAGGTCCTGGGCTGACGAACAGCCCGTGTGCGTGAGGCCCGGCCGTCCCGAGCGGGCGGGCCTTGCGGTTTCGGGGGACGATTGCGGAGTATGCCCCTGGGGACCGGGGCCCCCGTGCCGGCATCGGCAGGGGCGGACCGCTACCCGGAGTTATCTGCAGGAGACAGCGATGTCCCACGAGGCTCACGAGCCCGAGACCCCGCATCTCGATTTCCAGGGCACCACGCCGTACGAGGACTACGTCAAGGCGGACGTGCTCACCCACCTCCAGCACACCCTCTCCGACGACCCCGGAGAGATGGTCTTCCTGGTGACGACCCAGGTGATGGAGCTGTGGTTCACCGTCATCGTCCACGAGTGGGAGACGGCGGCCCGCGCGCTCAGGGGCGACGACGTGCCCACCGCCACCGCCGCGCTGAAGCGGTCCGTGCGCGAGCTGGAGGCGCTGAACGCCTCCTGGAGGCCGCTGGCCCAGCTCACGCCGGCCCAGTTCAACTCGTACCGCAGCGCCCTCGGCGAGGGCTCCGGCTTCCAGTCGGCGATGTACCGGCGCCTGGAGTTCCTGCTTGGCGAGAAGTCCGCGTCCATGCTCGTCCCGCACCGGGGCGCGCCGCGCGTGCACGCCGAGCTGGAGAAGGCCCTGCACGAGCCGAGCCTGTACGACGAGGTCGTGCGGCTGCTCGCACGGCGCGGGCACGACATCCCGGAGGCCGTGCTGCGGCGCGACGTGTCCCGGCGCTACGAGCCGTCGCCGGAGGTGGAGGCGGCCTGGGCGGCCGTGTACTCCGGTGACGAGAGCGACGAGCTCGCCCGCCTCGGCGAGGCGCTGAGCGATGTCGCCGAGCTGGTGTGGCGCTGGCGCAACGACCATCTCGTCGCCACGCGCCGCGCGATGGGCGCCAAGGCCGGCACGGGCGGTTCCGCCGGGGTGGCCTGGCTGGAGAAGCGCGCGCAGAAGAACGTCTTCCCCGAGCTGTGGACGGCGCGGTCGTATGTCTGAGCTGAGCGTGCGCGCGGAGAAGCTGGACGCCGCCGACGAACTGGGCGGCAAGCGCGGCGAGTTCGTCCTCGACGACGTCGTCTATCTCGACGGCAACTCCCTCGGCGCGCTGCCGGCCATCGTCCCCGGGCGGGTCGAGGACGTCGTCCGCCGCCAGTGGGGCGAACTGCGCATCCGGTCCTGGGAGGAGAGCGGCTGGTGGACCGCGCCCGAGCGGATCGGAGACCGGATCGCCCCGCTGGTCGGGGCCGCGTCCGGGCAGATCGTGGTCGGGGACTCCACCAGCGTCAACGTCTTCAAGGCACTGGTGGGCGCGGTGCGCATGGCCGGGGAGGGGCGCGACGAGATCGTCGTCGACGCCACGACCTTCCCGACCGACGGGTACATCGCCGAGTCCGCCGCCCGGCTGACCGGCCGCACGCTGCGGCCCGTGGCACCGGCGGATGTCCCGGCCGCGCTGGGCGACCGTACCGCCGCCGTGCTCCTCAACCACGTCGACTACCGCACCGGCCGGCTGCACGACCTGCCGGCGCTGACGGCCGCCGTGCACCGGGCCGGGGCGTACGTCGTGTGGGACCTGTGCCACAGCGCGGGCGCGCTGCCGGTCGGGCTCGACGAGCACGGGGTGGACCTGGCGGTCGGCTGCACCTACAAGTACCTGAACGGCGGGCCCGGTTCACCGGCGTACCTGTATGTGCGGCGGGAGTTGCAGGACCGGTTCGACTCGCCGCTGCCCGGCTGGAACTCCCACGCCGAGCCGTTCGGCATGCGGACCGGCTACGAGCCGGCCTCCGGTGCCCCGCGCGGCCGGGTCGGTACGCCCGACATCCTCTCCATGCTCGCCCTGGAGGCGGCCCTTCAGGTGTGGGACGGGGTGTCGGTGGCGGCCGTGCGGGCCAAGTCCCTCGCGCTGACGGACTTCTTCCTGGAGTGCGTCGCGGAGTACGTGCCCGAGGGGCGGGTCGAGTGCGTGACGCCGGTGGCACACGCGGAGCGGGGCAGCCAGATCGCGCTGCGCTGCGGTGATGCCGGTGACGTGATGAAACGGCTGATCGAGCAGGGTGTGGTCGGCGACTTCCGGGCGCCGGACGTGCTGCGCTTCGGGTTCACCCCGCTGTACGTCGGGTTCGCCGACGTGGAGCGGGCGGCCCGGGTGCTGGCCCGGACGCTGGCGTGAGCCCCGGCGGGGCCGGGAATCCGCAGCGCGGGCCCGGCCCCGCCGCACGTCGACGACCGCACCGCCCGGTCTTCACCCAGCGTGACATCCCCGTGTCCCCGCATGTCACGCGCCTGATACCGTCCCGGCCAACGGCTGAACTCTCAACTGGTACGCCCCGTACGGTTCATCGCTGGAAGGTTGGAGCATGACGGACGACGTCGCAGCAGCACGGGCCGCGGCCGAGGAGAAGTCGGTGTTCTCCCACGCGCCCGTCGACCCCGACGCCACCGCGGCCTACGGCGACCACCCCGACCAGGTGATCGACTTCTACGCCCCGCGCGGGCAGGGCGGCCCGGGCGGCCCCGCCCCGGTCGTCCTCGTACTGCACGGCGGTGCCTGGCGCGCGCCGTACGACCGGCGCCACGTCAGCCCCTTCGCGGACTTCCTCGCCCGCCGCGGGTTCGCCGTGGCCAGTGCCGAGTACCGGCGCGGTGGCGGCGACGACCCCGTGGCGGGCCGCTGGCCCGACACCTTCGACGATGTCGCCGCCGCGCTGGACGCCCTCCCGGCGCTGGTCCGGGAGCTGCTGCCGCAGGCCGACCCGCGCCGGACGGTCCTCACCGGGCACTCGGCGGGCGGGCACCTCGCGCTGTGGGGCGCGGCCCGGCACGTCCTGCCGGCGGACTCGCCCTGGCGGGCCGGCGGCCCGGCGGCCCTGCGCGGCGTCGTCGCCCTCGCCCCGATCGCGGACCTCGCGGTCGCCGACAAGCTGGACGTGTGCGGGGGTGCCGTGCGCCAACTCCTCGGCGGCGACGAGCACTTCGCCGAGCGGCAGCCGTACGCGGACCCGGCGCTGCTGCTGCCCACCGGCATCGCCACCACCCTCGTCCAGGGCCGCGCGGACCTCGTGGTGCCGCAGGCGGTCGCCGAGTCGTACGCGGACGCGGCGGCGAAGGCCGGGGAGATGGTGGGGGTGACGCTGCTGGAGGACGTCGGGCACTTCCCGCTCATCGACCCGGCGGCGGACGCCTGCGCGGTGGTGGCGGAGGAGATCGCGCAGCTGGCCTGGTGAGGTCGTTCGCG